>PXRU01000023.1:0-15560 GCA_003020945.1 Halobacteriales archaeon QS_6_71_20
GAGGCCGGCGTCGTCGACGGCCGCGTTGACCGCGGCGGCGCCGCCGCGGGCGTAGAACAGGGAGACGGCGGCGGCGACGCCGACGGCGACGCCGGCGAGCACGTTCCAGTTGCGGCGGGCGGTCGCGGCGGCGTCGATGCGCTCGCTGCCGCGTCGGGCGGTGACGACTACCTTCGCGAGGTACAGCGACGCGCCGTACAGCAACAGCAGCGGCGCGGCCCACATCACCTGCGTGAACGGGTCCGGCGGCGAAAAGAACGCGCCGAACACGAAGATGGCGACGACGGCGTAGCGCCACTTCTCGCGGAACGTCTCGTAGGGAACGATCTCCGCGTACGACAGCGCGGTGACCGCCAGCGGCATCTGGGCGGCGAAGCCGAACGAGAACGTGAGGAGGGCGATGAACTGCGCCCACTTCACGATGGAGTAGTTGGGCTGGATACCCGCCGAGAGGGCGTTGTTCGCGAGGAACGCGAACATGAACGGGAAGAACACGAGGTAGCCGTAGGCGACGCCGCCGGCGAACAGTCCCAGTCCCAGCATCGCGATGACGACGAGCTTCCAGCGGGCGACCGGGGTCTGGGGCCACAGCCCCCGCTCGCGGAGCGCGTCGCGCGAGAAGTACAGCAGGACGGGCAGCCCGACGACGATCCCGACGATCAGCCCGATCTTCGCCTGCAACAGGATCACGTCGAAGGGGGTCTGAGCGATGATCTCGACCTCCTCGCCGGCGGCATCGCTGAGCTGGGCGCGCGTGACGCCCTTGAGGAAGTCCCACACGTACAGCCGGAGGGCGTAGAACGTGCCCAAGAACCCGACGAGGAAGACGACGAACACCTTCTGGAGGTCCTTCTGGGCGGACCGGAGGACGGCGCCGGCGGTCTCGCGGCCCTCCGCCAGCGTCCGTTGGGTGTCCTCGTCGAGCGCGCTCGACATACCCGGAGCGTGCCGCCTGCCGGTTATCAACCTTTCTCACCGCGGAGCGCGCGGTCCTCGACGCCCGCCCAGCCGAGGGTCGTCGATCCGACCCCCGTCGGGCGACCGCGGGGCGGTCCCGTCCCCGACACTATCCGAAAAGGCCTATAACCGCCGGGAGGTGACGGTCACACCATGACCACGGACTCGGATCCGCCGGAGGAGCCGCCGGCGGGCGGCGACGGGGACGCCGGCGACGCCGAGTCCGTCGACCACGCGGACGGTACCGACGACGACCGGAGCGCTGACGGCGATGACGGAAACGCGGCGGCCGGGACCGACGCCACCGCCGATCCCGACGCCGACGCCACCGCCGACCCCGATCCCGATCCTGAGCCCGACGCGGAGACCGAGGACGGCGGAGTCGCCGAGACAGGGACGGACGACGCCGCGAGCCTCGACGTCGACCGTCGAACGCCGCCCGAGAGCGACGAGAGCGGCGGTGAGGAGCGCGATCCCGACGACGGCGACGCGGGCACGGGGACCGACGACCGCGAGGGGGATGCCGAGACCGACGCCGGGGAGAGCGACCTCGACGGCGCACACGGGGACGCCGAGGACGAGCGCTGGAACCGCTACAGGGGACCCGAAGCCGACGACACGGACGCCGACCTCGACGACGACGCGGCCTCCGACGGGGAACGCGTCGACGCCCCGGTCGGGAACGGAGCGCCCGACGGGGGCGACGAGGCCGACGACGGCGCCGGCGCAGACATCGAGCGGGCGGCCGCGCCGGAGGCGGACGCCCGGCCGGTTCCGGAGCCGGTCGCCGGCGACCGCGACGGCGACGGGGGCGGGGCGTCGAGCGGCGACGCGGTCGCGGACGGCGACGGCGCCGTGACGGCGGCACAGAAGGGGATGGAGGCGGTGAGCGAGGGCGTCGGCGCGCTCGGCGGCGGCGTCGCGGAGGGGCCCGAGGAGGACCAGGAGATGCCGCTGGCCGAGCACATCGAGGAGATGATGCGCCGGCTGGGGGTCGTGTTCGCCATCGCGGGCGTCGTCGTCGTCGCGGTGCTCCTAATCGGCACCGTCTCGCCGACGGTGCCCAGCGCCGCGGAGATCATCGAGTTCCTCTGGGACGCCCACGTCGGCTTCGAGCAGAACCAACCCCGGGTGTACGGCCCGCTGGAGTTCCTGCTCACGAAGCTGAAGGTCGCCTCGCTGGCGGGGCTGCTCGTCGGGCTGCCGGTGTTCGTCTACGAGACGTACCGCTTCATGCGCCCGGGGCTGTACCCCCACGAGCGTCGCTACTACCTCGCGGCCGTGCCGACCAGCCTCGTCCTGGGGCTGATCGGCGTCGCGTTCGCACACTTCATCGTCCTGCCGACGATCTTCAACTACTTCATCAGCTACACCGAGGAGAGCGCGGTGCTGGCGTTCAG
Source organism: Halobacteriales archaeon QS_6_71_20 (assembly GCA_003020945.1). GTDB lineage: Archaea > Halobacteriota > Halobacteria > Halobacteriales > Haloferacaceae > Halobaculum. The sequence goes on from PXRU01000023.1 coordinate 2,358, forward strand.
CCTTCGGGAGACGTTCAACCTCATCCTGCTGTTGATGGGGTACATGGCGATCGTCTTCCAGATCCCGCTGTTCATTCAGCTGGCGATCATGATGGGGCTGGTGACGCGGGAATGGCTTGAGGACCGTCGCCTGCTGTTCTGGTCGGCGTTCGTCGGCCTCGCGTTCATCGTCTCGCCGGACCCGACCGGGATGTCGCCGATCATCGTCGGCGCGACGATGATCGTGCTGTTCGAGGGGACGCTCGCGCTGTTGCGCTGGACGGGGAACTGAGCGGCGCGCACGCCGGGTCCCGGCGACCTTTTGTCCCGGCCGCGCCCATCTCGAAGCGAATGGGAACGATCCTCCTGTGTCGCCACGGCGAGACCATCTGGAACCGCGAGCGGCGGGTGCAGGGGTGGGCGCCGACGAGCCTGACCGAGCGCGGTCGCGAGCAGGCCGACGCCCTCGCGGCGCACCTCGCCGCCGAGTACGACCTCGACCGCCTCGTCGCCTCGGACCTGGAGCGCGCCGCCGAGACCGCCCGCGCCGTCTCCCGGGCGACCGGGGTCGAACCCGCCTTCGACTCCCGGTGGCGCGAGCGCGACTTCGGCCGGTTGCAGGGGCTCGATGCCGACGACGTGTTCGGCACGTACCCCGAGTACGCTCTGTCGGCGACCGGCCACGCGGCCGCCGAGGCGACGCCCGAGGGCGGCGAGTCGCTGCTCGACACATGGGAGCGCGTGCGGGCCGGGTTCGCCGACCTCCGGGCGGACGTCGGCACCGACGAGACCGTCGCGGTCGTCGCCCACGGCGGCCCGCTGTACGCCGTGACGGGCGAGCTGAAGGGGCTGGACGTGGTCGCGGCGGTGCTCGACCAGGAGCAGGGCAACTGCGCGGTCAACGAGGTGCGGGTCGACGACCGCGCGACCGAGCTGGTTCGCGAGAACGTCACCGGGTTCCTCCCGGAGGCGACGGCACAGGAGAACCACTGACCGTCCCCGGCGATCGGGGCTTCACGGCCGGGGATGCGGAGTCGCGCCGAAGATGCGGGGTCGCGCCGAATCGCGAGGCGGGGCGGTACCGACGGCATCGGTCGGGTCTACGATGTCGACTGGAGCCTATTACGTCGGGTAGTCACGCGCGAACACGTCCTCGACGACCGGCCCGCCGTCCGTGTCCGCCGCGTCGGCGCCCTCGGGCTCGGCGGCGTCGCCGGGGCTGACGCTGCCCGTCTCGTACCCCTGGAGGTCGAGTGTGACGTGGTCGAACCCTAGGTCCAACATGTGGTCGCGGGCGGCGGCGACGAAGTCGGCGTTCAGCGCGGCCGCCAGCTCGTCGGCGCCGACCTCGATGCGCGCGAGTCCGTCGTGGTCGCGCACGCGGAACTGGTCGAACCCCCAGGTACGGAGGAGTCGTTCGGCCCGCTCGATTCGGGTGAGGCGCTCCTCGGTCACCTCCAGCCCGGTAGGGATGCGCGAGGAGAGACACGCCATCGAGGGCTTGTCCGCCACGTCGAGGTCGTAGTGGGCCGCGATCTCGCGGACCTCCGCCTTCGTGATGCCCGCCTCCAGCAGCGGCGAGGAGACGTTCAGCTCGTCGACGGCCGCCAGGCCGGGACGGTGGCCCTCGCCGGGATCGGAGGCGTTCGTCCCGTCACACACCGTGGCGATGCCGCGCTCCCTAGCCGCCTCGTACATCCGCGAGAGCCGCATCGTCCGGCAGTGGTAACAGCGGTCGTCGCCGTTGGCGACGAAGTCGGGATCGTCCAGCTCCGAGAACTCCACGATCGCGTGCTCGATGCCGACGTCGTTGGCGACGCGCGCGGCGTCGTCCAGCTCCGCCGCCGGGAGCGTCTCGCTTTTCGCGGTGCACGCGACCGCGTCGTCGCCGAGGGCGTCGCGCGCGAGGGCGGCGACGACCGAGGAGTCGACGCCGCCGGAGAAGGCGACGAGCACGCCGTCGTGCTCGGCCAGCGCCTCCCGTGCGGCCGCCGCCTTCGCCGCCACGTCGTCGTTCATGTCCCGTCTGAGGGGGCGACGAGTCAAAAGCCCGCCGACGGCGGACGCGAGGGTGGAGGCGGCACTCCGACGAGGCCCACGCCGTTCGCCGCTCACCTTCCCGTGGCCTCGCTTCGCTCGGCCACGCACTCCCCGCTCGCGGCTCACGTCGCTCGCCGCTCGCACCGAGGTCTCCGTCGCTCACGTTGTTCGCTGCCCGCATCGAGACCTCCCTCCGGTCGGTCTCGCCGTGCTCGCGGGTCGCTTCGCTCCCCGCTCGCGTTCCCGTGGCCTCGCTTCGCTCGGCCACGCACTCCCCGGCACGGTTTTGACCCCCGCCGCGCTACCGGGCGACGAATGGAGTTCACGTCGGTACCGGGCGTCGGCGAGAAGACCGCCGAGGCGCTCGCGGAGCTCGACGACGCGGAGGGGGCGCTGCGGCGGGGCGACGTGGCGACGCTCGCCCGCGCCGACGGCCTCACCGAGGGGCGGGCCGCGGCCATCGCCCGCGGCGCGATCCGCCGACGCCACGACGACCCCGGCGGCTGGCTCGCCACCGACCGCGCCCGCGAGGTGTACGAGGACGCGCTGTCCCTGTTGCAGGAGCGGGCCGTCACCGACTACGGCGAGAAGCGTCTGCGGACGCTGTACCCCTCGGCGACGCGGTCGCGAGTCGAGGAGGTCCGCGAGTGGGCCGCGGGGGCGGTCGAGCGCGAGCCGACCCCGGCGGTGTTCGACGCGCTCGCGGGCGTCGAGCAGGCGAGCGAGCCGCGGGGAGTGCGGGTGCGCGAGCGGGCGCTCGCGACCGCCGACGCCGAGCGCTACGCCGCCGTGAAGGACGCCTTCCCGGAGCTGTCGGTGGAGGTGGTGGAGGACGCCCGCGACCTCGCGGAGCTCGCGCGGTCGTACGCCACCGTTGTCGCGGTCGACGAGGAATTCGCGGGCGTCGACGTCGACGGCGACGTGCGCGTGATCACCGACCCCGAACGCCGCCTCGAGACGGTCGTCCCCGAGCGGCTGCTCGCGTACTTCGCCGAGAACCGCGCGGAGCTGCTCGCGGCGCTGTCGGTCCACGAGGCGGCCGACTTGGAGCCCGCCTGCGACCCGGCGGCGCTGCGGGACGCGCTCTCCCGGCTCGACGACGACGGCACCGTCCGCGGCGACGACGAGCTTCGGCGGCTCGCCGACGCGATCCGTGAGCGGAACGTCACGATCGAGGGCACCGACTTCCTCTCGCTGGTCGAGCAGGGCGCCCGCGTCGACAGCCTCCTCTCGCGGGAGCTGGCCGACGAGTACGACGAGGCGATCCGGCGGGCGCGCGACCGCCTCGCCGACACGCTCGGGCTCGCCGACGGGGAGGCGGAGTTCGCCGAGCGCGTGTTCGCCGGCGAGCCGAGCTTCCCCGTCGAGCACAACGAGGAGCCGCTGAACCGCCTGCGGACCGAGCTCAAGACCGCCCGCGACCGCCGCGCCGCGTCGCTGAAGTCGGCGCTGGCGGAGGACCTCGCGGCGCTGCGGGAGCCGGCCGACGAGCTGATCGCCGACGCGCTGGAGCTCGACGTGGAGCTCGCGGTCGCGCGCTTCGCCCGCGAGTTCGACTGCGTCGTCCCCGAACTCGACGGCGAGGGGGGCGGCTTCGCCGTCGAGGGAGGGCGCTCGCCGCTGCTCGACGTGCCGTTCGCCGGGGTCGAGCCGGTCGATTACGCGGTCGACGGCGTCACCCTGCTGTCGGGCGTCAACTCCGGCGGCAAGACCTCCACGCTGGATCTGGTCGCGCTGATCGTCACGCTCGCGCACATGGGGCTGCCCGTCCCCGCGGACGCCGCCAGGATGGGGCGGGTGTCGGAGCTCCACTACTACGCCAAGTCGCAGGGGACGCTCGACGCCGGGGCGTTCGAGTCGACGCTGCGCGAGTTCGGCGACCTCGTCACGGGCGCGGCGGGCCGGCTCGTGCTCGTCGACGAGCTGGAGTCGATCACCGAGCCCGGTGCCTCCGCGAAGATCATCGCGGGCATCCTGGAGGCGCTCGACGAGCAGGGCGCGACGGCCGTGTTCGTCTCCCACCTCGCGCGCCAGATCCGCGAGGCCGCCGCCGTCGACGTCGCCGTCGACGGGATCGAGGCGGTGGGGCTGGAGGACGGCGAGCTGGTGGTGAACCGCTCGCCGCGCACGGACCACCTCGCGCGGTCGACGCCGGAGCTGATCGTCGAGAAGCTGGCGCGGGAGGCGGACGGCGCCGCCGACGGCGCGACGACGGACGGAGGGGACGGCGACCCGACGGACGCGGGGTTCTACGAGGGACTGCTGGAGAAGTTCTGACGCCGGAACGCGCGTCCGACCGGCTGCACCGGGCGGCCCCCGAACGTCCATCGGGTCGCGCGCTCGCCAGTTACGCGTGCAGGTCCTCCGGCCCGTCGTGGTCGACGGGGAGTCCCTGGAACAGCAGTTCGTAGTCGTCGTGGCCGAGTCGGGAGTGGAGGTCGTCGACCGCCGCCGCCAGCGCCCGCCGTCGCCGGTCGAGCTCCTGACGGCCGGCGTCGTGGCCGGCCTCGCCGAGGGCGGCCCACTTCTGTGTGATCGCGTAGTACTGGCGGACGTGGTCGTCGTAGCGCGTGACGCGGACGAGCCGGTCGACCAGCACGCGGAGCTCCCCGGCGTCGACCGGCTTCCGGAGGTACGCGTCGATCGGGAGCCCGACCACGTCGAGGCCCGCCGTCACGGCCGTGACGACGGCGACGCGCACGTCGACGCCGGACTCGCGGATCCGGCGGAGCGTGTCGTCGCCGTGCAGTCCGGGGAGCCGTCGGTCGAGCAGCACTACGTCGACGGCGTCGTCCACCAGCGCGAGCGCCTCCTCGCCGGTCCGCGCCGTCGCCACCTCGTAGTCGGTCGAGAGCTGGTCGACGTACAGCTCGCGCACGTCGGCCTCGTCCTCCACGATGAGGACGCGCGGGCGGTCCACGCCCTCGCTTCCCCCGGTCTCCCCCTCGTCGGTGTCCGTCGTCATCGGTCCGGCGGACGACTCCCCGCCTCCTCAAGCCCGCCGACGCGTTCGTCGGATTAAGCCGGATTCGGCCCGGATTCAGTCCGCGCGTCCCGGCGCCGACCGGTTCCGGGCGGACGGTAGTCGACGCGGCCGTCCGACCACCTCCGCCCGCGGCCCCCGGGTCGACCGGGACGGTACTGAAACCGGATCGGGCGTGAGAGACCCGTTTTCGGCGCCTCAGCGGCGCTTCCACTTCCGTCGCGGCCCCGGGGAACGATTAAGTGGTCGGGCGCGGGAACGTCCGATATCATGGCCGGGGACCCCGAGGACGGGATGCTGTCGTGGGACGAGTCCGTCTTCCGCGACGAACACGTCTTCGAGATCGACTACGTCCCCGAGACGTTCCGCCACCGCGAGACCCAGCTGGAGTCGCTGAAGTACGCGCTCCGACCGGCCGCGCGCGGGTCGCGCCCGCTCAACACCGTCGTCCGGGGGCCGCCGGGGACGGGGAAGACCACCGCCGTCCAGAAGCTGTTCTCGGAGCTGCGCACCCGGACCGAGGTGCGCACCGTCCGGGTGAACTGTCAGGTGGACTCGACGCGATACGCGGTGTTCTCCCGGGTGTTCGAGGGGATCTTCGACTACGAACCTCCCTCCTCGGGCATCTCGTTCAAGAAGCTGTTCGGCCAGATCGCAGACCGTCTCGTCGAGGCCGAGGAGGTGCTCGTCGTCGCGCTCGACGACGTGAACTACCTGTTCTACGAGAACGAGGCGTCGGACGCGCTGTACTCGCTGCTGCGGGCCCACGAGGCCCACGCGGGCGCGAAGGTGGGCGTCATCTGCGTCTCGTCGGACCTCTCGCTGTCGGTCATCGATGAGCTGGACTCCCGCGTGCAGTCGGTGTTCCGCCCCGAGGAGGTATACTTCCCCACCTACGACGTCGACGAGATCGTCGACATCCTCCGCGAACGGGCGGACCGCGGCTTCCACGACGGCGTGCTCGACGCCCCGGAGCTCGACCGCGTCGCCGAGCTAACCGCCGAGTCCGGCGACCTCCGGGTCGGCATCGACCTGCTGCGCCGGGCCGGGCTCAACGCCGAGATGCGCGCCTCCCGGACGATCAGCGTCGACGACGTCGAGGAGGCGTACGACAAATCGAAGTACGTCCACCTGTCGCGCAGCCTCCGCGGGCTCTCGGAGTCGGAGACCGCGCTCGTGGAGGTGCTGGCCGAACACGACGGCGAGCAGGCGGGCTCGGTGTACGAGGCGTTCCACGACCGGACCGACCTCGGCTACACCCGTTACTCGGAGATCGTCAACAAGCTCGACCAGCTCGGCCTCGTCGAGACGGAGTACGCAGAGGTCGACGGCCGGGGGCGGTCGCGGTCGATCTCGCTGGAGTACGATCCCGAGGCGGTGCTTGAGCGGATCGAGTGAGCCGGCCGACGGACGGCGGCCGGCGATCAGCGACCGGTGACGGATAACGGGTGACCGGCGACGAGCAGCGGACGACTGGCAGCGAGCAGCGGGCGACCGGCGACGAGCGACAAGCGGCAAGCCGGGGCACGACGCCTCGATGGTCGTTCACCCGAGCGTCACCGGGTCCCGGCCCGTCCGGTCGCCGTCGGCGGCCGCGCCGTCGCGGGCCGCGCCGTCGCTGTTGTGTTCGTGGCCGACGACGAGCGCGACCGCGTTCGCCGTCGTCAGCCCCGCAACCGTCCCCAGGTCGCCGACGGTCACCGGGCCGACGAACAGCACGAACAGCGAGGCGAGCGGCAGGACGACCGCCGCCCAGAAGGCGACCCCCCGCACCGCGGTCGCGACGGCGCCGACGACCGTACGGATCGGCGCGACGACCGCCGAGCCGGTGGGACGACTGTGCTCGAGTCCGAGGTCCGTGTTCGCTGACGACATCGTGACTCGACAGTGAACGGCATCGATCATTAGTACGAGCCGGGTAAACACACCCCACGGTCGGGGATAGCGGCACGGTATCCCGCCCGGGGTGGTGAGACGCCCCGGTCGGACGCTCCCGGACGTGCGGAGCCGAGCGACCGCGTGGCATACATCCGAAAGACGTAATCAGCGCACGCGAAACCCTCCGGTATGGACGCCCACGAGCTGATCACCCGGAACACGACCGAGGTGGTCACGGAGGAGGAGGTCCACGCGCTGGCCGAGGAGCCCGACGGCAGGCGGGTGTACGTCGGCTACGAACCGTCCGGCGTCCTCCACATCGGGCACATGCTGACGGCGAACAAGCTGATCGACCTCCAGGAGGCGGGGTTCGAGGTGGTAGTGCTGCTGGCGGACGTGCACGCGTACCTCAACGACAAGGGGACGTTCGCGGAGATCCGCGAGACGGCCGAGCGGATGCGCGACCAGTTCCTCGCGTACGGGCTCGACGCCGAGGCGACGGAGTTCGTCCACGGCTCGTCGTTCCAGCTGGACGAGGAGTACCTCCTCGACACTCACGAACTCGAACTGTCGACGACGCTCAGCCGCGCACAGCGCGCGATGGCGGAGATCCAGGGGGACGACACGGCGAAGGTGAGCCACCTGGTGTACCCGCTGATGCAGGCGCTGGACATCGTCTACCTCGACCTAGACCTCGCGGTCGGCGGACTCGACCAGCGGAAGGTCCACATGCTCCACCGCGAGCAGGTGCCGGCGATGGACGGGGAAAGCGACCACCGCTACGGGGCGCGACCCTGCATCCACACGCCGATCCTCGCGGATCTCGACACCGGCGTCGGCAAGATGTCCTCCTCGTCGGGCACCACCATCTCGATGGAGGACTCCGCCGAGGACGTCGAGGAGAAGATCGGCAGCGCGTTCTGTCCGCCGACGCGGGAGCCGGAGCCGGACGGCGCCGGCAACGAGCGCGAGAACCCCGTGCTGGAGATCTTCGAGTACTCGGTGTTCCCGCGGTTCGAGACGGTCGTCGTCGAGCGGCCCGAGGAGTACGGCGGCGACCTCGCGTACGACGACTACGAGTCGCTGGCGGCGGATCTGGAGTCGGGCGAACTCCATCCCGCGGACGCGAAGGGGGCGCTGGCGGACCACCTGAACGAGCTCATGGCGCCCGGCCGCGAGGTGCTGCGAGAACTGAACGAGGACTGACCGCCCCGCCGGTGAGGGCGGCGCCGTCGGTCGCGGTCGTCGGCTCGCCGACCCAGACGCTCGGTCGGCGTCCCTCGACCCGCCGCTCAGGCGAACCCGAACTGACGCAACAGGCCGGTCGCGAGTCCCTTCACCACGAGGCCGGTGCCGATCAGGACCAGCGCGAGGCCGGCGGCGACGACGGGCGCCGTCCACGCCACGACCGCGAGGCCGGCGACGAGCAGCAGCACGCCGGCGACGCCGGCGGTGCCGAGTTTGTCGATCACACCCGGTCGTCGCGATCGGCGCTCAAAAGGGCGGCGGGTTCGAGTGAGCGCGAGAGCGGGTTCGCCCGAGGCCTCGATTTACTCGATTTCGCTCCCGCTCACGGCTCCCGCGCTCACGGCTTCCTTTCCGTCGCCGTTCACCGTCGCGGTCTCGCCGTGCTCGACCGCGCACGCTCCCCGCTCGCGTCGAGGTCTCGCCTCGCTCGGCCTCGTTCCCGCCGAACTTAACTGTTGGAGTCGAGAACACAGGAGTATGAGCGACGGCGACGCGGAGGGCCGCACGGACCTCAGAATGCCCGACGACGACGAGGTGTTCGCCGAGGTGACGGAGATGCTCGGCGCCAATCGGGTGAAGGTCCGGTGTGCCGACGGGACGCGACGGACCGCGCGCATCCCCGGCCGAATGCAGAAGCGCGTCTGGATCCGCGAGGGCGACGTCGTGCTCGTGAGCCCGTGGGACTGGCAGGACGAGAAGGCCGACGTGGAGTGGCGCTACGAGAGCCAGGAGGCCGACCGGCTCCGAGAGGAGGGCCACATCGCCTGACGTGACGGCGGCGAAGCGCATCGGACGGCCGGCACGAACGGGTTCCGGACGGGCCGCGGACGGCGGCGACCCGGGTCGGCGGTGGCGGATGCTTTTCACCTCCGGGCGAGTACGTTCCGCCGGATGAACGGAGAGTTCGGGTTCGTCGAGCCCGAGGAGGCCGACGGGCCGGGCGACGAGTGGGAGGACCTCGATCTCGACGAGATCGCGCGGACCGAGGCCGACCGCATCGCGCGCCGACAGGACGACGAGTTCGACGAGTTCCGCAAACGGATCAAAGACACCGAGCAGTTCAAGGTCGAGTCGTCGGTGTTCGACGACGCCACGCTCGCGGCGCTGTACAAGCTCACCCGCGACGGCCACATCGTCGCGTTCGGCGGGCCGATCTCCACCGGGAAGGAGGCGAACGTGTTCGAGGCGCTGGGCGCCGACGAGCGCGAGGTGGCCGCGAAGCTGTACCGGATCAACACCTCGAACTTCCGGCAGATGCGCGAGTACCTCCAGGGCGACCCCCGCTTCGAGGGGATCGGCTCCGACAAGCGGAAGGTCGTCCTCGCGTGGGTCCGCAAGGAGTTCTCGAACCTCTCCCGGGCGCGCGCGGCAGGCGTCCGCGTCCCGGAGCCGATCGCCGTCCAGCGGAACGTGCTCGTGATGGAGCTGGTCGGCCACGCCGACGACCGCGCCCGCCGGCTCGCGGAGGTCGACGTCGAGAACCCCCGGACCGCCTTCGAGGTGGTCCGGGAGTACATGCGCCGGCTGTACGCGGCCGGCCTCGTCCACGGCGACCTCTCGGAGTACAACCTCATCATCCACGACGGCGAGCTGGTCGTCATCGACCTCGGGCAGGCGGTGACGGTCCACCACCCCAGCGCCGGGGAGTTCCTGAAGCGCGACTGCCGCAACGTCGCCTCCTTCTTCTCCAGGCAGGGGCTCGACCTCGACGGCGAGACGCTCCAGGAGTACGTGACGACGCCCGAGCCGGAGCCGGCGGCCGACCCCGACCCCGCGACGGACCCGAACCCGGCCGACCGCGCCGGCGACGACGGGGGCCACGGCGGCCACGGCGACCACGAGGGGTAGCCCGGGTCGTTCGGCCGTCCCGGGGGCGAGGACGGCGCCGTCGGCCGGGACCGCGTGCGTGTGGACGCTTGTCCTGGAGCGTCGCCGAGGGAACCCTTAACCGCGTGCGGCGGGAAATCCGGTCGTATGCAGCACGTGAAGGTTCCGCAGGACCGCATCGGCGTGCTCATCGGCGAGGGCGGCGCGACGATGCGGGAGATCGAGGACCGCGCCGAGGTGCGGCTCGACATCGACTCGGAGTCGGGGTCGGTCGCCATCGACGCCGTCGGCGACCCCGTCGCCGGGCTGGTCGCCCCCGACATCGTCCGCGCCATCGGGCGCGGGTTCACGCCCGAGACGGCGCTCTCGCTGTTGGAGCACGACCTGCGCCGGTTCGAGCTGGTCGACCTCTCCGCAGAGACCCGCAACAAAAACGATCTCCAGCGCCAGAAGGGCCGCCTCATCGGCGAGGACGGCCGCACCCGGGAGCTGATGGAGGACCTCTCGGGCGCGGAGGTCGTCATCAAGGGGACGACGCTGGGCGTCATCGGCCAGCCCGAGGAGGTGCAGGCGGTCCGCCGCGCCGTCGGAATGATCCTCGACGGCGCGCCCCACGGCGCCGTCTACTCGTTCCTCGAGCGCAAGCACAACGAGCTCCACGGCAGCCCCGACCTCTCGCCGCCGACGAGCGACGCCGGCGACCCGCGGTAGCGCGGCCGGACCGCATCGAGCGACGGAGTCGCCGCTCGCTCCGCCCGCCGCCCGCGGTTCTCGTTACGCTCCCGGAACCCGGCCCTTATATAAATCCACTCTGATAACGCATCACACACGCCCGAATCGGGCGCATGCGAAGGGTCGACGAGACAACGTCGAAACCCTTTTATAGAATCGGAAACAATCAGAGAGTGAACCATGTCTCAGCGCCAGCGAATGGGCAACCAGCCCATGATCGTACTCTCGGAGGACAGCCAGCGAACGTCGGGCAAGGACGCCCAGTCGATGAACATCACGGCCGGCAAGGCCGTCGCCGAGTCCGTCCGCACGACGCTCGGCCCGAAAGGGATGGACAAGATGCTCGTCGACTCCTCGGGCGGCGTCGTCGTCACGAACGACGGCGTGACCATCCTGAAGGAGATGGACATCGACCACCCGGCGGCCAACATGATCGTCGAGGTGAGCGAGACGCAGGAGGACGAGGTCGGGGACGGAACGACGACGGCCGTCGTCATCGCCGGCGAGCTTCTCGACCAGGCCGAGGAGCTCATCGACTCGGAGGTCCACCCGACGACCATCGCGCAGGGCTACCGTCAAGCCGCCGCGAAGGCCAAGGAGGTCCTCGCCGAGGACGCCATCGGCGTCACCGCGGACGACCGCGAGACGCTGGAGAAGATCGCCGCGACCGCGATGACGGGCAAGGGCGCGGAATCCGCCCGCGACACGCTCGCGGAACTGGTCGTCGACGCCGTGCTCGCCGTCCGCGACGACGACGGCAGCGTCGACACCGACAACGTCTCCGTCGAGACGGTCGTCGGCGGCGCCATCGGTAACTCCGAGCTCATCGAGGGCGTCATCGTCGACAAGGAGCGCGTCGACGAGAACATGCCCTACGGGGTCGAGGACGCCAACGTCGCGCTGTTCGACGGCGCCATCGAGGTCAAGGAGACGGAGATCGACGCGGAGGTCAACGTCACCGACCCCGACCAGCTCCAGCAGTTCCTCGACCAGGAGGAGAAGCAGCTCGAGGAGATGGTCGACAAGCTGACCGCCGTCGGCACCGACGTCGTCTTCGTCGGCGACGGCATCGACGACATGGCCCAGCACTACCTCGCGCAGGAGGGGATCCTCGCGGTCCGCCGCGCCAAGGACTCCGATCTGGGGCGGCTCGCCCGCTCGACGGGCGGCCGCGTCGTCGCCAACCTCGACGACATCGAGGAGAGCGACCTCGGCTTCGCCGGGAGCGTCGCCCAGAAGGACATCGGCGGCGACGAGCGCATCTTCGTCGAGGACGTCGAGGACGCCCGCTCGGTCACGCTGGTGCTGCGCGGCGGCACCGAGCACGTCGTCGACGAGGTCGAGCGCGCCATCGACGACGCGCTGGGCGTCGTCCGCACGACCCTCGAGGACGGACAGGTGCTCCCCGGCGGCGGCGCCTCCGAGACCGAGCTGGCGCTGGAGCTGCGCAACTTCGCCGACTCCGTCGGCGGCCGCGAGCAGCTCGCCGTCGAGGCGTTCGCCGACGCGCTTGAGGTCATCCCGCGTACCCTCGCGGAGAACGCCGGCCTCGACCCGATCGACTCGCTGGTCGACCTGCGCGCCCGCCACGACGGCGGCGAGTTCGGCGCCGGGCTCGACGCCTACACGGGCGACGTGATCGACATGGAGGCGGAGGGCGTCGTCGAGCCGCTCCGCGTCAAGACGCAGGCCATCGAGTCCGCCACCGAGGCGGCGACGATGATCCTCCGCATCGACGACGTCATCGCGGCCGGCGACCTGAAGGGCGGCGGCACCGACGACGGCGGCGACGAGCCCGCGGGCGGCCCCGGCGGCGCCGGCGGCATGGGCGGCATGGGCGGCATGGGTGGCATGGGCGGCGCGATGTGAAGCTCGGATAACGCCCACCCCATCTCCGACGCCGACACGCACCGCCTCCCGACCGAGACCCGACTTCTTTCGACGCCGCGCCCGAGAGCCGCAGCCATCGCGGTTGCCTCCGTGAGCGATCGAGCATCACGCCCGTCGTGATCGGTCCGCCGAGCGATCGAGCCCGGCGACCTCCGGCTACAGTCCCGGGATCACGCCGCCCAGCGCCACCACCAGCGCCACGGTGAGCACGAACAGCCCGAGCGAGAACACCCGCAGGCGCGCTCGGCGGCTTCGGGCCAGATCCGGGACGTCGCGGTCGCCGCCTTTCGCGTCGCCGCCACGACCGCCGGCACCGAGTCCGAGCACCCCGCGCTGTTGCCGGCGCCCCCGCTCGGCCGCCGGCGGCCGCATTCCGCCCGTCTCCGCGAGCGTGACGCCGGCCAGCGTCGCGGCTGCGACCATCGACAGCGCGAGGATCGCCAGTCCAACGCTCCAGCCAGCGAGCCGCGCCGCCGTGGCCGCGGCGAGGACGGTCCCGGCCGGGTAGGCGGCGCCGACCCGAGCGTACGCCAGCGCCCGCCGTCGGTCCATACTCGCCGCTGGGCGCGCCGCGCCGAAAGCCGTTGCGCCCGCCGGCGGCGGAGGTGCGGGTCCGGCGGCGTCCG
>PXRU01000023.1:15695-47885 GCA_003020945.1 Halobacteriales archaeon QS_6_71_20
GGCTCGACGGCGACGGGCGCCCGACGGCCCGGGAGGCGACCGGCGAATGGCGGACGCTGTTTCCCGGCGGCGTCGTGACGCCCGCGGACGAGGGGTACGACCGGGCCCGCCGGGTGTGGAACGGGCTCTGTGAGGCGTTCCCGGCGGCGGTCGCGTACCCGACGACCGCCGCGGGGGTCGCGCGCGTCGTCGACGCCGCCCGCGGGACGGGGCTGGGGATCGCCACCCGGTCGGGCGGCCACTCCTCCGTCGGCACCTCGACGGGCGACGGCGTGCTCGTCTGCGACGTCGGGGCGATGCGGGGGGTCGCGGTCGACCCGGACGCCAGGACCGCGACCGTCGGCCCGGGCGTCACCATCGGCGAACTCGACGCCGCGACGACCGAGCACGGGCTGGCGACGCCGCAGGGGGTCGCCCCGGAGGTGGGCGTGACGGGCCTGACGCTGGGCGGCGGCACGGGCTACCTCTCGCGGGCGCACGGGCTCGCCTGCGACCGCCTCCGCCGGGTCGACCTCGTGACCGCCGACGGCGAGCGGGCGACCGCGAGCGCGGAGTCGAACCCCGACCTGTTCCGGGCGGTGCGGGGCGCCGGCGGCGACTTCGGCGTCGCCGTCGAGCTGACGTTCGACCTGGCGCCGGTGCCCGCGGAGCTGGCGATGTGCGACACCTGGTATCCGGTCGAGGACGCCGCGGGGATCGCCGCGCTGCTGCGGGCGTACCGGCGGCGTCAGCGCGAGGCGCCCCGGGAGACGAGCGTCTCGCCGCACGTGGCGCGGGTCCCCGACGAGCCCGCGTACCCGGACGACCGCGCGGGCGAGCTCGCGCTGTGCGTCCTCGGCGCCCACGCCGGCGACCCCGCCGAGGGCGAGCGCGCGCTCGCGCCGTTCCGGACGCTCGGCGACGCGGACGCCGACGGGGACGGAGGTGCGGGGGAGCCGCTGTACGACCGCGCCGAGCGGCTGCCGTACGCGGAGCTGCAGGCGTACCTCGGCGGCGGGTCGCCCGCGGGCGACCGCTACTACTGGAAGTCCGTCGCCGTCGAGTCGTTCACCGACGCCCTCGCCGACCTCGTCGCCGAGCGGATGGCCGCGCTCCCGGGCGACGACGACACCGTCGTCGTCTGGCCGCTCGGCGGCGCGGTCGGGGATCCGGAGCCGGGGGAGACGGCGGTGCCCGAGCGCGACGCCGAGGTCGTGCTCAACTTCGAGGGCTGCTGGTCGGACCCCGAAACCGACGAGGCGCACGTCTCGTGGGCGCGCGAGTCGGCCGAGCTGGCGAGGGAGATCGGAGCGGTCGCCGGCGAGCTGCCGAACTTCTCGGGGACCGAGCGCGGCGACGACGCGGCGCGGGCCGTCTACGGCGACAACTACGGCTGGCTCCGCGAGGCGAAGGCCGCATGGGACCCCGAGGGCGTGTTCGCGCCGAGCGGCCGGCTGTGATCCGCTCGCGGCGGCGGACGGCGGCTGGTCCGTCGGCGACCGCGGCCGGGAGACGCTGACGTGTCCCGACTGCGGCGCGGTCGTCGCCCGCGGGCGTGCGCCGGGGACGCTTCCCGCGTGAGATCGCTCGACGGCGGCCGGATCACGGACCGCGCCCGACCCCGTCACCGGCACCGACGTCCGTAGCGGCCGCGCCGAGTTGACGGGGCCGCAAGGCGCGCCCGCCCGGACGCGGGGGCCGACACCCCCGACGGATCGCCGACAGGGTGGGGTTGAAGCCACGGGCGGCCGTGGGGGCCGATATGCGCGCAGCAGTGTTCCACGGCCCCGGCGACATCCGGGTCGAGGAGGTCGACAAGCCCGAGATCGAGGAGCCGACCGACGCCATCGTCCGCGTCACCCACACCGCCATCTGCGGCTCGGACCTGTGGTTCTACCGCGGGGCGAGCGACCGCAACGCCGGCACCGGCGTCGGCCACGAGCCGATGGGGGTCGTCGAGGAGGTCGGCGAGGACGTACGCTCGGTCGAGCCGGGCGACCGCGTGATCGCGCCGTTCGCCATCTCCTGTGGCTCCTGTGAGTTCTGCCGGAAGGGACTCCACACCTCGTGTGCGAACGGCGACTCGTGGGGCGGCGACAACGGCGGCGGGCAGGGGGAGTTCGTCCGCTCGACGCACGCCGACGGCACGCTCGTGCGGGTGCCCGACCGCTACGCCGACGACGAGGAGGTTCTTCGGTCGCTGCTCCCGCTCACCGACGTGATGGGGACGGGCCACCACGCCGCGTTGTCCGCGGGCGTCGAGGCCGGCGAGGACGCCGTCGTCGTCGGCGACGGGGCGGTCGGCCTCTGCGGCGTCGCGGCGGCGCGGCGGCTGGGCGCCGAACGGATCGTCGCGGTCGGCCACCACGAGGACCGCCTCGACATCGCCGAGGAGTTCGGCGCGACCCACACGGTCGCCGAGCGGGGCGAGGACGCCGTCGACGCCGTGCTAGACATCACGGACGGCGGCGCGAACCACGTGCTGGAGTGCGTCGGCGCGGCCTCCGCGATGGAGACGGCCGTCGACGTCGCCCGCCCCGGCGGCACCGTCGGCTACGTCGGCGTCCCCCACGGGCTGGGCGACGGGCTCGACCTGTTCCCCTTCTTCGGCGACAACGTCGCGCTGCGGGGCGGCGTCGCCCCCGTCCGCGCGTACGCCGAGGAGCTGATGGCCGACGTGTTGCAGGGGACGCTCGACCCGTCGCCGGTCTTCACCGAGACGGTCGGCCTGGACGGCGTGCCGGAGGGGTACCGGATGATGGACGAGCGCGAGGCGGTGAAGGTACTGGTGAAACCCTGGGAGTGAGCCGCGTCGAACGGCTGACGGTGAACCGGCGGTGAAGAAGCGGGAGCGGGTCGAGCCGCGGATACACGCCTCGCTCCGCTCGTCGCGGTCCGTCGCGGAACCAGCGGGCGGCGGACTGTATCATAAGTAGATACGATCTGCCTTCCAGCTGGTTTCACGTAATTACGCGACTCGGATGCGATATGCTATCCAATTACGCATCCGGTGTTGGCTGACCTGTGATCTCGTCATTATCAGATCTGACCTGTCAGCCGCTCGGTAGCGATCCAGTTCGAGACCGATGAAAGACCGGGCTACGGTTCTGTAGCCACCTAGAATTTCGGCCGAATAGCCTCTTTCGTTCCCAAACCTACTTATCCGGAGACGCGCCACCTCACGCCAATGGCTGACGCTGGATCCATCAACGAGGCGATCCCGGACAGTTGCCGGGATGTCCTCGATCTCTCATCTACCGAGCTTCGCTCCGAACTCCCGGCCCTCGCCCGAAATAAGAAACGGATGGGCGAGATCGAGCAGGCCGTCAAGTCGCTTCCGTCGCACCATGACCTCTACCACGGTGACTCCCGAGATCTATCGATGCTCGACGACGAGAGCATCGAGCTTGTCGTCACGTCGCCACCCTACTTCGATATCAAGGACTACGGCGAGGTCGCGAGCGGCGAGGATCAACTCGGCGACCGTAGTGACTACGAGGACTTCAACGCGCAGATCGATAAGGTGTGGAAGCAGTGCTACGACAAGCTCGTCCCCGGTGGTCGGATGTGTGTCGTCGTCGGCGACGTACTCCGCTCCCGAAGCGACTACGGACGACACCGGGTTCTCCCACTTCACGCCACGATCCAAGAGCACTGCACCGGTATCGGGTTCGACAACCTTGCGCCGGTAATCTGGTACAAGATCGGGAACGCGAGCCTCGAATCCGGTGGAAACGCCCGGTTTCTCGGGAAACCGTACGAGCCGGGTGCAGTCATCAAAAACGACATTGAGTACATCCTCCTGTTTCGAAAGCCGGGGGGCTACCGCTCTCCATCGGTCGAAGAGCGCATCCTTAGCCTGATCGAAGCCGACCGACACCAGAAGATGTTCCGCCAGCTTTGGGACGATATCCAGGGCGAACCACAGACGGAGCACCCGGCCCCGTATCCGGTCGCGCTCGCGGAGCGACTCGTCCGAATGTTCTCGTTCGCCGGTGACACAGTTCTCGACCCGTTCGCGGGGACCGGAACGACCGGGGTCGCGGCGTCGCGGGTCGGGCGGGACTCGATCTCGATCGAGCTCGAAGAGAAGTACGTCGACATCGCCGAGGAGCGGATCAAAAACGAGCGGGGGACGCTGATGAACTACGAGAACCTCTCGGTCAAGGTCACTCGATAAGCCGTCGCTCTCGTCTACCGACTCTCCTAAATAGTTTAGTGAGGTCACCCCAAGCCGTCCGGTATGTCTCACCGCTATGGGGACGAGCGAATCGTGGAGTGGCTCCGCGAGAACCGCTATCACCCGCGTTCTCCAGCACACGGAAGCGCCTCGTGTATGTTTCTTCTCGACGACCTCCTGTCGGCGAATAACGCCTTTCGAGAGGCGGCCGAGAGCGGCGATATCGTCTTCCAGGAGGACTTCGATGTCGGGAGCGGCGCTTCGAGGTGGAACACCGATCTCGTCGTCGGTCCTCCGGCAGAGAATGCACAGATCGAGTTCAGAGGAGATCGAGCGATCGCCGAAGGAGAGCCTGAGCGCGTGTGGCTCGCGATCGACGCCAAGTCCGTGATGACTGAGCACGGGAAGGCCCGGCGGAATCGCCAGCGTGATATCAATAGCTTCGCGGATATCATGCACCGTCACTATCCCGGAGCGGTGACTGGCGGTGTCCTGCTTATCAACATGGCCGAGCAGTTTCGGTCACCACTTCGAGATGAGGGAGATATCACTGAGCACGATCGGATCGAACGGCTCGTGAGAGAGACCGTCGAGATGTTCCGAGACATCGAGCGGGCGAACGGGAAAGTGAGTCCGAACGTCGACGGCGTAGGCTGCATCGTAGTCGATCACACGAACAGCGATGACGGGTCGGCAACTGCGCTCGTTGAGGAGCCGCCAGCCCCTCAGACCGACGATATGGTTCATTACCGCGAGTTCGTGAACATCATCGCGTCCGTTCTCGATAATCGCTGGCTGACCGGAACGGGGCCCGACCTCGATAGCTTCGCAGAGGTGGACCTCGAATCGGTCCTGAACCGGCAGATCGTGGAGGTCGCAAGCGCCGCCTCCACACTCGGGAAAGAAGCGAGAGAGCAGAACGTCTCGGGTGAATCAGTCGACTCGATGAGTACCGAGATCGGTGAACTCCAAGCGGTGATCGAAGAGATCGACCGACGGTACGGCGAAGAAGGACAGACCATCGACGGCGACGACTAGAGGGAGCGGGCGGCAGGGGATCTGCACTACGGCCGTTCCGCTCGCTCCGCTTCCTGATTCAAGTTTTCTTAAGGAGCGACACATGCAACGCCGTTCCTCGCTATGTCTGCCGCTGCGTCCTATCTACTGCAAGCCCGCTCGTGGACGGTTTCGGTCGCTCGCTGTGTTCGCGACACGGAGCACGGGCGACGAGGGATTCGAACCCCCGACCTCTTGGTCCGGAACCAAGCGTTCCGTCCACTGAACTAGCCGCCCGCACGCCCCCGTATCACACGCCGGCGAATAAGCCTTCGGAACCGCCCCGAGCCGTCAGCGCGCCGCGGGGCCGCCCTCGGCGTCCACACCGAGACGTCGACCGTGCCGTGGTCGCCGGCGACCTACGACGGAGGGAGCGCTCGGCGATGTAGATGTGCGGGAGACAGTAACCGAGAGCATCGAAAGAGCGTCGTCGAGAACGGAGCGCGTCCGTGGGCGACGCGTTACGGCGCCTCGCCCGTCTCGATCGTGAAGTCGTCGCGGGGGTACGCGACGCAGGTGAGCGTGTAGCCGTCGTCGAGCTCGGTGTTGCCGAGCATCTGCTGGTCGTCGTGTTCGACGTAGTCCTCGGCGTTCCCGTCGGAGGTGATCTGCCCGGCACAGGAGACGCACTGCCCCTGGCGGCAGGCGTACGGGAGGTCCCAGCCCTCCTCCTCGCCCTGGTCGAGGACCGTCTCGTCGTTCGAGAGCTCGATCGTCTCGCCCTCCTTGGCGAACTCGACCTCGTAGTGCTCGATCTCGTCCTCGGGGATGTCGCCGGGGTCGGTCGACTCCTCGACGGCTTCACCCCCCTCCAGTTCGCCCTCCTCGCCGACCGCGACCGCGCCGGCGGGGGCGCTCCCGCCCCCGATGGCGCGGTTACCCGGCTCAGGGAACTCCGTCTCCTCGACGGTGGAGGCGCGCCGTTCGACCACCTCCTCGGAGATGTCCGCGGTGGCCTCCCAGCCCGTGCCGCGGGCGAAGTGCAGGGCGACGAAGACCAACACGAGGCCCGCGCCGAACCCGACTGCCACGGGGTCTACCATGGATCCGGCTTGGAAGCCAGGGATAACAAGGGTTGTGATCGTCCCCATGCGGCCGTCCGCCGAATATCCGGGGACGGCGCGGGGGCGACGAACGTGTTCGCGGCGATCACTCGTCCCGCCGCGGCACCTCGTGGCGCCCGAACCCGTACCGGAGGCGGCTGGCGAGCCGCCGTCCGAACCGCTCCCCGCGGGAGTCGAACCGCTCCGCGAGCGCCTGGTAGATCAGGGGAACGGGAACCTCCTGTTCGAGCGCCTCCTGCACGGTCCAAGTGCCCGTCGAGCCGCCCTCGACCCGATCGGCCACGTCGCCCAGGTCGTCGCCCTCCTCGCGGAACGCCTCCTCGCACAGCTCCAGCAGCCACGAGCGGATGACCGCGCCGTTGTTCCACGTGCGCGCCACCGCCTCCAGGTCGAGGTCGTAGCGGCCGCGGTGGAGCAGCTCGAACCCCTCGCCGTACGCCTGCATCAGCGCGTACTCCACCCCGTTGTGGACCATCTTCACGTAGTGGCCCGAGCCGGCCGCCCCCATCCGGTCGTGGCCGGCGGGACCGGTGGCGACGGCGTCGAACACCGGCGTCAGTTCCTCGTAGGCCCACTCGGGGCCGCCGACCATCAGCGAGAAGCCGTGTTCGGCGCCCGCGGGGCCGCCGGAGGTGCCGCAGTCGAGGTAGGCGGCGTCGGTCGCCGCCGCGCGCCGGACGGAGTCCTCGAAGTGGGAGTTGCCGCCGTCGACGACGACGTCGTCGCCGGTGAGGTGCGGCTCCAGCTCGTCGAGGGTGGCGTCGACCGCGTCGCCGGCGGGCACCATCAGCCAGATGCGGGCGCCGTCGTCCGCGTCGCCGTCGTCGTCCGCGTCGCCGTCGTCGTCCGCGTCGCCGCCGCTCAGTCGTTCGTACAGGTCCGCGACGGAGTCGGCCGGCGCCGCGCCGGCCTCCGCCGCGGCGGCGGTCGCCTCCGCGTCGAGGTCGAACGCGACCACGTCGTGGCCGGCGTCGAGGACGCGGTCCACGACGATCCGCCCCATCCGACCGAGTCCGATCACGCCGAGTTGCACGCTCATATCGACGCGTCGGCGAGTCGGGGCGTAGGCGTTGCGATGTGTCGGGACCCGAGCGGGCGCGCGGCGGAGACGCCCGTCACGGGCGGCCGCGGGGCGGCGACGGCACGGACGCCCGGAAGCGCCGCACTTACGCCGCGCCATCCGCAGACGGCGACATGGACGACCGAGTGCGCGAGCACGCCGAGGTACTCGTCGACTGGAGCGCCCGCGTCGAGGCGGGCGACCAGGTCGTGATGAACGTCGCCGAGGGTGCCCACGACCTCGCGGTCGCGGTGGCCGAGGAGGTGGGGAAGCGGGACGCCACCCTCCTCACGACGTACGGCTCCGGCGAGGTGGGCCGCGCGTTCCTCCGCGCCGGCGACGACGACCGGGAGTTCGCCCACAGCGAGCCGAAGCTGGCGATGCTAGAGGCGGCGGACGTCTACCTCAGCATCGGCGGCGGACGCAACACCACCGCGCTCGCGGACGTGGACGGCCAGCGCCGGCAGCGCTCCCGCACGGCGACCACCGAGACCAGGGAGGCGCGGATGGACACCGACTGGGTGTCGACGGTCCACCCGACGCGCTCGCTGGCTCAGCAGGCCGGGATGGCCTACGAGGAGTATCGGGAGTTCGTGTACGACGCCGTCCTCCGCGACTGGGAGTCGCTGGCCGACGGGATGGCGAACATGAAGGAGGTGCTCGACGAGGGATCGGAGGTCCGCATCGAGACGGAGCGGACGGACCTCACGATGTCCATCGAGGACCGCACCGCGGTCAACTCCGCCGCCTCGGTGGCGTACGACTCCCACAACCTCCCCTCGGGCGAGGTGTTTACCGCCCCGCACGCGACCGAGGGGGAGGTGTTCTTCGACGTGCCGATGACCATCGACGCGACGCGCGTGAGCGGCGTCTCGCTCGCCTTCGAGGACGGCGAGGTGGTCGAGTTCGCCGCCGAGCAGGGCGAGGACGCGATCGCGGACGTGCTCGACACCGACGCGGGCGCCCGTCGCCTCGGGGAGCTGGGGATCGGAATGAACCGCGGTATCGACCGCTTCACCGATTCGATCCTCTTCGACGAGAAGATGGGCGACACGGTCCACCTCGCGCTTGGACGCGCGTACGACTCCTGCCTGCCCGAGGGCGAGGCGGGCAACGAATCGGCGGTCCACGTCGACATGATCACGGACGTCTCCGAGGACTCGCGTCTGCTGGTCGACGGCGAGGTGGTGCAGCGGAACGGGACGTTCCGGTGGGAGGAGGGGTTCTGAAGTGTGGAAGTGATGGATCGGAACGCGATATCGAGAAGAGAAGCGCTACTCGGCGCCGCGTCGGTCGTCTCCGTACTGTCCGGGTGCGCAGCGATCCGAGACGATCCGCCACGCGCCGAGATCGCGTCGGTGTTCGTGGAGAATCGATCGACCGACCCGCACCGTGTCGCGGTCGCAATCGAGCGGGAGGGGGAACTCGTCTACCTCGATTCCGTGACGGCCAGTCCCGCGGAGTGGGACGGGGACGATCTCGTTTACGAGGGTGGAGCCGAGATCGACGCGCCCGTCGACGGTCCCGGTCGGTACGCCGTCTCGGTCCGGATCGACGACGGCCCCCTCCACACCATCCCGCAGGACGAACTGGCGAGCGATGGCGGGTGCATCAGCGTTCGACCGAACATCGAGCGCGACGGCGGATTCCACTTCGAGTACGCGTACGACAGTCAGCAGTGTGCGAGCTTGGACCGGTAGCGTGCCGCTCGATCGGGCGCGGACGGCGCACTCGTTCGTCGGCTTTCGGAGAACCCGAGCTCGGCGTCGGCGTGCGCCGGCAAGGCCGAGTGGTGCCGATGCGCGCGAGAGCGTAGACGAGTCGCGGAGCGGGTCGAGACGCTACCCGATCCATCGAACAGTGATCGGGCCGTCGTGCGTACCACCCGTCCGAACCGGTTGCGCCTCGCGCTCGGCCGAGCGTCCGGCGCCTTTCCGCCCGAGCGGGAGGGAGGCGGCGACTCGGCGACGTACGCCGACGTGACGGTGGACGTACCCGAGGACTCGCGGCTGTCGGTCGACGGCGATGTCGTGCAGTGAGCCGGTGACTTCGCGTTGCGGGCTGCCGTCGTGTCTCGTACGACATTCATTCGCCGGCGGCTGCCACGACGGCCGCACGACGGGCGGGGCGGACACCGTCGCGCTTAACATCGATCCGCTACCACTGCCATCCGTTCATGGAGCCGCGCCACGCCCGCTACCCCTTCTTCGCGTCGGCCCGCGAGGCCGTCCGCGGGTCGGGCGTCGACCTCGCGGCGCTGGTCGCCGACGGCGACCCCGCCGTCGACCGGGGCCGCGAGCGGGTCGAGCGCGCCCTCACCGAGGGCACCGTCGAGCCCGCGGAGCCGCTGGAGTGGGACGCCCGCGACGAGCTGCTGTCGTATCCGATCGCGCGCATCCTCGTCTCGCTTCTGGACTCCCGGGCGGCCGTCGAGAAGTACGCCGGCGCGGAGGCGCGGACCGCCCACCGCCGGTTCACCGAGGACCTCGACGCCGACCCCGACGGCGCCCGGCGCGACCCCGGACGGGTCGAGCGCGACGCGCTCCTCCGGGAGTTCGACCTCGACGGGGCGGTCCAGGTGGCGGAGCCGGAGCCCGGCCAGACCGAGGGGAAGTGGCTCTGGCTCGGCGTCGGCGCGTACCTCTCGTACGTCGACCCCGACTGGGGCGACGACTGGCGGCTGGTCAACCGCGAGCTCGCCGACGGCGAGGTGCGCGTCGAGCGCGAGGAGCTGTACCGCCTGCTCCGGGCGGCCGTCCGCGACCGCGTCGCCGAGGGGCTCCCGTTCGACGGCGTGGGCGAAGAGCTGGCCGACGAGCTGGAGGCCGAGATCACGGACCTGCGCGACCTGCTTGCCGACCGGAGCGTCGGCGCCGACCTCGACGTCGTCGCCCCCGAGCACTTCCCCCCCTGCCTCGCCCGACTGCTCGGCCGCGCCCGCGACGGCGAGGAGCTCGGCCCGTACGGCCGCCTCTCGCTGCTGTCGTTTCTCGCCGGGCTGAACCTCGACGTCGACGACGCGGTCGCGCTCTCGGGGCTCGACCCGGAGCCGGTCGCCGAGCGGTTCGCGTACCTCCGCGACGAGTCGGGTGCCCAGTACCCGCCGCCGTCGTGTCGGACGCTCGGCGAGTACGGGCTGTGTGACAACGAGGGGAACCACCGCAGCGTCGCGCCGCACCCGCTGGAGTACTACGGCAGACAGCTCCGCGAGGCCGACGACGTCGTCGACTGGCGCGATCGTCAGGACCGCGACGTCGACGGCGTCGAGGCGTGAGCGACCGGGGACGACCGGACCGAGGACGGTCGGATCGAGGATAGACGAACCGGGAAACGGCCGAACTATGGACGGTCAGATCGGCGAACGGTCAGGACGGACAGACCGGCGAACGGCCGGCCCGGCCACGCCCGCGGCTCGACCGGTCAGCCGTCGTCGAGGTAGACGCCCGCGCCGGCCATCAGCACGACGAACAGCGCCATCACGCCGACGATGTAGTACGCCCCCGTCCCCGTGAGGTTGTGGTTCGTCGAGAACCGGGTGCCGATGGCGACCAGGAGGGCGATGAAGACGACGACAGCGCCGACTGAGACGGCGATCTTGCGGCGCATCTCGGCGTCGATTTCCATGCACCGGCGTTCCCGTGGACCCGGCAAAAGGGCTTCGAAGCGACCCCGAGCCGCCGGATCGGTCGCTGTCGGTCCCCGGCGGCGCGACCCCCGACCCAGGGCTTAGGTCCGTTCGGCACGTATCTCCGACGCTCACATGACACCCACACTCGCCGTGGAGCGGCCGTCCGGCCGCGACCGAGCCGACGCGAGCGACCGCGCGCGCACCGTCCTCCGGGCGGACCCCGACGACGCCGACGCGCCCGACGCTCCCGACGGACCGGGAAGCCCCGGCGGCGGCCCGAACGCGGACCGCCGGACGGTCCGCGCCCGGACCGAACCGATGGCGGTCCACCCGCTGCGCGACGACGAGGCCTACCTCGTCGACACGGAGGGCGGCAGCTACGTCGTCGATCCGGCGCGGGAGCGGTGCGACTGTCCCGACAACGAGATCCGGGGGAAGCGCTGCAAGCACCTCCGCCGGGTCGAGCTGGAGGTCGGGATCGGCCGGGTGCCCGCGCCGGGCGAGCGCGTCGCCGCCTGCGCGGTCTGCGGGGGCGGCGTGTTCGTCCCCGTCCGCGAGACGGGCGCGTTCCTCTGTGGCGACCACCGGCCCGCCGTCGGCTCGTTCGTCCGCGACCGCGAGACCGGGAAGCTCCTCGTCGTCGTCCGAGTCACGACCGAGCGCGCCGACGAGTACGAGACCGGCGAGGGCCGACTGATCAGCGACTACGGGACCAACGCCGAGTACGGCGACCACGAGCCCGTAGTCGAGGCCGTGTACGCCGGCAACGCTCCCGCGAGCTCCGGCCCGCTGGACGTCTCCGGCCGCAAACGATACGGCTTCCCCGCCTCGCGGCTGCGGCGGCTCGACCCCGCGGAGCGACCCGCGACACCCGTGATCGGGCTCCGTGCGGACCGGAGGAAGTAGCGTTTTTACGCGCATCACCCCACAAGCGTCCCGATGAGCGACCGGCCCCGCTTCGGCAGCACCGCCGGGCACTACACCCGCCACCGCCCCGGCTACGGCGCCACGGTGATCGACCACCTGCGCGACCGGTTCCGGCTCGACGCCGACAGCGACGCCGGCGAGCGCGACGGCAACGCTGGCGAGCATAATGGTGATCCCGAGGGTCGGGAGGTCCGCGTCCTCGACCTCGGCTGTGGGACGGGGAAACTCGCCGTCGCCCTCGCCCCGTATGCTGACGAAGCTGTCGCGGTGGACCCGAGCGCTGCGATGCTCGATGCGGCCCGCGACCGTGCGGCCGCGGCCGGCGTCGACGGCGTCCGGACCGTCGTGGGGGACGACACCGATGTGGGACGTCTCGATGCCGCGAGCGGTCCGTTCCGGCTCACGACGATGGGGCGGTCCTTCCACTGGATGGACGGCGCCGCGACGCTCGACCGGATCCGGGGGGTGACCGAGCCGGGCGGTGGCGTCGCGCTCGTCTCCGACGACGAATGGCTCACGAAGGGGACCGAGGACTGGCAGGCCGCAGCCTACGCCGTCGCGGGTGAGTACCTCGACGACTCCCCGGGGCGCACCGGCCCGGTGGAGTACGACCGCACGTGGGCAGACCACCTCCGCGACGCGGGGTTCGACGACGTGTGCGTCGAGTCGGTCGCCGAGCGGCGGGAACTCGACGCTGACGCCGTCGTCGGCTACGTGCTGTCGCTGTCGTTCTGCTCGCCCGAACAGCTAGGCGAGGAGGCGACGGCGTTCGAGGCCGACCTGCGGGCGCGGCTCGCGGCGGTCGGCGGGCCGTTCACCTACGAGCGGACGGTCGAGGTGACGAGCGGATACGTCTGAGGACCGTTACAGCATCTCCGCGGCCTCCTCGGCCGAGAGCACGCCCTGCTCGACGGCGTTGAGCACCTCGTCGACGCTCCGGTCGGAGTCTGTGTCCTCGCCGGCGGTCAGCAGGTCGTCGATCGTGTCGCCGTCCTCGACGGCGGTCTCCTTCTTCACGCGGTAGTTCCCGCCGTCGGTGACGTACAGGTCGTCCGGGTGGAAGAAGTACCAGTCCTCGCGGTCGAAGCGCACGCCGACCTTCGGCGCGGCGCCGAAGTTGCGCGAGAAGTAGATGAGCGCCTCCACCTCCTCCCCGCGGAGGTAGATCGGGTCGCCCGAGGAGGACTTCGCCTCGACCGCGTAGAAGCCGCGCCCGTCGCCCGCGAGCACGTCCGGCAGCTCCCGGTCGGTCGAGGAGCCGCTGGCCGGCGCGCGCATCACCGCGAAGCCGGCGTCGTCGAGCCTGTTGACGAGCTCCCGCTCCCGGCGGTCGCCCTTCGGGTTGCCCGGCATGGGGGGAACTGCGCCGCTGGCGCGGATAAGCGGGGCGGTCCGGACGGACCCCGGAGTGAAAGTGAACGGGCGGCGTCGGGCGTCCGGGCGACACCACTCCGAAGCCGCCGGCTACTCGCGTCGGGCGACGACCGTCTCGCCGGCTCGAACCGCCTCTCGGCGGCTCACGCGGACGTCGTCGACGTCGTAGGCGGGCGGCAACACCACGTCGGCGCGCGAACCAGCCGGCGACGAGCGCCCCGTCGGTTCGTTCGCCGTCGTCGACGGCGACCGCCTCGGGTCCGTCGCCGGCGATCACCTCCCCTCCGTCCGCGTCGGCACCGTCCCCGGCGGGGCCGTCCGCGTCGCCGGCGCGGAGCGTGTACTCGAACCGCTCGTTGCGCTCGGAGTCCTTGGCGAAGGCGGGGCGGTGGGCCGCGCCGCGGTGGTCGAGCCGCGTCACCGCGCCGTCGGCGGGCGCCCGGACGACGTGGACGTCGAACGGGCTCATGAACACGCCGACGCGGACGCGGTCGCCGTCCTCGCGGATCACCGAGACGTGGCCGTCCGCCGGCGCGAGCACCCCCTCGCCCGCGGGGTCGCGCTCGGGGTCGCGGTAGAAGTACACCGAGAACGCCCCGACCGCCAGCAGGGCGACCCCCACCGGGGGGACGAGCAACAGGAACGGCGCCGCGAGCGCGAACGGCGCGAGGACGCGGCGCCGGCTGCCGGGCGCGAGGTCCGGGAGCGGGCCGGGCAGCGGCGTGGGGACGGGGGTGTCGCGACTCACGCGCCCGTCACGCCTCCGCCGCCGCCCAGAGCGGCGTCTCGGTCGTCTCCCGGCCCGCGCCCCAGGCCGCGAGCAGGTGGGTGAGGTGGAGTCGGTCGTCGCCGCCGTCGACCATGTCGAGGTCGACCTCGCCCGCCAGCGCGTGCAGGCGGGCGACCGCGTAGCCGTCGTCGTGGAGGAGGTCGTCGAGCGTCGAGCGGGCGTCCGCCAGTTCGCCGGCCCGTGCCGCCCGGAGGGCGTCGAGCACCGCGTCGTCGGTGCCGACCTCGCCGAGCGTCTCGTAGGCGGCGCTCATCGTCACCTCGCCGTGTTCGACTGCGGTGGTCTGGGCCGACAGCACCGCCCGCCGGAGGTCGCCGCCGGCCGCGCTGGCGACGAACTCCAACCCGTCGGGCTCGTAAGCGACGTCCTCCGCCTCGCAGATCCCCGCCAGCACGTCGATCGTCTCGTCGGTCGTCGGCGCGCGGACGGGCACCGGGAAACAGCGCGACCGGATCGGCGCGATGAGCTTCGCCGGCTGGCGGGTGGCGACGACGAACTGCGTCGTGCGGTGGTGTTTCTCCATCACCCGGCGGAGCGCCTGCTGGAAGTCCTCGCGGATCGCCTCCGCGTTGTCCAGCAGGACCGTCCTGTACGTGCCGGACACCGGCGCGTTCGCGGCCGACTCCTTCAGCACGTGATTGATCATGTCGCGTTTCGCCATCCGGCTTCGTCCCTGCAGGAAGGCGGCGAAGCGGGGGTCCTCGCGGATCTCCTTTTTCGTGCGGCCGAAGAAGTCCGCGACGTTGATCTCCACGAGGTCGTTGTCGGGGTCGTCGTGGGCCGCCGCGGCCAGCGCGCGCACGGCGGCGGTCTTGCCGGCGCCGGGCGGGCCCTGCACCACGAGGTTCATCGGCTCCTCGACCGCGCGGGAGAGCCGTTCGCGAACGTCCGCCTGCGGGAGGTCCGCGAGCGCGGGGGCGTGCGTATCCGTCCACAACGGGCCGTCCATTGGCGTCGGGTAGCGCCCGGGCGGGCTTGAACCCTGCCGTTCGACCGGACCGACGGTGACGGCGTCGGTGAACGCGTGGTTCGGGCGGTCGGTCGCCCGTCAGCCCGCGGAGAACTGTAGCGCCGCGCTGTCGTCGCCGGCGCCGTCGTTCCCGCCGGAGGAGTCGGCGTCGTCGAACTCGCGTTCGAGCTCGGCGTCCTCGTCGGCGTCGGTCACCTCGACCGACAGCTCCGTGGCGTTCGCGTCGACGGCGAACGTCACGCTACCGTCCGCGTCGGTCGCGTACGTCTCGACGGTCTCCTCGCCGTCGATCTCTTGAGTGACCTGAACCGTCGCGTTCCCGACGGCCGAACCGTTTCGCGTCGCCTCGACGGTGGCGTCCGCGCCCGCGGTGACGTCGCCGACGAAGGCGGCGTTCAGCTCCGCCGCCCCTTCGTCGGCGTCATCGTCGGCGTCGTCAGCGTCGTCCTCCTCATCGCGCTGGTCGTCCTCGTCGACGTCGTCGATCTTCACCTCGTCACTCGTGCCGGACTCGCCGGCGACGGGCTTGAGGACGTACCCCTGGTTGCCGCGCTCGAAGACGGTCACGTCGAACACGAAGTCGACCTCCTGGCCGTCGCCGACGGTGAACTGCTTGTTCAGTCGGAGCTTGTTCGACGGCAGCTTCACCTCCGCCGAGGAGCCGTCCTCGAGGGTGCCCTCGATCGAGCCGACCTCGACGAACACCTTCGTGTACGTGCCGTTCGGGACCGGGATCGAGTCCAGCCGGGAGGCGTTGGCCCCCTGCAGCTCCGTCAGGTCGACGGTGACGTTGTCGACCTCGTAGGTGACCCGCTCGCCGTCGTCCTCGTCGTCGCCGTCGTCGGACTCGGGCGTCTCGGTCGGTTCGGCCGTCTCCGTCTCGTTCCCGACCTCCGCCGTGTCGGTCTCCTCGTCGGCCTCCTCAGTCTCGTTTTCGGCCGCCGTCTCGGTCTCCTCGTCCGCGTCGTCGGAGCCGGCCCGAACGAGCGTGACCTCGGTGATCGTGACGTTCAGGTGTTCGAACTGGTCGATCGCGTTCTGCTGGTCGCTGATGTAGAAGTTGACTGTCCCCCCATCCCCGGCGGCTGCGTCGGCGTCCCCGGTCGACCCGGAGGGAACGCCGCCCGCACAGCCGGCGAGGACCAGCATCAGCGCCGCGGCCGCCGCGGCCCATCCGCTCGTGTGTCCTGACATCGCATCCGACCGGAGGAGCGGCGACAGCATATACCGACGCGGTTTCGAATCGGAATTCATCCGGATTAATCCGGGTACCGGGCCGGATTCAGTCGCGGCTCGGGGCGGAGCGTCGCCGACCGCGCTCCGACAGCGTTTCACCCTCGGCGGCGCCATCCCATCGTATGATCAGGGTCACCTTCCTCGGGACGAGCGGCGCGGTGCCGACGGTGGCGCGCGCCCCGAGCGCGCTCCACCTCAACCGCGAGGGCGACGAGTTCCTCTTCGACTGCGGGGAGGGAACCCAGCGCCAGATGATGCGCTTCGGCACCGGCTTCGGCCTCTCCCACGTGTTCCTCACCCACCTCCACGGCGACCACGTGCTCGGCATCCCGGGGCTGGTCCAGAGCCTCGATTTCAACGACCGCGAGGCGCCCCTCGCGATCCACGGCCCCCCGGGGTCGAAGCGTCACCTCACGGAGCTGGTCCACGCCGCCGGTCACGACCCCGGCTACCCGGTCACGGTCCGCGAGGTCCGCCCCGGCGGCGTCGCGCTCGCCCGCGAGGAGTACGAGGTCCGGACGTTCGAGACGGACCACCGGACCGCCTCGGTCGGCTACGCGCTCGTCGAGGAGGACCGGAAGGGGCGGTTCGACCGCGAGACCGCGGAGGCGGAGCTGGGGATCCCGCCGGGGCCGGCCTACGGGAAGCTCCACGACGGGGAGTCCGTCGAGCTGGACGACGGCCGCGTGATCGAGCCCGAGCGGGTCGTCGGGCCGCCCCGCCCCGGTCGCCGGGTCGTCTACACCGGCGACACCCGCCCCGCCGAGGCGACCGTCGAGGCCGCCGAGGACGCCGACCTGCTCGTCCACGACGCGACGTTCCTCGACGAGGCGAGCGACCGCGCCCGGAAGACGGCCCACTCGACCGCCCGCGAGGCCGCCGAGATCGCGCGGCGGGCGGGGGCGAGGCGGCTCGCGCTCACCCACCTCTCCTCGCGGTACGCCGGACGGGCGGGCGAGCTGGAGGCGGAGGCGCGGGCGGCGTTCGACGGCGAGACGTTCCTCCCCGACGACGGCGACCGGGTGGAGGTCGCGTACCCGGACGACGCGGAGTGATCCGTCCTCGACGACGCCACGGACGGCGACTGGAGGGGTATGGAACCGGTTCACACCGCCTCGCCGGCACGTAGCTTTTCAGTGCCAGCCGCCAACAGGTCCCCGTGAACGCCCGGACGAGCGCGCTCGACTCCCTCGTGTTCGGGGTCGACATTCAAAGCGGTGACATCCGGGGTGACGCCCCCTCCTACGCCCTCGTCGCGTTCGACGGCGAGTCGCTGGAGCGGGACGTCGTCTCCCACAGGAAGCTCCGGCGGCGGATCGAGGCCGAGGAGCCGGCGATCGTCGCCACCGACAACGCCTACGAGCTCGCGGCGGACAAGGACGCCCTCGTCCGCTTCCTCCGGTCGCTCCCGCACGGCACGTCACTCGTGCAGGTGACCGGCGACGAGCGGCCCGAACCCCTCTCGCGGGTCGCCTCCCGTCACGGCGTCCCCTACGGCAAGAAGCCGATGAAGGAGGCGGAGGCCAGCGCCCGGCTCGCGGCCGCCAACGTCGGCTACGAGGTGAGCGCCTTCACCGACACGACGACCGTGAAGGTGTCGCGCGGGCGCTCGACGGGGAGCGGCGGGTGGAGCCAGGACCGCTACACCCGCCGGATCCACGGCAACGTGAAGCGGCGGGCGCGGGAGGTGGAGTCGGAGCTGGACGAGGCCGGCCTCGAGTACGAGACGGACGTCACCGAGAAGTACGGCGGCTACTCGAACGCGGTGTTCTCGGTCGAGGCGCGTCCGCAGGACATCCCCGTCACGGCGCACCGCTCGGGCGACACCCGGGTGGAGATCGACCGCGAGCGCCGCGACGGCATCGAGTTCGAGCCGCTCGTCAAGCGGCGCGACCGCGTGATCGTCGGCATCGACCCCGGAACCACGACCGCCGCCGCCGTGATCGGGCTCGACGGGGCCATTTTCGACGTGTTCTCGACCAGAACCGCCGACACCGCCGGCGTGATCGAGTGGCTCATCGAGCGCGGGCGGCCCGTCATCGTCGCCGCCGACGTGACGCCGATGCCGGAGACGGTCGAGCGGTTCCGCCGCAGCTTCGAGGCCGCGGGCTGGACGCCGACGAGCGACCTCCCGGTCGACGAGAAGCTCCACCGCACCCGGGAGGCGACGTACGACAACGACCACGAGCGGGACGCGCTCGCGGCGGCGCTGTTCGCGTTCGACGACCACGAGGACCAGTTCGCGCGCGTCGGCGAGCAGACGCCCGCGGGCGTTGACCGCGCGGAGGTGATCGCCCGCGTCGTCGCCGACGAGCAGTCCGTCGAGGGGGCGCTCGCGGACCTCGGGGACGACGACGGCGAGCGGGAGGAGGAGTCCGGTCCCGAACCCCGGGAGCTGAGCGAGCAGGAGAGGCGTATCCGCGATCTGGAGTCGCAGGTCGACCGCCTCACCGAGCACGTCGACGATCTGAAGACGGAGATCGAGGGGAAGGACGCCGAGATCGAGGAGCTGGAGTCGGAGCTGTCGGACGCCCGCCGCAAGGAGCGGCTGGAGGCGCGGCGCGACCGCGAGGTGACGCGGATCCGCCGGGAGAACAGCCGGCTGGAGCGCGAGCGCGACGACGCCCGCGAGGCCGTCGAGGAGCTGGAGGAGAAGCTGGCCCGAATGAAGACGCTGTGGAAGCTCGACCACGACGACTTCTCGGACGTGGCCGAGGGGCGGAACCTCGTGCCGGTGAAGGTGGTCGAGCAGTTCACCAAACGGGCGATCCGCGAGGCCGACGAGCAGTACGGGCTGGCCGCGGACGACGTGGTCTACCTCCGGGACGCCTCGGGCGCGGGCCGGGCGACCGCCGAGCGGCTGGCGGAGACGGAGCCGCGAGTGGTGCTGCGCACCGGCGGGCTCTCCGACGCCGCCGAGGAGGTGCTGTTCGAGCACGGGATCGCCGTAGGGCCGGCCGACGACGTGACGATACAGGAGGTCGACGAGCTGGCCGTCGCCCGGGAGAGCGAGGTCGAGGCGGTGATCGACGACTGGGAGCGGCGCGCGGCCGAGCGCGAGCGCGAGCAGACGGAGGCGATGGTCGACGAGATCATCTCCGAGCATCGGGCGGGCGAGGCCGAACGGACGTGAGGCCTCGGCGGACGGCGGCGAGGTCCTCGTGCCGAGCCGCCGATAAGGGGGGCGAGGCCGAACGGACGTGAGGCCTCGGGCGAGCGAGGAGGGCACGACTCGCGAGCGGCGGGGCGAAGTGAGCGAAGCGAACGGACCCCCGGAGCGAGCGGGGAGGAACGACCCGCGAGCAGGGCGAGGCCGAACGGACGTGAGGCCTCGACGGACGGCGGCGAGGTCCCCGTGCCGAGCCGCCCACAGAAAACGAACTCGAACGGACGTGAGGCCTCGATACGCGAACAGTGAGCGGAGCGAGCCACGAGCGCGAGCGACGCCCCGGGGCGGACTGAAGAGGCGGAGTCGAAACCCTCCCCGTCGCGGCGGTCGGGCGTCGAGCCGTGACGCCGACGGAGCGGTGTCGGTCGCACGTCGGGCGGGCGTGGACTCTCCGTTCGCTCGGTGGATGACAAGCGTCAGACAACTGTAAACGGGGCCGGAATTTCGAACCTCGGAAACTCGCCCGACGCGACCGGGACGACCCCCTCGTTTCGACTGGAGTGTCGGTCGGTACCACGATACGAGCGGCGGATCGTTCATCCGGCGTCGCCGGCGGCATCAGTTGACGCGAGTGACCTCGTAGTCGCGGTCGCGGATCGCGTCGATGAGGCGGGTGGCGTGCTCGCGGCCGACGGCCGTCACCTCGAACGTGAGCTACGCCCCGCCGACGCGGGGGTCCCCGACGCCGCGGTCGTGGCGGACGTGGCGGACGTTCGCGCCGCGGTCCGCCAGCGTCGTCGACAACGTCGACAGCTCGCCCGGTTCGTCGTCGATACGCACGCGGAGGCGCAACAGCCGGTCGCGGTCGCTCATCGCGTGCTCCACACCGTGTCGAGCAGCGACATGTCGATGTTGCCGCCGCAAAGCGGCGGCACGACCGTCTCGTCGGTCACGCCGAGCCGGCCCGACAGCGGGGCCGCGGCCGAGGCCGTAGGGGGTCCAGGCATGGCTATCGAGGTGATCGTCCCCGTGTGGCCGCGAGAGTTGCGCGGATCGAAAGCGTGGGCCGAGCCGCCGCGGCTCAGTCGAGCAGCAGCAGCGACGGGTTCTCCAGTCGCTCGATCACGAAGTTGGTGAAGCGGCCGGCCTCGGCGCCGTCGATGACGCGGTGGTCGATCGACAGCGACAGCGGGAGCGTCTTCGCGGCGCGGACCGCGCCGTCCTCGGCGACGGGGCGGTCCTCGATGGCGCCCAGCCCCATGATCGCCGTCTCCGGATAGTTGATGATCGGCGTGGCGTACTCGCCGCCGACGGCGCCGAAGTTGGTGATCGTGAACGTGCCGCCCCGCATCTCCTCGGGGGAGACCTCCCGCTCGCGGGCGCGGGCGGCCAGGTCGTTCACCTCCCCGGCGAGGTCGAGCATCGACTTCTCGTCGACGTCGTCCACTACGGGAACCATCAGCCCCGCGTCCGTCGCCACCGCGATGCCGAGGTTGTACTCCTTCCTCAGGAGGATCTCCTCGTCGTCCTCGCGGAGCTCGGAGTTGAGGTACGGGAACTCCTTCAGCCCGGCCACGAGCGCCTTCATCACGAACGGCATGTACGTCAGCTTCACGTCGCGCTCGGCGGCCCGCTCCTTCAGATCCGCGCGTACGTCGACGAGCTCGTCGACGACGGCGGTGTCGTGGTGGCTGACGTGCGGCGCGGAGTACTTCGACGTCTCCATCTGCCGGCCGATCGTCCGGCGGACGCCGCGGTACGGCACCGACTCCGGCTCGCGCGAGACGTCCGAGGCGGCCGTCGCGTCCGTCGCCGCGGCGTCGGTCGCGTCCGTCGCCGGCTCCGCGGTCCCCGCGTCCGCGGCCTCGGCGGCTTTCGCGTCCCGTACGGCCTGCGCGTACCGCTCGACGTGCTCCGACGTCACGAACGCCTCGCCCTCGCGCGTCTCGTCGGTCGGGACATCGTCGAGGTCGACGCCCGCCTCGCGGGCGACCTTCCGGGTCGCCGGCACCGCGAGCGTCCGGTCGCGGCCGGCGGCCTCGACCGAGGACGGCGTGCCCGCGGCGTCGACGTTCGCCGCCGGGGCGCCGTTGTCCCCCTTCCGTGTCACGGCCGAGCGCTTGCTCCCGGCGTCGACCTGCTCCGGCCCGGATGAGTCGCCGTCCGCCCCGCCCGACTCCGCGTGCGCGCGCACGTCGCCCTCGGTGACGCGACCGCCCGGGCCGCTTCCCTCGACGGCGCCGAGATCGACGCCGAGCTCGCGGGCGAGCCGGCGGGCCGAGGGCGGCGCGAACACGCGCCCCGAGGACGGCTCGGGCGCCCCGTCCGTCGGGTCCCCCGCCCCCGTGGACGACTCCGGAGGGGTGTCGACCGCGCCGGTCGCGTTCGCCCCCGCGTCAGCGTCGCTCGCTGTCCGCTCCGGGGCCTCGCTCGGTTCGGCGTCGCCGTCCTCGTCTTCGATCTCGTAGGTGACGATCACGTCGCCGACGGGGACCATCTGCCCCGCCTCGACGTGCAGTTCCTTCACCGTTCCGTCGTACGGCGACGGCACCTCCACGAGCGCCTTGTCGGTCTCGACCTCGGCGACCGCCTGGTCCTCGGTGACGGTGTCGCCGGGGGCGACCAGCCAGTTGACCAACTCCCCCTCGGCGACGCCCTCGCCGACGTCGGGGAGCTCGAACTCCTTCAGCACCATGCTCAAAACTCCACCGCCTCCTTGATCCCGTCGGCGACGCGGGCCGCGTTCGGCATGTAGTAGTCCTCAAGCGCGTACAGCGGGTACGGCACATCGTAGCCCGTCACGCGCCGGACCGGCGCCTCCTGGTACAGCAGCGCCTCCTCCTGCAGCGTCGCGGTGATCTCGCCGGCGAGCCCGCCCGTCTTGGGCGCCTCGTGGACCACGCACGCGCGGCCGGTCTTCTCGAACGACTCGACGATCGCCTCCCGGTCCATGGGCGAGACGGTGCGGAGGTCGACCACCTCGGCGTCGATCCCCTCGTCGGCGAGCTCCTCGGCCGCCTCCAGCGAGGGTCGGGTCATCGCGCCGTAGGTGAACACGGAGACGTCCGACCCCTCGCGTCGGGTCGTCGCCTCGCCGATCGGCACCTCGTAGTCGTCCTCGGGCACCTCGCCGCGGAAGGCGCGGTAGATGAGCTTCGGCTCCATGAACACGACCGGGTCGGGGTCGCGGATCGCCGAGATGAGCAGTCCCTTCGTGTCGTACGGGGTCGAGGGCATGACCACCTTCAGCCCGGCCTCGTGGGCGTAGAACGCCTCCTTCGACTCGGAGTGGTGCTCGGGCGCGCGGATGCCGCCGCCGTACGGCGCCCGCAACACCATCGGCAGCGTGTAGCGGCTCCGCGAGCGGGTGCGCAGCCGCGCCATGTGGCTCACGATCTGGTCGAAACCGGGGTAGGCGAACCCGGAGAACTGGATCTCCGGGACGGGCTTGAGCCCCATCGCGGCCATGCCGACGGCGGTGCCGACGATGCCCGACTCCGCAAGCGGCGTGTCGATGACGCGGTCCTCGCCGAACTCGTCGTGGAGGCCCTCGGTGGCGCGGAACACGCCGCCGTTCTTGCCGACGTCCTCGCCCATCACGAGGACGTCGTCGTCGCGGGTCATCTCGGTGGCGAGCGCGTCGCGCACCGACTGTACGATCGTCAGGTTCTGCGTGGCTTGGTCTTGCGTGCTCATTGTTCCTCGAGGAACGCCTCGTCGCCGTACTCCTCGCGCACTCGCGCGAACGCCTCGCTCTGTCGCCGGAGCTCCGGCGGCTGTTCCGCGTACACGTGCTCAAACATCGACGACGGCTCCGGCCGAACCGTCGACTCCGCGGCGTCGATGGCGTCGGCCACCTCCTCGCGGACCGACGCCTCGATCGTCTCGACCCGGTCGTCGTCGAGCAGCCCCTGGTCCCGGAGGAACCGTTCCAGCCGCGGGATGGGGTCTCTCGCCTTCCACCGCTGTACCTCCTCGTCCTCGCGGTACTGGCTCGGGTCGTCGGCGGTGGTGTGGGCGCCGAAGCGGTACTGCACCGCCTCGATGAGCGTCGGCCGACGCTCGCCATCCGCGGGGTCTTTCGCCTTCTCCAGCGCCTCCGTCGTCGCCGCGTAGACGGCAAGCGGGTCCATCCCGTCGACCTGGACGCCCTCGAATCCGTAGGCGACAGCCTTCTGGGCCAGCGTCTCGCTGTTCGTCTGTCGCTCCCGCGGGACCGAGATGGCCCACTGGTTGTTGTTGCAGAAGAACACGTTCGGCGTGTCGAACACCCCGGCGAAGTTGAGCCCCTCGTGGAAGTCGCCCTCGCTGGTCGCGCCGTCCCCGAAGTAACAGAGGAACGCCCGGTCGGTCTCGTCGCCGTGGCGCAGTTTATCCGCCCACGCCATTCCGGTCGCGTGGGGGATCTGACTGGCGATGGGGACGGCGGGCGTGAACACGTTCGCGTCCTCCGGGACCAGGCTGCCGCGCTCGTCGCCCATCCAGTACAGCAGCGTCTGTTTCAGCGGGAGTCCGCGAACCATCGCGGCGCCGTGCTCCCGGTAGGAGGGGACGATCCAGTCGTCCTCGGACAGCGCCAACGCGGAACCGATCTGGGCGCCCTCCTGGCCCGACAGCGGGGGGTACGTCCCCATCCGTCCCTGTCGCTGCAGCGACACCGCCCGTTCGTCGAAGTGGCGGGCGAGTTTCATATGGCGGTACATCGCGACGAACTCCTCCTCGGAGAGGTCCGGCACGTCGCCGACGACGCCGCCCTCCTCGTCGAGGACCTGGACCATTCCGTCGCGGGGGTCACGATCGAGCGTGCTCACCGTACCCACCTTCGCATGCCTCAACGCTTGCCGCCCCGCGTGATAGTGTTTTCGTAAATAGTTTACTGTGCCCAGAAATACTGCCAAGAACTGGCAGGCCGTCGAGCGTGCCGGAGGCGATTCGACCGTGCGTCCAGTATTTGCCCGAAACCGCCCGAGTGAGTCGGCGAACCGACGGAAACGGGGACGGATCCTCGACGATCGTCGCTGTGGATCGGCGCACGCGGGGGGTCCGGCGACGGGTCGCCGGCGGATCCCGGGGACGGTCGGGTCAAGCGACGATGGACCGGCGTCAGTCGGCCGCGCGGGCGGCCTCGCGGGCCTCCTCGACGGAGCCGCCCTCCCGGAGCAGCGCCTCGACGAACAGCTCGCCGGCCTTGTACGACGAGCGGACCATCGGCCCGGAGGCGCAGTAGAGGAAGCCCAGTTCCTCCTCGGCGACGCGCCGCCAGGTGTCGAACGCGTCCGGGCTGACGTACTCGAACACGTCGAGGTGCGAGCGCGACGGCTGGAGGTACTGCCCCAGCGTCACGATGTCGACGCCGGCGTCGCGGAGGTCCCGGAGGGTCCGATACACCTCGTGATCGTACTCCCCGAGCCCGAGCATCACGCTCGTCTTCGTGTGGATGTCGGACTCCCGGTCGACGCGCTCCAGCACGTCGAGCGTCTGTGCGTAGTTCGCCCGGCGGTCGCGCACGGGCCACTGGAGGCGCTCAACCGTCTCGACGTTGTGGGCGATCACGTCCGGCCCGGCGTCGACGATCCGGTCGACGGCGTCGGGATCGCCGCCGAAGTCCGGGATCAGCACCTCCACGAGTATCCCCGGGTCGCGGCGCTTGATCTCGCGGATGGTCTCGGCGAAGTGGCGCGACCCCCCGTCGGCGAGGTCGTCGCGGTCGACGGAGGTGAGCACGACGTACTCCAGCCCGATCTCCGCGACCGCCCTGGCGACGTTCGCGGGCTCGTCGGGGTCCAGCGGCTCCATCCCGCCGGTCGCCACGTCACAGAAGTTGCAGCCGCGCGAGCAGCGGTCGCCCATCAGCATGAACGTCGCCGTCCCCGCCCGCCCGCCGGAGGTGTCGCCGCCCGCGTCGGGGGCGTCCGTCGCCCCCGCGTCCGGGGAAGCGCCCCCGCCCGACCAGCACTCCCCGAGGTTCGGGCAGTTCGCCTCCTCGCACACGGTGTTGAGGTCGTGGTCGCGGAGGACGGACTTGATCTCGGTGAAGCGACTGCCGGAGGGGGGTCGCGTCTTCAGCCAGTCCGGCTTCCGCCGCCGACTACTCATACGCGGATCTCCGTCGCCGGGGGCAAAAGCGTGCGGTGTCCGTCGGCCCCGTCGCGGCGATCGATCGTACGGAATCATAATTCATCGGATCGAAATATATTTATTATGATAACGGAACGAGAGAATAGATTCCCCGATGCTGGACGTGTCGAGCGAGGAGATCACGGAGGGACGGCTGGGGCGGGCGCTGGCGTTCCTCTCGATCCCCATCGTCGCCCAGCAGCTCGCGGTCGTCGCCCAGAGCATCGTCGACGTGTTCTGGCTCGGGCGGCTCAGCGGCGAGGCCGTCGCGGCCGTCGGGCTCGTCGCCCCCCTGATCGGGCTGGTGATGGCGATCACCGGCGGCGTGTTCACCGGCGAGCACGTCCTCGTCTCCCAGCGCGTCGGCGACGACGACGAGCGCGGCGCCAGCCGGGCGGTGTTCCACGCGCTCGTCGTCGGCGTCGGCGTGATGCTGCTGATGGTGGCGATCACGAACACCTTCGGCCGGGAGCTCACGGGGCTGTTCAATCCCGGCTCGGAGGTCGTCGAGCTGGGCGCGACCTATCTCGGGGCGATGGCGGTCGCCTACACCGTCTCCACCGTCAGCGACGTGTTCGAGTACGGCTTCATCGGCGCGGGCGACTCCCGGACCCCGCTGCTGGTCAACCTCCTGTCGATCGGCATCAGCGTCGGCCTCGACCCAGTGCTCATCTTCGGCCTGGGTCCGTCCCCCGCCTACGGCATCGCCGGGGCGGCGTACGCCACCGCGATCGGCTTCGGCGTCGGCGCGATCGTGATGATCGCGGCGGCGCTGTCGGCGCGACGCGGGTTCACCTTCCACCCCGACGCGGTCGGGCTCGACGCCGCCGAGGTGCGCGAGCTGGTCTCGGTGGGCGCGCCGAAGGCCGGGCAGGGTATCGCCCGAGAACCTCGGCGCGGACCGACCCGACCGCGCGACGCGGGCGACGTGGCTCGGCGTCGGCGTCGGCGCGATCGGCCTCGGCGCGATCGGCGTGATCCAGTACCTCCTCCCGGAGCTGATCGCGGGGGTGTTCGTCCCCGGGATCGAGGGGGAGGCGCTGGCGCTGTCGGTCGCGTACCTTCAGATCCTCGCGTTCGGCTACTGGGCGCTCGGAACGATCTGGACGGTCGAGGCGGGCTTCAACGGCGCCGGGCGGACGGACGTGAGCATGTACTCGACGATGCTGCAGTACTGGGCCGTCCGGGTGCCGATCGCCGCGGTCGGGGCGTTCGTGCTCGGCTGGGGGGCGCTGGGGCCGTTCTGGGCGGTGACGATCTCCAACGTCGTCGCCGCCGTTGGGCTGTGTGCGTACTTCCGCTACTCCGTCGCGTCCGGGCTCCACGTCGAGGCCGCCGAGGAGGCCGGGAGCGACGCCGCCGCGGCCGACGACTGAAGCGAGACGCGAACGGAGTGAGCGTCTCGGAGTCGACGGCGAGGTCTTCGGGCCGGGCCGTCCGGAACCGAAGCGAGACGCGACCGAAGCGAGCGAGGCCTCCCTACGGTCGGCCTCGCTCCTCAGAACTCCGCGCCGGGGTCGGGGTCGATCCCCTCGGCGTCCTCCGCGGGCGGCTCGATCCCCACCTCCTCGGCGTCGACATCGAACTCCCGCCGGAGCTCGTGCATCCGGTCGCGGATGTCCGCCGCCAGCTCGAACTCCAGGTTGCTCGCGGCCTCCTCCATCCGCTCCTCCAGCGCCTGAATGCGGGCCTGCGCCTCCTCCTCGTCGGCGACGTCGTCGCCGGCGACGTCGGCGGTGTCCGTCTTCGAGCCGGGGAGGTTCGTCTCCCCGACCGCCTTCTCGATGGTCTGGGGTTCGTAGCCGTGTTCCTCGTTGAACTGCCGCTGGATCTCGCGGCGGCGGTTGGTCTCCTCGATCGCGGCGGTCATCGAGTCGGTCGTCTCGTCGGCGTACAACACCACCTCGCCCGCGACGTTGCGGGCGGCCCGCCCCATCGTCTGCACGAGCGTCGTCTCCGAGCGGAGGAATCCCTCCTGGTCGGCGTCGAGGATGGCGACCAGGGAGACTTCGGGGATGTCGAGCCCCTCTCGGAGGAGGTTGATCCCGACGAGCACGTCGATCTCGCCGAGCCGCAGCGAGCGGATGATCTCGTGGCGCTCCAGGGTGTCCGTCTCGTCGTGCATGTACGCCACGTCGACGCCCGTCTCCTCGAGGTACTCGGTGAGGTCCTCGGCCATCCGCTTCGTCAGCGTGGTGACGAGGGTGCGCTCGCCGCGCTCGATGCGGTCGTCGATGCGGTCCATGAGGTCGTCCACCTGCCCCTCCGCGGGCGAGACCTCCACCTCCGGGTCGACGAGGTGGGTCGGACGGACGATCTGCTCGACGACCTGCTCGGAGTGCTCGCGCTCGTAGTCGCCGGGAGTGGCCGAGACGTACAGCTTGCGGTCGGTCTTCTCCTCGAACTCCTCGAAGGTGAGCGGGCGGTTGTCGTAGGCGGTCGGCAGACGGAAGCCGTTGCCGACCAGCGAGTCCTTGCGCGACTTGTCGCCCTCGAACTGGCCTTTGATCTGGGGGAGCGTCTGGTGGGACTCGTCGACGACGGTGAGGAAGTCGTCGGGGAAGTAATCAAGCAGCGTGTTCGGCGCCTCGCCGGACTCGCGGTTCGAGAGGTGGACGGAGTAGTTCTCGATGCCCGAGCAGTAGCCCGTCTCCTGGAGCATCTCGATGTCGAAGGAGGTGCGCTCCTCGATGCGCTGGGCGGCGACCAGGTCCCCCTGCCGCTCGAAGTGGGAGACGCGCTGTTCCATCAGCTCTCGGATCTCCGAGACGGCCCGGTCGATCTGCTCCTCGGGGATGGAGTAGTGCTCGGCCGGGTGGACCATGACGGCGGGTTCCTCGCTGACCACCTCGCCGTCGACGACGTCGACCTTCCGCAGGCGGTCGATCTCGTCGCCCCACAGCTCGACGCGGACGGCGTGGCGGCCGTACATCGGGAACACCTCGACGGTGTCGCCGCGCACGCGGAACGTCCCCTGCTGGAAGTCGACGTCGTTGCGCTCGTAGTTGAGGTCCACCAGCGTCGCGAGCAGATCGTCGCGGCCGATCTCCTGGCCGACCTCCAGTTCGAGAGCCATCCGGCGGTAGTTCGCGGGGTCGCCCAGCCCGTAGATCGCCGAGACGGAGGCGACGACGATCACGTCGTCCCGCGTCAGCAGCGACCGGGTCGCGGAGTGGCGGAGGCGGTCGATCTCGTCGTTGATCGACATCTCCTTGCCGATGTACGTGTCCGTCTGCTCGACGTACGCCTCGGGCTGGTAGTAGTTGTAGTACGAGACGAAATACTCGACGGCGTTGTCGGGGAAGAGGTCGCGAAACTCCTCGTACAGCTGTGCCGCGAGCGTCTTGTTGTGGGCGATGACGAGCGTCGGCGTGTCCAGCTCCTCGACGGCCCACGAGACGGTGTTCGTCTTCCCGGAGCCGGTGACGCCCAGTAGCGTCTGCTCGGTCATCCCGGAGTCGAAGCCGCCGACCAGCTGTCGGATCGCGTCGGGCTGGTCGCCGGCGGGGTCGAACGGCGCGTCGACGCGGAACGGCTGCTCCGCCTCGGGACGGTCCGGCGAGAGCGGTCCCTCGGATTCACTCATCGTCCGTGTGTGGGCCGCGAGGCACTTGACGAGCGCGGTTGAGCGAGCGCGCGAGCGAAGCGAGTGCGCGAGCGAGACCGCGGCCAACGGCGGCGAGGTCTCCGTGCCGAGCCGCCCATAGACCGAGCGCGAATCAAGTGAGAGAGGGAGCAACGCGACCGAGCGACTAAGACCGAAACCGGACGGAGCGCGGTGCCGACGGACGCCGGCGACGTTCGCGAGCGCCGAAACGCATACCACCCGAAGCCGAGAACGACCGGACATGGCGCGACAACTCCTCGTGGACGCGGCGGAGCACGCCGAGCGCGCGGCCGAGGCGGCCGACGGCGAGAGCGCACGGCGACTCACCGGCGTCGCCGACGACCTCCGGGCGGTCGCCGACGAGGGTCGGTCCGGCCCCGACCACGGCTGGATGGCCAAGCGTATCAACACGATCCGCGACGCCGCGGGCGACGACGACGACGAGGTGCAGAGCCACGCCGAGGCGGCGGTCGAGTCCGTCAGCGAGTACCGCGAGGGCATCCCCGGGGTCTGAGCCGGGACGGCGACCGAGGGTGGGGCGGCGATCGCTCGCCGACGGCCGGTCGCGGATGACGGACTTCCCGGCCGGTGTCCGGGGCCGGGGTGGGTCGATCCGCCGGTCCGAGCGGTCGGTAGCAAGCATCCACGCCGGCCGGTCGGCTCGCCTCAGCAGACGTTCTTCGGCTTCACGCCCATCCCCTCCAGCGTCTCGACGTAGTCGTCGTACGCCGTCTCGACGACCGCGTCGGCGGCCTCGCGGGCGGCGGCCCGGTCGTCGTCGCCGTCGCACAGCGCCGCGAGCAGGTCGAGCGCGTCGTCGAGGCGGTCGGCGACGTCATCGCGAATGTCGCGGAACTCCCGCGAGGAGGCGGGGTCGGCGTCGCCGACGAAG
Organism: Halobacteriales archaeon QS_6_71_20; assembly: GCA_003020945.1. Taxonomy (GTDB): domain Archaea; phylum Halobacteriota; class Halobacteria; order Halobacteriales; family Haloferacaceae; genus Halobaculum. The sequence continues at coordinate 45,685 of PXRU01000023.1, forward strand.
AAGCCGACCGTCTGCTCGGCGCGGGTGTGCGCGAGCACGAGCCGACCGTACAGCCCGCCGGCACGGGCGACAGTGTCGTCCAGTTCCGCGAGCAGGTCGTGCTCCGGGTAGTCGTGAACGCCGTCGGCCTCCGGGTCGACGTCGGAGTCGGCGACGTCGCGGTGGTCGCGGGCGTCCTCGGCAACGTCGCCGAACAGCGCCGCGGCGTCGCCGTCAGCCTCGTCGGCGCTCCACGACTCGAAGCGCCGACCCGCCAGCGCGAACTCGGCGGCGACGGCGGCGCGGACGGCGTCGGCGTCCATCTCGCCGCCCGCGAGCGCGTACAGCGACTTCGAGGAGCCGAGCCGCGAGAGCGGCGTCTCGTTGCCGTCGCGGAACTCCTCCGAGAAGGCGTCTGCGTTCATATGCGTCGGTACGGCGGTGGCCCGTTTGAACCCGTCGGGAGCGCGGTCGAGCGAGCGCACGAGCGAAGCGAGTGCGCGACCGAGACCGCGACAACGGCGGCGAGGTCCCCGTGCCGAGCCGCCCACAAATTGAGCGCGATCGAGCGCATAACTGAGACCGCGAAACACGGCGGAGCGGTCCGACCGGTCGACCCGTCGGCGACGCCGCGGTTCGAGCGCGTGGCCGTCGTCGGCGACACCCTTACCCCGTACGCGGGGGAGGCGAGACCATGTCGCGTCCCCCCGACGACTCGCGATCGGTGGCCGGCGCGGTCGCCGCGGCCGGCCGCCTCCTCCGCGACCGCCCCGCCGCCGTCCTCCCGGCGTACCTCCTCGCGATCGGGCTCACCGCCGCCGCCCGCGTCCCGCTGACGCTCGCGGTCGGCGTCGCCGTCGCCTCGCTCGCGCTCCGGGGTCGCCTCGAACCGCTCGTCCGCGCCGTCGCCGACCTGCAGGAGGCCGCCCGCGAGGGCGACGCCGCCGGCGGGGTCGGTCCCGGCTCCGGGGGCGTTCCCGAGTCGCTCTCGCCCGGCGTCGAGTCGGCGCTTGCCGGAGCGGTCACGCCGACGGTCGTCGTGACCCTCGCGCTCGGGGTCGTCGCGGCGGTCGTCGTGGGCCTGCTCGCGCGTGCGCTGGCCTCCGCGGTGACGTACGGCACCGTCTGGGCCGGCCTCGACGGCGGGTCGCCGCTCGTCGCCGGCGTTCGGTCCGCCGAGCGCTGGTGCACCCTCCTCGGGATCTCGCTCGATCGCCGGCGGGGACGCCCGCCTCGCGGCGGGGGCGGTCGCCGCAGTCGTGCTGCTCGGGGCCGGCGTGCTCGTCGTCACCGTGTCGTGGTTCCTGCTCGCGTTCGCGGAGCCGGCGGCGGTCGTGGACGGCCACGGCGCCGCGGGCGCGGTGCGCGCGAGCCTGGGGTTCGTCCGCGCGCACCCGGCGCGGGCGCTCGGATTCGCGCTCGTCGCCGTCGGCGCGTACGTCGGCGCCGCGGTCGCGACGACGGCCGCAAGTGTCGCCGGCGCCGGCCGGATCGGGGGGATCCTTCTCCCGCTGGTCGTCGTGCCCCTGCTGGAGGCGGACACCGAAAGCTTCACCGCGCGCTTCAACCCGGAAGCCTACGCCACCTGCATCGGCGCAGCACTCTGACGATTGTCGATTGGCGAGTAATCGAAAATCAAAAATCGCAAATGCGCATCATTGCCGGCCAGCTCAAGCGCAAGTCGATCCGCGCGCCGCAGGGCCACCTGACGCGCCCCACGACGGACCGCACGCGCGAGTCGCTCTCGGCGGCGTCGCCGTCGGCCTCCCGGCCGCCACCGGGCTCGCGTTCAACGGCGCGCTCGTCGGGGCGCTGGCGGGCGTGTTCGACCCGACGGCGTTCCTCGCGCTCGTGGCGCCCCACGGTGTCCTCGAGCTCCCGACCATCGCCGTCGCGGGCGGGCTCGGCCTCCACCTCGGCGCCGTCGGCTGGCGCGGGCTGTGTGGTCGCACAGACGCCGCGACGGTCGCCGGCGAACTGGAGCGGGCGGCGTACGTGCTCGTCGGGGTCGGGGTCCTGCTCGTGGTCGCGGCGGCGGTCGAGGCGTTCCTCACTCCACGGGTCGCGGCCGCGGTGCTGGGCGGGTGAGCGGCTCGAAAAATCGAACGTGACAGGGGCGATGCGTGGCCGGAGCGGCACGGGGACCGCTCCGGCGCTCCTCCGAGGCCTCGCTTCGCGCATAGCTCCGCCGTTCGCAGTCGCGGTCTCGCAGACTCGACCGC
>PXRU01000023.1:47902-53309 GCA_003020945.1 Halobacteriales archaeon QS_6_71_20
CCGGCGCTCCTCCGAGGCCTCCCTTCGGTCGGCCTCGCTTTACTCGCCGCCGGGCTCGCTGCCCGTCACGATCGGCGCGCGGACGAGGTTCCCCCACTCCGTCCAGGAGCCGTCGTAGTTGACGGTCTGGTCGGCGCCCACGAGTTCGTGGAGCGCGAACCAGGCGACCGACGAGCGCTCGCCGATGCGGCAGTACGCGACGATCTCGTCGTCCCCCTCCGCGAGCACGTCGTCGTACAGCTCCTCGAGCTCATCGCTCGTCTTGAACGTCCCGTCGTCGTCGGTGACGGAGGCCCACGAGATGTTGCGGGCGCCGGGGATGTGGCCGCCGCGCTGGGCGGTCTCCTGCAGGCCCGGCGGGGCGAGGATCTCGCCGCTGTACTCCTCGGGCGAGCGGACGTCGACGAGGGGGACGCCCGCGTCGATGGCGTCGTCCACGTCCTCGCGGTACGCGCGGATCGACTCGTCGGGCTCGTCGGCGGCGTACGTCGTCTCGGAGAACTCCGGCACCTCGTCGGTGGTCGAGTAGTCGTTCTCCAGCCAGTACTCGCGGCCGCCGTCGAGCAGTTTCACGTCGTCGTGGCCGTAGTACTTGTACTGCCAGTAGGTGTAGGCGGCGAACCAGTTGGAGTTGTCGCCGTAGAGGACGACAGTGGAGTCCTCGCTGATGCCGTGGTCGGCGTTCAGCGCCTCGAAGTCCTCTTTCGAGAGGATGTCGCGTCGCGTCTGGTCCTGGAGGTCCGTCTCCCAGTTGAAGCCGATGGCGCCGGGGGCGTGTTCGGCGTCGTACGCCTCGGTGTCGACGTCCACCTCCACGAGTCGGTGCGCCGGGTCGTCGGACCGGAACTCGTCGAGCCGCTCCTCCACCCAGTCGGCGTCGACGAGAACGTCGTTCGCGTAGTCTGACATTGCGTTCGACCCTACGGCTCCCCGCGGTATAATACCCGCATCCCCGGCAGAGCAGGTCGTTCGTTCGGCGAACCGGAATTTGTTGCCGGTGTGTGGCGGCGGCGAACGAGGTCCCCCTCCGCCCGTGACCCGCTGGGTCGGTCGGGGGCCGACGCGCGGCCCGTTTCGAGCAATCGTTGCCGCTTCCTCGGACGGGACGCGGTCGTCGCCGGCTCGGCCGGGCTTTTCCCTCCACCCGTCGAACGGCGGGTATGAGCGACACCTTCGTGTCCGCGTCGTGGGTCGCCGACCGACTGGACGACCCCGACGTGCGCGTCGTCGACGTGCGCGACGGCTGGGAGTACGACGGCATCGGCCACCTGCCGGGCGCCGTGTCGGTCCCGTTCGACGAGTTCAGGTCCGCGGCCGGAGACGAGGGGATGCTCCCCGGCGCCGACCGCTGGGCCGACCTCCTGTCGGCCGCCGGGATCGACGAGGACGACGAGATCGTCGCCTACGACGACGAGCACGGCGTGTTCGCGGCCCGTTTCCTCGTCACGGCGGAGCTGTACGGCCACGACCCCGACCGGCTCCGCGTGCTCGACGGTGACTACAGCGCCTGGAGTCGCGAGCACCCCACCGAGCGGGCGGCCCCCGACCCGGAGCCGACGGCGTACGAGCCGGGCGAGCCGGCGGACTCGCCGCTGGTCGGCTTCGAGGAGGTGGCCGAGCGTCTCGACGGCGACACCGTCGTCGTCGACACCCGCGAGCAGCGGGAGTACGACGAGGGACATCTCCCCGGCGCGGTCCGGCTCGACTGGCTGGAGCTGGTCGACCCCGACACCCGCGGGCTGAAGCCGCGGGCGGAGCTGGAGGCGACCCTCGCCGACCGCGGGATCGACCCCGACCGCGAGGTGCTGCTGTACTGCAACACCGCCCGCCGGATCAGCCACACGTACCTCGTGGCCCGCCACCTCGGCTACGAGGACGTGCTGTTCTACGAGGGGAGCCTCACCGAGTGGACGGAGCGCGGCGGCGACCTCGTCACCGAGTAGCGTCGCCGTCGGCGTCCGCCGCCCGCGGCTCCGTCCCGCGGATCGCGAGTGTTAATTACTCCCCAGTGTGACCACCCGGTAATGACGGACACGAACGCGCGAAGCAGACGGCGGTTCCTCCGGGCGGTCGGGGCCGGCGGGGTCGCCGCCCTGGCGGGCTGCTCGGCCGAACAGACCGACGACGGCACCGCGACGACCGGCGCGGGCGAGGGGACGACCGAGCCCGCGGGGACGACGACCGGCGAGGCGACCGCGTCGATGGCGGATACGCTCGTCGTCGCGACGTCCCCGCCGTTCGTCGACGCCCCCTCGACCAGCCCCGGCGCGTGGCTGAAGGAGGAGTTCGAGTCGGAGTTCGACGCGACGCTCGTCTACCAGACGCCCGACAGCGAGCTGAACTACTACATCGAGCGCGTCGTGCAGGGCGTCGAGTTCGAGGCGGACGTGTACGTCGGGCTCGACACCGGCCAGCTCATCGACGTGGACGGCAAGCGGGGGGAGGGGGAGTTCACTGACCCGCTGTTCGCCGAGGCCGGCGAGCTGGAGGGACTGAGCGCCGTCCGCGACGGCCTCCGGTTCGACCCGCAGAGCCGCGCCGTCCCGCTGGACACGGGGTACGTCTCGCTGGTGTGGAACGCGACGATGGACGGCGGCGAGTTCGTCGCCCCCGAGACGTTCGAGGAGCTCACGAGCGACGAGTTCGCGGGCGACCTCATCGCGCAAAATCCCACCACGTCGACGACGGGCGAGGCGTTCATGCTCCACACGATCGACCGGTTCGGCGCCGACGGCTACCTCGACTACTGGCAGCGCCTCCAGGACAACGGCGTCACCGTGCTCGGCGAGTGGTCGGACTCCTACTCGGCGTATCTCAACGAGGAGGCGCCGATGATCGTCTCTTACTCCACCGACCAGGTGTTCGCCTCCGCCGAGGACCAAGACCTTCAGAAACACCAGATCCGGTTCCTGAACGACCAGGGGTACGCCAACCCCGAGGGGATGGCCCGGTTCGCCGACAGCGACGCCCCCCGGCTGGCCGAGGCGTTCATGGAGTTCATGCTTCGACCGGAGACACAGGCCGGCATCGCCCAGCGCAACGTCGCGTTCCCCGCCATCGCCGACGCGCCCCTCCCCGAGGACTACGGCCAGTACGCGAAAGAGCCCCCCGAGTCGGTCACGTTCACCTACGACGAACTCGAAGCCAACCTCGACACGTGGACCGACGAGTGGGCGCGGCGCTTCGCCGGCGGGTGAGTCGAGCCCGCGCCCGCGAGGCGCTCGACCGGACGACCGCCCCGCTGGAGCGGGTCGCGCTCCCGCTGTTGGCGGTCGTCACCGCCGGCCTGCTCGGCGTGCTGTTCTACTACCCCGTCGCCACCGTCCTCGTCGACGCCGTCGTCGAGGGCGGGACGCTCACCGGCGGCCCGCTGGCGGCGGTGCTCGGCGACGGGTTCTACACCGGCCGCGTGCTCGGCTTCACCGCCCTCCAGGCGCTGCTGTCGACGCTGCTCAGCGTCGTCCTCGGCCTCCCGGGGGCGTGGGTGCTGGCGCGCTTCGAGTTCCGCGGTCGCGACACCCTCCGCTCGGTGACGATGGTGCCGTTCGTCGTCCCCTCCGTGCTCGTCGCGGCGGCGTTCTACGCCACCTTCGGCGCGAGCGGAACGCTCAACGCGGCGTTGGGAGCGCTGGGCCTCCCCGAACTCGACTTACTCCCGTCGCTGGGGGCGATCCTCGTCGCCCACGCGTTCTACAACGCCCCGCTGGTCGCCCGCGTCGTCACGGCGGCGTGGGAGTCCGTCGACGCCGGCGCCGTCGAGACGGCCCGGTCGCTGGGGGCGTCCCCCCGGCGGGCGTTCCGCGACGTCGTGGCCCCGCAGCTGCTCCCGGCGGTGCTGATGGGCGCGACGCTGACGTTCGTGTTCACGTTCGCCTCCTTCGCCATCCCGCTGGCGCTGGGCGGCGCGCAGTTCGCCACCATCGAGGTGTTCATCTACGCGGCCAGACAGCAGCTGGAGTACGGCCGGGCGGCGTCGCTGGCGGCCGTCGAGACCGGCGTCTCGCTGTCGCTGATGGCGCTGTACCTCCGCTACGAGCGCGAACAGTCCGCACAGCGCCGGGAGAGCCGGTCGCTCCGGCGGCGGCCGCTGGTGCCCGACGCCTGGACGCGCGAGCGGGTCGTGAGCCGGCTCGCGGTCGCGGGCTACGCCGCGGTCGTCGGGCTGGTCTTCCTCGCGCCGCTCGCGAGCATGCTGTACGCCAGCGTCAGCGTCGACGGCCGGCTCACGCTGGACGCGTACCGCTTCCTCCTGGAGCGGCAGGCGACCGGCGCGCGGTTCCAGGTGAAGCCGTTCCCCGCGGTCGTCAACTCGCTGCTGTTCGGCGCGGCGACGCTCGCGGTCGCGCTCCCGATGGGGGTCGCGATGGGCGTGCTCACCACGCGACGGTTCCGCGGCCGGTGGGTCGTCGACGCGCTGTCGATGGCGCCGCTGGCGGTGTCGGGGATCGTGGTCGGGCTCGGCCTGCTCCGGGGGCTGGTGTTCGGCGTCGAGGCGTTCGGCTACCGGTTCACCGTCGCCGGGGCGCTGGCCGTCGTCGCCGCCCACGCCGTCGCCGCCTACCCGTTCGTCGTGCGGACGGTCGCGCCGCCGTTGGATCGGCTCGACCGCTCGCTCGTCGAGTCGGCGCGCGCGCTCGGCGCCTCCCGGGTGCGGACGCTGCTGGACGTGGAACTGCCGCTCGTGTGGCCCGGCGTGATCGCCGGCGCGGCGTTCGCGTTCGCCATCTCGATCGGGGAGTTCGACGCCACCGTGATCCTCGCGGAGGGGGGCGGCACGTACACGATGCCGGTCGCCGTCGAGCGGTTCATCGGCCGGCGGCTCGGCCCCGCGACCGCGATGGGGACGGTGCTGCTCGCGGTGACGGCGGCCTCGTTCGTCGTCATCGAGCGCGTCGGGGGTGAGTTCCGTGGCTGACGGCGACGAGGCCGCGGTTCGGGTGGAGGACCTCCGGGTCGAGTACGGCGCCACGACGGCGCTGGACGGCGTCGACCTCCGGGTCGCCGACGGGGAGTTCTTCACGCTCGTCGGCCCGTCCGGCTGCGGGAAGACCACCACGCTCCGCTGTCTCGCGGGGTTCGAGGAGCCGACCGCGGGCTCGGTCGCCGTCGGCGGCGAGTCGATGGCGGGGGTTCCGCCCGAGGCGAGGGGGGTCGGCGTCGTGTTCCAGAGCTACGCGCTGTTCCCGCACATGACCGTCGGCGAGAACGTCGCCTACGGACTGCGCTTCGCCGACCCGCCGGCGGGAGCGACGACCGAGGAGCGGGTCGCGGAGCTGCTGGAACTGGTCGACCTTCCGGGGTTCATCGACCGCGACCCGGAGACGCTCTCGGGCGGCCAGCGGCAGCGGGTGGCGCTGGCGCGGGCGCTCGCCCCCCGGCCGCGGCTGCTCCTGCTCGACGAGCGAGC
>PXRU01000023.1:53467-71299 GCA_003020945.1 Halobacteriales archaeon QS_6_71_20
GTCGACGCCACCGAGGGCGGCGGACGACTGCCGCTGCCGCCGACCGCGACCGCGGACGCGACGGCGACCGCCGGTTCCGTCCTCGACCCCGCCGACTCCGACGGGAACGACGAAGTGAGTGGAGCCGGCGGAGCCGGCCGGACCGAGGCCGCCGTGGACGGTGTGACCGGAACGCAAGCCGGCGACGGCCGCGCGCCGGTCGACGACGGCGACCGGCTCGTCGTCTGCGTCAGACCCGAGCGGATCCGGGTGCGGCGCGAGGACCGGACCGACGAGGGGGGGAGCCGCGCCGCCCTCGCGGCGACCGTCGAGACCACGGAGTTCCTCGGCGACGCGACCCGGCTCCACTGCGAGTGGCGGGGGGTCGCCGTCACCGCCAGGACCGACGGCGAGCGGTCGTTCGAGCCGGGCGAGACGGTGACGCTGGGGATCGACCCCGACGACGTCCGGATCGTCGAGCGCGGGTAGCTCGGACGGGAGCAAGCGAGGCTGACGGACACCCCGGGAGCGCTTTGCCATGGGCGACCGGGGACGCACACCAGCGGCGCGGGAACCCTCGCGACGCTTATTCCGCTCGGCGGCGCGACCTCCGATATGACCGGCGACAGTACCGATCCGTCGCTCCCGGGCGAGCACACGTCCCTCTGGCTGGCGACGAGCGACTCGACGGAGTACGGCCCGCTGGCCGACCGCGTCACGGCGGACGTGGCGGTCGTCGGCGGCGGGATCGTCGGGCTCACGACGGCGACGCTGCTTGCGGAGGCCGGCCGCGACGTGGCGCTGATCGAGCGCGACCGGATCGCAGCCGGCGTCACCGGGCGGTCGACCGCGAAGGTCACGGCCCAACACGGGCTGGTGTACGACGAACTCGCCGATCGCCACGACCAGCTTATCGCCCGGCTGTACGGCGCGGCCAACGCCGCCGCAATCGAGCGCGTCGCCGAGCGGGCCGCCGATCTGGGCCTGGACGACTGCGTCAGTCGCCTCCCCTCCTACACCTACACGCGCGACCCCGAGAAGGAGTCGGCGGTCAGGGCGGAGGCCCGCGTCGCCGAGCGCGTCGGGCAGCCCGCGACGTACGTCGAGAGCGTCCCCGGCGTCGACGGCGTCGTCGCCGGCGTCCGCTTCGACGAGCAGGCGATGTTTCACCCGCGGCGCTACCTGCTCGCGCTCGCGGCGCGGTTCCTGGAGGCGGGCGGCCGCCTCTACGAGGACACCCGCGCGGTCGAGCTGGAGGACGGCCGCCGCCCCCGGGTGACGACCGACCGGGGGCGCGTCGTCGCCGACCACGTCGTGCTCGCCACGCACTTCCCGGTGTTCGACCGGGCGGGCTACTTCGCACGGCTGTACCCCAAGCGCTCGTATCTCGTCGCCGTGCGGGCGAGCGACCCGCCGACCGAGGGGATGCTCTATCGGGCCGGCTCGCCGTACTTCTCCGCCCGGTCGGCCACCGTCGACGGGGAGACGCTGACGCTCGTCGGCGGCCACAGCCACAAGACCGGACAGGCCGAGGACACGCGCGACCGCTACCGGGCGGTCGAGCGGGAGGCCCGGCGACAGTTCGACGTCTCGGAGGTCGTCTACCGCTGGTCGACGCAGGACTACGTCTCCGTCGACGGCCTCCCGATCGTGGGCGAGCTCGGTCCCACGACGCGCAACGTCTCGACGGCCGCCGGCTTCGGCGGGTGGGGGATGAGCAACGGCGTCGCCGCCGGGATGATGCTGTCCGACAGCCTGCTCGGCCGCGACAACCCCTGGCTGGACGCGTTCGACCGCGGGCGGTCCACGCCGCGGGCCGGGGTGAAGGAGCTGCTCGCGGAGAACGCGAACGTCGGGAAACGGTTCCTCGTCGACTGGCTCACGAAGCCCCGCAAACGTGAACTCCGGGAGCTCGGTCCCGGAGAGGGGACGGTCGTGCGCGACGACCGGCGGGCGGTCGCGGTCCACCGCGACGACGACGGCAGGCTCCACGCCCGCTCGGCCGTCTGCCCCCACCTGAACTGCGTCGTCGGGTGGAACCCCGGCGAGGAGTCGTGGGACTGTCCGTGCCACGGCTCGCGGTTCGACTCCGACGGGAGCGTCATCGACGGGCCGGCCGTCTCCGACCTCCCCGAACACGGCCTCGGAGAGGAGTAGCCACGGAGCCGCCCGCGACGTCCCGGCCCGTCTCGTCCCGTTCCGACGCCGCCGTCAGGGCGCGACGCCGACCGTGAGCAGCGTCCCGAGCTCGCGGTAGCGCTCGACCATCGCCTCGCGGGAGTCCCAGTCGTCCGTCGGGAACGCCTCGGCGGGCGGGATCTCGATGTCCGTGTCCGGCACGTTGTCCTGCTCGGCGACGTGGAGGCCGGCCTCGCGGAAGGCGGCGCGGTACTGACGGGCGTCCCACCGGGTCATGTCGACGCCGATATTGTCCTGCCAGTCGTGACTGTGGACGTTCTCCTCGTAGTAGTTCACCGCACAGTGGAGCGTGCCGCCGGGCCTCAGCACGCGGCGGACCTCCCGAAGCGTCTCGACGGGGTCGGCGCTGTAGTAGAACGCCTCCATCGTGACCGCGTGGTCAAGCGACCCGTCGGCGAAGGGGAGGTGGCCGAAGTCGCCGACGACGAAGCCGAGGTCGGCGTCCGGCGCCGCCTCCAGCGCGTACTCGCGGGCGTTGCGGGTCATCTCCGGCGCGCCGTCGAGCCCGTAGCCGCGGGCCAGCCCCGTGGAGTCGGCGAGCGCGCGCAGCGCGTAGCCGCTCCCGGTACCCAGGTCGAGTACGCGGTCGCCGTTCTCGACGGGCATCCGGGCGAGCACGTGTTTCGCCGTGTGCCAGTGGCGCTTCTCCATCCCCCGGTCGCGGCCGTCGGCGGCCCAGGCGTCGAACTCGTCGCGAACGCTCATGCGGGCCGGTTGGCGGCGGCCGAGTTAGAATCCGGCGGTGTGACCACGGTGATGTGACCTCGGCGGTGTGACCCCAATGGCGTGACTCCGGCGACGTGACCTCGACGGCGTGGGTCGGCGAACCCGCGCCCGGCGATGCGGGCCGGGAGTCGTCCGATCCCGCGGGCGTCGCGTCCGGGGAGGATTTAGGTGGATTCGAGCCGACCACGCTGTATGCACGTCCGAGACGCGGTGGAGGCGGACGCGGAGCCGCTGGCGGCGATCGCCGACGCCCCGGCGGCCGCGATGCGGGGGTTGGTCCACGACCGGACCGTCCGCGTCGCCGTCGCCGAGCCGGCCGCGACCGACCCCAACGAGGACGCCGCCGCCGACCCCGCCGACCTGCTCGGGTTCGTGAGCTTCGACGCCCGCGACGACACCGTCCACGTCACGCAGTTCGGCGGCACCCGGCAGGCGGCCGAACGACTGCTGGAGGAGCCGCTGCGCTTCGCCGCCAACGAGGGGATGGACGTCGAACTATTGGTCGTCGACGGGGAGAGCTCCCTCAGCGACGCCGCCGAGGCCGCCGGCTTCGAGTCCTGCGGCTCCGGCCCCCGGTTCGAGGGGAAGGGGACGACGCGCTACCGTGTCGACCGGGCGTGATCAGTCGTCGCCGGGGACCTCGGCGTCGCCGAGCGAGGCGTCCGGCTCGAAGACGACGCTCGGGTCGAGGTCGTGAGTGCGAAGGACTGAGGCGGGGCGCGAGAGACGGTCGAGCGGCGGAGACCGGGATGTCCGGCCCGAGCGGGTGTCCGCTCAGCGGAACTTCCGCACCGTCATCTCCAGCGTGTCGAGGTCGAGGATCGGCGCGTAGCCGGCGTCGGGGTCGATGTTGACGGAGCGCTGGAAGTCGGTCTGCGCCTGCCAGCAGCCGGAGTTGACCGCGAGGACGTTGTGGTACTTCCCCCAGCCGAGCTTGTGGACGTGCCCGGTGTGGAACACGTCCGGCACGTCGTCGACGACGAGGTAGTCGCGCTCCTCGGGAGCGACCCGGGTCTTCCCGCCGAACTGCGGGGCGACGTGGCGCTTCTTGAGAAGCTGGTACATCGCCCTGTGCGGCTCGTCGTAGCTGGCTTTCTCCTCCGGGAGTTCGGCGATCACCTCGTCCAGCGAGACGCCGTGGTACATCAGGATCGACACCCCCTCGACGTCGACCATCGCGGGGTTCGACACGATCCGGGGGTCGTGGACCGACATGATCTCCCGGAGCTCCTCGTCGAACCCCGGCTGCGGCTCCGCGAGGCGGACGGCGTCGTGGTTGCCGGGGATCATCACGATCTCCACGTCGCCGGGCACCTGCTTGAGGTGCTCGGCGAACGCCTCGTACTGCTCGTAGATGTCGACGATATCCAGCTCCTCGTCCTGGTCGGGGTAGACGCCGACGCCCTCGACCATGTCGCCGGCGATCAGGAGGTACTCGACGTGCTCGGCCTCCTCGGTGTGGAGCCAGTCGGCGAAGCGACCCCAGGCGTCCGCGAGGAACTCCTGTGACCCGACGTGGACGTCGGAGACGAGTGCCGCCTGGACGTGGCGGTCGGCGGTGCTGGGCCGGTGCGTCCGCGGCACGTCTGGGAAGTGGATCGCGTCGACGAAGACGATACCCGAATCGTCCGCCAGGCTGCCGGAGACGGCGATGCACTCGTCCATGAGGAGCTCGTCCACCAGGTCGGCGATGTCGCGGTCCTTCATCACCAGACACGGGAACGTCCCGGTGGTATCCTCCAGTTCGATGAGCCAGTGACCCGACGCCGTCGAGCGGATGTCGTTGACCAGGCCGATGATCTCCACGTCGGCGCCGGCGCCCATCGACTCGACGGAGTCGACCGGACGGTGGTTCACCCGACCGCGGAGCTGCCCCGACAGCCGCTCGTAGCGGTCGCGGAACACGCCGACGAACTCGTCGTACTCGCCGGTTCCGGTCGACTCGCCGGTCATGTCGTTCCGGACGACCGGCGCCGGCGGCGACCGGTCGCCGCCGGCGGACCCCCCTGTTTCGGGTGGAACGCGGCCGGCCACGTCGGTCGGATCCGGGGTCGACGTTCCAGTTGAAACGGAGGGGTCGTCCGCGCGGGCTCCGGAGCCGGCGGAGCTGTCCCGTCCGCCGGCGTCCGACGTGGCGGGCGAGACGTTCGCCCCGGGGCCGGAGGCGGGGTCGTCGGCCTCGGCGACCGCCTCGGGGTCGGGGACGGGGTCGGCGGACAGCGCCTCGCGGACGTGCTCGACCGTGAGCACGAGCGCGTCGTCGCCGGCGGCGTCGATCGCCACCTCGAGGGCGAGCCCGGGGGTCTCCGACTCGGCGATGAGCGTGACGGCCTCCCGCTGTGCGTTGTACCCGCGGCGGGTGAGCGCCCGCACGACCCGGGAGGACGACTCGAGCGGCACGGGGCGAGGTGGGCCGGCGGCGGGCAAAAGCGTAGCGGACGGTCGGCGGTGAGTGCCGACGCTCGACGGGGTCGCGACCGAGTGGGCGACCCGCAGCGAGCACGAGAGCGACTGGACCGGAGCGCGACGGCGACTGTACCGGGGCGCAATGGCGACTGCACCGGAGCGCGACGGCGGCAGAACCGGGACCCGGCGACGCGGACGTGTCCGAGCGGCGAGCAGAAGCTTCAACACCGCCGGCCGGGTTCGATGCTGTAATGAGTGACGACGGGCGTCCGTCCGACGACCCGCTGTCCCGGTTCCTCGACGCCGAGACCGGGGCGCTGCTGTTCCTTCGGGAGGTGTTGTCGTCCGCGCTCGCGGTCGCGCTCGTCGGGCTGCTGCTGTTCGCTGTCTCCGGCGTCTGGCCCCCGATGGTCGCCGTCGAGTCCGGCAGTATGGAGCCGCACATGGAGCGAGGCGACCTCGTGTTCATCACCGAGCCCGACCGGTTCGCGCCGGACGCCGCCCACGCCGACACGGGTGTCGTCACCTACGAGACCGGCGCCGGCGAGGGGTACGCCACCTTCGGCGACCCCGGGTCGGTGATCGTGTACCGCCCGCCGAGCGAGGGCGGGCCCCCGATCATCCACCGGGCACGCCTGCACGTGGAGGAGGGCGAGAACTGGGTCGACCGGGCGAACCCGGACTACCTCCCCGCGGAGTCGTGCGACCGCGTGCCCGCCTGTCCGGCCCCCTACGACGGGTTCATCACGAAGGGCGACGCGAACGCCGAGTACGACCAGGTGAGCGGGATCGCCCCCGTCGTACGCGCCGACTGGATCCACGGCGTCGCCCGCGTCCGCGTGCCGTACCTCGGCTACGTCCGCCTCGTGTTCTCCGAGGTCGTACTCCTCCAGGACCCTGAGCCGGCGGCCGCGACCGCGCAGGCGACCGCGAACGCGACGGGTCCGTCACCGACCGGTCCGTCCGCGTCGAGTCTGCCCGCGCCGAGTTCATCCGATTCGATCTCGCCCGCTTCGTCCGAGTCGACCTCACCCGAACCGAACGGTAGCGTCGACGGCGGGGGCGGCGCTGGCGCTGCGATCGCCGCGACCGGGTGAGTCGCGGACGGGTCGCGTTGACCGTCCTTCCGTCTTTTCGACTGGAACCGGACCGCCGTCGAGAATCCGGGACGGCGTAAGGTTGGTGGAGTCGAACCGGAAGGGTGGTTCGCGACACCGTCCGGAGCGGTACGACCCGCAGCGGTCGGGAGCGGTCGGCTCCGGGCGGCGACCCCGGTCAGTTGTCGAACCGCGCCTGGACGAACGGCTGGACGTCCTCGATGTCGCCGAGGCGGGAGTCCGACAGCAGCACCGCCTCCGTCTCGTCGATGGGGACCGACAGGGAGATCTCCTTCGTTCGCCCGTAGCGCCCCTTCGAGACGACGACGGCGTTGACGATGCCGAGCATGTCGAGTTCGGAGATGAGGTCGGTGACGCGGCGCTGGGTAAGCACGTCGGCGTCGATCTCCTCACAGAGCCGCTTGTAGATGTTGAACACCTCGCCGGTGTTGACGTTGTGGACGCCGTTCTGTTCCAGCAGGATGATCGAGAAGAGGACGATCTTCGACTGCGTCGGGAGGGTGCGCACCACCTCGACGACGCGGTCGAGCTCGATCTTGTCCTGCGCCTGCCGGACGTGTGCCTCCTCGACGAGGTCCGCCTGCGAGCGCTCGGCGAGCTCGCCGGCGGTGCGCAGCAGATCGAGCGCGCGGCGGGCGTCGCCGTGCTCCTGAGCGGCGAAAGCGGCACACAGCGGGATCACGTCCTCCGTGAGCGCGTCCGGCTTGAACGCGATGTCCGACCGGTGCTGGAGGATGTCCCGCAGCTGGTTCGCGTCGTACGGCGGGAAGACGATCTCCTCCTCGCCGAGGCTCGATTTGACGCGGGGGTCGAGGAAGTCGGTGAACTTCAGATCGTTGGAGATCCCCATGATGGAGATCCGCGAGTTCTCCAGCTCGGAGTTCATCCGCGAGAGGTTGTACAGCGTGTCGTCGCCGCTCTTCTCGACGAGCTTGTCGATCTCGTCGAGCATGATGACGACCACCCGCTCGTGGTAGTCGACGGCGTCGAAGAACGTGGAGTACACCCGGTCGGTGGGCCACCCCGTCATCGGCACCTCCTCCATCCCCTCGCGGTCGTCCTCCAGGTCGGCGACCGCCGCGTCGAGGTCGTCGACGGAGTCGAACTCGGTACCGGCGAGCGCCCCCTGCCCGTCGGTCGCGTCCTCTCGGAGCGTCCGGAGCGTATCGAGTCGATCGTCGATGACCGACTCGTTCTTCTCGATGAACTTGTTGGCCAACTGCGCGAGTACGCGGTACTGCGTGTCGGTCACCTCGCAGTTGATGTACTCGACCTCGCAGGGGACGTCGTACTTCTGTGAGGTGGACTCCAGCTCCTGGGAAACGAACTTCGCGGAGGCCGTCTTCCCGGTTCCCGTCTTCCCGTAGATGAGGATGTTCGACGGCGTCTCCCCGCGCAGCGCGGACACGAGGATCGTCGCCATCTTGTTGATCTGGTCCGTTCGGTGGGGGAGCTCGTGGGGGGTGTAGGAGGGGCGCAACACCTCCTTGTTCTCGAAGATCGGCTCCCCCGAGAGCAGATCGTCGAACAGGCCGGTGCTGGTCTCGTCCTCGTCGTCGCCGAGCACCTCGTCGACGTCCAGGTCGACGTCGGCCCGCGAGCGCGACCCGGCGCCGAACTCGAAGGAGGTCGCGTCGGCGTCGCTCTCGACGTCGGGGACCGGCCCGTCGGCCCGGGCGGACCCCCCGTCGCCGTCGGCGTCGGGGCCGCCGGCCGACTCCGATCGACCGTCGTCGCCGCCGTTCGACCCGTCTTCCGTCTCGTCGTCACGTGTCATCCGTTCGGTGAACCCCTCCGTTTCGACTGGAAACCGCACGGTCAGTTCGCGGTATCGCGGTGCGTCGCCCCGTACACGCCGAAGTCCGGTCCTATCGTCCGGCGATCGGCGTCCAATTGATGCAAACGAAATGGATGGCCAGCCCGTTCAAAAACGTTACTGTTCCGATGTCACCGTTCGGACGGGACGGCGGCGACCGGGAGCGGCGGATCTCCACCCGCCCCCGACACATTGGTTCGCAGCCGAAACGGGGGGCAGACGACGCCGGAGGCGTCCGGTTCGACTCCGGCGGAGTCCGGTCGATCGGGACCGACCATCGACGCCGACCCGCAGTCGGACCTCCGCGGGGCGGCCCTCGAACCTAGAGCTACACACGACGGTGAGACCGACCCCAGATGGTGGAGCTGTATGCGACCGAGCCGCATCGGACCTAATGGGTACGGTCGAGTGGAGGGCGATGAAACCGGATTCAACTAGAAACGGAGGATCGCGGCGGGGGCGGTATCGCCGCGGTCGGTCCGCCGACAGGATGAGGACGGTGACCCCCCAACCCCTTCGTTTCCGGTGGAGATGCCGACGGTGGGGGTGGGGGGAGGGGGTTCCTAGATTACGGTGCTTTTATATATAATGCAGCACAACAGCATCCGTACGACTAGCAGTTTCAGTTTGTTTCGGGTCGTGGTATTGGAAACGGCCGCAGGTTTGCCGCTCACCCTCCCACCCCCGGAGCCGTTCCACCTGAAACGAGGGGGTGTGGGTGGTCCGATCCGGAGCGGATCGTCGGGAGTTCCCTCAGAACCGACGCATCGTTGACACGATCTTCGACGGGGTAGTACCGAGATATCTCGACGGGCGACCGACCGAGCGGGCGGTTCCCCACAACCGTTCACGCCTAGTTCGGGTAGTCGATAGGACCCGGGTCGGTCGAACGCGAGTTCGGCTCCCGGCCGCGACGGCACCGCTCGATGGGGCCAGCCCGACTGACCGATCGCCTTCCTACCGACCCCGTTCCGAACCGGAGAGGAGACCACTGTCTCCCGTGATCCGGATGCACGAACATGGACATACTGACTGCGGGTCCGCAGACGTGAACGCACGGACGCGAACGTATAGGACATGAACGTACGACGTGGACGTGCAGAACGGGGACGCACAACGCGGACACGTGGATGTACGGGACGTAAGATACACGGCTCGGACGTAACGACCCTCACCCGCGTATCGGTCCGTCTACCGGGATTCGACTCGATGCGTCGCGTGTTCCGCTGGTAGCCGGGTCGGTCACGGGAGCCGAACGCGCCCTCGTCGACTCGGAATCGGTCCACCCTACTTCGAGTCGAGCCCCACTTGACACACGCGGGCCGAGCCGGCGGCCGGGCGTCCCGGATCGACGCCCGTCAGCCGGAAAGCGTGACCTAACCCGTCTGACGTAGTATTTAAGTGGTGTGACTGGCTTGGGGTGACAACGCCCTCCACGTCGACGGGGGGAGACGGAGGCCAGGATGGGTCTGCTCACCAATCTCAAGGACAGCGTATCACGGGTCACGGACCGGCTCTTCGCCGACGACGAACCCAAACGAATCGGGATCTACGGACCGCCCAACGCCGGGAAGACGACGCTTGCGAACCGGATCGCACGCGACTGGACCGGCGACGCGGTCGGTCCGGAGAGTCACATCCCGCACGAGACGCGTCGCGCGCGCAGAAAGGAGGACGTCACCATCGAGCGGAACGGCAAGACGGTGACCATCGACATCGTGGACACCCCGGGCGTGACCACGAAGGTCGACTACAAGGAGTTCCTCGACCACGACATGGAGAAGGGCGACGCCGTCAAGCGGTCGCGCGAGGCGACCGAGGGCGTCGCGGAGGCGATGCACTGGCTCCGCGAGGACGTCGACGGCGTCGTCTACGTGCTCGACTCCGCCACCGACCCGTTCACGCAGGTCAACACGATGCTTATCGGGATCATCGAGAGTCAGGACCTGCCGGTGCTCATCTTCGCGAACAAGGTCGACCTCGACGATGCCGACGTGAAGCGCATCTCCGACGCCTTCCCGCAGCACGAGACGGTGCCGCTGTCGGCGCTGGAGGGCGACAACATGAACGAAGTGTACGAAAAGATCGCGGAGTACTTCGGATAATGCCCGAAGCGACCACCCCGAACGACGACGGCGTCCGCATCGACCTGATCAGCGGCGCCCGCATGGAGGGGCTCACGTCGATGGAGAAGATCCGGCTCATCCTCGATTCGGTGCGCGACGGCGACATCGTCGTCCTCGAGGCGGGGCTCAGCCCCGAGGAGGAGTCGAAGCTCATCGAGGTGACGATGACGGAGATCAGCCCGGACGACTTCTCCGGCATCGAGATCGAGTCCTACCCGTCGAACCGACAGCCCGACCAGGGGCTCGTCGGTCGGCTCCTCGGCAAGGAGGAGGCCAAGAAGCTCACCGTCATCGGGCCGGCGAACCAGATCGAGACGCTGCACAAGGACGAGGACCTCATCAGCGCGCTCGTCTCCCGGAAGTAGGATGCCCCACCAGTGCACCAACTGCGGCCGGACGTTCCCCGACGGCTCGAAGGAGATGCTGTCGGGGTGTCCCGACTGCGACGGGAACAAGTTCCAGTTCCGGCCCGCGGACGCGACCGACGCGACCGGCGGGGTCGACACGTCGCCCGGATCCGACGATGCGGGCGGATCCGCCGGGTCCGGCGCCCCGGTCGACGCCGACACTCGGTCCGGATCCTCCGGACGCGGCTCCGTGGACGCGGCGGCCGACCCCGGCTCGTCGAGCGCGTCGCGGTCGGGGGCTCGCGACCCCGCGTCGGCCCGGGACTCCGAGTCCGCCGACCGGCGAGCGGCGGCGGAGGACGGCGCGCAGGCGAGCGCCCGCTCGGACGTCGTCTCCGAGGACGAGCTCGCGGCCGCCGCCGAGGAAGCTCAACGACCAGTTCGAGTCGATCCGGATCGTCAGCCCCGGGAAGTACGAGCTGAACCTCATGGAGCTGTACGACCGCGAGGAGTACATCATCTCCCTGCGGGAGGACGGCCGCTACGTCATCGAGATGCCCAAGGGCTGGGACGACCGCTGAGATCCGCTCGACCGACCGGCGCGACACCCGAACCCTGCTCCCCTGCTTCGACACCCCACCTCGCTCCCGACACTGCTCCACCGCCTCGGCACCTCGACCGTTCCACGGTCGGACTCCGACCGGCACGGGCGATCCGCTCCACTCGAACCGCGTCTCCGAGCTGAACCGATACCGCCTCCGCCTCCCCGGTCGAATCGACGTCTCCACTCGAAGCGACCCGTCCAGTCGAAGCGCCCCCCGTCTGCCGAAGTGCTCCCTCCAGCCGAAACGATCCCTGCCAGTCAGACTGACGCTCCCGGTCGACGCGACGCGGTCGAGCGACCGCCGTCGTCACCCGAGGGCGTCCGCCCCGAAACCGTCGGGTTCCGGTAGCTCCTTGCCGCCGGCACCGTCAGTGTGAGCCGATGTCCTCCGGCCCGCGCGAGCGGCTTCGCTCCGCGCTGTTCGTCTTCCCCGCGGCGCTCGCCGCGCTCGGACTTGTCGACCGCGAGAAGGGGACCGAGGCGTTCGAGCTCGCGGTCCCGGTGATGGTGAGCGGCGGCCTCCGGACGCTGCTTCGGGTCGCCGACTTCCTCATGGTCGGCGTGTACGCGGGCGGCACCGCGATCGCGGCCCTCGAGTTCGGCTTCCAGTACTATTTCGTCCCGTTCGGGCTGGCGCTGGCGCTCACCTCCGGCACGATCAGCGTCGTCTCCCGGCTCCAGGGCGCCGACGAGCCCGCGGAGGCGAACTTCGCCATCAAGCAGTCGCTGTGGCTGGCGATCGCGCTCGCGGTCCCCATCACCGTTTTCACGCACTACCACGCGGAGGCGCTGATCGGCGTCCTCACCGACGACGCGCGAACGGTCGCGCTCGGCGGCGCGTACCTCCGGGTAGTGATGTACTCCGTAGGGTTCCGTTTCTGGTCGATGATCGCCGCGCGCGCGCTCGCCGGCTCCGGCGACACGCGGACCCCGATGTACGTCCGCCTGCTGACGCTTCCGACGAACGTCGGCCTCAACGCCGCGCTCGTCTTCGGCCTCGGCCCGTTCCCCGAACTCGGCGTCGTCGGCGCGGCGTGGGGCACCGTCGCCGCCACGACGCTGGCGGGCGCCGTGTTCGCGTGGGCGCTGCTGTCGGGGCGCTACTCCGTCCGGCTCCCGGTACGGGGCAAACAGTGGGACACCGGGATGGCGCGGGAGCTGGTGCGGGTGAGTCTCCCGCTGGCGGGCACCCGGCTGTCGCGGACGTTCGGCCGGTTCCCGTTCCTGTTCGTGCTCGGCGTGCTCGGGACGGACGTGGTCGCGGCCTACGCCGTCGGCCGGCGGGTGATGCTGCTCGCGCTGATGCCGGCGTGGGGCTACGCGACGGCGGCCTCGACGCTCGTCGGGCAGGCGATCGGCGCGGGCGAGGAGGCGGAGGCCGACGACTACGGCTGGCAGATCCTCCGGCTCGCGCTGGCGACGCAGCTGCTGTTGGGCGCGGCGATCACCATCGCCGCGCGGCCGATCGCCGCGGCGTTCGGCGCCGAGAGCGTCGACCTGACGGTCACGTTCGTCCGGGTGTTCGGGGTCGGCGTCGCCGGCTTCGCCGTCGCGCGGACGATGCGCGGGGGCCTGCGCGGCGCGGGCGACACCCGGTGGCCGCTGTACGGCGGCCTCCTCGGCACGTACGCCGTCCGGCTCCCGATCGCAGTGCTGGCGCTCCCGACGGGGTACGCCGTAACGCTGTTTGCCGGGCCGCTCGCGGCGACGCTCGGGCTCGCGCCGCTGGTCGTGCCGCTCCCCGGGATGGAGCTGGGGCTGGTCGCCGTCTTCGCCGCTATCGTGGGCGACCTGTACGCCCGGGCGGTCGTCAACCTCGTCCGCTACTGGAGCGACGCCTGGAAGCGGGTCGCCCGCGAGTCCGGCCTCGGTGCGACGCCGGACGCCGACTGATCGGCCCCGTCACCGGGGTCGCCGCCGCACCGACCGCGGTCGGTTCGAGGGTCGCCTTCGCGGTCCGGCCGGACGACCGTCCGCCGCGGCGTCGCCCGCGGACTGAAGCCTTTATACACTACGACCCGCGAGTTCGGGCCATGAGCAAGGCGACGAAGATCGTGCTCGGCACCGTCGGTGTCTCGGCCGCCCTCTCGGCCGGCATCATCCTCGTTCTGGCGTTCGGCTGATGGCGGGCTTCGAGCGTCGGACGCTTCCGCCGGCCGTCGAGGCGGTCCGCGAGGCGTACGCGCCCGACTGCCCGGTGCTCGACGCTCCCGGGGACTTCGAGACGCTCCCGCCCGAGGCCGCCGAGGAGCTCGGACTGTTGGTAGACGCGCTCGACCCGGCCGCCTACCCGACGGAGTGGCTCCCCGACGACGCCCCGGACCGGCTTCGACGGTTCGCCGGCACCGACTTCACGGTCGGGATGCCCGGCGACGGCACCGTCGTGTGGACGCGACAGACCGCGCCGCCGACCGTGGTGGCGAAACGGCGCGCGGAGGGCACCCCCGAGGGGTTCCTCGGCTTCCTGTTTGCGGAGGCGTTCGTCGAGGTGTCGCTCGACGTGCCCGAGCACTTCCTCCCGTTCTTCGGGAAGCGGTACCGCGATCTCGACGCCGCGACCCCGCTGGGACCGGGCGAGACGTACCAGCTCGCGGCCGCGCTGTTCGACGCCTGGGTCGGGATCCGGACGCGCGAGGAGTTCGTCGCCTGGGGCGGCGACGGTGATGGGGCGGACGACGGCAATAGGACGGGCGACGGTGGTGGAGCAGGCGACGGCGATGGGACGGACAGTGGCGATGGGACGGACGAAGCCGACACCGACGGCGTGGCGTCGGACGGGGAGGCCGGACTCCACCCCGAGATCCACGCGGCGTGGGCGGACGCCGGCGACCGGCTGGTCGACCGCCTCGACGACCTCTCGGGCGAGGTCGCCCACGGGGAGCTGTCCTTCACCGCGGCGACGGAGTACGCCTGCGCCGCGATCAAACACGACCTCGACGTCCCCGCGCCGTTCGCCGCGCTCGACACCGCCGCGTACCGCGAGCACGGGCCGGCGTTCGCGGTGCGGTGGGCCGAGAAGACGTTCGAGACGCTCGACGAGTAGGTCGTCGACCGGGGTCCGACCCCGTCGCGGTCGCCCCGAGTCCGATTCGAGTTCCCGCCGCGTCTCCGGCTACTCCGGGAGCTCGACGCTCACGTCGCCGTCGTCGGTGAGGTCGATCACGACGTCGAACCGGTCGCGGAACCGCTCGATGTCGGCGTCGTCGTGGACCTCCCGCGAGAGGTGGAACAGCCCGACGGCGTCGTGTTCGTCGAGCAGGTCGAGCGTCGACCCGGCCGCGTCGTACACGCGGTCGACGTCGGCGTAGTACGCGAGCTCCGTGAGCGAGTCGACGCTGACGCGTCGCTTGCCGGCGTGGGAGGCGAGGAACGTCTCCACCTGCCGGACGACGCCGTCGAGGTCGTCGGGCGCGGCGACGTAGTGGTAGTGGTCGGCACTGCGCCGGGAGTAGCCCCGGTCGACGGAGATGGTGTCGAGGATCTCCGCCCGCGACTCGTCGACGTCGTAGTGTTCGAGCTTCTGTTCGACCTCGCGGGCGGTGGTTCTCGTGGAGACGACGAGGAAGTTGTCGGTGTCGGCCTTCAGGAAGTCCGTGTCGATGCGGTCGGTCTCGCCGATGCTGGGGTGGAGCAGCAGCACTCCGGTGCCGCCCGGGATCGTGGTCTCGGTGTCGCCGACGGCGAGCGCGTAGTCCATGTCCCCCGACTGCGGCCGCGTGGACTTAAAATCCGTCGGGCCGGCGGTCGCCGCCTCGCCGACTCCGGGTCGCACCGACGGCTCAGAACTCGCCTTGCACGATCTCCAGCACCTCCTCGCGGTCGGGCCAGGAGACGAAGATGGCGACGGAGGTGGCGGAGGTGATGATGTCGTGGACGTTGATCCCCGCCTCGGCGACGGGGCCGACGATGTCGGAGACGACGCCCGAGCGGTTGGGAAGCTCCCCGCCCATGACCCGGATGACGGCGTAGTCGTTCTCGACGCTGACCGACGACAGCGAGCCGTCGCCGACGACGACCTCGTCGTGGAGCGCCGCCTCCGCGCGCTCGGCGACGGCCGCGCCGACGTAGAACGTCACCGAGTCCATCCCGGAGGCGACGGCGTCGATGTTGATGTCGTCGTCCCGCAGCGCCGCCGACAGGTCCGCGAGGATCCCCGGGCGGTTGCGGATCGCCCGCCCGGCGACGGTGACACACGCCAGCGGCCCCTCGCGCATGTCGATGAGGTTCTGGAAGCTCCCCTCGATCCGGGTGCCGCCGCCGAGGAGGTCGCCGTGCTGGTAGTGGACGACGCGGACGTCGAGGTCGTCGTGCTTGTACACGAGCGCCGAGGGGGCGATCACCTCCGCGCCGCGGAACGAAAGGTTCCGCAGTTCGTCGACGGTGATGGAGGCGACGTTGCGCGCGCCCTCGACGACGTGGGGGTCGCCCGTCATCACGCCCTCCACGTCGGTGACGATGACGACCTCGTCGGCGTCCATGTACCTGCCCAGCATGACGGCGGTCGTGTCGGAGCCGCCGCGACCGAGCGTCGTCACGTCGCCGTCGTGCGTCTCGGCCAGGAACCCCGTGACGACCGGGACGACGCCGTCCATCCGCGCCGCGAGCGCGGCCGCCGACTCCCGGGTCGCCTCGACGTCGACCTCGCCGACCTCGTCGGTGACGACGGGCCAGCCGTCCGCCCCGGGTTCGAGGAAGACGGCGTTCACCCCGCGGGCGGCGAGCGCGGCCTTCAGCATCCGGACGGAGGTGCGCTCGCCCATCGAGATGATCTGCGCGCGGTCGTCGTCGCCGACGTCGAAGGTGATCTCGTCGAGGAGGTCGTCGGTGGTCGACCCCATCGCGCTCGCGACGACGGCGATCTCGTGGCCGGCCTCGACGGCGGCGGCGATGGAGTCGGCGGCGCGCTCGACGCGATCGCCGGAGCCGAGCGAGGTGCCGCCGAACTTCGCGACGACGCGCACTACGGGCACACCTCGGCTACGGACGGTCGGTGGACGTCGACGTCTCGGTGAGTCATGCCGCCGGGTAACACCGGTCGGTGTTTAACGCTGTCCTCTCTCGCAATGGTCGCCGCCCGTGCCGCGTCGTCCGGCAGATCCGGCGCCGGCGAACGGCTCCGCCGACGCTCCGGCGGGCGTCACTCCCCCTCGTACAGCCGGCTCCCGATCCGCTCCGGCAGCCCCGCCGCCGCCACCGCGTCCGCGACCGCGTCGACGTCGTACTCGACGCGGCGCTCGTCGACGGCCGCCCCGTTCCCCTCGTCGTCGCCGAGCTCCAGCAGGGCGTACGCCGCCCGCGGGTCGCCGTCGCGGGGCTGGCCGACGCTCCCCGGGTTGACGACGACGCCCGCCTCGAACGCGCGGTGGCCCTGGACGTGGGTGTGCCCGAGCACGACCGCGTCGAGCCCCGAGGCGGCGATGTCGTCGCCGAGGCGGTCGGCCGCGCGCTCGATTAGCCGGCCGGCGAACTCCCGCGGATACGTGTAGCGGTCCGGGTCGACGGGGTGGCCGTGGGCGACGGCCACGCGGCCGTCCGCGACGGCCAGCACGTCCGGCAGGTCGGCCAGCCAGTCGAGCGCGCCGTCGTCCAGCGACTCGCGGGCGTGGTCGACGCCCGCGGCCGCCATCGAGTTGAAGCGGAACGCCGACCCCGTCGCGACCGCGCGGTCGTGGTTGCCCATCACGGTCGGGACCCCGCGCTCGCGCACCGCGGCGACGCACTCCGCGGGCCAGGGGTTGTAGCCGACGACGTCGCCGGCACAGACCAGGCCGTCGACGGGCGGCATGTCCTCGAGAACGGCCTCCAGCGCGACGCGGTTGCCGTGGACGTCCGAGACGAGTCCCAGGCGCATGTGGCCGGATAACGAGCGCCCGGGTATTACGTCCGGCGACGGACTCGCGACGCGGAAGCCCGGCGCCATGACGAACCAGCAACGTCGAGAAGCTTCCCGGTCAGTACGTCATCGAACACGGGCGCGAGACCGGGCACACGATCCCCATCACGCGATCGGAGGAGCCGCCCGGGAAGTAGCGCCGTTTCCCGAGGACTCGCTCACTTCGTTCGCTCGTCCTCGCCGTTCTCAGTGAGCGGAGCGGCCCAGGACCGCTCCGCCGTTTCCCGAGGACTCGCTCACTCCGTTCGCTCGTCCTCGCCGTTTTCGACCGCGTACTCGACACTTCCCTCGCCGACGTGTACGCCGGCGGCACAGACGGCGTGCTCGTAGTCGAGGTCGTAGGCGGCTCCCGCGGCCGCCGCCGCGGTCCCCGGCGCGAACTCAAAGGGTCGCGGCTCGTCCTCCTCGTAGGTCGCCACGAGGTGTGGCTCGCCAACCTCCCGCACGAGCAGCGCGTCGCGCCGGACGATCCCGACGTAGCCGGCGTCCGCCTCGACGATCCCGGCGACCCGGGGCGTGTCGTAGTCGTCCTTCTCGTAGTCCATCGCGTGCAGCGCCTCGACCAGCGCGTCGCGGGGGGGGTAGCCGCGGTCGTACGCCTCGGCGATCGGGTCGACG
>PXRU01000024.1 GCA_003020945.1 Halobacteriales archaeon QS_6_71_20
GCGGCGGGTGGCGGCGGCGCGCGTCGCCCGCGGAGCCGGCCGTAAACCCTTATGACGGTACCCCCACGACACCGGACGTAATGAGCGACCTCCCGGACGACTTCGACTGCACCGTCACGAACTGGGAGTACATCTACGGCCTCTGTCGCGACGTCTCCGAGCAGGTGAAGGCCGTGGACTTCGAGCCGGACGTGATCGTCGCGCTCGCCCGCGGCGGCTGGTTCGCCGGACGGTGCATCTGCGACTTCCTCGGGCTGAACGACCTCACGAGCCTGAAGATGGAACACTACGTCGGCACCGCCGAGGAGTCCGGCGAGCCGACGGTGCGATACCCGATGCCCGAGGGGAGCGTGGAGGGGAAGGACGTGCTGATCATCGACGACATCGCCGACACCGGCGGCTCGATCAAGCGCGCCCAGGAGTACGTCACCGACCGCGACTGCGGCGAGGTGAAGACGGCGACGCTGCAGCTCCTGCGGACCTCCGAGTTCGAGCCGGACTTCGTCGGCGAGCAGCTGGAGGAGTGGACGTGGGTGGTGTACCCCTGGAACTTCATCGAGGACATGATCGACCTCACGTCGGGCGCGATGGAACAGGTCGACGAGGGGACCTTCTCCCCGGAGGACGTGCGCCGCTACCTCGCGGAGCTCCACGGCATCGACCGTATCGAGATGGAGATCGCCCAGCCCGGCCGCGTCGGCGAGGTGCTGCGGGAGATGGAGCGCCGGGACGTGGTGCGGGAGACCGACGAGGGGTACCGCCTGCTCGACGGCGGTCGGTAGCGCCGCAGGGCCGTCTCGCCGGCCTCCGCGCCGGCGTCTCGGCTGCCGGAGCCGAACCGCTCTTGCCCGTCCACGCGGCATCGCCGGGCGTGGCGCTGCTCGACGTCTTCGCCGGCGCGGTGCTCCCCATCGTCGTCATCGCGGCCGTGGGGTTCGGACTCGGTCGGTCGGGCGACGTCGACCCCGGCCCGCTGAACACCGTCGTCGTCTACGTGCTCGCGCCGGCGCTGGTGTTCCACAGCCTCGCGGTCGCCTCCTTCTCCGGCGGGACGATCCTCAGGATGACGGCCGCGGTCACCGCCTACATCGTCGGCATGGTCGTCATCGCGGAGGGCGTCGGCCGCCTGCTCGGCGAGTCCGAGCCGCGCCGCTCGGCGCTCGTGCTCGCGGCGACGTTCCCCAACTGCGGCAACTACGGGATCCCGCTGTCCGACTTCGCGTTCCCCGAGGGCGGCCGCGCGGTCGCGGTGCTGTACCTCGCGGTCCAGGCGATGCTCATGTACACCGTCGGCGTCTACGTCGCCTCCCGCGCCGGCGGCGGCGGCGGCCTCCGGGGCGTCCGACGGGTGGTCCGCATCCCGCTGGTGTGGGCCGTCCCGGTCGCGCTGGGCGCGCGGGCGCTCGGACTCGTCCCCCCGGCCGACGGCACCGCCATGCGGACGCTCAAGCTCGTCGGCGACTCCTCGATCCCGGTCATGCTGCTCATCCTCGGTATCCAGCTGTCGCGCACCGACTACGCCTCGGCGCTATCGCAGGCGGCGACGCCGTCGGTCCTGAAGATGGGCGTCGCCCCCGCGGTCGCGGTCGCTATCGCCGTCGCGGTCGGCTTCGGGGACGCGACGGTCGCGCGCGTGTTCGTCCTCGAATCGGCGACCCCGGCGGCGGTGACGCCGCTCATCCTCGTCGGCGAGTTCGCCGGCGACCTGGAGGTCGGCGGCGTCTCGGTCCCCGAGTACGTCAGCACCGTGATCTTCGTGACGACGCTGGCGTCGATCCCCGTCCTCACCGGACTGATCGCGCTGCTGGAGGGCGGGCTGATCGTGTGAGTCGGCGGTCGGGCGCCCCCTCTCCCCCTCCGTGATACCACGGAACACGGGGACACAACGGCTTTCGGGACCGCCGCGCGTTCGGTCGTATGGCCGACAGCTACGTCGTCAACGTCGACGCCGCGGTGTACCGCCTCCGCGACGGCGACCCGGAGTACCTGCTGATCGAACGCGGCGCGACCGAGGAGCACGCCCCCGATTGCCGGGACTGCCGGGCGGGACGGTGGAGACGGAGCCGGGCGACACGCCCGAGGCGGGCGCCGTCGAGTCGACCGCCCGTCGGGAGCTCCGCGAGGAGGTCGGCGTCGAGGTGCGCGACGTGCGCGTCGTCACGAGCGGCGTGTTCGAACTGGACACCGGCGAGCCGTGTTTGAACGTCGTCTGCCTCGCGCCCCACGCCGCGGGCGAGGCGCGCCCGGCCGCCCCGGAGGAGGTCGCCGCCGTCGAGTGGCGTCCGGTCGATCGGATCACGGGCGACGACGTTCCGGAGTTCACCCGGACGGACGTCGAGCCGGCCGAGGCAGCGCGGTCGGCGCGAGCGTAACCCCGGTCGTCACTCGACGCCGGGGACGTCGAACGCGGCCGCCTCCCGCCGGATCCGGTCGGCGTCGAGCGTCCGATGTCTCCCGTCGGCCTCATCGTACAACACGTCGCCGTCGACCATCGTGAACCGGACGTCGTCGCCGTGGGCGGCGAACACGAGGTGGCTCACGGGGTCGTGGATCGGCGTCGCGCGCGTCGGGTTCGTGTCGATCCCGATCACGTCCGCCCTCCACCCCTCCCGCAGCGCGCCGACGCGCTCGAACCCCGCGGCCCGTGCGCCCGCCCGAGTCGCCATCCGGAACGCGGTGGACGCGTCGACGACCGTGGGGTCGGCGGCGTCGACCTTCGCGAGCAGGCTGGCCTGCTTCAGTTCCGTGAACGGGTCGAGCGTGTTGTTGCAGGGAGCGCCGTCGTTGCCGAGGGCGACGTTCACGCCGCGTGCGAGGTAATCCTCGACGGGAGCGACTCCGGAAGCGAGCTTCATGTTCGAGGAGGGGCAGTGCGTGACGTGCGTCCCGGTGTCGGCGACGATCTCGCGCTCGCGCTCGTCGGTGTGGACGCAGTGGGCCAGGATCACGTCCTCGCCGGTGAGCCCCACATCGTGGAGGAACTCGACGTTGCGCCGGCCGGTGCGCTCCTCGACGACGCCGACCTCGTCGGCGTTCTCGGCGGCGTGGGTGTGGATGCGGACGCCGTCGTACGCGTCCGCGAGTTCGCGACAGCCGCGCAGACACTCCTCGGTGCAGGTGACCGCGAACCGCGGCGTGATGGCGTAGCGGATCCGGCCCTCGTCGGCGCCGTGGTAGTTCCAGATCAGCGCCTCCGACTCCGCGAGCGCGTACTCGGCGTCCTGTCGCAGGCCGTCGGGTGCGTTCGTGTCCATCAGCACCTTCCCCGCACGCGCTCTGATGCCCGACTCGACGGCCGCCGCGAGCGCCTCGTCGGCGTGGTGGACCGAGAGGTGGTCGACGACGGTCGTGACGCCGGACTCGATGCACTCCAGGTAGCCGAGTTCGGCCGCGAGGCGCATGCCCTCGGCGCCGAGGCCGGCCTCCATCGGGAGGACGTGGTCGTTCAGCCAGTCCAGCAGCGCGACGTCGTCGGCCATGCCGCGGCCGAGCGACTGCACCGAGTGGACGTGTGCGCCGACGGCGCCGGGCGCGATGATCCCGAACTCGTGGCGCTCGTGGTCGGGGTACCGCTCCGCGAGGTCGGTCGCGTCGCCGACGGCGGCGATCCGGTCGCCCTCGACGACGACCGCGCCGTCCTCGACGACCGTCTCGGCGTCGGCGACGACGGTTCCGGCGAGTAGCATGGCTCGCCCGTTCTCCCGCGGCGGCGCACAAAGGGGTGTGGATCTGTTCCAGCGACGGGAGAACCCGTTCTCGGGTCGACCGGAGCGGCCGGGGCGGTCGGACCGTCCGCGGATCCGTACGCATTTACCCGGAACCGCCGGATCGTGAGCCACGAATGACCATCGGCTTCGTCGGCGGCAGCGGCATCTACGAGGCGCTCCCGCTCCGGAACACCCGCACAGAGGCGGTGTCGACCCCCTTCGGCGACCCCTCCGCGCCGCTCGAGATCGGCGAGTTCGGCGACACCGGCCGGGAGGTCGTCTTCCTCCCCCGCCACGGCCCGGACCACCAGCGCTCGCCCACGGACCTGCCGTACAAGGCGAACGTCCACGCGCTCAAGCAGGCGGGCGTCGAGTACGTCATCGCCAGCAACGCCGTGGGATCGCTCAGAGAGGAGTTACCGCCGCAAACGCTCGTGATCCCGGACCAGATCTACGACCGCACGAAGCGCCGCGACCTCTCCTTCTTCGGCGACGGGATCGTCGTCCACCAGCCGTTCACGCGACCCTACTCCCCGAAGCTCGCCGACCACCTCGCGGCGTCGGCCGAGCGCGCGCTCGACGGCCTCGACTCCGAGGCCGACGTGGTCGAGGAGGGGACGTACGTCTGCATCGAGGGGCCGCAGTACTCCACGCGGGCGGAGTCGGAGTTCTACCGCTCGCAGGGGTGGGACCTGGTCGGCATGACCGCGATCCCGGAGGCCAAGCTCGCCCGCGAGGCCGAGATGGCGTACGCGACGGTCGCCGGCGTCACGGACTTCGATGTGTGGAAGCAGGACGCGGAGGTGACCCTGGAGGAGGTGCTCTCGAACGCCGCCGCCAACGAGGAGGCCATCAAGGAGACCGTCGAGGAGGCGGTCCGCACGTTCCCCGACGGGATTGACTGTGAGGCCCACGGATCGCTGGAGGGGACGATCAACACGCCCGCCGAGGCGGTGCCCGAGGAGACCCGCGAGCGGGTGGGGATCTTCGTGGACGAGTATCTGGACGGCTGAGGCGTCTGGAGCCGCGACCGTCGCGGCCGGAGGACGAGCCGGATCTCGCTGGGTCAGCTTCGACTATGATTCGTCCGGTCACTCGGGAAGCGGCCGCTCGAACAGTCTGTCACCGGTGTCGGAACATGTAATCGTAACCACCTGTTGAGCCCCACAACACGATTCGACGCGCTCCTCGTCCATCTCCACCGGCCCGCCGTTCGTCGGACAGACCGGAACAAACAGACGGAGCCCTCGGAGCAGACTGGCACGTTCGTCCAGGTTCGCCCGGTCCCATCTAGGGTAGACCTCTGAGAGCATTTGCGCACACGACACGTCTGCCGCCAAGGCCGCTTTCGACGGCCAGACCCCCACCACGTCGTCGTCGTGTTTCACGATCACTCCGTCCCCATGGTCCGCCAGCCGATAATCGGCATCCTTCTCACCAGTGATCCTACTCACCTCCACACACGTCGCTGTGTCGATTGACGACAGGTACTTCCGCCACACCTCCTCGACCGCAGGGGCAAGACAAAGGTCATCGTCGGTCTCGCATGGTTCGAGGACCCCTGCTCGGGTCAGAGCCGTCGTGAGATCGGCCTCGGAACGGTCGTCGCCGTCGGTCGGCCTCAGTCCGTTTCGGACGTTCGGCTCCGGGTTCTTTCCGAACCACTCCAGCATTGTGTCGGGGAGATACCTCTTCGTAACTGCCGGTGTTCCGGGAATGAGATATCCCTTGAGGCCGATCGCGGCCATGGATCCGACGAGAACGAGAGCCGCCACGGGGAGCGAACGAAGTGCCACGGTTGCCACGATGCAGACCGCGAGTACACTGTTCACGAGCGTACAGGGGAGACATCGGTTTTCACCAGTGTACCTCGGATCACGTACGTCGGCAAGCAGGCTCCGGAGCATGGTAACAGCTTACAACAACCCGTGATATTTCTACCGAAAAAGGTATAATTATATCCAAGTGCAATAGATCACTATCAAGTAATCCACCGAACAGATGTATCCGAGGCACAACTTGCTTGCAAAAATATATCACTGGTACATTTAGTTAATATCATATTTGGTGTGCACAACTAACTACCGTGTCAAACGATATGAACCGGCGGCGGATCCTCAAGGGTCTCGCAGCCGGAACTGTCGGCGTATCGGCGACTGGTACCCTCAGCGGAACCGCACACGCGGTTAGCGATGGGCCCGTGGAAGTCAGCGAGGCTGAGGGAGCGAATCGGAACAAGCTCAGAGCGACGGCACGCTCGTCACCCGTTCATCGGCAAGTCAAACGACGGCTGCAGGAGGACTGGAGCGCCAAGCCCGATATCAGTTCCTCGGTCGCCCACCGGATCCAAAGCAAACATCGCCGGGTAACGAACTCGTACTTTCTGACCGCGCCGCTGACGTTCACGGGAGCGAGTAAGGCAGGGCGCGGCGACGGTATCGAGGTAGCCGGCGACGTCACGTACCGTATCGAGGAGGGAGAAGTCGCCGAGGCGTATGCGACGGTCAGTGAGACGTTCCAGACCGGCTATGACAAGAGCGTCACGACCTACCGGTCCGAGAACGACCAGATCGTCGCTCATACCGATGAGGTGTTCGCACAGGACGGAACGGTACTGCTCGACCCGGAAGAGACGGAAGCCACGGGCACCGTCACGACACAGGCCAGCAGCCTGTGTACGTTCTGTGATGGTGTTGGTAACGTGATCTGCGCCGTCGGCTGTGGCGTCGCGTACAGCCTGATCGTCGCCTCCGTTGCGGTGTCCCCGCCTGCGGGAGTCGCGGCTGGAGCAGTTGTCTCCGCGTTCTGTGGACTCGTCACCTTGTACAACGAGTCGGCAACCGGGACGGGCTGTGGGGCCGACTGGACGACCGAACAGATCTGCGGCGAACTCTACGGGTGCTGATCGTGCCGTCGGAGCCGCCACAAACGTTACGACCGATCGCGGGCTCCCTCATTACATGAACACGAGAGCCGCCGTGACCGGGCCGATCGGAGTCGCGATCGTCTTCTCGATCGCGTTCGGCGTCCTGTTCACGCCGATCAATCACCTCCTGTTCGGCCAGCCTCAGGCGGTCGTGGTCATGACCAGCGTGGGGGCGGGCCTCGCCGTCGGCGTCACGAGGTGGCTGATCGACGGCGATCGCCCCGCGGGAGCCGACGGCTCGGGGTCGTAGCCGGTCCCGCGGACCGATCAGTCCGCGATCGCCTCCTCACCCGCGCCGGCGACGCCGGCGTCACGCACCCACAGGTCGCCGAACAGGTCGTCCTGCTTCAGCGTGATCTCCCCGCGGTGAGCGAGGAACAGCAGGGCGAGATACGTCATGACGGGGGTGTCGCCCACATCGGACACCTCCCGGAACAGCACCTCCGCGCGGCCGCGTTCGTACTGCGGGCGGAGCCGGACGCGCACGTCCTCGATGACGGTCTCGATGTCCTCCTCGTGGGTCGTCCCCGTCACGTCGTCCTCGCCCGGCTCGCCCTCCCGGCGGAGGTCGTCGGCGTCGCGGTACTCCAGGGTCTGTGTCCCCCGGGAGAACCCCCGCGGCGACTCGCTGGTGTCGTACTCCCGGGACTCTTTCCACCAGGTGTCGCGCTCGGCCTCGCGGAGCTCGTGGACCAGCTCGTCCAGCGTTTCCGGCGACCCGCGCGTACTCTTGCGTTCGAGCCGGCGGTCCATCTCCGCCTCCAGCGCGTCCACCGGGTCGAAGCCGTCGTCCGCGGGGTCGGCGTCCCCGGGCGCGCCGCGGCCGCCCTCGAAGGCGGCCTCCCACGGCTCCGGCTCCGGTTCGGTCTCGTCGGGGTCGTCCGCCGCGAGCATGTCGTCGGACTTCATGCGCAACAGGACGCTCGCGTAAAACAGCGCGCGTCCTCCGGTCCGGAGGTCGGCCTCGTCGAGGCGGGCGAGGAACGCGTCGGTCACCTCGACGACGTCGATGTCCCACGGATCGATCTCCCCCTCCTCCGCGAGGTTGACCAGCACCTCGACGGGCTCGACCTCGCCGTCGTCGGCGCCGTCCGGCGGGTCCGGGAGCGCGTCGCCCGGCGTCTCAATCATCGGCCTCCACCTCCGGCAGCGGCTCGCCGTCGTCGTTCAGCTGGATCCCCGTCACAGCGGAGACGTTGTCCGACTGCATCGTCACGCCGATGGCACGCTCGGAGCGCTCCAGCAGCGCCGAGCGGTGGCTGACGACGACGAACTGCGCCTCGCCCGCGAGGTCGTGGACCATCTCGCCGACGCGCTCGGCGTTGACCGCGTCGAGGAACGCGTCCACCTCGTCGAGCGCGTAGAACGGCGCCGGGTTGTGCCGCTGGATGGCGAAGATGAACGCCAGCGCCGTCAGCGACTTCTCGCCGCCCGACATCGCGTCCAGCCGCTGGACCGGCTTGTCCGCCGGCTGCGCTTTCATCGTCAGCCCGCCCTCGAACGGGTCCTCGGGCTCTTCGAGCACGAGTTCGCCGGTCCCCGCGGAGAGCCGCTGGAAGATCTCGGTGAACTGCTCGTCGATCGCCTCGAAGGCGTCCATGAACGTCGCTCGCTTCTGCGCCTCGAAGCGGTCGATGCGCTCCTCGATCGCCTCGCGCTCCTCGACCAGCACGTCCCGCTGCTCCTGCAGGTCGTCGAGCTCCGACTCCACGTCGTCGTACTCCTCGATCGCGAGCATGTTCACCGGCTCCAGCGCCTCCATCTCCGCGCTCAGCCGGTCGATCTCCGCCTCCACGGTGTCGTGGTCGGGGACCGCCGCGGGGTCGTAGCTGCCGACCTGTTCTTCCAGGGAGTCGATCTCCCACTCCAGCCGCTCGGCCGTCTCCCGCAGCGACTCCAGCTTCGAGACGACACGCTCGACGGCCGCCTCCTGGTCGTCGCGCTCGGACTTCGCCTCGCGGAGCCGTTCTTTGACCTCCTCGCGCTCCGACTTGAGGTCCGCGAGCTCCTCCTCCAGCTCCGCGATCGCGTCGCGCTTCTCCTCCAGCGCGGCTTCTTTCTCCTCGATCTCGGCCTCGAACCCGGCGATCCGCTCCTCGGCCTCGGCCTTCTTCGCCTGCGCCTCCTCGACGGTCTCGTGGTGGTCGTCGATGGCGTCCTCGGCGTACTGCTTCTCCAGCTGGAGCTGGTTCAGCTCCCCGTCGATGTCGTCCATTCGCGCCTCGACGTCGTCGATCTCCGCGCGGATCTCGTCGGCCTCCGCGGACAGCTCCGGAATCTTTGAGTCCGCCAGCTCCGACTCCAGCTCTTCGATCTCCGCCTCGACGGTCGCGATCTCCTCGTCGTCGGCCGCGATCTCCTCGTCCAGCTCCGTCATCTCCTCGTCGACCGACTCCCGCTGTGCGCGGATCTCGTCGAGGCGCTCCTCCAGCTCCTCGATCCGGCCCTCCCGCTGTTCGCGCCTCTCCTCGGCGCGCTCGACGTCGGACTCGATGTCGCGGACCTGCTCGGCGGCGTCGGCGGCGCGCGAGCGGGCGTCCTCCAGATCCGACTCCAGGTCAGCGATCTCCGATCTGAGCGCCTGGCGCTCGTCCTCCAGTTCGTGGATCGCCTCGGCGACCCGCTCCAGCTTCCCCTTCCCGGACTTCGAGAAGGAGTAGCGGGAGCCGCCGCCGGAGCCGCCGGTCATCGCGCCCGACTTCTCCACGAGATCGCCGTCCAGCGTCACCATCCGGTAGTTCCCCATCAGGTGTCTGGCGGTGTCCATGTCCTCGACGACGAGCGTCGACCCGAGCACGTACGAGAAGATCCCCTCGTACTCGGCGTCGTAGTCGACGAGGTTGCGCGCGAAGTCGACGACGCCGGGGTCGTTCGGCTTCGACGGGAGGCCGCGGTCGTCCATCTCCGAGATCGGGAGGAACGTCGCGCGGCCGGCGTTGCGCTGCTTCAGGTAGTCGATGCAGTCGGAGCCGACGCCGTCGTCGTCGACGACGACGTTCGCCAGCCGGCCGCCGGCCGCCGTCTCACACGCCGTGGCGTACTCGCCGGGCACCGAGCCGAGCTCGCCCACCGGGCCGTGAACGCCCGAGAACTCCGCGTTCGTCACCGTCGTCACCGCCCGCGGCCAGGAGGTGTCGCCCCCCTCGCCCGCGCGGGCTTCGAGCGTCGAGTACTCCTGTTGCTTCTCGCGGATGTCCTCCTCGACGCGCTCCAGGTCGGCCTCGCGCTCGCGCTTCTCCCCGCGGAGCTTCTCGATGACGCCGTCGATGCTTGCTTTGTTCTTCTCGGCCTTGTCGAGCTCCGAGTGGAGGTTCGAGACGCGCTCCGAGAGCTGGGGGATCGCCTCCCGCGTCTCCTCCAGTTCGTCCTCAAGGTCGCCGATCTCGTTGGAGCGACGGCGGGCGTCGTCGAGCAGGCGGTCCTTCTCGCGCTGGAGCTCGTTCTTCTCGGCTTTCAGCTCCTCCAGCGTCTCCTTTCGCTCCGCGAGGTCGGCCTTCAGCTCGTCGTACTCGGTGTCGACGCTGTCGATCTCCGCCTGCACCTCCGCCAGGTCCGACCGCTTCGTCGTCAGCGTCGACTTCAGGTTCGCCTTCTCGACTTTCGCCTCCCGGATGTCCGCCTCCAGCGCGTCGATCTCCTCGTCCTTCTTGTCGATGGCGACGAACGCCTCCCGGCGGTCGCTCTCGGCCTCCTCGACGCGCTCGCGCTGGGTCTCGATCTGTCCCTCCAGCCGGGAGACGTCGCCTTTGATCTCCTCGATCTCGGCTTTGATCGCGATCTGTTCGTCCTCGCCCTTCCGCTCGATCTCGCGGTTCAGCTCCGCCAGCTCCCCGTCGAGGTCGTCGACGCGGGACTGTCGCTCGTCGAGCTCCGCGCGTAGCTCCGCCAGCTCGGCCTCGCGCTCGTCCATCGTCTCCCGCGTCTCCGCGAGGTCGGCGCGTTTCTCCTCCAGCTCGGCCGCCTTCAGGTACCCCTCGTACTCCTCCCGCTCGTCGCGCAGGCCCTGGTACTGGAGGGCCGTCTCGCGCTCGTCGGTCTCCAGCTCGCCGAAGGCGTCCTCCTTCTTCGCGTCGAACTCGGCGACGCCCGCGATCTCGTCGACGATCCCCCGTCGCTCGTGGGGGGTCATGTTGATGATGTCGGTCACGTCGCCCTGCATGACGACGTTGTACCCCTCCGGGGTGACGCCGGCCTGCGCGAGCAGGTCCTGGATGTCCGAGAGGTTGACCGAGCGCCCGTTCAGGTAGTAGTAGGAGTAGTAGTTGTCGTCGGTCTCCTTCACCCGGCGCTTGATCGTGATCTCGTCGATGTCGCCGACGCTCTCGCTGCCGGCGGCGCTCACCACCTGCGACCGGTCGAGCGTGCCGTCGCCGTTGTCGAGGACGACCTCGACGCTTGCTTCCCGCTCGCCGGACGGCCCCTCGCCGTCCTCGAAGCCGGGGTTGTAGATGAGGTCGGTGAGCTTCTCCGCGCGGATGCCGCGCGTGCGGGCGAGCCCGAGCGCGAACAACACCGCGTCGATGATGTTCGACTTGCCCGACCCGTTCGGCCCCGTGATGACGGTGAAGTCCTCGTAGAAGGGGATCCGCGTCGGCCGCCCGAAGCTCTTGAAGTCGTCCAAGACGAGTTCGGTGATGTGCATGCGTGTGTCGGGAGCGTGGTGTGTGTCCGCGGCGACGCCCCGCTCCGAGGGCGTCCCGGGGTGGATTACGCGACGATGATGTCGTCGGAGTCGTCGTCCGAGGAGTCGGACTCCTCGGCGACCTCGGCGTCGGCGCCGTCGACCGCCGTCTCAGCGTCGTCGGCCGCCGGCGAGTCGTCCGCGCCGTCTCCGGCGGCGGTCGCCGACTCGTTGGGGACGAACTCGGCGTTGGGGTTGGGGTCCCGCGCCGGCTCCGCCTCGACGGCGGCCCCCTCCTCGAGCTGGGAGATGCGCTCTTTCGCCTCGATCAGCTCCTCGGTGAGCCCGTCGACCGCGGCCTGCAGCTCGGCGACCTGCGTTTCCAGGTCCTCGACCCGATTTCCCATACACGGCCACGTAGCCGCACCGATATAAACCCGCGTCAGACGGAGGGACGACGCACGAGACGGCCCGAGACGGCCGATCCCGAACGGATCACGTTCTCACACCCACGATACGCCGCCCGCGCTGATAAATCCTTCACCGCGATACGGAATCGGCGAACGCCCGCGTTCCCGGGGAGATCGTGTCGCCGACCGGAACCACAACCGCCAAACGCCACCCCTCCGAAGCCGCGGCCGATGAACGCACGCGCAGCGCGCGGCGTCCTCCTCGCCGGGCTGTTGTTCCTCGTCGTCCACGTCGGCGCCGTCTCGCTGGCGCCCACCTTCGAGGCGGCGGGCTACCAGACGGTCGAGGACCCACAGAACCCGACCAACTCCGCGCTGTATCTGGGCGCGATCCTCGTCGTCACGGCGCTGATGCTGGCGGCGTTCCGCTACGAGTTCGACTGGGCGGTGCGACTCGTCATCGTCGGCGCCTCGGCGATGCTCTCGTGGTACGTCTTCTCGGTGTTCCTCCCCGGGACGGCCGCGCTCGCGGCGTCCGGCGTCGTCGCGGTCGCGCTGCTCTCGTATCCGGAGTGGTACGTCATCGACGCCGCCGGCGCGCTGATGGGCGCGGGCGCGGCGGGACTGTTCGGCATCTCCTTCGGCCTCCTGCCGGCGATCGTTCTCCTGTCGGTGCTCGCCGTGTACGACGCGGTGTCGGTGTACGGCACCGAGCACATGCTCGACCTCGCGGACGGCGTCCTCGACCTCAACATCCCGGTCGTGCTCGTCGTCCCGCTGTCGTGGTCGTACTCGCTGCTGTCGGAGGGGGTGCCCGACGACGCGACCGAGGGCACCGACGCCGACGAGCGGGAGGTGTTCTTCGTCGGCCTCGGAGACGCGGTGATGCCGGCGGTGATGGCCGCCTCCGCGGCGTTCTGGTCGCCCGCGCCCGCCTACCGTCTGCCGGTCGTCCCCGCGATGGGGTTGCCGACGCTGCTGTCGATCGTCGGCACGTTCGTCGGGCTCGGGGTGCTGCTCCGCATGGTGCTGAAGGGGCGCGCGCACGCCGGCTTACCCCTGCTCAACGGCGGCGCCATCGGCGGCTACCTCGTCGGCTCCGTCCTCGCGGGCGTCCCGCTGGTCAGCGCGCTCGGCGTCGCGTCGTACCTGTGAGCCGGCCCCGAGACCGCGACCGCTCCTCGACGGGGGCGCCGGGCGACCGGGCGGTCGCGCTCGCGGACCCCCGCGTCCGGGGCGCCCTCGGCGTCGGCGCATTGTTTCTGGCCGCCCAGTTGCTGGCGATCGCGGTCGCCCCGCGGCTCGCGGGCGCCGGCGTCAGCTACGGCGACGGCGGCGACGCGCTGGTTCCGCTCGTGCTCGGGTTGGTCGTCGGCACCGCGCTGTCGCTCGCGGTCGTCCGCTTCGACCGGAGTCGCCGGGTCGTGCGCGTGGCGATGCTCGCCTCGGTGGCGGCCGCGCAGTGGTTCGCCCTCTCGGCGTTCCTCGGCGGCGTCGGCGGCGCCGTCGCCGCCGGCGTCGGCACGCTGCTGGCGTGGCTGGCCCCCCGCCCCGCCGTCCGCAACGCCGTCGCGGTCGTCGCGGTCGCCGGCGGTGCCGGCCTGTTCGGCGCGAGCCTCGATCCCGCGTACGTGGCCGGGGCGCTCGTCGTCGCCGCCGGCTACGACGCTTACGCGGTGTACGGCTCGGGGCACATGGGCGAGATGGCCGACGCGAGCGCGACCCTCCGGATCCCCTCGATGTTCGTCGTCCCGACGGACGACGGCTACGACGACGGCGAACCGCGCGTCGAGGGACCCGGCACGCCCGCCGCGACGCTGCTGGGCGCCGGCGACGCCCTGTTCCCCGCGATGCTCACCGCGAGTGTCGCCGTGGCGGAGTCGCCGGCCCTCGGCGCGACCGGCGTCGTCCCGGTCGGCTCGATCCTCGGGTCGGCGCCCGTCCTCGCGCCGCTGGTCGGCTCGCTCGTCGGCCTCCTCGTGCTCCAGGTGTTCGTCCACCGCCGCCGCGGGATCCACGCCGGCCTCCCGTTCGTCAACGGCGGCGCGCTCGTTGGGTGGCTGGCGGCGGTCGTCTGAGGGACGCGACGGCCACGGGACGCTCGGTCGGCGGCCGGACCGACCGGCGACGGCGCCTCAGTCGGCGCCCGCGCGCACCTTCACCGCCATCCCCGAGTCGAAGTCGCGCATCTCCGCGGCCGAGAGCTCCGCGCGGCCGACGGCGAGCACGGTGCCGTCGTCGTGGACGACGACCACCTCGTCGCGGGGGCGGACGGCCGCGCCCACGTCGGCGACGAACTTCGCGAACACGTTCTTCCCGTCGCGGACGAACGGGGCGGACTCGTCGCCGACGACGACGCTGTACTCCGGATGCGGGAGCGCCGACCGGAGGCGACGGCCCCCCTCGACGCCGAGGGTGAACCGCCCGTCGACGCCGTAGGAGACGACGCGGCCGGCGGCGGCGGTCACCTGCCGCGGGCGGCCGCTCGTGGAGCGACGGACCGACAGCTCCTCGTCGGGCGGGAACAGCGCGTCGCCGGCGCCGGCGCCGAACTGGTAGTCGGCGACGACCCGGAGGTCCGCGAGCGACGCGCTCCCGCTCACAGCAGGAACGTCTCCTCCCGCTCGCTCATGTCGATGAAGGAGTCGGCCGCCTCCTTCAGCTCCGTGGCCGCGGACTCCTCGAAGGCGACGACCTCGACGCGGACGCCCTCGTGGCGGAGATGCGAGCAGAGCCGCGAGAAGTCGCCGTCGCCGGTACAGAGGATCGCCGTGTCGACGTGGTCCGCAAGCGTCACGGCGTCGAGGCTGATCCCCACGTCCCAGTCGGCCTTCTTCGAGCCGTCGCCGAACGTCTTGATGTCCTTGATCTTCGTCTCGAAGCCGATGTCGCGCAGCGCCTCGAAGAACGACTCCTCGTCGGGCGAGTCCGCGCGGATGACGTACGCGATCGCCCGGGTGAGGTCGCGGCCCATCACCGCCTTCTCCAGCATCGACGAGTAGTCGATGTTGCGCGAGTAGACGCTCTGGGCGGAGTGATACAGGTTCTGCGAGTCGGCCAACACGGCGACCCGCTGCCCCTCGTGTATCTCGGTCATTACCTCCATCCTGTCGGACGGGCCGTTTAGTGGTGTCGGGGCGGCCACGCGACGCCTCCGACGCCCCCGACGCCCCTGACGGCCGACGCCGACCGCGTCAATGCCCTGCGCCGACCCCCCACACCGTCGCCACGAGACCCGGGGACCGGGAGGCCCGCGACGGGGAACTGGAACGGCCCCCACCGGCGGCCGTCGACAGGTACACGACGGCCGGGACCCTCCCATCGGTATGGCATCGCCGACAGCCCGACTGCCGGACCGATTCGCCGATCTCGACCACGAGGCGCACGTCTGTTCGAGCCTCGACCTCGCCCGCGAGGCCGCCGAGCGCGGCGACGGCCCGTACGGCTCGCTGCTCGTCCGCGCCGACGACGGCGCCGTCGTCATGGAGGAACGCAACGCTATCAACACCGCCGACGACGTGCGACGGCACCCGGAACTCACCCTCGCATACCGAGCCGCACGGGAGTTCTCCCCCGAGCAGCGGCGGGACCTGATCATGTACACCAGCACCGAGCCGTGCCCGATGTGTGCCGGCGGCATCGCCCAGGTCGAGCTGGGCGCGGTCGTCCACTCGACCGCGGCCGAGCGTGCCGCCGACCTGTACGGCCGGGACACCTGCCTCCCCTCCGCCGAGGTG
This sequence comes from Halobacteriales archaeon QS_6_71_20, assembly GCA_003020945.1. Classification (GTDB taxonomy): domain Archaea; phylum Halobacteriota; class Halobacteria; order Halobacteriales; family Haloferacaceae; genus Halobaculum. The sequence continues at coordinate 15,402 of PXRU01000024.1, forward strand.
TACGACCGCCGCGGGAGCGACGTCGCCGTCGGCGGGCCGGTGCTCCCGGAGGCCGGCGACGCCGTCCACCGCGAGGTCGGCGACGCCGACGGCGCCGACGGCTGACGGGACCGGGGAGCGACCCCTCGACCCGGAACCCGCCGGCGCCGCGCCCCGACCACCGGGTGTTTAGTCGGGGCCGACCGGAGTGGCGCATATGACCGACACGGAGGACGCGCCGGGGGCGGCCCGCCGGAAGGGCGCGCTCGTGGACGCGTTCGCGACCGAGCCGACGACGGGCAACGCCGCCGGGGTCGTCCCCGACGCGGCGGGACTCGACGCCGCGCAGATGCAGGCGATCGCCCGGGAGTTCGCCGCCAGCGAGACGGCGTTCCTCCGCCCCTCGACGGCGGCCGAGCGCCGAGTGCGCTACTTCTCGCCGACCACAGAGGTCGACCTGTGCGGGCACGCGACCGTCGCCGCCCACGCCCGGCTGTACGAGACGGGCGCCATCGACGCCGGCACCCACTCCCTGGAGACGAACGCCGGCGTCATCGATGTCGAGGTGACCGAGGAGGGGCGCGTGTGGATGACGCAGAACGCGCCGACCGTCCACGAGGTCGACGTCGGCTACGACCGCCTCGGCGACGTCCTCGGCGTCGACGACAACGCCTTCCGCGACGTGGGTGCGGACCTCCCGGTCGCGTACGCCACCTCGGGGCTCCCGTTCCTCGTCGTCCCGGTGAACTTCTTGGAACACCTCGGCGACATGGACCCCGACTTCGACGCGGTCGAGACGCTGGCCGACGAGCACGACGCGGCCGGCCTGTACGCGTTCACCTTCGACGCGCTCGGCGCCGACTCGACGCTCCACGGCCGGTGTTTCGTTCCCGGAAGCGGCATCGACGAGGACCCCGTGACGGGCACGGCAAGCGGCGCCTGCGGGGCATACCTCGACCACTTCGCGGCGTTCAGCGGCGGCGATACCGGCGACGACGGGGCGGAGTCCGGGACGCCGACGGAGATGGTGTTCGAGCAGGGCCACTACGTCGACCGGCCGGGGGTCGTCCGCGTCCGCGCGACCGGGGCGAGGCCGGTCGTCGGGGGCGACGCCGTCACGTCGTTCGAGGGTCGGGTCCGCGTCCCCGAGGGGGACGACGACGAGATCATCGAGGCGTAGCGCCCGTCGGCTTCGCCCCGGGACGCGACTGCCGTCTACCGTTCCTCGGCCGCCTCAAGCGCCGCCTCGGGCGAGCGATCCGGGGCGGCTCCGGGCGTCGCGTCGAGGTACGCCTCCGCCTCGTCGACGACCTCGGCGTTCTCCAGCCCGTACGAGCGCGCGGTCCCGGCCGGGACGCTCGCGTCGACGACCGCCGGCACCGCGTCGCCGTCGCCGGGGGCGGGAGCGGCGACGTGACGGCGGACGATCACCGCGGCGGTGACGGCCGCGAGGAGGGCGCCGGCGACGATGCCGGGCACACCCGCGAGCAGCCAGCCCGCGGCCGGGAGGCCGACCGCGGCGACGGGGACGGACGCGAGCAGGATACGCCGGCGGGAGCGCGTCCGGCGGGTGTAGGTGGTGACGATCTCCGAGCCGGCGCCGGCGGGGACGACCCGATGGACGGGGCCGGGACCGTCCTCGTAGCGGAGCACGTCCCAGCGGTCGGCCGCGGCGGCCGCGAGGTACGGCTCCGCGGGCGGCTCCTCCGGCGCGGCGCGGCCGGCCGCGTCGGGGCCGTCGTCCGGGTCGGCGGAACCGCTCATACCCGCAGTCGAGGCGGCGGCGTCGAAAACCCCGCGGTCCCGGCTCGACGGACGCCGCGACCGGCTCGGACCCTTGGTCGCGTCCTCGGACGCTTCCCGTACGAAATGGCTGTACTTTGGCTGGACGACGTTTCCGCCGACGACCTGGACACTGTCGGCGGGAAAGGGGCCTCGTTGGGCGAGCTGACCGGCGCCGGCCTCCCGGTTCCGCCGGGGTTCGTCGTGACCGCGGGGACGTACCGGACGTTCATCGAGGAGGCCGGCATCGACGAGGAACTGTTCGCCGCGATGGAGATCGACCCGGAGGACTCCGCGGCGCTGCGCGAGGCCGAGGAGACCGCACGCGATCTCATCCTCGGCACCGAGCTCCCCGAGTCGGTGAAGGTGGAGGTCCTCGACGCCTACCGCTCGATGGGCGACGGCGAGGAGGCGTTCGTCGCCGTCCGCTCGTCGGCGACCGCCGAGGACCTCCCCGACGCCTCCTTCGCCGGCCAGCAGGAGACGTTCCTCAACGTCCGCGAGGAGGCGCTGCTGGAGCGCGTGAAGGAGTGCTGGGCGTCGCTGTTCTCCCAGCGCGCCATCTACTACCGCCAGCGGAAGGACTTCCCTCACAGCGAGGTCGACATCGCGGTCGTCGTCCAGCGGATGGTCGACGCCGAGAAGTCCGGCGTGATGTTCACCTCCCACCCCTCGACGGGCGAGCCGGAGATCATCGTCGAGGCCGCGTGGGGACTGGGCGAGGCCGTCGTCTCCGGCTCCGTCTCCCCCGACAACTACGTCGTCGACCGGGAGACGAGCGAGGTCGAGGAGGTGACGGTCGCCGACAAGAAGATCCTCATGGAGAAGGACACGGAGACGGGCGAGACCGTCACCCGCGACGTTCCCGAGGAGAGGCGCGAGGAGCGCGTCCTCGGCGACGGGGAGATCGAGCGGCTCGTCGAGCTGGGACGCCGGGTCGAGGACCACTACGGCACGCCCCAGGACGTCGAGTGGGCCGTCTACGAGGGCGAGGTGTACATGCTCCAGTCGCGGCCGATCACGACCATCTCCGACGGGACGGACGCCACGGGGACGGACCCGGCGGGGCGCGAGCGCGAGACCGCCGGCGCCGAGATCGACCCCGCCTCGGTCGCCGGAACCGCGGGCGCCACCGACGGCTCGGGCGCCCCGGCGGCGGAGGACGACGAGGTGATCCTCGGCGGGCTCGGCGCCTCCCCCGGGATCGTCTCCGGCGAGGTGCGCGTCGTCACGAAGCTGGACCACCTCGACCAGGTCGCGGAGGGCGACCTCATCGTCACGGAGATGACGATGCCGGACATGGTGCCCGCGATGAAGCGCGCGGTCGGCATCGTCACCGACGAGGGGGGGATGACGAGCCACGCGGCGATCGTCTCCCGGGAGCTCGGCGTGCCCGCCGTCGTCGGCACCGGCTCCGCCACGACCGAACTCTCCGACGGTCAGCTCGTCACCATCGACGGCGACAAGGGGACGATCCGCCGCGGGCGAGCGGTCGGCCAGGGCGAGGAGGAGTACGAGCCCGTCGAGGCGGTCCGGCCGGAGACGCCGGTGAAGCCGATGACCGCGACGGAGGTGAAGGTGAACGTCTCGATCCCGGAGGCGGCCGAGCGCGCGGCCGCGACCGGCGCCGACGGCGTCGGCCTCCTCCGCATCGAGCACATGGTGCTATCGACCGGGAGGACCCCCGAGCGGTACATCGCCGACAACGGCGCCGACGCCTACGTCGAGGAGATCGTCGACGGGATCCGCGAGGTCGCCGAGGAGTTCTACCCGCGGCCGGTGCGCGCCCGGACGCTCGACGCGCCGACCGACGAGTTCCGCGACCTGGAGGGGGGAAGCGACGAGCCGACCGAGCACAACCCGATGCTCGGCTGGCGCGGCATTCGGCGCTCGCTGGACAAGACTGACGTGTTCCGGCAGGAGCTGGCGGCGTTCAAGCGCCTCTACGAGATGGGGTACGACAACGTCGAGCTGATGCTCCCGCTCGTCAACGACGCCGAGGACGTCGAGGCCGCCAAGCGCCACATGGAGGCGGTCGGCATCGACCTGGAGAAGCGCCGCTGGGGCGTGATGATCGAGACGCCCGCGAGCGCGCTCGCCATCGAGGAGCTGGCCGGGTGCGGCATCGACTTCGCCTCCTTCGGGACGAACGACCTGACGCAGTACACGCTCGCGGTCGACCGCAACAACAGCAACGTCGCCGACCGGTTCGACGAGCTCCACCCGACGGTGCTGTCGCTCGTCGGCGACGTGATCGAGACGTGTCGCGAGCTCGACGTCGACACGAGCATCTGCGGGCAGGCCGCCTCGAAGCCGCGGATGGTCGACTTCCTCGTCGAGAACGGCGTGACGAGCATCTCCGCGAACATCGACGCCGTCCGCGACGTGCAACACGAGGTGAAGCGGACCGAACAGAAGCTCATCCTCGACGACGTGCGCTGAGCGCGTCGAGGACACCGCCTCGAACCGGAACCGCCGACCGCGACGACCCGACCGTCGGGAACCGCCGCGCTTATTCTCGGCTACCCCCCCGATGGAGACGTGAGTCCCGTCCCCCTCCCGCCGGCTCCGGCCGCGGACGTGCTCTCGACACTCGTCCTCGCGGCCGACCCCGGGTGGTGGTCCGGCTTCGACTGGCTGACTAGGCTCGTCGAGACCGCGACCGGGTGGTCCGGGCTGGGGATAATCTTCGTCTACTCGTTTCTCATCGCGTTCGCGCTCCCGGGCGTCAGCGAGGTCGTCCTCCTGGCCCCCCTCGAACTGGGACTCCCGACGTGGGCGAAGCTCGCGCTGATCGTGCTCGTCTCCGGGCTCGGCAAGGCCGCCGGGTCGGTGTTCGCGTTCCACATCGGGCAGGAGGCCAAGCAGGCGGGCCCGATCGTCGAGTGGCTCCGGCGCTCCAGGTTCGACGTGATCGAGTGGTCCGAGTCCACGACGGCGGAGCTTGCTCGCAAGTACGGCTACGGCGGGCTGGCGCTCGCGCTGTGTGTCCCCTTTTTTCCGGACACCATCTCCATCTACGCGTTCGCCGTCCTGGAGCGCGACTACTGGCGGTTCGCGCTCGCGACGTTCGTCGGCAGCGTCGGGCGCCTGATCGTCACGCTGGGGCTATTCGGCGCCGGGTCGTACACGGTCGGACTCTTCTGACCGCGGGCGAGGACGCGGCCGCCGGACCCGGCTCGGTCCCGACCCGAATCCCTACCCGTCGGACTCTCCGATCGCCTCGTGTCGCACGCGGTAGCCGGTCGGGGCGGCGGCGACGTCCGTCGCCGCGTACACCCGCACGTCTCGCTCCCGCCTCGTGACGACGCGGAAGTCGTGGTGGGTCGCCTCGTACGCCGGCGTCTCCTCGCGGTCGGCGAGGAACGCGCGGTGGTCGCGCAGCCGGCGCCGCGCCCGCTCGCGCGACAGCGCCGGCAACCCGTCTGCTCGCTCGCGGAACCCGTCGAGAAAGCCCGGGTCCCGCTCGACGCCGACGGAGTCCCGGCCCGCCGCCATCGCCGCCAGCGTCGTCGTCCCGGTCCCCCAGAACGGGTCGAGCACCCTGTCGCCGTACGTCGAGTACATGCAGATCAGGCGGTAGGGAAGCTCGAACGGGAACGCCGCCGACCGCTCGCGCGGCGCCGCCGGGTCCAGCGCCTGGCCGGCGCCGCGGAGCCCCTCCCACGACTCGGAGAACCAGCGGTTGCGCTCCTCCCAGAAGAACGCCGAGGCGTACCGGGCCGGGTCGCCGGGGGCGAACGAGCGGCGCTCCCCGTTGCGGAACACGAGCACCGTCTCGTGTTCCAGCGTCACGTAGGCGCTCGGGGGGAGCGTCCCGCTTCCCATGAACTTCGTCGGCGAGTTGGTCGGCTTGTGCCACAGCACCCCCGGGAGCCGGTCGAGCCCCCGGTCGGCGAGCGCGTCGGCGACCCGCGCGGTGTTGTCCCACAGCCGGAAGCGGTCGCCCGCCGAGCGCGTCGCGTCGCCGACGTCGACGCAGGCGACGCCGCCGGGCGCGAGCACCCGCGCGATCTCGTCCCACGCGGGCGACAGCGCCGCGTGCATCGCCTCGAAGGCGCGCTCGGCGGCCGCCGCGTCGCCCCCCTCCGCCGCGGCCAGCGCCTCGCCGGCCGCCGGATTCAGCTCGGCGAACAGCCCGTCCCACTGCTCGACCATCGGGTACGGCGGCGAGGTGACGACCAGGTCGACCGAGTCGTCGGCCAGCGGGAGGTCGCGGGCGTCGCCGACGCCGGTCAGGTGCTCCGTCGCGAACGTCCGGTCGACGCCCGGCGTCCCGGCGGTCACGGGCCGCTCCGCGGGCGTCCCGCCCGCCGCTTCCCGTCCGGTTCCCGTCCGTCCCCCGGCGCTGACTCGTGCCGGGCGGCCGGCCCCGGATCGGACCCCACACTCATCGGTTCACGAGAACTGTCCGCGGCGGGCGAATAAACCCCGGCGGTTCGCGCCCCGGGAGGCGCCCTGGGGCGAGCCGACGCCGCCGGCGTCGGTCGCTACTCCGAGCAGGCGTCGAGCCACTCGCCGGCCCAGGACTCGACCTCCTCGAACACCGGGGAGAGCGACTCGCCTTTCGCCGTCAGCGAGTAGAACGTCGCGACGGGCGCGTCCGGCTCCATGCGCTTCTCGACGAACTCCATCTCCCGGAGGTCGTCGAGCACCCGCGACAGCGTTCGCGCGCTCGCGTCCGTGGAGCGCTTCAGCTCGTTGAACCGCTTCTCGCCGTCTTGGAGGTCGTGTAACACGACCAGTCGCCATCGCGATCCGATCTGTTCGAGCGCGTCGACGATGGGGCACGGGCCCGCGTCGAGCGACTCCGTCGCTCGGGTCTCTTCGACAGCCATAGATCCACTGAGGTCGCCTCGATATAAAGCAGTTCGGATCCGAACCGGATCACCGACGGCAACCGGCCGACGCGGCGCAACCGGGGCGTGGGGAGCTACCGCACGTTCCCGGAACCGCCAGTCCCGCCGCCCCCGTCCGTCCCGATCCCGTCGCCCGCCGCGTCACCGGTGGTATCGCGGTCGTCGTCGGTACTGTCGCCAGCGGTGTCACGGTCGTCGCCGGCAGTGTCGCCGTCGTCTACACGCGTTGCCTCCCGGCGCTTCAGCGCGTCGCGGACGGCCGCCAGGTCCTCGGGGTCGCCCGCCTCCCGGCTCTCGACGACGACCCATCCCTCGTCGGGGTCGTGGGCGAGGCCGTGGATCGTGTCGCCGGCCTGCACCGCCAGCGCGCGGATCGCGTCGGCGGCGACCCCCAGCGGCGCCGCCTCGGTGACGCCGTCGGCCTCGCGCAGCGCCTCCAGTTCGACCGGGCGGAGCGGGCGCGTCGGCAGCGAGTCGAGGAGCGTCACGTCGCCGGCGACGGCGGCAGCGGTGTTCAACGGTTCGACTCCGGGTCGTGGCCGACGGACCGCCGTCGGCGCCGTGCAGTAGCTTTTTTGCCCGCACACTCCGGGGTTTCGACCGATCACCCGATGTACCGGACCGACGGGTTCCAGAGGGTGGCGGACGGATGAGCCGGGAGCGCGTGCCGATGGGGGCCGACGACTCGGGGGCGCTCGACGGCCTCAGGCGGTTCTTCACGCTCAAGCGCGACGTGTTGGTGCTGTCGCTGGCGATGTTCGCGTTCAGCCTCGCGTTCCAGATGACGAGCCGGTTCCTCCCGGAGTACCTCGTCGCGCTGGGGGGCAGCGGCGTCGTCGTCGGGCTGTTCGGCACGGTCGGCAACGTGATCTCGGCGGTGTATCCGTACCCCGGAGGCGCCGTCTCCGACCGGATCGGCTCGCGGTACTCGCTGACGCTGTTCGGGCTGGTCTCGACGCTCGGGTTCGCCGTCTGGCCCGCGGCCCCGACGCTCGGCGCCGTCTCGGTCGCCGGCGCGACCGTCCGGCCGTGGGCCTGGGTGTTCGTCGGACTCCTGTTGGCGCAGGCGTGGAAGTCGTTCGGCCTGGGCGCGACGTTCGCGGTCGTCAAGCAGGCGACCGAGCCGTCGCGGCTGGCGGCGGGCTTCGCCAGCACCGAGACGTTCCGCCGGACGGCGTTCCTGATCGGGCCGGTGCTGGCGGCCGCGCTCGTCGGACTCCGCTCAGAGTTCGCCGTGAGCTTCCGCTACGTGCTCGCGGTCGGGGTCGCGTTCGGCGCCGTCGGCACGGTCGTCCAGCACCGCCTGTACGACGCCGGCGAGGACAGCGTCGGCGCCTCCTTCGAGGGGGTTGCCCGGATCCGACGCGACCTGGCGGAGATGCCCGCGGCGCTGCGGCCGCTGCTGGTCGGGGACACCCTCGTCCGGTTCGCCAACGGGATGGTGTACGTGTTCTTCGTGCTGGTGGTCACCCGGGTCCGCGGCGTGGGCCTCGACGCGACGGTCGCGGTCGCGGGGCTGTCGTACGCGGTCGACCTGTCGCCGGCGGCGCTGTTCGGCTACCTCCTCGGCGTCGAGATGGCGGTCGCCCTCCTCGTGATGGCGCCCGCGGCGCGGGCGGCCGAGTCCGTCGGCCTGAAGCCCGTCGTCGCGCTCGGGTTCGCCGTCTACGCGGCGTTCCCGGTCGTCCTCGTCGGCGTACCGGGCACCCCGCTGGCGATGGTGCTGGCGTTCGCGTTCTCCGGCCTCCGGTTCGCGGGGCTTCCCGCGCACAAGGCGCTGATCGTCGGCCCCGCCGAGCGCGACGCCGGCGGCCGCGTCACGGGGACGTACTACCTCCTGCGCAACGCGGTCGTCATCCCCAGCGCCGCGCTGGGCGGCTACCTCTGGGAGTCGGTGAGCCCCGAGGCGGCGTTCGCCGTCGCGACGGCGGTCGGCGCCGTCGGGACCGGCTACTTCCTCCTGTTCGGCAGGGAGTTCGAGGCGTACGCCTGAGCCGTCACCCACCGGCTGTATTCGCGGGACCGCCTGCCGAGTCTGTCACGGGTCACCCCGTGAACACGCGGCGGAGATGAAGGTTGAGCTACAGCGGGTCCGACGGAGCTGTGGTGCGTGGTTTCGGACGATCAGTGCTCGAAAATCGAGTCGGATCGGGTCGTGACGGTCCGCTCTTGTTGTCCTGCCAACGATATCGGTGAACCGCCGAGACTCTCGACAGCGTCACTACTCGGAAATCGCGTTATCCTGAGCCGAGTATTGAGCTACCCGGTTCCGGTCTCCTTCTCCAGCAGCGTCGGCGTGTTATCGGCCGTCACGATCGGTGAACGTTCGTACTCTCCGGGTGATTCGACCCGCACTGGAGGATCGACCTCTCACAATCGATCGCATCGGTGAATCGGCCGGACACCTCACACGAAACGGCGTTGCGTTATAGTGACCGAGGTGGCTGTTTAGCTCCGGTACGGATCAGCGAAAGTGAGCGGGCGGATCACCGTTCGAGCGGGTCCGCCGGGACGACCACGTCGCCACTACTGTGAACGGTGATCTGCCGATCGGCAACTGTGAATCTCACGGTTAGGTCGTTCGGCGCCGCTGACGAGGCGTTCGACCGCAGAAGTACATCCAACGCGTCCGGATCGACGGACTCGTACAGCGGTCCGAAGGCTTCCGTCTCTCGATCGAGAGCGACTGCGATCGTCTCGATGACCGCTATCGGCGGGGGCGTAACCGCCCAATCGTACCGGGCGTGAACAGTTCCCCTCCCCCCCCCCCGGAGTCCGACCCGTCGGACGGTCGCTCCGACTTCTCAGTCATCGGCGCTCTCCTTCGACGTTCGGTGCTGAACGGGTGTGCCGGTCATACTTTTATGTAGGTGGTTCGGCGTCCCCCAGCTTCCACGTGAAGATGGCCCTGAGTACGACCACGAGACTGTTCGTCTCGCCGGCCCCCCAGATCGCGGTTTCCGACCGCGGGTCCGTCGGGGGCACGTCGTCGCCGTTGACGAGCACGCTCACGAGTGTCTGGGCCCCGTCGACCATCAGCAGTCGGCCCGCAGGTGTGTCCGACCAGACCCACAGCGAGTCGAACAGCTCCGCGCCGGGGATGTCCTCCTCGATCCGATCCTGCACGTCCGACGAGACTCCCCCGAGGCTGATCGTCACACCTCGCTGTGCGGCGGTACCCAACGCGTCGATGACATCGTCGGTGAGCAGGCCCTCGACGGTCATGTAGACGATCTCGTCGTCCGCCTCCTGGACGAACTCGATAACGCGGTCGGTGACTGCCGACCGCCCGTTGACCGTCCAGACACCCTGTTGTTCCTCGCTCCGGTGGGCCGGTTCGAGCTCCTCCAGCGCTCCCGAGAGGACCGAAAGCCGATGGTCCATCTCCTGTTCGAACATTCCGCGGGTGGTTTCGGCCGAGATCGCCCAGAACTCCTTGGGCGAGGACTGCTGCACGTCGACCAGACCTCGCTCGTGAAGCTCGTCGATCGCGTCGTACACCCGGGTCCGCGGGACGTCCGAGACCCCGCTTACGTCCTTGGCCGTGCCCGTCCCGAGGCTCTGGAGCGCGACGAACGTCCGCGCGGCGTACGTACTGAGGCCGAACCGCTTGAGCTGCTCGATCGCCGCCGAACGGGGGTCATCGGACGGATCGGTACTCATTGTTCGAGGTTTCGGTGCTATTGAAGGTCGGCCACGGAACGTGACCGGTTCGGCACGCATCGGGTCGTGGTTGGGACACGAGTTCCGAGCCGCGTACCGAGATACGATTACGGCACCGAGTATCATAGTCTTTTTGTGATTAACTGAGTGAAATTTTGGACTGCAGCTGAAAATCGCCGAATTTCTGCGATCGTCTCGTGGTGATATTTGTTATTATTCGAGTTACAGCCGTACTTAGGAGTTATAGAGCGTTCGTGACGACGAGGCTGTCGGATGGCTGCAGGTGGCATACGATTCCTTGTGAGAGATCGTTTCCGGATGGCACAGAGAGATTTTATTCTGTAGGTTCTGTCCCGGTCGTTGCCTCGGTCTCTCGATGGCATCGTTCGACACTGGGCAAAGAGAGCGGGCGATCGGTATCACAGTTCGATCGGCGTTTCGAGTGTGGGGTCGGCATCGAGGATCGTAGCCAGGGTCGGCTGCACCTGCTCGAACTGCTCGGTCGGTTCCACGAGCTTACTGTCCGGATCGTAGGCGACGAGCCCGTTCGAGGCCAGCTTCGGGAGGTGAGTGTGATAGAGCGAGAGCCGGATCTCCGTCGGTACGACCTCGGAGATCCCCGTCGGTGACGCCTGCTGGTCGTACTCGAGGACGGTTTGCGTGAGGTCGTTCAGCGTCAGCGACCGCTGTTCTGCCGCGAGTAGCGCGAGCACGACCCGGCGATGCTGGTGTTGACACGCGCCGAGAAGCGAGTCGAAAGTGGAGCGAGTCACACTCATCGTATTACGAAAGGCGACTGCCGCCACTCCCGTTTGCTCTTTCAGTTACAAACTGCTTTTATACACCCCGTTCGGAGCGGCCTTCGACGGCGGAGAGCGTGCTCCCGAGGACGTGGTCGATCCACCCCGAAGGCGGGAGCCGACGGCCTGCTGTGAGATGCCGAGTTCCTCGCCGAGAGCCTCTAGCGTAACCTCGCGAGGGGACTCGAAGTAGCCACGTTCGTATGCGAGCACCAGCGCCTCCTGCTGGGTGTCGGTGAGAGCGGCTTCGGTCCCCGTTTCGACCGGCGTGAGCGCGTGCAACCTCGTCAGCGTGGTCGGGATATCCAGTTCGCGACAGCACCGCTGGAAGTCGGCGATGTCGCTCCGGTCGTCGCCGCGGATCTCGAACGTCCACTGCCGGCTCATCCCGGTAGCCTTGATGAGCGGTACCTCCGTCTCCGTCAGGACGGTGAGCACATCGTCGTAGTCCAGCACCCACTCGACGCGTAACAGGTACTCGTCCTCGACGGTGTCGACGAGACGGATCTCGTTTACGCCCGGATGCCCGGTGAACGCGTTCTCGATGTCGTCGACCTCGGTGCCCCGGACCCAGAAGTAGGGGATCACCACGTCCTGTGCGGGGACGATCCGCTCCAGTTGGACCGTCACGTCCGGCAGTCGTGTGAACACCGTCCCCAGCGGGAACTGGTCGGACGGAACCGTGAACGTCGCCCCGGTAGCCATCGACTGTACGTTAACTTTCAGCGTGAAGAACCTACGACCGAGATTTACAATGTATTTATGTACGTTCACTCCGGCGGGCGTGTTCCAAGCAGCATCGATACGACGACCGCCCCGGTGCCCCGTCGGAGCCGGGAGACGACTGCCTGCGTTGCGACGCCGAGTTCGTCACGGAGGTCGGCCGTCGTCGCGTCCCCTGGTGTTTGAAGTCAAGAACAGGGTGTACGAACGGTTGACTGACGCCCTATTGATCCCTCAAGCGCTGTCGAACCCGTCACGCTGCCAGTGACAACGCATATGTGACCTGCGGTACAACTCTCCGAATACTCCGGGCTCCCCCGGGTTGCGGGTTGGGACACATGAGCACAGATAACACGTTAGACGAAGCGGTCACGGTACTCCAGGAACTCGGCCTGAAGGAGTACGAGGCACAGTGTTTCGTCGGACTGTCGCGCCTCTCGTCGGGGACGGCCAAACGGCTCAGCGAGATCACCGACGTACCCCGCACTCGTGTCTACGACGCGATCCGGCTACTGGAAGCCCAGGGACTGGTCGAGGTACAGCATTCGAGTCCACAGCGGTTTCGCGCCGTGCCGCTCGAAGAGGCCACGGAGACGCTTCGCGACCAGTACGAGGCCCGCGTCGACCGCCTCGCGAACGCCCTCGATGACGCCGACCCGGTCGACCCGGTGGACGAGGACCCAGTCCAGGAGGTCTGGTCGATGTCCGGGCAGGACGCGATCGCGAACCGCGCGAACCAGCTCATCGAGGACGCGACCGAGGAGGTCGTCTTGGTTCTCGGCGACGACTCGCTGTTGATGACCGAACTGATCGACACGCTGAACGCACTCCCGTCCGGGGTGGACCTGCTGATCGGCGCCGTGACCGAGTCGCTTCAAGCACGGATCCACGATACCGTGCCGACTGCCACGACGTTCCTGTCGGGACTGGAGTGGCTGCGGAACGGGGGCGACCCCGACGAGAACCTGGTCATGGGACGCCTCCTGCTCGTCGACCGGTCGGCCATCCTCGTGAGTACGATCGATCCCGACACCAGCGAGGAGAAGGCCATCTTCGGCGGAGGGTTCCGGAACGGCCTCATCGTGATGGCGCGTCGGCTGCTGGCACAGGGCTTGCTCCCGAAACGCGATCCCCACCCGGAATAGCCCGCGCCGATCGGTGACCGGAACGGGACCGACCGCACAGTCGCCACGCACCCGATACCCGAACCAGTCGTACTGGCCGACAGAGGCTCCGATAGATCGTTCGCCGGATCGAAGGCGGCGGCGAACTCTATCAGACGTTCTGTCGGCCGGTGTGTGAGGGATACTCGGACGAGCTGCCGTTCGGCCGTTCCGTTCGTCTACACCAAGTCGGGGGGAAGCCGGTCTCGGTGTGTATCGAGGAGCTCGAGGAGGGGCTCGATCTCCTCGAAACGCGGGCCCCTCGTGACGGAGTATCGGTCTAAGTTCGCGTCGACAAACCCTCTGTCTTCGAGTTTCGGGAGATGGTTGTGATGGAACGACACCAGCACATCTCTGTCGGCGGTCTCGTACTCTAGCCGGTCGAGTTCGATCGGGAGGGCAGCCTCCTCCGCGTTCAGGAGTGCCAGAAGCAGCCGCCGTCGGTCGACGTGCCCCAACGCATCGAGGTGTGTATCGAACGAGGTCATGACTTCCACGTTCATGTGGTATGCTACAACGCCACAATACTTGTACCCCGAACATTTTCGCCAGCGACTTTTTGATTATCCGGGTGAAATCGCTGCACTCGACTCATGAAGTGTATATCGGTTTTCGGTGTCTATTACGGGGAAGACAAAACCACGTATTCATTAAGCAAGCTAATCTCGACTTCCGAAGCGAAGGGTTTCTGTATCGCGGTATCCGGTTTACCTCGTTCGAACGTCGTCACCGGCTCGGGGTCGACGATCGTCTACGGGCGGTCGGGCGACAGCGCGAACATCGCGCTCGGGGTGCCGGCGGCGGCCCGGACACGCTCGTGGTCGAACGGCCGACTGCGTCGGCGGCGTCGGACGCGGTTCGGGTCCCCCCGGTGAACCCCGCGACCGCGATATCGGGGCCGTACTCCTCGCGCGCCCGCCGGGCGAACCGTGTCGCGCCGGGACGCAGACGAGCGCGACGGTCCCGGTTCCGCGAGCAGCTACCGGGGGGTACGCGATGGGACCGATTCGGCGGGCTTTAGGCCCGCATCGACCACACGACATCCATGGGCAACCGAGACGCCGAGGGCGGTCACGAGCCGTTTCCGACGGAGTCGCCGGCGGTGGTGACGTGCGGGCTGCCGTACGCCAACGGCGACCTCCACATCGGCCACCTCCGAACGTACGTCGGCGGCGACGTCTACTCGCGGGCGCTGGAGTCGCTCGGCCAGCGAACCGCGTTCGTCTGCGGGTCGGACATGCACGGCACGCCCATCGCCGTGCAGGCGATCCAAGAGGGGGTCGACCCCGAGGCGTTCGCGCTAGAGTGGCACGAGCAGTACGAGGAAACGTTCCCGAAGTTCGACGTCGACTTCGACAACTACGGCCACACCCACGACGAGGCCAACCGCGACCTCACCCACGAGATCGTCGAGCGCCTGGAGGCGGAGGGGTACGTCTACGACAGGGAGATCAAGGTCGCGTGGGACCCCGTCGACGACCAGCCGCTCCCCGACCGGTACGTCGAGGGGACCTGCCCGTACTGCGGCGAACAGGCCCGCGGCGACGAATGCGACGAGGGCTGCGGCCGCCACCTGGAGCCGGGCGAGATCGAGAACCCCGTCTCGACGATCAGCGGCAACCCCGCGGAGTACCGCGACCGCGCCCACAAGTTCTTCCGCGTCTCCGAGCTGTCGGAGTACCTCGCGGGCTTCCTCGACCGGCTGGAGGGCACGTCCAACGCCCGGAACCAGCCGCGGCAGTGGCTGGAGGACGGGCTCCAGGACTGGTGTATCACCCGCGACCTCGACTGGGGGTTCGACTACCCCGACGTCTCCGAGTCCGGCGAGGGCTCGGCGGCCGGCGGGACG
>PXRU01000025.1:0-6360 GCA_003020945.1 Halobacteriales archaeon QS_6_71_20
GGTTCACGATGAAAACGGCCGATAAGCAACTCAACCCCGAGCATGAAACCACCGGGCTAAAAGATCAGGAGATTCCCTGATACCGCGCGTGTTGCCGGATGCTTACGTTGGAAATCATGTTGCTACCGCCTCGCTTCCTCACCGGGCCGCGCGGCGTGTTGCACGAATACGACGAAGCTCAAGAAAACGAACGCCCGGAGGCCGGCTGTCTGGTGGCCCAATCTGTATTCTATACAGTTTGCCAGTCGGCTCCGGGCGTTCTCCTTATTTTTTCTCATTCAATTGAGGTATTGATATGTCCTCCATTGCCAAAGTCATTGAAGTCGAAGCCGAAGGAAGCACCGTCGAAGAAGCGGTTGAGGCCGCCGTAGAAGGGGCGTCGCGCTCGGTGCGCATGCAGTCGGCGGCGTCGGTCGCCGCGGCGGGCACGTCGGGGCCGTGGAGGAGCTCCGCGGGCGCGATCCGCGCCAGCTCCTCGGCGACGTCTGCGGCGTCCCCCCCGGTGACGGCACACTCGCCGGTGGAGACGTCGACGGCGGCGACGCCGTAGGCGGGGTCGTCGGCTCCCTCGTCGTCCGTGTCGTCGGTCCGCCCGCCCGACGCGCCGTCGGGCGCGGCGGCGACGCAGGCGACGTAGGTGTTGGACCCCTCGGCCAGCAGTTCCGAGTCGACGACCGTCCCGGGGGTGAGCACCCGCGTCACCGCGCGGTCGACGAGGCCGGAGGCCGCCTCGGGCTCCTCCACCTGGTCGGCGATCGCGACGCGGTAGTCGGCGTCGAGCAGGCGCGAGAGGTACTTCGGGGCGTTGTCGACGGGGATGCCGCAGGCGGTGTAGGTGCCCGTGGAGTCCTCGCGCTCGATGCGGGTGAGCTCGCACACCCGGGCCACCTCGTCGGCGGCCTCGCAGAACGCCTTGTAGAAGTCGCCGACGCGAAACAGGACGACGCAGTCGTCGTACGACTCCGCGACGTCGACGTACTGGGCGAGCATCGGCGTGAGCTCCTCGCGTCGGTCGAGCATCGTCGCCGGCGCTCCCGTGACCATGTCCGACGGGGGGCGGGCGAACGGCGAAAGCGTTTCGCACCGACCCGCGGCTCCGGGTCGCCGCGTCACCCTTCGCCCTGCCGCGTGCCGCCCTGCCCCCGGACTCCCCCCCGGCCCCTCGGCCGGGCGCGACGGCCGAGAGCGCGGCGCTCCACCCGAAACGCCCGGGTTCGGTCCCGAGAGCGTCCGACGGCTCCGGACGGCTTCGACGGGGTCCGACGGCTCCGGACGGCTCCCGAGACCTTCCCATCTCTCGGGAACGCGTCCGTCGCGGCGTCTGGGCGGCGTCCACGGCACACGGAGGCGGCAGAGTTAGGTCCGTCCGGACCGTCCCGGAGGGTGTGAACGACACCCAGACAGCCCGCTGCCGGGTGTATTCTGTGGTCCCCGGGGTGTGTCGGTCGTGAGCGACGCCGAGGCCGAGGCGGACCCCGAGTCCGAGGCCGCCGCGGCCGAGTCGACGGACCGCTCCCCCCTCTCCGTCCCGGAGGCGTCGGACCTCATCGACCGCATCGCCGACAACGTCGCCCGCGTCATCGTCGGCAACGACGCCGCCGTCGAACACATCCTCGTGACGGTGCTCGCGCGCGGCCACCTCCTGCTCGAAGACGTCCCCGGCGTCGGCAAGACGATGCTGGCGCGCTCGCTGGCCCGGTCGGTCGACTGCGAGTTCAAGCGCGTCCAGTTCACGCCCGACCTCCTCCCGTCGGACGTGACCGGCGTCAACGTGTACAACCAGCAGTCCGGCGAGTTCGAGTTCCGTCCCGGCCCCGTGTTCGCCAACATCGTCCTCGGCGACGAGATCAACCGCGCGCCGCCGAAGACGCAGTCGGCGCTTCTGGAGGCGATGGAGGAGGAGCAGGTCACCGTCGACGGCGTCACCCGCGAGCTCCCCGATCCTTTCACCGTCATCGCCACCCAGAACGACGTGGAGCCGGGGCGGACGTACGAGCTGCCGCTGGCGGAGGTCGACCGCTTCATGAAGAAGCTCCGGCTCGGCTACCCCGACCGGACCGACGAGTCGGAGATGCTCGACCGCACTGCCGGCCGCCACCCGATCGAGTCGCTGGAGCCGGTGGCGACGACGCGGGAGCTGCGTCGCGCCCGCGCGACCGTCGGCGAGGCGGGCGTGTCCGAGCCCGTCCGCGACTACGTCACCGACCTGGCGACGTACACCCGCGAGCACGCCCAGCTGGGCGTCAGCCCCCGCGGGAGCATCGCGCTGGTGCGTGCGGCACAGGCCCGGGCCGTCCTCGACGGCCGCGACTACGTCGTCCCCGACGACGTGCAGACGGAGGTGCGGTCGGTGTTCGCCCACCGCGTCCGCCCGCGAACCGGGAGCGAGTCCGGCGTCGACGTGGTCGAGGACGCGCTCTCGTCGGTTGCCGTCGAGTGACGATGCGGCTCACTCGACGCGGACGGGTCGTCGTCGTCGTCGCGGTGCTCGTGGCCGCCTCCGGGCTGGCCTTCGGCCCCCGTTCGCTGGACGCGCTCGTCGTCCCCGCGGTCGTCGCCCTCGCGGCGGCGTACCTCCAGCTCCGGTGGGCGGAGTCGCCGGTCGCCGGCCGCGCCGTCCCGCCCGACGACCACGCCGGCCGCAGCCACACCGTCCGGCTGTTCTTCGGCGACGCCGACGGTCCCCGCCCGAGCGCCGACGCGGGGATGCGCCGGCCGTTCCCGGGCACCGTCCGCGAGCGCGTCGGCGACGGCGTCGTCGCCGACCGGCTGGAGTTCGACACGGTTGTCGGGGCCGCGCCCGTCGAGTACGACCTCGCCTACGAGGAGCGCGGCCGCCACCGCCTCGGCCCGGCCGCCGTGACCGCCCGCGACGTGCTCGGGCTCGCGGAGACGGAGCTGTCGACCGCCGAGACGGCCGAGGTGCTCGTCTACCCCGAGGTCCACGCCATCGCGGGGTGGGCGCGCCGCGACCTGCGCGCGCTCCACGACCGGGGCGTCCACCGGGAGCGCCGGGAGTTCGACCGCCTCCGCGAGTACGGCCCCGGCGACTCGCTGCGCGACGTCCACTGGAAGTCGACCGCGAAGTACGACGACATCGTCGTCAAGGAGTTCACCGCGGAGGCGGAGGCCGAGGCCGTCTCCGTCTCGGCGGGCGCCTCGGCCGCCCCCGGCGCCGCCGAAGACGCAGTCGGCGCTTCTGGAGGCGATGGAGGAGGAGCAGGGCCGACACCGAGGCCGACGTGACCGTCTACGGCGAGGCCGACGGCGTCCGCGTCGCCGTCGCCGGCGAGGACCACGGGTTCGAGGAGCTCCGCGCCGAGCGCCCGGCAACCTACGGCGTCGTCCGGCCCGACCCCCGCGTCGAGGACGACCGCCGCGGCGACCGGGAGGTGCCGGCGTGAGCACCCCCGTCGGCGACCGCTTCGGCGGGATGGGCGCCGACGGCGGGGACGACAGACGGTCGGGAGCGGGCGACCGGGCGACGGGCGAGGCGGCCGACCGCATGGTCGGGTCGGCGCTGCGGCGGCCGGCGGCGGCCGGCGTCGTGCTCGCGGCCGCCTCCTACCTCTCGGTGTTCTACCACGTCCTCGACGTGGTGGGGGGCGCGACGTTCCTGCTCATGGAGACGGCGCTGGTGGTCGGCGTCTCCGCGTGGCTCGGGGGCTTCCTCCGCGAGCGGACCGCGGTGGGTCTCGCGGGCGTCGCCCTCGCGCTCGCGCTGGTTGGCTACTTCCTCTCGGTGCCGCAGTCCGCCCGGTCGCTGTTCACCGTCGGCCGCGTCCTGACGGATCTCTTCGCGCTGCTGTCGGGGCTGTCCGTGTTGCGCCTGCTCAACGTGGGGGCGTGGGCGCTGCTATTGGCGCCGGTGCCGACGTTCCTCGTGACGTATCTCCTGGCGCGGCGACGCGACGGCGCCGCGGGGACGGTCGCGGCCGCCACGACCGGCTTCTTCCTGCTCACCGTCGACGCCGGCCCGGCCGTCGGCCTCGCGGCTGCCGCCGGGCCGCGGGGCGGCGGGGCGCGCTCGCGCAGTGGGACACCGTCGCGGTGGTCGTGGCGGCGATGGTCGTGCTCACCTCCGCGGTCACCGTCGTCCCCGGGAGCGCGACGAACCCGGTCGTCCCGGGCGGCAACTCCCCCACCGTGGAGTCGAGCCTCGTCTCCAACGCGGACTCCGTCGGCGTGCTCGGTAGCATCACCCTCTCGCCGGAGGTGCGTTTCACCGTCGAGGCCGACGACTCCGACTACTGGCGCGTCGGCTCGTACGACCGCTACACCGGCGGCAGGTGGGTGCGAAGCGGGGAGGCGAGGCCGTACGACGGCGGGCTCGCGTCGCCGCCCGGCGAGACCGAGCGGCTCTCCCAGACGGTCACCGCCCGCGGTCAGCTCGACGCGCTCCCGGCCGCCTGGAAGCCGGTCGAGCTCAGCGGCCGGGCCGCCGACACCGCCCAGGTGACCGACAACGACGGGCTCAGGCCCGGCGCGACGCTGCTGGAGAACGACACCTACACGGTCGTCAGCGAGCGGCCGACGGCGACGAGCGGCGAGCTCCGCCGGGCGGGCACCGACTACCCGGGGTCGGTGCGGTCGCGCTACACGCAGCTCCCGGACAGCACGCCCGACCGCGTCGGCGAGCGGACCGCCGAGGTGCTCGAACGGGCGGACGCGAGCAACCCCTACGACGCCGCGGTCGCCGTCGAGCGCTACCTGGAGCGGTCGAAGGAGTACTCCCTGGACGTGCCGAACCCGCAGGGGAACGTCGCCGACGAGTTCCTCTTCGAGATGGACTCGGGGTACTGCGTCTACTACGCGACGACGATGGTCGTCATGCTGCGCACACAGGGCGTCCCCGCGCGGTTCGTCACCGGGTACACGTCGGGACAGCAGGTCTCCGAGGACGAGTACGTCGTCCGCGGCCTCGACTCCCACGCGTGGGTCGAGGTGTACTTCCCCGGGCACGGCTGGATCCGGTTCGACCCGACCCCCTCGGGGGCCCGCGAGTCAGCCGAACAGTCGAGCGTCGAGGCCGCCCGCGAGGGCGGCGCCGAGAACGTCGACGCCGCCGGCTCCGCGAACGGCAGCTACGAGACGCCGACCGAGACGGCCGACCCCGCCACCGCCGGGTCGGGGCTCGGGGAGACGCCGAACGTCGGCGCGGTCGACCCCGGGAGCCGCTTCGAGAACGGCACCGCCGCGACCGTGGACGGCCTCACCGAGCCGGGGACGCCCGCCGCCGGCGAGAGCGGGGGCGGCGACGGCGAGGAGGGCTGGTCGCCCACCCGCGACGACGTGGCCGTCGGGCTGGCGACGCTGCTGGGCGTCGTCGCCGGCGCGAGACGCCTCGGCGTCGTCGACCGTGCCCGACGGGCGCTCCGGCTGCTGCGGCAGTCCCGCGTCGACCCCGGGACGGACGCACTGGAGGCGTTTCGCCGGCTGGAGTACCTCGCGGCGGTCGTCCACCGCCCCCGCCGGCCGGGAGAGACGCCACGACAGTTCGTCGAGGCGCTCGCGGCCGACCGCTTCGGCGACGACGCCCGCCGCGTCGCCGAGGCGTACGAGCGGGCGCGCTACGGCGGCGGCGTCGACGAGCGCGAGGCCGCCGCCGCCGTCGAGGCGGTCGACCGGCTCGTCCGCCGCCACGCACCCGTCCTCCGCCGCCTCGGCGACGACCGCGCCTCGTGATGCCGCGGGCCGGCGGCGGTCGTCGGCGTCGTCCCCCCTTCGCGGTCGCGTCGGCGGCGGGGTGCCGCGTTCCCCGGCTCGCCGTTCAGCGGCCCCGACGGTCGGGGCCGCGCGGTCTCGGCGTCGTCGCGGTTCGGCGGTTTCAGGCCGTCGACGGCCGAGCGTTCCGCGTTCCCACACCCGACAGGATTTAATACACCGGTCCTGTACGTGCGATCGGAAATGTCCGAGGTATGCTCGACGTGCGGACTACCTGAGGAACTCTGCGTCTGCGAGGACGTCGCCAAGGAGTCCCAGGAGATCTCGATCCGCATCGACGAGCGCAGGTACGGCAAGGAGGTAACGGTCATCGAGGGGTTCGACCCCAAGGACGTGGACATGGACTCGCTGTCCAGCGACCTCAAGTCCAAGTTCGCCTGCGGCGGCACCGTCGAGGACGGCGCCATCGAACTGCAGGGGAACCACAGCGGTCGCGTCGAGGACTTCCTCCGCGAGAAGGGGTTCAACGTCGCGTGACCGCCGGACCGACCTGACATCCGCCGTCGAGCACGACCCGCCTCGCTCCGTTTTCGCGTTTTCCCGTCCGCCAGCCGCGCGGCCGTCGCCCGTCGCCCCACCGTCGACGGGGTCGGGCGCCCTCGATACTCGCCGCCCCCGGCGGGACCGGAGGACGAC
>PXRU01000025.1:6466-24234 GCA_003020945.1 Halobacteriales archaeon QS_6_71_20
CGCGCCCCCGGCCGACGCCGGCGGCCCGGTCGACTCGCTCGCCCCGTTCGACGCCGCGGCCCCGCCCGCTCCCGACGGGATACCGGCCGACGCGTCCGCCGCCACAACCGCCGGTGCGCCAGCGGACACAACTGCCGACGCGACTACCGATACATCCACGCACGCGACTGCCGACGCGCCCACGAACTCGCCCGCCGCCGCGCCGGCCGACGCGCTCGCGGGGGCGACGACGGCGACGGCGGACGGCGACATCCACGTCACGACGAGGCTCGCGCTCACGCCGGACCGACCCGGCGAGGTCGGCGTCACGCTCCGGTTCGAGGTGCCCGACCGCGTCGCCGAACTCGACGCGACGATCGCCGCCGACGCGAGGGACGTGACGGCCGAGGGGTTCTCGGCCGCCGGCGACGACACCTACGAGTGGGACGGCGACACCGCGACGCCGACGATCTCCTTTCGCCTCCCGGCGAACCGGACTGCGGAGGCGGGGCGGTTCGACCGCCACGCGCCGGCGTCGTCCGCGGCCGGGTCGCACGCCGGCGGCACCCGCGCCGGCGACGTCGACGCCGCGGTCGACCCCGCTGCCGGTGCCACCAACCTAACGAGCAGGTCCGCGACGGCCGCCGGCGACGGCTACCTCTTCGTCGACGCCGGCCCGTGGGCGCTGGTCTCCGTCCCGGGCACCGGCCTGTCGTGGCGCTACCGCGGCGAGGCGGTCGGGGTGACCCGCGAGACGACCGTCGACGGCTCGGGCGCCGTCGGCGACCGCGTCGCCTTCCTCGGCGAGCACACGCTCCGGGAGCGGACCGCCCACGGGCAGACGTTCCGGCTGGCGATCCCCGAGCGCGCGGCGGGGGCGATGACCGTCTCCCCCGAGGCCGTCCTCGACGCCTACGCCGACGCCTCCGACCGGCTCCGCGTCGGCGACCGCGACGGGTTGGTGTTCGTCGTCGCCGCGCCGACCGGCGTCGAGTGGGCCGTCCGGGGGCTCCAGACGGGCGATGCCGGCGTGTGGGTGCGGGCGGACGAGCCGCTGAACACGTCCGAGAGTCCGTGGCTCCACGAGTACGTCCACACACGGCAGTCGTACGAGACGACCGCCGAGACGCGCTGGACGATCGAGGGGTCGGCCGACTACTACGCCGCCGCGCTGGCGCTCCGGCAGGAGCGGATCGGCTTCGAGGCGTTCGCCGACCACCTCGCGCGCGGCACGCGCGACCCCCACGCCGACGCGGTGCTGTCGGAGCCGGGGACGTGGGCCTCCGGCACGCAGTACCGCAAGGGGTCGCTCGTGACCGGGGAGCTCGACCGGCGGATCCGGCTGGCCACCGGCGGCGGGGCGACGTACGGGACGGTGCTCGCCCGCCTGAACGCCGAGAGCGAGCCGGTCACGGGCGACCGCCTCCGCGAGTCGGTCGCCGACGCCGGCAACGAGTCGGTCGCCGACGCCGCGGACCGCTACGCCCGCACCGACGCGGCGCCCCCGATGTGGGACGCCGACGGTCACGAGGCCGCGTTCGGCACGCTCGCGGCCCGGATCGTCGTCGAACCGGCGGCGCCGGCGGCGAGCGGCCCCTACCGGACCGCGACGCTCGCGCCGCCCGCGACCGTCGCCGTCGGGGAGACGGTGACCGTGCCGGCGACCGTCGCCAACGAGGGCGGCGCCGCCGGCGACTACCGCGTGGCGCTGACGGTCGACGGCCGGACCGTCGACGCGGCGGACGGCACGCTGGCGCCGCGGACGAACACGACCGTCCGGCCGTCGTGGACCGCCGACGAGCCCGGCACCTACGAGCTGTCGGTCCGCGGTCGGACGTACGAGCTGCGGGTGCGCGAGCCCTCCGCCCCGCGGGTCGCCTCGCTGTCGGCCGACCGGACGACCGTCGAGGCGGGCGAGTCGGTGCGCCTCGTCGTCGAGTTCGTCGCCGAGGGAGCGGGGCCGGCCGACGGCGAGGTGACGGTCCGGGTCGATGGCGAGCCGGTCGCGACGGAGCGCGTCCGCGTCGCCCCGAACGCGACCGCGACGCTGCGGCTCCCGGTCGCGTTCAACGAGCCCGGGCGGCGTACGGTGTCGGTGGGCGACCGGACGCTGACGGTGTCGGTGACCGAGCCGCCGACCGCGAGCCCCTCGGCTGTGGGCACCACGTCGACGCGGACGCCCGGTCTCGGCGCCGGCGCGGCCGCCGCGGCGCTCCTGGTCGCGGTCGCTGCGCTGGTCGGCGTCGGCCGTCGGAGATCGCGGGGGTAAGCGGTCAGAACGGCGACTGCGGCCCCTCGTCGGCCTCGGCTTCCGCGTCGTCGCCGGCGGTTTCGAGGTCGCCGTCCCACGCCGTCAGCCCGCCGGCCATGCTCTCGACGCGGGCGTCGGTCGTCCCCTCGAAGGAGGCGATCAGTCGGGCGGCCTGCACGCTCGCCTTCCCGTGCGGGCAGACCGTCACGATGCGGTCGCTGCCCGTCAGCGAGGCGACGCGGTCGGGGAGCTCGTCGAACGGGACGTTCTCGGAGCCGGGGACGTGACCGCGGTCGTACGCCCCCGGCGAGCGGATGTCGACGACGCGCACGTCGGCGCCGTCCGCGAGGAGTCGCTCGACCTCCTCGGGCGTGATCTCGCCGTCCATGCCCGGGGAGTGCCGTCGGGCGGTGAAAAGCGCTCCGCAGTCGGCGACCCGCGCGGGTCGGTCCCGACCGCGCCGACGGTCGCGGCCGACCGCTACAACAGCCCTTCCTCTCGCGCCAGCAGGACCCCTTCGAGCGTCGCGTCGTTCGTCGGGGGCGACCGGACGACCGCCGGCGCCTCCTCGACCGGGACGCTCCGGGGGACGAGGTACTCGTTGTCGTCGGGTTCCCGTCCGACCGGCTCCAACCCCTCGGCGAAGACGAACCCGCGGGTGTGTCGCAACAGCCCGGTGGTGCACTGCACCTCCCCGAGCAGGGAGACGCCGGCGGCGTCGAACCCGGTCTCCTCGCGGAGCTCGCGGCGCCCCGCCTCGGTGTACGACTCGCCCGCCTCGACGATGCCGGCCGGGAGCTCCAGCTGCGTGTTGCGGACGGTCGGGCGGTACTGCTCGACCATGAGGAGGTCGTCGCCGGCGCGCGCGACGACGACCACCGCCGTCGCCAGCTCCGTCCAGTAGTACCGCTTCGTCGAGCCGTCGGGGTGTTCCACCAGGTCGTAGCCGGCGGTCTGCCAGCCGGTCTCGTACTCGACAACGCTCTCGCGGACGGGCCAGTCGGGGTCGCCCGGCCAGTCGTGGCGCCTGCCGTCGTCGAAGTCAGGGGCGTCCGAGCGCCACCCGCCGTCGGCCGCGGTCGTTCCGTCGGTTCGCTCCGTCCCGTCGTCGGTCCGTCCGTCGCCGGTCTCGTCGCTCACGGTCGTACCACCCTAACGCGGTAGCGCGTATCGTTGTATCGGACGTGGACGGCGTCGCCGTCGGTCGCGTTCGCCGGCGCGAACTCCCGGAACGTCGACAGCTCGTCGAACGGCGAGTGCGTGAACTCCTCCTTCAGCCCGTACGGTCCCCGTCGGTACGCCTCCGAGCGGCCGTCCTCGGACTCGACGGCAGCGAGGAAGTACTGGAACCGCTGCTCTGTGATCCCGCCCTCGCTGGCGTTCAGTTCGTACGCTGGCCCGTCGCCCTCGGCGGCCGGCGTCGCCTCCAGGCGGTAGGGGTCGCCCGAGCCGAGATACGACGGGAGCGCGCCGAGCGCGAGGAGGCCCACGAGCACGACGAGGAGGACGGCGAGGAACGTCCGCGTGACCGATCGCATGGACGGTACAGGGAGAGGGGACCCAAACGCGTTACGTCTCGCCGTCCGGGTCGGCGTCACTCCCGCCGGGGTCCGTCCCGTCGTCGCGCTCGCCGGGGTCGGCCGCGCCTCTCCCGTCGGTCAGGTGCTCGCGGTAGACGCGCCCGAACGCGCGACGGCGCAGGGTGGCGAGCGCGGCCTCGCGCTCGGCCTGCCAGGTGGCCGCGACGACGGGGGGCGCGTCGCTGCCGGCCGGATCCGGCTCGTACTCCGGGTGGTCGTCCAGCCACGCCTCGTACTCCGCGCGCGTGCCGACGTGGACCCGCAGCAGCGACGCGAACAGCGCGTCGCGGACGCTCTCGATCACCTCGCCGGTCACCCGCTCGGCGTACTCCTCGGCGTCGAACCCCATCGCCTTCGCCGTCTCGCGGACGGTCACCTTCGCGGCGGGGACGAGCGTCTCGTACTCCGCGCGGGCCTCGGCGGGCGACGACGGCGCGAGGGTGCCCTCGGTGTCCATACCCCTCGGTGGGGCGGTTCGGCCAAAGAGTCGTTCCCTTCGGGCGCGGCGCTCTCGCCGCGACGCCGCTCGCCCACGGGGGCTGAAAGCGTGCTTGCAACGTCCGGCACAACAGGGAGACGCGCCCTCGGTGTCCGTCCGGACGCAATGGACCTGTTCCAACAGCAGCAGACCGAGTCCGACGAGCGGATCGAGGAGAAAGCCGAGCGGGTGTCGGAGCGGATCCCCGTCACCGGGGCCGACCCGATCGCCACGCTGGCGGTGGGGTCGGTGCTGTTCTCCTGGTACCAGTACTACGTTCGCGGCAACAAGGAGTACGGCATCTTCACCGGCTTGTGGGCGCCGACCCTGTTCGCGGCGGCGGGCTATCTGCAACAGAAGGACCTCGTCCGGAAGGTGAAACGCGGCCTCTCCTCGTTCTGAGGCGGCGACGACCGGGTCCTGGGGGGACCGCCGGGTCGGAGTCGAGTGCCAACCACGACGGCGGCCGGGAGCGTCCGCCTCACTCCCCGCCGTCGGTCTCGGTGTCGGTGCCGTCGCGGTCGTCGTCCGCGTCGCCCTCGTACATCTCCTCGGTGAGGTCTCGCGCCTCCGCGAGCACGGACTCGACCGTCTCGTCGGCGGCCGTCCCCGCCCTCCCGCCGGCGCCGCCGGCCACGTCCGGTCGCCCCCCGCGCCTGTCCGTGCCTGCGTCAGCGTCGTGATCGTGGCCGCGACCGTGTTCGCCGTCGCTCCCGGTCGTGTCCTCGAACACCTCGTCGTACTCCGCCTCGGTCGCGCGTTCGGTCACGTCCCCGGCCAGTTCCGCGGGCGTCCGGCCGCCCCAGTCGTCGACGTGCTCGTCCAGCCAGTCCTCGTGTGCGTCGCCGTGGAGCATCGCCGTGAACGCGAGGTGGTTCGCCAGGTGCTCCCCGTCGCGCTGGGGCGTCTCACACACCGGACACGCGTATCCCATACCCCGACTCGGGGCGCGAGGCTCAAAAACACCCGCCGTCCGCGGTCCCTACTCCGTCGGGCGTCCCGATCAGACGCCGTCGGCGTCGCGGTCGCGGACCCACTCGCCCAGGTCCAGCCGCATCACGAGCGCCGCCTCCCCGTCGCCGTAGTAGCCCGGGACGCGGCGCGCCGCCTCGAACCCCTCGTCGTCGTACAACGCCTGGGCGCGGTTGTTCGTCTCCCGGACCTCCAGCTTCACGACGGTCGCGCCGGCGGCCGCAAGCTCCGTCAGCGCCGCCCGGAGCAGCCGGCGGCCGAGGCCGCGCCCCTGCGCGCCGGGACGCACCGCGATGTCTTTCACGTGGCCGATGTCGCGGCCGTGATTCGGCGTCACGTCCGCGACGACGTACCCCTCGACGCTCCCGGCGTCGACGGCGGCGTCGAGGCGGTCCCCGTCCCCGTCGTCGCCGTCGCCCTCGGCGACGAGGAACGCCGGCGCGTCGAGCAGGCGCTCGAAGGCGGCGTACGGCCACGGCTGGAGGAACACCGCCTTCTCGATGCGGAACACGCCGAGCAGGTCCGCCCGGTCGGCCGGCCGGAGTAGAACGCCGCCGCCGGGCTCGTCGTCGCCGGCGGTCGATTCGCGCGAGGTGGTCACGACCACGTTTCGGGAGTGGGAGTCATAAACGCGGTGCCGGGCGAACGCGTCGCGGAGGCGGTGCGGTCGCGGACAAGCCGTCGTACCGCGAGCGAGGCCGACGGCCGAGCGAGCGGCCCTTCGACCATCATCAGAGTCGCTTTGCGATCCTGATTAGCAGTCGGATCCTTCGAATCCGACCGCATCGATGGGGTTTCCCGGGGTCTGGCCGCGGCGCGCGAGGACGTGCCCCCGGAAACGTGGTCGTCAGTCGTCGGCGGGCGCCGCGCCGGCGCCGGAGTCGTGCTGCATCTTCGTCCACGACAGCTTGCCGCCGGCCGCGAGGATCTCGCGCTCGCGCTCGGAGGCGTCGAGGTGGGCGGTGGCCTCCCAGTCGTCGTTCACGCGGACCGTGAACTCCTCGTTACCGGAGCGGACGCCCTCGCCCACGTCGTCGATTATCTCCACGTCGTCGCCCTGGTCGATGTTCTCGTACGTCTCCTCGTCGACGGTGAGGGGCACGAGCCCGAAGTTGAACAGGTTCGCCTTGTGGATGCGGGCGAAGCTCCGTGCGAGCACGCCCTCGACGCCGAGGAACATCGGACACAGCGCCGCGTGCTCGCGCGAGGAGCCCTGGCCGTAGTTCTCGCCGGCGACGAGGAAGCCGCCGTCGGCGTCCAGCGCGCGCTGGGCGAACGTGTCGTCCACGCGGCTCAGCGTGAACTCCGAGAGCTTCTCGATGTTCGAGCGGAACTTGAGGATGTCCGCCGTCGCCGGGATGATGTGGTCGGTCGTGATGTTGTCCGTCATCTTCAGCAGCGCCTCGCCCTCGATGTCGGAGGCGAGCTCGTCCTTCAGGGGGACGTCGCCGATGTTCGGCCCCTTGACCAGCCCGTCGTCGACGGCCTCGTCGGGGCCGATGATGTCGGGGTCGTCTTGTCCCATGCCGGGGCCGTACTTCGTCCCCATCTCGAGGCCGGGCGCCTCCAGGTCGCCCAGCTCGTCCGCGAGGTCGCGCGGATCGACGATCTCGCCGGCGATGGCCGCCGCCGTGGCGACCTCGGGCGAGCAGAGGTACACCGAATCGTCCTCGATGCCCGAGCGGCCCTCGAAGTTGCGGTTGAACGTCCGCAGCGAGACGGAGTCGGAGGCGGGGACGTGGCCGATGCCGATGCACGCGCCACACGTCGCCTCCGAGAAGTTGACGCCGGCGGCCATCATCTCGGCGGTCCAGCCCTCGCGGGCGAGCATCTCCGAGGCCTGCTTGGAGCCGGGCGCGACGATCATCTCGGTCCGCTTGTCGACCTCGCGACCCTCCAGCATCTTCGCGCCCGGGAGGATGTCCTCGTAGGCGCCGTTCGTACAGGAGCCGATGATGACCTGCTCGACGTCGGTGCCCGCGACCTCGCGGACCGGCACGACGTTGTCGGGCATCGACGGCGTCGCGATGAGCGGCTCCAGTTCCGAGAGGTCGACCTCGATCGTGTCGGCGTACTCCGCGTCCTCGTCGGGCGAGAGGTCGACGTACTCCTCCTCGCGGTCCTGGGCGGCGAGCCACTCCTTCGTCCGCTCGTCGGTACCGAAGATCGAGGAGGTCGCCCCCAGCTCGGTGCCGAGGTTGGTGATCGTCGTCCGCTCGGGGACCGTGAGGCTCTCGGCGCCCTCGCCGGTGTACTCGAGCACCTTGCCGACGCCGCCCTTCACCGTCAGCTCGCCCAGCAGGTGGAGCGCGACGTCCTTGGCGGTCGCCCACTCCGGGAGCTCACCCGTGAGCTCGACGTTGACGATCTCGGGCATCTCG
Source organism: Halobacteriales archaeon QS_6_71_20 (assembly GCA_003020945.1). Taxonomy (GTDB): domain Archaea; phylum Halobacteriota; class Halobacteria; order Halobacteriales; family Haloferacaceae; genus Halobaculum. The sequence continues at coordinate 14,108 of PXRU01000025.1, forward strand.
ACGTAGTAGGGGCCGCCGCCCATGGCGACGGCGATGTCGAGCCCGCCCGCGCCGATCGCCAGCTGGCCCAGTCCGCCGGGGGTCGGCGTGTGGGAGTCCGAGCCCAGCAGCGTCTTCCCGGGCGCCGCGAAGTTCTCCTTGTGGACCTGGTGGCAGATGCCGTTGCCGGGGCGGGAGAAGTACGCGCCGAAGGTGCCGGCGGCCGAGCGGAGGAAACGGTGGTCGTCGGTGTTCTTGAAGTCGAACTGGTACGTCTGGTGGTCGCAGTACTGCGCGGCCAGTTCCGTCTGGACCTCGTCGAGGTCGAGCGCCTCGAACTGCAGCCACACCATCGTCCCCGTCGTGTCCTGTGTGAGGACCTGGTCGATCCCGATACCGATCTCCTCGCCGGGCGTCAGTTCGCCCTCGACGAGGTGATCGTCGAGGATCTGCTCCGTGATCGTCTGTCCCATATCGTCCGCAACTCCTCGTCCGGCAGGTATAAATCCGGCGAGTTACCACCCCGACGTTCGTGATAGACCGACGTTCTGTCCGGTGATTATTGCACTTTTCGTTCACGGATCGGCCGAGCACCGCCACGAACGTTCGACGAAATGATGAAACGGTACACGATCCGTCTCGCCGCCGGACCGTCGCTTGCGAACCGGCGGGCTTTTCGGCCGGCCTCTATCGTCCCAGGACATGTTCGAGTCGGGTCCGACGGTCGCCGACCACGTCGAACCGCTCCGCGAGGATCAGGTGCAACCCAACGGGGTCGACCTGACCGTCGCCGGGGTGTACGAACAGGTCGAGCCGGGACGGATCGTCCGCGACGGGAAGCGCGTCGGCGACCGCCGCGAGGTCGACCCCGAGGACGGCCTGTACCGCCTCGACCGGGGCGCGTACGTCCTCCGATACGGCGAACGACTCCGGATCCCGGACGATCATATCGGCTTCGTCTACCCGCGGTCGACGCTGCTTCGCAACTCCTGTATGCTGAACACGGCCGTCTGGGACGCCGGCTACGAGGGGCGCGGCGCGGGCCTCCTCCGGGTCGGCCACCCGATCGAACTCGAACCGGGCGCGCGCGTAGCGCAGTTCGTCCTCGCGTCCGCCGACCACGAGGGCCGCTACGACGGCACCTACCACGGGGAGGGTGACGACGGAACTCAGGCGTGATAACGGGCGTGCGAACGTCTGACGAAATGCTGATAATAACTCGGCGGGAACCCGCAGGTACTCCGGGGACCCGGAGGACCGTTAGGATGCCAACGATCGAACCGCACCTGTACCGCGAGGCGTTCCGCGAGACGGTCGACCCGACCGTCATCGCGGACACGGACCTCGTTATCACGGACGCGAACGCGGCGGCGCGGGAGCTCACGGGTCGCTCCCGCGAGGAGCTCGTCGGCTCCACGCCGCGACGGTTCGTCGACGACGACGTGTACGAGGAGATCGTGGAGACAGTGCGGGACGGCGACCCGTGGATCGGCGAGTTCGAGTGTACGTCGACGAACGGGCGGGTCGCGTACGCCCGCGGCTCCGTCTCCCCGCTGGTCGTCGACGGCCGCACGCGGGGGTACGTCGCGGTGTTCGCCGACACGACACGCAACCGACGCTACGAGGAGTCGCTGCGGATCCTCAACCGCGTCCTCAGACACAACCTCCGAAACGACGCGAACGTCGTGTTGGGCCACATCGAGCGGGTCGCCGACGAGGTGGCCGATCGGGTCGACCCGCCGGAGGTGACCGGGCTGCTCGACTCGCTGGACACCGCCTCCGACCGGATCGACGACATGCTCGACCGCGCCCGCACGACGCGCCGCTTCAGCGGCGTCCTCGCGGGCGACAACGGGACGCTGCGTCCGGTCGACCTGGCGACGGCCGTCGAGGACGCCGTCGCGGACGCCCCCACGGCCGGCGTCGAGGTGGCCGACGAGGTGTCCGGCCCGGTCCCGGTGATCGCCGACGAGATGCTCTCGGCGGCGCTGCACGCCGTCGTCGAGAACGCCGTCGAGCACAACGACAGCTCTGAGCCGCGGCTCACGCTCGCTGTCACCGAACACCGGGAGGGGGTCGTCCTCTCGGTCGCCGACAACGGCCCCGGGATCGACCCGTCGCGCTACGACGAGATCTTCGGCAACGGCGAGCACACGCAGGTCGAACACGGCGAGGGGCTGAGCCTCTTCTTCGTCCACCGGCTCATGGAGCTGTACGGCGGCGGCGTCTCCGTCCGGCCCAACGAGCCCGAGGGGACGGTGTTCGACCTGCGCTTCCGGCGGCCCGGCGCCGACTCCGACGCCCCGGCCGGACGCGACGCCGCCTCCCTCGCGGGCCCGCCGACGGACGGCGTCGGCCACCCCCGGACGCTCGACCCCGGGGAGCCGTCGGCGTCGCTCCGGTCGGGCACCGCCGAGGGATCGACCGGCGGCACCGCGGGCGCCCCCGGGGGCGGGAGCGACGCCTCGACCGACCCCGCGGAGTCGCCGGCCGCCGGCGCTCCCGGTCGATCGTCCGACGGCGACCTCTCGGCCGGCCGGGACGCGACGGACACGTCCGACGCAGCGACCGCGGCCCGGCGTACGACCGTCCCCATCACCTCCTCCGGCTCCGGCGGGCCGAGCCGGTCGTCGCCGACCCCGACCCGGCGCTGCGCGGCGTCGCCGCCGCGGCGTTCACCGACACCGCCGTCGTCGTCGTCGCCGAGGGCGAGGCGGGCGGTCGGCTCTCGGTCCCGTACGGCTCGCTGACGGCGGTCGGCTGTCGCGACGACGCGGTCGTGCTCGACGCCGGGTCGACCGGCTACCGGCTCCTCCTCCCGCGGGCGCACGACCTCGACGGGACCGTCGAGGCCGCGGTGTCGTTTCTCGAACGGGAACTGCGGTAGCCGCCGCGCCGCCGGCTCCGCTCGCGGTGTGTCGCGAGAACCGGGCTGGGAGGGATTCGAACCACGCCGTCGGCTCGCCTCTCTCGCCGCCGTCTGCTTCGAACCCTCAAGCGAGTGCCGTCCACTGCTCGCTTCGCTCGCAGAAGAACGGGCTGGGAGGGGTTCGAACCACCTGCACGTCGTTCGCTTCGCTCACTCGTGCCGTAGCTCGAATCCCTCGGACGCCTCCCACGCGACACGGCTCCTCACACCGCTCGCTCCGCTCGCGGCGTTCGTCGCGGCGCGTCGCGAGAACCGGGCTGGGAGGGATTCGAACCCCCGACCGTCCGGTTAAAAGCCGGACGCTCTCCCTAACTGAGCTACCAGCCCTCGTTTCGATATACCGTCGTGCCCGCATAAGCGTTTACGAACCGCCGGCCCCGAAGCCCCGTGGGTGGTTCAGAGGAACTCTTCGAGGGCGTCCGTCACGACCTCGCCCGGCTCGCGGTTCTGGAGGGAGGCACGGTCGCGGAGCCGGCGGTAGGCGTCGGGCGGGAGGTCCACCTCGATGCGGCCCGGAGCGATGCCCTCCTCCCGGAGCGCGGCGTCGGGGGTCGCGCCGTCGTTGATCGCGGAGGCGACCCGGCGGACCTCGCGGACGGTGAGGTCGGCGTCGAGCACGGCCCACGCGAGGGTGAAGCGGACGTCGCCGGCGACTCGGGCGATGTGTTTCGCCGCCGTCGGGGCGATGTCGCCGCGGGCGACGTGGCGCCGGACCGACTCCGGGAGGTCGTGCACCCGCGCCCACTTCCGGATGAAGGAGACGCCGACGCCGTCGCCGGCGGCCTCGGCGGCGGCCTTGTAGGAGCCGTGGCCGCGAACGAGCGCGGCGCAGGCGGCCGCCCCGCGAAGCATTACGACGTTGTCGTCGCCGCCGACCGCCTCGGTCCCGAACCGTCGGGCGGTGTCGGCGGCCGCCGCGAGGCTCTCCTGGTCCTCGGGGTCGAAGCGGGCGGCCCGCTGGGCGCGGTCGCCGGTGACCGCGGGGTCGCCCCGGACCACCGGCTCGCCGACCTCCGCGCGCCTGTCGGCGGGCCACGGCGGCGCCGTCCGGTCGCCGCCGTCCGGCGCGGCCGGTCGTTCGTCGCTCATCGTCTCTCGCTGGGGTCCGGCGGGGGAAAAGCGTCTCGGGGGTGGCCGTTCTCGCCGACGGCTCGGACGCGCTCGGGCCGCGGGACGACACATCGACGCGGCTTTCCACCGTCCGTCCCCAGCGCCGATATGCTCCGGTACGTCACGACGAACGGCGGTAAGGTCCGGGAGGCGCGCGAGTACCTCGGCGACGAGGTGCGCCAGCTCGACTTCGACTACACCGAGGTGCAGGCGGCCGAGCTCGCCCCCATCGCCGCCCACGGCGCGCGGGAGGCGTACCGCCACGCAGGCGAGCCGGTGCTCGTCGACGACGCCGGCCTGTTCGTCCGGGGGTTCGACGGCTTCCCCGGCCCCTACTCCGCGTACGTCGAGGGCACCCTCGGCGTCGAAGCGGTGCGCCGGCTCGTCTCGCGGGAGCTCGACGACACCCGGGCGACGTTCCGCTGCGTGCTCGCGTACTGCGACGGCGAAGCGTTCGACGCGACGCCGGACCCGGTCGACCGCGACGACCGCGTCGCCGCCGCGGCCGCGGGCGCCGACGGGGACGCGGACGACGACGCCGAGGCGGACGACACGCTCCCGGTGAAGCTGTTCGAGGGGGTCGTCCGCGGCGAGATCGTCGAGGCGCGCGGCGACGGCGGGTTCGGCTACGACCCGATCTTCGAACACGACGGGTCGACGTTCGCCGAGATGGGCCCCGAGGAGAAGAACGCCGTCTCCCACCGCGGGCGGGCGCTGGAGAAGTTCGGGGAGTGGTTTCAGGAACGGTAGCGAGACGACCCCTGGCGGAGGCACTTCTACCGAAGCCGGCGGCGTCTCGGCGGAGCCGTCGCCCATCGTCGAGCGGAGACCGATCCGCCGGACGCTGAGGAGGCGCGCGACGTGTGATGGCCCCTATCACGATCGTTTCGTTTCGACGGCGCCGGAACCGACCGGGATGTTTTTGAAGGCGTGTGTCACTCACTTACATCCCGGAGATGTACGCGATGGTCCTCGTTTGGGTCGGCTGCGCGCTCGTCGGGCTCGTGCTCCTCCAGCGCGCCGCGCGCGTTGCCGTCGGGAGCGAGGCGGCGACGGCGGTCGCCGACGGGGGACGACTGCTCGGAGTGCGCCCCCGCGTCGTAGCGGGCGACCGAGGGGACGGGCCGGCGACGGTCGCCGTCCCCGCGCGGCGCCCGCCGGAGTTTTGCGGCCGCGACCCCCAGCTTCGCGGGTGAGCAGGGCGGTCGCCATCAACGTCGCCGCGAACACGAACCTCCCCGGTCGCCGCGGGCCGGTGTACCCCGACGGCCGGTTCGTCTACGTGCCGATCCCGGAGCGGGAGCCGACGGCGAAGTCGGTCCCCACCTACGCCGACCTCGGCCTCGCGGGACACGTCCCGGCCGACGCCGCCTCCCTCCCCGTCCACCTCGATCCGAAGTTCGCGGGCGTGCTCGGCCGGGAGGCGCACACCTACGGCGACCCGCACGGCGTGAAGGCGGGTCCGCTCTCCGAGCTGACGCCGGGCGACTCCCTGCTGTTCTACGCGACCCTGACCGTCGCCGACGGCCCGGGCGAGGACCGGGACGTCGACGCCCGCGCCGCCGCGGCCGACCGCGTCGACCGGCTCCCGCCCGACTGGGGGGCGTTCCTGATCGGCGAGTTCCGCGTCGCGGAGGTGCTGACCGGGGAGGCCTACCGGGACGCCGACCCGGAGACGCGGGCGCGCTTCGCCTCGAACGCCCACGCCCGCCGGGAGACGTTCGACGCGGCGGTGCTCGTCCGCGGCGACCCCGAGCGCTCGCGGCTGTTCGACCGTGCGGTCCCGCTGTCGACGCCCGCCGGCGGCACCGACGCGAACCGGCTGGTCACCGACCTGTCGGCCGACTCCGGGAAGGGGCCGTGGTGGCGGCGCGTCCTCCGGTACGACGCCGACGCGACCGCCGAACTCCGGGAGCTGATCGCGTCGGACCCGGCCGCGTGGTCGGGCGGACCGGGATAGCCGGACCCGCGATCCCGGTGAGGCCTCCGACCGCCGTGGCGACGATGACGACGACAGCGACGACGGGATCGTCGGCGTTGACGGCGTCGGCGTCCGTCCGCGCCGTCGCGGCGTCCGACAAGCGTCCGACGTCCCCGCGGGCTTTATCGGCGCGGGCGGGCTGCGGCGGGTATGGACGCGACACGACGGGCGGTCCTCGCCGGCGCGGGCGCGGCGGCGGCGGGCGGGCTCGCCGGCTGCTCGAGCGCCGGTGCCGACGGCAACGGCGACGCCGCCGGCTCCGGGGACGACGCCAGGCTCGCGTATATTCGCCTCGTCAACCGCCACGAAAGCGCTCACACCGTCCACTTGCTCGTGCACCGCGGGGGCGAGCCGGTCCACTGGTCGAGCCACGGGCTCGACGGCGGGACCGACGCCGTCACGGTCGACCGTTCGTGGACGGACGAACCGGGGGCGTTCTCGCTGTTCGTCCGCCTCGACGACGCCGCCGAGTGGTCGGAGTTCGCCGTCGGCGACGGCTCCGTCGACTGCTACGGCGTGGAGACCCGGATCCGGGAGGACGGCCGGACCGAGGCGCTGTTCTCGAAAGAACCCGACGAGTGCGCGGCCGACGGTACTGCCGCCGACTCGGCATAGGAGCGTGAGGCGACCGCAGCGACGTGGACGAAGCCGTCGGCGACGCGGACGACCGCGGCGCCGCTCCCCGTCGTGGGTCGCCGGAAGGAGTGCGCCGTCCGGGAATCGAACCCGGGCTATTAGCTTGGGAAGCTAATGTCCTACCACTGGACCAACGGCGCTCACTCGCTTTGCTCGTTCGCTCCGAGCGTTACGTCGCTTCACTCCGTAACGCAACGGCGCGCTCGTTCGTTTCACTCACTCGCGCCCCGAGCCTCGCAGTTCCGAGGGAACTGCTCGGCAACGGCGCTCGCGTGTGACGCTTTCTATCCCATCGCCGTACTTCAACTGATCGGTCGCCGACGGCGTCCCGGAACTGGACGCACGTCCACGCACAGCCCGGCGGACGTGGGTATTAGTCGGCTCGTGACTATAACGAAGTGATGAGCGAATCCGTCCTGCTGGACACGGAATCGACCCCCCTCGATCTCCGGCTGTCGGACGCCGAGCTCGACGAGGTGCACGACCACGTCACCGACTTCATCGCCGAGCAGGTCGCCGCCGCCGGCGCCGAGGGCGCGGTGTTGGGCCTGTCGGGCGGGATCGACTCCACGACCGTCGCCCACCTCGCGGTCGACGCGCTGGGCGCCGACCGGCTCCGCGGGCTGGTGATGCCCGGCTCGGTCAACACCGACGAGAACATGAGCGACGCCGAGCGCGTCGCCGAGGACCTGGGCATCGCGTACGACGTGGTGGAGATCGAGCCGATCGCGGAGGCGGTGTACGACGCGCTCCCCGGCGCCGCCGACGACCGGATGGCCGAGAGCAACGTCCGCGTCCGCGTTCGCGCCGTGGTGAACTACTTCGCGGCCAACGCCGACGACCGGATCGTCCTCGGGACGGGCAACCGCAGCGAGGCGCTCACCGGCTACTACACGAAGTACGGCGACCAGGCGGTCGACTGCAACCCCGTCGGATCGCTGTACAAACAGCAGGTGCGCCAGCTCGCGGCCCACGTCGGCGTCCCCCGCGACCTCGTGATGAAGACGCCCTCCGCGGAGATGTGGACCGGCCAGACCGACGAGGCGGAGCTGGGCCTCGACTACGACACCCTCGACGCCGTCCTCGCGCTCCACGTCGACGGCCCGCTGTCGACCGCCGCGACCGTCCGCGCGCTCGACGTGACGGCCGAACAGGTCGCACACGTCGACGAGCTGTACGAGTCCTCGAAGCACAAGCGGTCGATGCCGCCCGCGCCCGACGACCTGTCGCCATAGCAGCACCCACGGAGACGCCGTCGCCGCCGTCGACGCTCCCGGGGCGGCGTCCCCGGGCGGGAGAAAGGATTTACCGCCCGACGCGGACCGGCCCGTCGTGCCCTCCGTACGCCCGCCTCCCCCGGCCCCCGCCGCGGCGGCGGTCGCGCTCGTGCTCCTCGCGGCGGCCCTCGCCGTTCCCGCGGCGGCCAGTCCCGCGTCCGTGTCGGCGTGTCCCCCCTGCGACGGGGGGTTCACCACGGCCGCCGGAGCCCACGGACTCGATACCGACGTCGCGGAAAGCGCCGCGACCGTCCGCGTCCACCGGAACGGGTCGGCGACGTGGACCGCCCGCGTCGTTCCGACGAACGGCTCCGCGCTGGACCGCCTCGCGGCGAACGCGACGCTCGCCCGTCGCGTCGCCGGCGACAGCTTCGGCGTCCGCTACGGCGACGGCGTCGACCACGACCTGCTCGCGGCCGACGTCCGCGACGGCGCGTTCGTGATCCGCTACCGGACGCTCGACGTCGTCCGCTCCGGGCCGCTCGACACGCACGTGCTCACGTACTTCCGCGACTCGCCGGGCGCGTACGTCTACACCGACCTCGGGGCGGACCGGCTCACTGTCGTCGCCCCCGAGGGGAGCGCCGTCGCCCGCGGCTTCGGCGAGGTCGGACAGCGCCGGATGACGGCGACGGCCCTCCCGGAGGCCCGCGACGGCCCGTTCGTGGTGTTCGCGCGGGCGGACGCCGTCGCGCCCGGGACCCGCGGCGCGGTCGCGGTGCTCGACGCCCTCGGCGGCGTGATCCTCCGCAACCTCGCGCTGTTCGCCCTCCTCCCGAGCGCCGTCCTCGTCGGCGGGCTGGCGGGGGTCAGGCGGGCCGTCGGCTCCCGCGTCGGCGACCCCGGGCGCCTCCCCGCCCCCGCGCGGCTCGGGGCGACCGTCGCCGGCGCCGGCGCCCTCCTCGCGCTCTGGACGCTGTCCGCGGAGGCCGACAGGCTCCCGTCGGTGACGGGGAACCTCCTCGTCGGCGGTGTCGCCGGCGCGGTCCTGATCGGCCTCGGCGTAGCCGTCGCCGTCCCCCGGATCCGCCGGGCGCTCACCGTCGGCCGCCTCCTCGTCACGGGGGGCACCGCCGCGCTCGCGGCGGCCGTCGCCGCCGGGGCCACGCTCGGCGCGAGCGGGCTGCACGCGACGCTGACGCTCGGGGTCGCGGTCCTCCCCGCCGCCGTCGCGCTCGGACGTGCCGACGCCCGCACGACCGCGGCCGCGACGGGGGGTGACGGTGACGCGCCCGGCGGCGCGACCGGCACGCGCCTGCTCGCGGGCCTCGCCGTGGCCGCCGTCGCCGCCCTGGCCGCCGTCGCGCCGCTGAGGGCGCTCGGGGGAACGCTGTTCCTCCTCGTGCCCCTCCTGACGACCGTCGCCGCGGTCGGGACGGTCGTCGCCGCCGTCCCGCTGTACCTGCTGGGCGTCGTCAGCTGCGCCGACCCGACACGCGATTCCGCCGGGCAGTGAGCCGCCCCCTCAGCGGACCGGGTTCTCCGGCCCGCGCCCGAGGAACTCCGCGCAGAACGCCCGCACGACCTCGGCGTCGTACCCGTCCAGCCGGAGGAGGTGCCGCCACGCGGTCAGCGCGTACGGCGTCTCGGGGTCGTCGTAGCGGTACGGCACCGCGACGAAGCTCCGCCACGTTCCGGTGTTGTTGTCCGCCCACGCGGTGAGGCTCTCCTCGGCCTCGTCGGTCAGCGCTCCGGGGTCGTAGTAGGCGATGACCGCGCCGTGTTCGAGCGTGTGGACGAGGTCGCCGGCCGGCTGCGGCTCCTCGTAGAAGCCGGCCTCGACGACGCCGCCGTAGTGGGGGCCGGAGGTGGGCGGCCGGGTCTCGTACTCGACCTCGGTGCCGCGCTGGACGTGGTCGGTCCCCTCCGAGGGGAAGCGCTCGACGTCCGACAGCAGCGACGGGTCGCCGTTCTCGGGGAGCGACTCGGACTCGATCCCGCCGCCGCCCCCGAGACAGCCCGCGACCGCCGCGACCGCGCCGACGCCGACCGCGCCGAGCGCGCGGCGTCTGGACAGCGGCGACCGGTCCGATCGAGGGGGTTCGTCCGTCATGGCCCGTGTTCACGGGCGGGAGGATTCAATGGTTCCGGTCGTCGTCCGCCCCTCGGTCGGCCGTCCCGGACCCGGGTTCGGGTCCGAGCGACTCGCTCCCGAACCGCTCGGCGTGGAGGCGCGCGAACGCCTCCCGCTCCGCCGCCTCGGTCGCGTCGCCGC
>PXRU01000025.1:24321-43085 GCA_003020945.1 Halobacteriales archaeon QS_6_71_20
AGCCGCGCGGTGCCGCCCCAGGCGCCGAACAGGCCGATGACGACGCCCGTCTCGGCGAACGTCGCCGCCGGCGTCGCGACCCGGAGGTCACACGCCAGCGCGAGCTCGACGCCGCCGCCGCGGGCCGCGCCGTCGACGCCGGCGACGACGACCGGGTCGGCCGACTCGATCCGCTCGGCGACGCGCTGGCCGTGGGCGGCGAACGCCGCCGGGTCTTCGAGCGCCGCGACCGCGTCGAGGTCGGCGCCGGCACAGAACGCGGAGCCGGCCCCCCGCAGCAGCACCGCGGGCTCGTCGGCGTCGGTCACGGCCGCCGCCAGCGCGTCGAGGTCGGCGGGCGCCAGGGCGTTCCGGGCCTCGGGGCGGTCCAGCGTCACGATCCGGTAGTCGCCGTCGGCGGCCCGTTCGCTGCGGATCACGCGACGGCATAGCCCTCGGTTTCAAAAGGTCTTTGCGTATGCCGGATGTACCGAGTGGCGATGGATGACGCCGCGCGGACTCGCGCCGCCGCGGAACGGTCGGTCGGCGACGTGGAGCCGGCGGCGCTGCGGCTCGCGCTCACCGACCGCTTCGCCGACGCGGAGATGACGCCGGGGGCGCTCACGCTGCTGTCCGCGCGCGCACTCGACCCCGACGTGGACGCCGTCGCCGTCGAGGAACACGCCGCCGGCGTCCAGCTAATCTACGAGGGGCTCCGACTCACCCGCGAGCTCTCACAGACCGAGCCGTGGGCGGCGGCCGACCTGGACGCGACCGGCGATATCGACGCCGACCTCGACGTGCTCGCGGCGGACGTCTCCGTCTCCCGCGGCTTCTACCTCCTCGCGCGGACCGCCGCCGCCGGGAAGGCCGTCGAAACCGTGCGGGCGTTCGGCCGCGACCAGACCCGCCGCCGCGACGCCGATCCCGCGGACGCGTCGGCGCTGGACCGCAACCTCGAGGCCGACGTCTTCGAGTTGGCGGTCGTCGCCGGCACCGCCGCCGTCGGCGGCACCGCCCCGTGTGCGCTGCTGTCGTGGGCCGCCGACCTCGCGGCCGACGACGACGACCGCATGCCCGCCGCCGGCTCGATCCCCGACTCCGCCGGCGACGAGATCGCGGCGCTGGCGGACGACGAGCGGCTCGCCTCCTCGGCGGACTCCTGACCGAGCGTCCGGCCGTCGTCCCGCGATACGGCCCGTCTCGGACGCCATCGATCGTAACGCCTAAAGACGACTCCCGGCTACGCGTAGTCGCGCCTGGGTAGCTTAGCGGTAAAGCGCGTCCTTGGTAAGGACGAGAGCCCGGGTTCAAATCCCGGCCTAGGCTTGACCCGTTTTCTCGTCGTCACGACCGCTCGGACACCACACGATCGCTTCCCGTTCACTCGGCGGACGGGTCCGAGGTCGCCGACACCCCGTCGCCGTCGTCGGTGGGGGTGGCGGGCTCGTCCCCGTCGGCGTCGACCGTCGGCACCGTCGCCGTCACGACGGTGCCGCCGCCCTCGCGGTCCGCGATCGTCAGCTCCCCGCCGGCCATGTCGGTTCCCCACGCGATCAGCCAGAGACCGAGCCCGCTGCCGTGCTTCAGCGCCGTCTCGTTTCCCCGCCTGAGCACGGCCCGCTCGTAGTCGGCGATCCCCGGCCCGTCGTCGGCGACGCGGACCCGGACCTCCCCGTCGGCCCGCGTCGCCCGGATCCACACCCGCGGGTCGGCGGCTGGGTTGTGCTCGGCGGCGTTCTCCACGACGTTGTGCAACACCGGCGTGAGTACGCTCGGTACCGTCCCCAGCTCTCCGTCCGTCTCACAGTCGACGGTCACGTCGGGGTAGCACTCGTGGACTCGCTCGACGCACTCCCGCAGCACCGACGACAGCGCGACCGCGTCGGCGGACCGGCGGCCGCGCTCGAAGATGTCGATCGCGTCGCGGGCCTTGTCGCTGACCGTCTCGATCCGCGCGGCGCCCTCCTTCACGGCCTCGACGCGGTCGCCCTCGGCGTCGATGAGGTCCGCGTTGCCGTGGATGAGGTTCGTCTCCGTGCGGATGTTGTGCCGAAGCACCCGGTTGAGCACTTCGAGGCGCTGCTGTCGGCGCAGGTGGTCGCTCACGTCGTGGAACGCGACGACGCGCCCGAGCGGCTCCCCGTGGACGTCGGAGACGGCGGTCACGGTGGCGTCGTAGCGAGCGGCGTTGATCCCCTCGCCCGTCGAGAAGTGGCGCGAGGACTGCCCCTCCGCGGGAAGCTGGCAGTAGTTCGGGACGACCTCCGCGGCGGGTACGCCCAGCGCCGCCGACGGGTCGACGTCCAACACCGCGGCCGCCCGGTCGTTCATGTCGACGACTCGGTCGTGACGGTCGACGACGACCGCGCCGTCGCGCATCCGCTCGAACACGAGTCGGCCCGCTCGGTGCTTCGGCGAGGGGCTCGTCCCGAGCAGCCGGAAGCGGGTGATCGCGCCGAGGTACGCGACGCCGGAGACGGCGAAAAGCACCGGCGTCGGGTCGATCCCGTCCATCGGCACCGCGCCGACGAGGAACAGCGCGTTGCCCGCCCACGGGGCCAGCGTCCCGACGAGCAGCGCGAGGCTCTGCCCGCGGAACGGGAGCGCGTCGCTTCGCACCAGCCCCAACAGCGGGATCGAGCCGAACAGCCCCAGCAGGTAGGTGTAGCCGGTGGCGACCCAGAACCACGGGCCGCCGACCCTCCGCAGCGCCGCCGTCCCCTCCTCGCTCACGAGGCTCGTCTCGATGTACAACAGCCCGTACGGGTCGCCCGTCAGCGCGAGCAGAACCGTCACCGCCGGGACAACCGACAGGAGGGCGACGTAGCGCCGCCGGAGGTACCGGTCCCGGCCGGTGTACTCCAGTGCGAACAGGAGCCATGCGACCGGGATGACGACGACGCCGACCCACTGGACGTTCGAGTAGAACACCTTTCGGGCGAGCGTCGGCGCACGCAGCTCGAAGACGAAAAACACCGACCACCACACCTGGCCGGCCAGCATGGCGGCCAGCGGCGTCGCCCCCGGTTCCGGTCGCTCGCGCCACGCGAGCAGGGCGGCCGTCGTTCCGACGACGATGGTGACGAGCATCACCCCCGTCAGCGCTCCCGGCGGAAACACGTGCCTGCCCTCTCCGTGGAGCGGTATATTAAAATTCGGTATCCGATATCCGGCTCGAACACGCCGGCGGGCGCGCCGACGGGGCGACGGCGGCCCGGGGGACGTCGGCGCTATCGGCGGCTCAGCCCAGCCACAGCGGCGCGACGAGCGCCGCCGCGACGACGAGGTACTCGCACTCCGAGGCCACCGACAGCGCGTCCGCGTCGACGCGGCCCAGCAGGGTGGTCACCCCGACGGAGTAGCAGAGGCCGACGCCCAGCGCGGCGGCCACGCCGACCGAGAGGTGGCCGACGGACGCCGCCCAGGCGACGAGCACGGCCGTCGACAGGTCGACCCCGTACAGCGCCCGGCGGGTGGCCGGCACCCCGAAGACGGTCGGGAGGGTGTCGACGCCGACGGCCCGGTCGGCGGCGACGTCGTCGACGTTCGGGATCTCCGTGTCGACGAACGACCGCAGGAGGAAGTAGCCGAAGACGACGCCCGTCGCCGGCGTGACCGCGACGTCGGCGAACGCGACCGGAAGCACCGTCAGCGTCGTCGCCCACGCGACCGCGACGACGGCCGAGTTCACCACCAGCACCTCCTTCAGCCGGCGGACGCGCGTCCCCATGCCGGCCGCCAGGTCGGTCGCGTACGCGACCCACAGTGCCCCCGGGAGGAGCGTGACGGCGAACGCGACCGGCCCGCCGAGCGCCGACACCGCGACCGCCAGCCCGTACGCGACCGCCGCCGCCACGAACAACACGTCCCGGTGACGACGCGCGAACGCCGCCCGCTCCGGGTCGGAGACGGCGTCCGCCTCCGCGTCGGCGACGCGGTCGTTCGCGTACACCGCGAACGTCACCAGCCCCACCACCAGCGGGGCCGGGTTCGGCGGCACCGACAACAGCAGCATGACGACGGCCACCTCCACCGTAGCGATGACCGCGAGATACGCGGAACTGTACAGCAGCGCGTTCCCGGCCAGCTCTCCGTACCTGGTCAGCCGGTCGACGACGACGCTTCTCCCCCGATCCGGGTCGTACTCGCTCGACGCCTGCTCCGGTTCGTGTGACATGTGTGTTCGGCGGCTCGGGCGGCCGACCGTCCCGGCACCCGCCGTGACCCTGTGCTATCCCGCTCGGTACAAAATTCTGGCGCGAACGGCGTTCAATCGACGCGCGAGCCGCCGCAGAAAAAATCGTAGGTGATACCTGGAGTACTTGAATCGGGACCGTCGTCGCCCGTCGGCGGGCTCCTCGCCGCGACTACTCGGCGAAGCCGGCGCCGGTCGCGGCGTCGGGCACCTCGTTGCGCACGACGTCGAGACCGAGTTCGTCGATGGCGGCGACCAGGTGCTCGTCGTCGACGTAGTCGTCGCCGGCGGCGACGCGCTTCGACTGCGCCAGCGCCAGCACCTCGCCGCGGCGGTCGTCGGGCAGTTCGTACTTGTCGACCACCAGCTCGATGGTGAGGCCGTTGTGGTCGCGGGTGTACAGCGAGTGGAACGCGCCGCGGTCGAACTCGCTGAAGCGGTGGCCGTGCTCGAAGAGCGCCTCCTTGATCCCGGGCAGTTCCGCCGCCTCGATGCTGAACGCGAGGTGGTGGACCGCGCCGATGCCGGGGCGCTGGCCGGCCGCGGAGTCGCGGCCCTCCTCGACGAAGAACGTGACGATGCGGCCGTCGCCGCTGTCGAAGAACAGGTGCGTCACCTCCGGGGCGTCGAGGTTCGGCTGGCGCATCACCAGCGTCATCCCGAGCACGTCGCGGTAGAACTCGACGGTGTCCTCCTCGTTGCTGCCGATCAGGGTGACGTGGTCGGTGCCGGCGACGGAGATGGCGCTGTCGGGCGCCTCGGCTGTCACGGGGATCTCCGAGCGGTCGGCCGGCGGGACGTCGTCCGCGTCGTCTGTAGCCATACCCGATCCAGGGACTCCGGCCACTTAGCCGCTCCCTGACATCGGTGTCACCGGGCCGGCGACCGGCGCGGCGGCGTCACTCCCCCGGCGCGTCGGCCCGGCTCACGCCCGTCGCCAGCTCGCGCACCGCGTTCGAGCGTTCGTCGTCCGCCCCGCTGTCGCCGGTGTTCTCGGTCCCGGCCGGCTCGAACAGCGCCACCTTCGCCTCGTCGTGGGCGACCGGTCGGTGCTCGACGCCCGCCGGGACGACGAGCAGTTCGCCGGGCGCGAGCGTCTCCGTCGGCGCCTCGCGGAACTCGACGTCGAGCGGGCCGCCCTCCATCACCCAGAACAGCTCGTCCGCCTCGGGGTGGCTGTGCCAGACGAACTCGCCGTCGAGCCTGGCGAGCTTCATCGCCTGTCCGTTCAGCTCCGCGGCCAGCCGCGGCGACCACGGCTCCGAGAACGACTCGAACCCCGCGTCGGTGTCCACCTTCTCCATGCGGCGTGATCCGCGCGTGAGGGAGAAAAAGTCCCGTCCGCGGGCGAGGGTCTGCCGCGTCCCCGGTAATCAAAAGCTATTCAATACGGGTGAACGTACAGCTAAGGGAACAAAATATGCAGTATCAATTCGAGTGCGTCTGCGGCGCCGAGATCGCCGACTTCACGCGGGGCGGGGACGTGGAGATCAACACGAACGCCGTCTGCGAGGAGTGCGGCTCGATGTACGGTCTCACGATCACGACGCTCCAGCGGAACGGCGACTGAGCCGCGTCGCCCGGTCCCCGACTTCCCCCGCTGCGTCGCCCGTCCCCGCCGTCCCGGTCGCGCCGTCCGTCACTCCCCCGTCGCGTCGCGCCCTCCCCTGACCGTCCCCGCCGCGTCAGGTCCGTCCTCCCACCGCCCCCCGCGTCTGCCGCAGATCCTCGACCGGCGTCTCCGCCACTGCCGCCAGCACCGCGTCGGACACGAGGCCGCCCGGCGCGCCCGCGGGACGACCGGCCCGCTCCCCGGCGCGCCCCCAACCCGATCGCTGCGCCCGCGAGGGCGTGCGTCGTCGCTATTGCAGCCCGTCACGGCGCTGGGCGGCGAAAGCGACGCGCGAGAGGCGGTGCCGCGGGCACCCGTCCGCGCCCGCCGGCGACAGCGCTATGTGGGACGACAGCACACACCGTGTATGAGGATCGTCAACGTGGGGTACGGTCGCGTCGGGGCGCGGACCGCCCGAGTGCTCGCCGAGGAGGGTCACGAGGTGGTGGTCGTCGACAACGACCACACGAAAGTCGAGCGCGCCCGCGAGCGCGGCCTCGCCGTGATCGAGGGCGACGGGTCGGACCCGGAGACGCTGCGCCAGGCGGGCGTCGAGGACGCCGACGCGGTCGGCGCCATCACCGGCGACCCGCAGCTGAACTTCGAGATCTGCATGGAGGCGTCGGAGGCGGGCGACTGCCGGACGGTGATGCGCGTCTCCGAGGAGTTCCGCGGGGAGATCTACGACGAGTTCGAGCGCGCCGTCGACGAGATCGTCTACCCCGAGCGACTCGGCGCCGCCGGCGCCAAGACCGCCATGCTGGGCGGGGACTTCAACGCCATCGGCGACCTCACCGAGCAGCTCCAGCTGGTGACCGTCTCCGTGGACGACGCCTCGCCGGTGATCGGCGCGCACGTCAGCGACCTCTCGGTCGACGGCGGCCGCGTGTACGCCCACGGGCGGCGGCGCGAGCCGCTCACGATCCCGCTGCCCGGGACGGCCATCGAGCCGGGCGACAGGCTGGCGGTGCTGGCGGAGACCGAGCGCGTCCCCGACGTGCGGCGCAGGCTGCTGGGCGAGGGTTGAGCCGCCCCGGCCCGTTCCGCCGCGGTGGGAACGCTCTTTGGCCGGCCGCGCGAGTCCCCGCCCATGCAGGGAACCGGACCGCCGCTGGTCACGCCGTTCGACGCCGACGACGACGTCGACCGGACGGCGCTTCGCGAGCTGGTCGAGTGGGTCGAGGCGCGCGGCGTCGACTTCCTCGTCCCGTGCGGGTCGAACAGCGAGGCCGAACTCATGACCGCCGAGGAGCGCGCCCGGGTGATCGAGGTCGTCGCCGACGCCGCCTCCGTTCCGGTGCTGGCGGGCACGGGCAGCCCCGGGAAGCGGGAGACGCTGTCGGCCACCGCCGACGCCGCGGCCGCCGGCGCCGACGCCGCGCTCGTGGTCACGCCGTTCTACTACGGCCACGACCAAGCGACGCTTGCGACGTACTACCGCGAGGTCGCCGACGAGGCCGAGATCCCGGTGTACCTCTACTCGGTGCCGGCGTTCACCGACACGACGCTCGCGCCGGAGACGGTCGCCGAGCTCGCCGACCATTCGAACGTCGCGGGCATGAAGGACTCCTCGGGCGATCTCGCGGCGTTCCAGCGGCTCCGCGAGCGGACCGCCGACGCCGACTTCGAGCTCATGGTCGGCTCGGGAGGCGTGCTCGGGCAGGCGCTCGCGGCGGGCGGCTCCGGCGGCGTGCTCGCGCTCGCGAACGTCGCCCCGGAGGCGACGACCGCCGTCCACGAGGCGCACGCGGCCGGCGACGACGAGCGCGCCCGCGACCTCACGGCCGCCTGCGTCGACTTGAACCACGCGATCACCGCCGAGTACGGCATCCCCGGGCTGAAGTACGCGATGCGCCAGCGCGGCGCGCCCGCCGGACGCGCCCGGTCGCCGCACCGCCCCCCCGACGAGGCGGCCCGCGCGGCGCTGGACGAGCGGCTCGCCGAGTTCGAGGCGCTCCGCGAGGAGCTGTAACCGGGCGATGCCGTCGGGAAGTCGCCGGTCGGGTCTCGTTCTCCGGAGTCTCGCTCCTCCCCCGACCGGTCTATCGGGCAGTCCGCGATCCCCGCTTTCACATTCTTTCGGGAACGCGGTAGCGTATGCATCGGAGAGCGCTGCTCGCCGCGCTGGGGGCCGGCACCGGCGCCTCGTTCGCGGGCTGTCAGTCCCTGCATCGCGGTGACGGTCGCTCCGCGCCGGAGTGTCCCTCCACGACCGCAGTCCGGGCAACCTATCGCGTCGACGGGACTCGGAGAAACGAGACCGTCGAACGGTTCCGGCCGACGGCCGAGGTGGAGACGGAGCCGTGGGGGACGCCGAACGACGAGGATGTACTGGGCATCAACGCTCCGCCGGCGGTGGACGGCGAACGGCTGTACGTCCCGCGGGTCGGGTCCGTCGAGGCTCGCCGTGCCGGGTCCGGCAGTCTCGACTGGCGAACGTCGCTGGACGGCGACCTCCACACCGTGCCGGCGCTCGGCTGTGGGTCGGTGTTCGTGGCGACCACGGCGGCGACCTATCGGCTCCGCGCCTCCGACGGGTCGGTCGCGTGGAAGCGCGACGCCGACAGCGATTTCGCTCTCGACGCCTCCCCGATAGCGGTCGAGGAAACGCTGTTCACGACGGGGTCGGGCATCGGGCTGGTCGCGTTCGCCCCCGACGGCGACACGCGGTGGGAGGCAACGTTCGACGCGGCCGTCTCGGGGTTCGCCGTCTCGGATGCGGTGTACGTCGCGCTCGATGCCCACGACGGCGACGGTAACGGTGGGCTGGTCGCACTCGATCCGGCCGACGGGACGCGGCGCTGGCGATACGACGGCGGCAAGCCCGGCCGCGGTCCGGTCGTCGGAGCCCGCGGCGTGTACATCGTGGGAGCGTACGGGCGGCTCTCGGCGCTGGACGCCGACGGCGAGGTCCGCTGGGAGCGCACCTTCGACCGGAGTCCCGCCGCGCCCCCCACACCCGCCCACGGCACCCTCTACGTCGACGCGGGTGACGGGGAGGAGTGTCGAGCGTTGGACCCGGAGACCGGAGAACGGCGGTGGACCGTCCGAACGGGATCGACCACCTGCGGGATGCTCGCGACGCCCGAACACGTGCTTGCGACGGGCGCCGACAGCGGCCTCCACGTCCTCGACCCCGACGACGGAACTCGGCTCCGGTCGTACCCCTCCGTCCGGTTCGCCGAGCGTGGGCTGCTCGTCTCGAACGGCTCGGTGTACGTTCGTCCCTCGTCGGGGACCGAGCTGTACCGCTGTTTCCCCACGGACTCCGCCTGAGAGCGGTCCCCGGCCGACCGGACCGATCTGTCGTCTCTCACTCCCGGCGTCCGCCCGCGTCGACCGCCGTCACTCGCGTCGCCGTCGCCTTGAACGACGCGACCACGTCGCTCCCGGCCGCGAGGCCGAGTCGGTCGGCGCTGTCGACGGTGACGAGCGCGCGCAGCGGCCCGCCCGCGCCGACGTCCACGTCGACCCGGACGACGGCGTCGCCGCGCTCGACCGCCGTCGCGACGCCCGTGAACCGGTTCCGCGCGCTGGTCGCGTCCGCCGGGGGCGTCTCCGCGGGGTCGTGCAGCGTCACGGCGTCGGCGCCGACGCTCACCTGAACGGGGTCGCCCGCCGCCGGCTCCGGGTCGCCGACCGCGAGCGCGCGCACGGAACCGGCGTCGGCGTCGACGACCGCCAGCTCCCCCTCCCGATCGGCGACGCGGCCCTCGAACACCGACTCCGCGGCGCCGGCGGTGCCGGAAAGCGCCGCCGTCAGCCGGTCGAACCGCGCGAGCAGCGCCCGCGCGTCGGCGGTCAGCCGGCTCCCGCCGCCGTCGGCGCCGCCGCGGCGCCGCTGTACGAGGTCGCCGAAGGCGGCCTCCAGCGTCTCCAGCCGCGAGAGCGCCCGCGCCCGCGACCGCCCCAGCTCCGCGGCGGCGCCGCTGACCGACCCCGCGGCCGCGACCGCCCGCAGGAGGGCGGCGTCGCGGGCGTCGAACGTCGCCCCGTCGGCGACGAGGCTCGCCTCGAACGCCGCGGCGCCGTTGTCGCCGGCCTCGTCGCCTCCGCCTCCGCAGTCGGCGGGATCGCGGCCGTTCGTCGTCACGAGTCGCCGCTTCGGCGACCGGGTGGAAAACGGTTGCGTGCGCGACGGCGCGACGGCCACGGGGACAACGACGGCGGCACGAAACCGGTATCGGTTGCTATCCGCTCGGAGGTCCCAGGCACGTAACCGCTGATCGCAACCCATATACCGCCCGTCGCGTTCGTTGTGTCCATGCCGATACAACGACGCGACCTCCTGGCGACGTTGGGCGCTGGCGCGGCCGCGGGGCTGGCCGGCTGTGTGGGTCTCGGCGGCGGACGGGAGGAACGGCCGGGTGTCGTCGGCGAGACGCTGACGCTGACGACGACGACCAGCACCTACGACACGGGCCTGCTCGGCGAGATCCACCCCGACTTCGAGGCGATGTACGGCGTCACGGTCGACGCCGTCGCACGGGGGACCGGCGCGGCCCTGGAGTCGGCCCGCAACGGCGACTCGGACGTGGTGATGGTCCACGCCCGCGGGCTGGAGGACGAGTTCATGCGCGACGGCTACGGCGTGAACCGCCGCGACCTCATGTTCAACGACTTCGTGATCGTCGGGCCGGCGGGCGACCCGGCGGGGATCGAGGGGACGGACTCCGCGACGGCGGCGCTGAACGCCGTCGCGGACGCGGAGGCGCCGTTCGTCTCCCGCGGGGACAACTCCGGCACTCACGCCGAGGAGCTGACCCTCTGGGAGGCGGCGGGCACCGACCCCGACGGCGACTGGTACCGGGAGACCGGCAGCGGGATGGGCGAGGCGCTGAACATCGCAGACCAGCAGGGCGCGTACACCCTCTCGGACCGCGGGACGTTCATCTCCCAGCGCTCGGAGGTCGACCTCGCCGTCCTCGTGCAGGGCCCCATCGAGGGCGGTCCGGAGACCCTCGCGAACCCGTACGGGATCATGGCGGTCGACCCCGGGGTTCACGAGAACGTCGACTACGACCTCGCGATGGCGTACATCGGCTGGATCACCAGCCCCGAGACCCAGGAGGCGATCTCGAACTACCGGGTCGACGGGGAGCAGTTGTTCTTCCCCGAGGCGGTCTCGGAGGACCCCGACTTCCAGCAGTACGTTCCGCGAGGGTGGAGCGGCAACTCCACCGGCGAGTGAGCGTGCTCCTCGACGCGGCCGTCCAGGCCGGCCCGGCCGTCCGGTCCGTCCCGGCGCTCGTCGACTTCCCGTTCGCGGAGGGGTACGTCACGAGCGTCATCGCCGTCTCGCTGTACGTGAGCGTCGCCGCGGTCGCGCTGAGCACCCTGTTCGGCGTCCCGGTCGCGATCGCGATGGGCTTTGCCGACTTCCTGGGCAAGCGGTTCGTGAAGTCGGTCATCAACACGGGGATGGGCTTCCCCAGCGTCGTCGTCGGCCTGCTCGTGTTGTTCGCCGTCTCGAACCGGGGACCGCTCGGGCCGCTGGACCTCGTGTTCACCAGGGAGGCGATGATCGTCTCGCAGTTCGTGCTCGCGACCCCGCCGGTGACGGCGATCAGCCTCGCGGCGATCACGGGCGTCGATGACGCCGTCGGCGACGCCGCCCGGGCGCTGGGCGGAACCCGGGTCGACACGGCGCTGGTCGTGATCAAGGAGGCACGCTACGGCATCGCGACCGCCGTCCTCGCCGGCTTCGGGCGCGCGATCAGCGAGGTCGGGTCGGTGCTCATCGTCGGCGGCAACATCGTCGGCTCCGACGGGGTCTCGAAGACGCGGACGCTCACCACCGCCATCCAACTTGAGGCCCGCCAGGGCCGGTACGGGACGGCGATGGCTCTCGGCGCGGTTCTCGTGACGCTCGTGCTGCTCGTCAACGCCGTGGTCGTCCGCCTCGGCGACACGGGGGCGGTGAACCGATGATCCGACTCGACGGCGTCTCCCACGCCTACGGCGACGACCCGGTCGTCGAGGACGTCTCGCTGTCGGTCGAGCCGGGCGAGGTCGTCGCGGTCATCGGCCCCTCCGGGGTCGGGAAGACGACGCTGCTGCGGCTCCTCGCGCTGTCGGTCCGCCCGACGGCGGGGACCGTGACGCTCGACGGCCGGGACGCGTGGGCGCTCGACGACGACGAGCGGCTGGCGGTGCGCCGGCGGGTCGGGATGGTGTTCCAGGACGCGAGCCTGTTCGACGCCACCGTCGAGCGCAACGTCGAGTACGGCCTCCGGATCCGACGCCCCTGGGCCGAGCGGGTCCGGGACCAGGTCCGGTCGGTCCTCGGCGACGACACGATTCCCGAGGCCGTCGAGGAGGCGCTCGACGTCGTCGGACTGGCCGACGCGCTCGACCAGGACGCGCGCTCGCTGTCGGGCGGGGAGGCCCAGCGCGTGTCCTTCGCCCGGGCGCTGGCGTACGACCCCGCGTACCTCCTCCTCGACGAGCCGACCTCCGACCTCGACCCGCGCAACACCGGGCTGATCGAGGCGGCCGTCCGCGAGGCCCGCGACCGCGGCATCGGCGTCGTCGTCGCGACCCACGACATGCACCAGGCCGAGCGGGTCGCCGACCGCGTCGGCGTCCTGCTGGGCGACGGCTTCACCGAGGTCGGCCCCGCCGAGACGGTCTTCGAGACCCCGGCCGACGAGCGCACGCGGGAGTTCATCTCCGGGGAACTGGTGTACTAACACTGGAGCCGGGTCGACGCCGCCCTCGCACACCGAGATGTAACCGACTGTAGTTATCGAATCCGTTCGGGGTGTTCGAGTGTGGTTTCCGAACAGTCTCAAGTACGTCGACGCTGACGCGCGATCGTGGCGAGCGTGGAGCGGTTCGTGGCCGAAAACGGGCTCCGGTTCGACACCGGCGAGTGGACCGGGGCGTTGGGGGATTCGGTTACGGTCCTCCCGATAGTTGTCGGGCTGGCGGCGCTGACGCCGGTGTCGCTGGCGCACGCGCTGCTGTGCTTCGGCCTGTTCCAGGTCGCGTGGGGGCTCGCGTACGGGCTCCCCCTCTCGGTCGAGCCGATGAAGGCGCTGGCGGGGCTGGCGCTCGCGGGCACGCTCACCGCCGGCGAGTACGTCGCCGCCGGCCTGCTCGCGGGCGTCGTCCTCGTGGCCGCGGCGGCGACGGGGGCGCTGTCCCGCCTCCGGCGCCACGTCGGCGAGCCGACGATCCGCGGGGTCCAGTTGGCGGTCGCGCTGCTGCTCGTTCGCGCCGGCGTCGACCTCGGCGTCGCGGACCCGACGCTGGCGCTGGCGGCCGCCGGCGTCGCGGCCGTCGTCGCGCTGGCCGGCCGCCGCCGGGGCGCCGGCCGAGGCGCTCTCGGCGACGGCCGCTCAGCTCGCGATGACCGTCGGCAACGCCGCCGTGGCGACGAGCCTCCTCCTGTCGGACCTGTTCGACGCCGACGTCTCCCCGGACCGCCTCTCGGCGAGCATGGGCGCGATGTGTCTGGCGGCGGTGCCGCTGGGCGGGGTCCCGATGTGTCACGGCTCCGGCGGGCTGGCGGGCAAACACGCCTTCGGCGCGCGCACCGGCGGCGCGAACCTCGTGCTCGGCGGACTCTACCTCGCGGCCGTCCCGTTCGCGAGCGTCGTCGCCGCGTTTCCGATGGCGGTACTCGGCGTCCTCCTGGTCGTCGTTGCGGTCCACCTCGGCCGGCGCGCGGTCGATGTGGAGGGGCGCGCGGCGCTCGCGCTCGTCGTCGCCGTCGGCGCGGTCGGCCTCGCGTGGAACGTCGGCGCGGCGTTCCTTCTCGGCGTCGTCGGCGACGCCGTCCGGCGACGACTGACGGCGTGATCCGCGGGGACGGCCGGGCTTTTGTCCGCGGGCCACGCCCGTCCCGCATGGACACCTGGGCGACACTGTTCGACCGCGCGGCGGCGTTCGACGTCGACGGCGACGACGTCATCGCGACGCTGCGGACACGTCGGGAGGGTGACGACGCCGACGCGGGGGTGGACGAAGACACCGACGCGGGGGTGGACGAAGACACCGACGCGGGGGTGGACGAAGACACCGACGCGGAGGAGGACGAAGACACCGACACGGGGACGGGAGAAGACGCCGACACGGAGGCGAGAGGGGACGCCGCCGCGACGGCCGGGGACGACGACCCCGACCGCCCCGCCGACACCCCGGACCCCTCGCCGGCGCGGGTCGTCGCCGACGCGGACGTGCTCGCGGCGGACCTGTTCGTCGACGGGTACGCCCGCGATGCGCTGGACGGCCCGCGGGCGCACTCGTGGACGACGCTGGTCGCCAGCGACGCGCTGCTTTCCGACGCGCGGGCGACGGTCGCGGCGCTCTCGAACGACGACCTCGCGGCCGACTGGCGCGAGCGCGTCGCGGCGTGGCGCGAGCCGGTGGCCCAGCCCGCGGGCGACCACCCGGCGCTGGCGTCCGCCTACCGCGGCGGCGCGATGCACGTGCTCTCGCTGGACGACCGCCTCACCGCCGCCGGGACGGGCGCGGGGCTGAACGACCGCTTCCCGGTGAGCGTCCGCGAGCCCCGGGCGTTCGCGGCGCTGTTCGACGCCGCGTCGCTGTACCCGACGGTGTGTGACGGGGAGTATCCGGGCCCGGATCGGGACCCGCGGGAGTGAGAGGGGTCGCGTCGCCCCGCCGGCGCCGCCGGCCTCAGTCGTCGGCCTCGGGGGCGTCCACGCCGTCCGGCGGGGTGAGGTCGCGCTCGAACTCGTCGAAGCGGTCCAGGTCGTCGGGCGGGTCGCGTTCGATCCGGCGCTCGTCGGCGCGGTCGGTCAGCCGCTCCGCGACCGGCTCGGCGACGCCCTCCCAGCCGGGCTTCACCTTCACGCTGCGGGCGGGCGAGCCGACGGCGATGTGGTGGTCGGGGACGTCGCCCTGGACGGCGGACTTGGCGCCGACGACGGCGTTCTTCCCGACGCGGCAGCCCGCCCGGACCATCGAGTCGTAGGTGACGCGCGCGTCGTCGTCGACGATCGTGTGGAAGTTCGTCACCGCGGTCTGGTCGACGATGTCGTGGTCGTGGCTGTACACGTGTGCGGAGTCGGAGACGGAGACGCGCTCGCCGATCGTGAGCTTTCCGCGGTCGTCGAGGTGGACGTCGTCGTGGACGACCGTGTTGTCGCCGATCTCGATGTTGTGGCCGTAGGTGAACGTGATCCCCTTGAACAGCCGGAGGTCGTCGCCGGCGTCGGCGAACAGGTGGTTCGCGAGCATCCGGCGGAACCGCAGCGCGAACGCGATGTTGTCGGCCATCGGCGTCGCGTCGAACTGCCGCCAGAGCCACTGGAGGTGTTTCGAGCGGGTGAACCGCCGTTCGTCCTTCTCGGCGTAGTACTCGGACTCCAGGGTCGCGTTGCAGGGGTCGTACCCCTGGAGCCTGACGCGCTCGGCCGGCGTCACGTCGCCGCCGCCGCGCCACCGCTCGTAGGCGTCGCGGTCGCCGAACAGGTCCACGAGGGTGTCGCGGACGACCGCACAGGTGTCCTCCTCGGAGGAGAGCCGGTCGTCCACCCGTTCGATGAACGCGGTCACCCCCTCCTCCGCCCCGGCCGGGAGGGAGACGTGACGCTTGGTCATACTGCCTCGGTTGGCCGTCGCCGGACATATGGGTTCGGATGTGCGACGTCGACGACCCGCCGCCCCCGAAGCGACAGCGGTTTGCAACTCGACTCCGAGTTACCGACAATGGCCGATCTGACCGACCGCCGACTCCGCGCCGACGAGGACACGTCGCCGGACCCGGACGCGCCGGCCGATCCGGACGCGGTTCGGAGTCGGACGCCGGCGTGGACGCGCGAGCAGGCCGGCGGGCTCGCGCGGGTCGACGACGCCGTCCAGCCGGTCGTCTACCCGCCCGTCGACCCCGTCAGCGACGAGGTGTACCTGTGGGACACCTGGCTGCTGCGCGAGCGCGACGGCTCGCTGGCGGACGTGGGCGGCTACCGCGTCGCGTTCGCGCTCACCGCCTCCCGGGACCTGCTCCCGGGGAAGCGCCACGACGTGGCGACGATCCGTTGCTTCTACTCCGCCGACGGCCGCTCCTGGACGTCGGCCGGCCCGGTGTTCCGGTCCAGCGAGCCGCTCGGCTCGCGCCAGTGGGCCGGCTGCGCGCTGTGGGACCCGGACGGCCCCGGTCCGTCGGACCTGTACTGCTACTACACCGCCGCCGGCGAGGTCGGGGAGACGGAGCTGAGCTACGGCCAGGAGATCGCGCTGGCGACCGGCGGGACGCTCGCGGTCGCAGGCGAGGCGAGGGCTGCCCCGACCGGGGACGACGGCCCCGTCGGGGACGGCGACGGGCTGACCGTCGAGGGGACGTTCGACCACGAGTCGTTGCTGCGCCCGGACGGCGTCCGCTACGAGCGCGAGGCGCAGTCGCGCGGAATGACCTACACGTTCCGCGACCCGTGGTTCTTCGAGGACCCCGCCACCGGCGAGACGCACCTGCTGTTCGAGGCGAACGTCCCCGTCCCGGAGGACGGCGACGCCTGCGACGGCGACCCCGTCGGCCGGGAGTTCAACGGCGCCGTCGGCGTCGCCCGCTCCCCGACGGGCGACCCGACGGAATGGGAGCTGCGCGACCCGCTTCTCCACTCGACGTGCGTGAACCAGGAGCTGGAGCGTCCCCACGTCGTCCCGCGGGACGGCCGCTACTACCTGTTCGTCTCCAGTCACGAACACACGTTCGCCCCCAGGATCGAGGGGTTCGACGCGCTGTACGGCTTCGTCGCCGACTCGCTGCACGGCGACTACCGCCCGCTCAACGACGCCGGGCTCGTGCTCACCAACCCCGGCAACGCTCCGTTCCAGACGTACTCGTGGATCGCGTTCTCCCACGCCGAGGAGCTGCTGGTCACCTCCTTCTTCAACTACTACGATCTGGCGGGGCGGACGCTGGACGAGGTGGCGGAGCTTCCCCCCGAGGAGCAGTTCCGCCGGTTCGGCGGCACGCTCTCCCCCACGGTCAGGCTCGCGCTCGACGGCGACCGCACGCGCGTCCTCGGGACGCTCGCGCACGGCCACGTCCCCCGACCGGACGAGCCGCTCCCCGACCTCCCGGCGCGCGACGCGGCCGGCGACCGCGGCGGCTACG
Source organism: Halobacteriales archaeon QS_6_71_20 (assembly GCA_003020945.1). Classification (GTDB taxonomy): domain Archaea; phylum Halobacteriota; class Halobacteria; order Halobacteriales; family Haloferacaceae; genus Halobaculum. The sequence goes on from PXRU01000025.1 coordinate 41,200, forward strand.
GCGGCTCCCGTCGGGGCGGCTCGCGGTCGAACTGACGCCCGCGCTACCGCCCGGTCGAGGTGGGCCACGTGCCGGCCATCGTCCACGCGTCGACCGTCAGCGTCGCGTCGCCCCCCGTGGCGAACGCCGAGACGCGGTCGGCGTCGTCGCGGTCCGGGTAGACGCGCGTCGAGAGGCAACGCCGGCCGTTCGCGAACAGTTCCAGCGTCGACCCGTCGACGAACGCCCGCAGCGACACCGCCCCGTCGGTCCCCGTCCCCGCTCCCTCCCCTTCGACCGGCATCCGGCGGGGGGAACGGTCCACCCGGTCGTCGCCGCCGCTCGCGCTCCGGTCGACCGTCACCGTCTCGCCGTCGTACCGGACCGCCGTACGCTCGCTCGCCGCCGGCGATTCGAGCACCGAGAGGCCGACGGCGTCGGCGTCGCCCCGGCGGAGCGTGCAGTCGAACTCCAGCGCCCGCCCGCGCACGTCCAGCAGTCGCTCCTCGTCGTCGAGGGCGACGTGCTCGCTCGCGGCGTGGCGCTCCCGGAGGGCGGTCAGCTCCGGCGCGGGCCGCTGGCGGAGGCGGCCGTCGTCGCCGATGTCGACCACCCGGGGGAGCGACAGCGTCCCCGACCAGCCCGCGTCCCACTGGGCGGTCGCCCCGCGCGTCTCCGGGAGCCACCCCCAGGTGAGGTAGCGGTCGTTCGCGCCGTCCCACAGCGACTGGGGGGCGTAGAAGTCGCCGTGATCGAGCAGTCCGGACTCGGCCACCTCGAACGACGGCCCGCCGCCGTCGGCGTCCAGGTCGGCCGCGCCCAGGTAGTACGCCACCCGGTCGTCGTCGGAGACGTGCAGCAGGCGGGCGTCCTCGAACGTCAGCAGCTCCGGACACTCCCAGACAGGCGCGCCGCGGGGGCCCTCGCCGGCGTGGAGCACGCCGACGTACTCCCACGCGTCGAGGCTGTCGCCGCGGTACAGCAGCGCCGCCCCCTCGGCGGCGTCGGTGCCCTCGCCGCCCCCGTTCTCGCCGCCCGCGCCCGCGACGCCGGAGCCGACGAGGTGGTACCAGGCGCCGTCCTCGCGCCAGACGCAGTGGTCGCGGAACTCCGCGGCCCAGTCGGCCGTCTCGTACACGTCCACCTCCGCGGGCGCCGACTCGATGACGGGGTTGTCGGCGTGTTTCCGCCAGCGGCGCAGCCCGGGGTCGTCCGTCGTCGCCAGACAGGGGAGCTGGTTCCGATCCCGCCCGCCGGTGTACAGCAGGGTCGGCGTCCCGTCGGCGTCGACCACCGCACAGCCGGACCAGCAGCCGTCGCGGTCCGGGCCGTCCGGGTCGGGCGCGAGCGCGACCGGCTCGTCGGTCCAGTGCAGGAGGTCGTCGCTGACGGCGTGGCCCCAGTGGATCGCGTCGTGGAACGGTCCGCCGGGGTTGTACTGGTAGAAGACGTGGTAGCGGCCCTCGTACTCGATCAGCCCGTTCGGGTCGTTGAGCCAGTTCGCCGGCGGCGAGAGGTGGTAGGCGGGCCGGTGACGGTCGCCGGCGAGGCGCTCGCGGAGCGCGGCGAACCCCTCGCGGGTCGTCGGCCGCGCGGTGAACCGGGGGAGCGTTCGCCGGCCGAGCGCCGCGAACGCGTTGCGAAGGAGGCGCTCGCGGGCCGCGGCGTAGTCGTCGCTGGGGTCGTCGCCGTCGAACCGGAGCGTCCCGCCCAGTCCGAGCACGGCACCGCCGGCGGAGCGGGAGTCCCCACCTGCGGTGTGCCCCGAGCCGCCGACACGCCACTCCACGACGGCCTTCTCGGGGTGGATGTCGTCGGCGCCGTGGGTCGCACACGCGAGCACGTCGCCCCGGGCGGGCAGGCGGCCGTCGTAGCGCGCGACCGCGGCCCGGTCGCCGGCCCCGACC
>PXRU01000026.1 GCA_003020945.1 Halobacteriales archaeon QS_6_71_20
CGTTTCACACCGCCCACCAGCAACGCGCCCGTGGGCGGTTCGCATGTATATCGACCAGCGACAGCCATCGCCGGCCACCCGGCGACGGCCGCCAGCGGCGCCGCCGGTCGTCGTGACCGTAACGACGCCGCCCGCGCGACCAGTACCGACGTCGTCGGGTGGATTCCTACCCGGGAGAGGCGGATCCGCTAGGCTTAAGCGGCTCTCCCGTCTCCTGTCGTCTGCGCCAAGGTGGCAGAGTTCGGTCATACGCATCTCCCTGCAGAGGAGAACCACGCCGGTTCAAATCCGGCCCTTGGCTTCCTTCCGACCGGCACGCACTCCGCTGTCCGTCCACCGAAAGAAAACGGTTAAACTCCGGGCGGTCCGTGGCTCACGTATGCAACGACGCGCCGCGGCCGTCTACGTCGCGTTCTTCCTCGTTGTGGGGGCGGCCTCGTTCTCGCTCATTGCGACGGCGAGCGCGCCACAGCTCTCCTTCGAGAACCCCGACCACCGGCTGAGTCAGAACGATTCGTTCACCCTCGACGGGCAGGAGTACGCCGTCACGGAGATCTCCGCGGAGATGGAGGGCGGCGGCGGTGACGGCCACGGCGGCGGCGGCCAGGCCCACCTCGTTCGCTCCGGGACGATCGAGTACACGAACGACTCGGCGGTCCAGACGGTGGAGTGGGCGAACGACTCCACGATCACGTACAACGGCCGCGAGTGGGCTGTGACGACCGACAACGGGTCGAAGACGGTCACGCTGACCGAGACGGTCGACCGGACGGCCATCCTGCGGAACGACTCCGACGTCGAGAACGAGACGACGACCGTCGACGGCGAGGAGTACGTCGTCGAGCGCGCGAGCGACAACGAGAGCCGCGAGCTGATCCCCGTAGAGGAGTACTTCCCCGAGCCCGAGACGCGCGAGTACGCCGTCGGCGACCAGGTCTCCAACGTCGAGCGCAACACCGCGACCGTCGCGGCGGTGACGCCCGAGGCGGCGACGCTGGAGTACACGGGCCCCCAGACCAACGAGATCGCGGTCGAGGACGAGGCGAACGTCACCGTCGGCGACACGACGTATCTCGCGTACTTCCCCGACAACTCGACGCTGGTGCTCACTCAGGAGTTCGAAACGTACGAGCAGTACCGGTCGGCGGAGGAGTCACAGACCACGATGACGAACGGCCTGTGGGGCGTCACGATCCTCAGCGGGCTGTCGGCGTTCTTCCTGCTCGGGCTGGCGTACCTTCCCACCCGGTACTGAGCCGGTTCCCGGGCCGGCGTTCGGCCTGCGGATCGCTATCCTTTCGCCTCCACCTGCCCCGCTCGCTCCCGCATGCGCCTCGCGTCAGGGATCCGCGACCCGCCTCGGTGTCCCGTTACCGTTGGCCGCCACGGGCACGACGGGATCCGAACCACGTCGGCGACTCGCTCCGCTCGTCGTCGTCTCCCTTGAAATCTCGCCGTGTCGGTTCACTCGTCACTCCGCCCCTCGTTGCACGGGCGCGACGGGATTCGAACCCGCGACCGTCGGATGGCTCCCCCCGTCGGAGCACCGGCGGGGATAGAAGTCCGACGCTCTGGATCCGGACTGAGCTACGCGCCCACGGACGGACGGTGACGCGGCGGCGTCAAAAACGACGCGGTCGCGCGCAGGCGTCCCCGGCGTCGAGCGTCTCGCAGGGTTTAATCCGGCAAGCGGCGAACGACGGGTGATGCGAGTCATCGGAACGGTCGGCCTGCCCGGCAGCGGGAAGGGCGAGGCCGCCGCGGTCGCCGAGGACGCGAACGTTCCCGTCGTCACGATGGGGGACGTCGTCCGCGCGGAGTGTCGCGACCGCGGGCTCGACCCCGCACAGCACCACGGCGAGGTCGCCCGGGTGCTGCGGGAGGAGCACGGTCCCGCGGCCATCGCCGAGCGGTCGATCCCCGTGATCGAGGCGGCCGCGGACGGGGCGGACGGCGACGCCGTGCTCGTCGACGGGCTGCGCGCGCCCGTCGAACTGGAGCGGTTCCGCGAGCGCTTCGGCGACGCGTTCACCCTCGTCGCCGTCACTGCGCCGTTCGACCTGCGGGCCGAGCGACTGGGGGCGCGCGGTCGCGACGACTCCGACGTGGACGTGGAGGCGCTGCGCGACCGCGAGGAGCGCGAGCTCGGCTTCGGGATGGGCGAGGTGATCGACGCCGCGGACGTCACCGTCGAGAACACCGGCACCCTGGCGGCGTTCCGCGAGCGGATCCGCGGGATCGTCGCCGGCGCGACGGAGGTGGGGGAGTGACCGCCGTCTACAGCGTCGACGCCCGGATCGAGGCGCCGGTCCACGACACGGAGGTGACCGACCGCGTCCGCGACGCCGTCGAGGCGCTGTTCCCCAACACGGCGTTCGCCTCCGAGCCGGGGACGCTCGTCGCCGAGACGCACACGCTCGACGCCTTCTCGGACACGCTGCACGAACAGGAGATCCTCGACACTGCCCGCCGAGAGTTCGACCGCAACCGGACGGACGGAGGGTTCTCGTTCAGCCTGAAGAAGCAGGCGGCGTTCCGGGGCGTCGTCAACTTCGCCGTCGGCGACCCGGACGAGCTCGGCGAGATCGACGTCGAGGTCGTCGTCCGCGAGCCCTCCGTCGAGGAGTACATCGACCACCTCGCGCCGCCGACCGAGGACGGCACGCCGGTCGACCCCGACCGGCGGTAGTCTGGATCGCCGCGCCCCGGCTACGCGACCGTCCCGAGTTCGATCCGGTCACGGAGGTTCGCGAGCGTCGTGCGCAGCTCCCGCTCGTTGTACCGGACGGCGAACGGCTCCGCGACCGACTTCAGGACCCCATCCGGCAGGTCGTACTCGGCGGCGTACGTCACGCGCGTCGCGTCGCCGTCGGCCTCGAACTCCCACGTCAGCGTCCCCGAGAGGTCGCCGTCCATCTCGAAGACGATCCGCTCGTCGGGCTCGTACTCGACCGCCTCCAGGCTCCCGGTGAGCGGGACGCCCACCATCTTGTACGTGTAGTCCAACCGCTTCCCGCCGTTCTCCAGCGGCTCGACGTTCGACACCTCGGCGATGCTGGGCGTCATCTCGACGTGGTTCTCGGGCTCGTCGACGTACGTGAACGTCTCCTCGACGGGCGCGTTCACGCGCACCGTTCGACTGACCGAAACCATGCGTGGCCGTTCGCTCGCCGCCGTCAAAACCGCTCCGGCGTCAGCGGCCGTCGAGGTGGACGTGGATCACCCGCTCGCAGTCCGTCTCGCCGCAGACTGGACAGGCGTCGTCGGGGCCGCTGTCGCCCGACCCATCCGCCAGCGCGGCCGCGCCCGCCGGGTCGAGGTCGCCGGCCGCGAGGACGACCCGCTCGCCGGCGTGTCCGAGGACGTAGCCGCCGTCGCGTTCGCGGACGAACCGGTCGCGTAGCTCCCCGAGGTGGTAGTTGAACCGCCCGCCGTCGCGCATACCGATCCGCTCGCGGAGTTCCGAGAACGACAGCGGCCAATCGGCCGCCGCGAGTTCACGGAGGATCGCGATCCGGTGCTCGGAGGCGAGCGCGGAGAGGGCGTCCGCGGCCTCGCCGGCCGTGGCGGCCGGGTTTGCCCGGTCGGCGCCGCTGCCGAGGTCGCCGTCGCGGTCGCCGCCGTCCGGCGTGAGGTCGGAGAGATCCGGGTGCTCCATGTCCGAACGCGCGGCGGCCCGAGTGACAAACTTTCCGTGTAGCGTGTCGAACAGAAAGATCGTTCACGGAACGCGTTTCACGCCCTCGGCCGTCGTCCCGTCCATGTCCGGCGCCGACGTCGAGTTCCGGTTCACGACGGTCGACGACGAGGAACGGTTCGTCCGCGAGTACCTGGCCGACGTGTGGCCGCGGTTCGAGGCGGCCGACCACTGGGAGACGGGGTGGTTCTGGCGCTACGGCGGCTTCGCCGCGTACGACGCCGGTCCCGACGGCGGCCTCGTCCGGATCGTGTTCGAGGGCGACCCGGACGGGTTCGTCGCCGCCGAGGGCGACCGCTGGGACGGGTTCGACGGGCTGGCGTCGTGGTCGCTCGACCGCTACGAGGAGCGCGACCCGCCGTACGACTCGCTGGCGGCTCAACAGCGGGAGGCGAAGGGGGAGCGCGCGGGCGAATGGGACTACCGCCTGAAGCCGCTGGTTGCGCGGTTCGTCCTCGCGTGCGTCCGCGAGTTCGACGACCCCGCGGTGTTGCCCGCCGACGGCGAGAGCGTCGACGGCAACTACGGGTTGTGGGCGGCGACTCACTACCTGTGGGTGATGACCGGGCGCGACTGGTACGACGAGACCGACGTCTGTCTGCGCGCGCTCCGTAACCGCGTGCTGTCGATCGCGCACTACCGCGGGGCCGACGCCGCGCGCACGGAGTACGAGCGCCTGCTGTCGGCGTGGGAGGCGGAACGCGAGTCCATCGAGGCGGCCCTCGACGAGCGATCGACCGGCGAAGGCGAGACGGTGTAACCGCCGTCGCCCGGACTCACGTGAACACGATCACGACCGCGAACAGCACCACCACCCCGAGCACGTCGCAGACGTTGGTGACGACCGGGATCACCACGTCGTCCGGGTCCAGCGAGAACCGGTAGGCCGCGTACGTCGCGGCGAGCGTCACCGCGACCGCAAGCACCGCGAGCGCGACCCCCGCGGCGAGCGCGATCGCGGCCACGGTGACGGGCGACAGCGTCGTCGCCCCCAGCAGCTCCGCCAGCGTCCACGCGCCGAGTCCGACGGCGGGAAACAGCGTGACCGCCAGCGCCACCGTGGCGAGCGCGTTCCCCATCAGCACGTCGTCGCGGGGGGAAAACGAGAGGGTGCCGAGGTGGAACGCCGTCGAGAGGCGCGCCGCGAGGATCGACCCGAGGTTGCCCGCCGTCCCGATCGTCACCGGGACGAGCACGAGCAGCGACGGCGACGCCAGCAGGCGCTCCTCGAAGGAGCCCAGCACCAGCCCCGAGCCGAGTTCGACGACGGTGAGCACGAGCAACACCGGCAACATCGCCCGGGTGATCGCCCGCACGGACCACTCGGTCGACATCTACGCGCCACCCCCGAGCAGGCCGACGGCCGCAAGCACCGCCCGCACGGAGAGCAGAAGGAACAGCACTCCGAACACGTCGCCGGTCGTCGTTACGATCGGGCCGACCAGCGCGTCGGGGTTGTGGCCGCGGCGATAGCCCGCGAACACGACGACGACGACGACGGCAGTGAGCGCGATCCCGGAGAGCACGCCCGCAAGCAGCGCGATCGCGAGCATGACGCCCGCCGACGCGACCGGGCTGTCGAGCGCGCGCAGGACGACCACCGCCAGCGCGGCCGCGAACACGGAGGCGCACACGCCGTTGAGCAGCGCGGCGGTAGCCGCGCGACGGAGTCGCGCGTCGCCGGCGCGCACGCGCGGCTCGACGAGTCCCTGGTGGAGGCCGGTGGAGACGCGGGCGCCGAAGCTGCCGTACACGTTCCCGCGCGTCGCCAACAGCGCGGGCACGAACACGAGCAGCCCCGGGACCGCCTGCAGCTCCGCCTGCATCTCGCCGAGCACGACACCCGCGACCAGGCCGCCGACGACGCTGGCGGCCAGCGCGGGCAGCGCCTCCCGGTAGGCTTCCCGTGCGACATCCCGGAGCCCCATTAACGGCCCCGACGCGTCGCCGCGACAAAAGTCGGCCGCTCCCGGTTCCGGGGCCGCCGGGCGTTCGCCGTGCTCGGGGTCGCGCCGTCGACGCCGGGTCCACCCGCCCGGAGGGGCGACGCTTCGGGACCGACGCTCACTTGACCCTCACTCCCGAGGCTCCGGCAATGAGCGACTCGCAGGCGCAGGTGCTGTTGACGAACGACGACGGCGTGGACTCGCCGGGACTGGCGGCGCTGTACGAGGAACTGCGCGCCGTCGCCGCGGTGACGGTCGTCGCGCCCGTCGAGGACCAGTCCGGCGTCGGCCGGTCGCGCTCGCGCGCGGTCGACGTCGACGACCACGAGTGGGGCCACGCGGTCCACGGGACGCCCGCCGACTGCGTCGCCTACGGCCTCCGCTCGCTGTCGACCGACTTCGACCTCGTGGTCTCGGGCTGTAACCTCGGGCCGAACTGCGGGGAGTACATCATGGGCCACTCGGGCACGGTCGGCGCGGCCGTCGAGGCGGCGTACCTCGGAACGCCGGCGCTGGCGGTGTCGGCGTACCACCGCGAGGAGTTCTTCCCGCCGGAGGCGTTCACCTTCGAGGTGCCCGCCCGCATTACTCGACTGCTGGCGGCTCACGTCCTCGGCGACGGTGCCGGAGACGGTGACGGCGACGACACGACCCCCGAATCCGGCGACTCCGGGACTACATCCCCAGTGGGAACGGGGGACGCGACCGCAGCGGGTGCCGCGGATGCCGCGACCGGCGCGGCCTCCCGTGCGGACCTCGCCGACGCGGACTACCTCTCGGTGAACGCGCCCGTCGGGGGCGGCGGCGAGCTCCGCCTCACCGAGCCGCTGGCGAACTACGCCGTGGACGTTCGCGAGGCGACCGCCGAGGAGCGCGAGACGTACGACGGCGACGTGCGGCTGGAGTCGGACTTCTGGGCGCGTCTCGATCAACCCGACCGCCACCCGACGCTGGAGCGGGTCGGCGACACCTATCCGGCGTGGTCGGACCGCGCGGCCGTCGTGAATGGCGACGTAAGCGTCTCCCCGCTGCGGGTGCCCCAGACGCCGGTCCACTCGGAGGCGCTGGACGCGCTCGTGTCGGCGGCGAACCGGGCGTGGCTGGCCGAGCGGGAGGCGACGGCAGCCGCGGACGACGACTGATCGGTCCGGACCCGTGGCCTCCTCGTCAGGCTCATCCGACCGTTACACAGTCGCCGCGTCCCCGTCGCGCCACACCTCGTAGCCGACCTCGCGTCCCCGTGCCTCGACCGCGGGGGTGTGCAGGCGAAGCATGTGCTCGGAGACGTTCGTCGCCACCCGTCTGTCGGCCGCCAGCGGGGCGAGACCGTCGCGGAGTGCGGCGGCGTCGGCGTGCAGTTCCGCGCCGAGGACGGAGCCCTCCGCGTACAGAAGGTCGAACCGCCCTACCGGCATAGCCTCGGGGTCAGGTGCGGCGTCTAGGTCGGGGAGGTAGCCGACGACGGCGGGGTCGACGGCGCCGCGTTCCGGCTCCGTCGAGGGCCCCCGGACGACGTACCCGAGCGTCGGGAACAGCGGTTCGCCGTGGTCGACACGGACCGCCTCAACGGTCAGCGGTCCGACCGCGACACGCTCGCCCGGTGGGACGACCGTCAGTCCCAGCCTGTCGACGAGCCTCGGGCGCCTCGTGGCGTACGTCTGGAGCACGCTCCGGGGAACCCGGACCGAGAACGGGTCGGATACCGGGTGGTCGTGTCCCAGCTCCGGGCCGTTCAGGAGGTGACGCTCGTACCGCGCGTGGTTCAGCTCGGACAGCCCGGCGGCGTGGTCGTAATGACCGTGCGTGAGGAAGACGGCGTCGAGGTCCGTCACTCCCGCGTCGTGGAGGGCTGAGGTAACGTCCGGCGGCACGTCCAGCAGCACGGTCGTTCCGTCGCCTCCGCCCTCGGTTTCGACGAGCAGACCGGGACGCCGCCGCGGGTCGCTCTCCTCGCAGTACTCACAGTCGCACAGCGGCGCGGGGACGCCGACGGCGTCGCCCGTACCGAGGAGGGTACAGCGCACGCTCTCACCGAGGGCCGTGGAGAGTAATTCGATTGTGGACCGACAGTCGATCTGCCGGTCCGGGGGCAGCGACAGGTACGGCTACCGCCCGGTCACTCCACCAGCGCGACCACGCCCGTCAGCGCCACGGCGGCGACCATCGCGCCCGCGAGCAGGCCAAACGCGGCGCCGAAGCCGGTCGCGTCGGCGACCCGGCCGACGACGGCGGGCGCGAGCGCGCCGGCGCCCATCAGCAGGGTGCGGACGACCCCGAGCCCGCCGCCGGCCGCGTCGTCGGGGATCGTCGCCGAGAGGTACGCCCCGCGGACCGGGCGGAAGCCGTGGCAGCCGAGGCCGAGCGCGACGACCGCGGCGCCGACGGCGAACACGCCCGAGGCGGCCAGCAGGCCGACGAGCGCGCCGGCCGACAGCGCCAGCGTCGCGCCGACGACGGGGAGACGACCCACCCGGTCGGAGAGGTCGCCGGTGACCAACTGGACGAGCGAGACGACGAACAGCCCGCTATACAGCAGGGAGGCGGTCGTCTCGGGGAGGTCGGCGGCGTCCGTGAGGTACAGCGGGAGGAACGCGACTGCGCCGTTGTACGCGAACGAGAAGCAGACGGTGACGGCGACGAACCCCGCGAACGCGGGCCGGCGAAACAGCGCGAGGTAGCGGCCGAGGCCGTCGCCGTCGTCGGCGCTCCCCCCATCGGTCGTTCCGTCCCCGTCGCCGTCCTCGGCTCCCCTGTCGCTGCCAGCCTCGTCGCCCGCCTCCGGGCTCGGGACCCGGCGGAGGAACGACAGCGAGAGGCCGCCGACCGTGAGGGCGGCGACGAGAAACAGGGCGTGCCAGTCGACGCCGGGGACGCCCGCGGCCGTCGCGCCGGTGACGGCGACGACGGCGGCGGGCGCGGCGACGCCGCCGAACGCCCCCAGCGTGTCGAGCACGCCGAGCGCGCGGCCGGTGCGGGCGGGGTACAGCCGCGAGAGCAGGCGGACCGCGACGGTCTTGTGTGCGCCCGTGCCGAGGCCGACGAGCAGCATGCCGCCGCCGACGACGCCGAGCGCGAGCGAGTCGGGGACGGGAACCGCGAGCGCGAGCGCTCCCGCCCCCGCGACGGCCGCGCCGGCGACGATGACCGCCCGGGCGCCGACGCGGTCGGCGAGCGCGCCGCTGGGGAACTGCATCGCGGCGTAGACGGTCATCATCGCGGTAAAGGCGAGCCCCAGCGCCGCGTTGGAGACGCCGAAGCCGTCGCGGAACGTGGGGAACAGCGGCGGGAACGCGTAGCGGAGGAACTTCGCGAGGAACCAGATGAGCGCCGTCAGCGCCAGCACGTCGTAGTCGGCGAGCGCGCGGAGCCGCGACCCGAACCCGGTTCCCATTCGGATCGGGGGTCGGCGGTGGCGGTGAAAAGCCGCGCGGATACGGAAGAACGCACGAAGTCGCGGTCGCGGCCGGGAGCGGGGGTCCGCGACGCCCGCCGCCTACCCGAACGGTCCCATACCGCCCATGCCGCCCATCCCGCCGCCGCCCTGCTGTTGGAGCTTCTTCATCATCCGCTGCATGTCGCCGTCGCCCATGCCGGAGAACTGGTCCATCGTCCGCTTCATCATGCTGTGCTGTTCCAGCAGCTCCTCGATGCGCTCCTCGGGGACGCCGGAGCCGCGGGAGATGCGTTCGAGCCGGTCGCTTTTGATGATCGAGGGGTTCTCCATCTCCCGCTCGGTCATTGAGTCCATCGCGACCTCGAAGCTGCGCATCCGCTCTTGGGTCACGTCCATCGCGTCGTCCGGGAGCTGGTCCATCATCCCGCCGCCCAGCCCCGGGATCATGTCCATCACCTGGTCGAGGGGGCCCATCTTGTCCATCGCCTTCATCTGGTTGCGCATGTCCACGAGGGTGAACTCCCCTTCCATCATCTCCTCGGGGTCCCAGTCGTCCTCCGCCTGGGTCTCCTCCATCGCGCGCTCGACGCGCTCGGAGAGCTGCTTGAGGTCGCCCATCCCGAGCAGCCGCGAGATGAAGCCGTTCGGCTCGAACCGCTCGATGTCCTGCACCGTCTCGCCGGTGCCGAGGAACGCGATCGACGAGCCCGTCTCGTTGACGGCGGTGAGCGCGCCGCCCCCCTTCGCGGTGCCGTCGAGCTTCGTGATGGCGACGCCGTCGATGCCGACCGACTCCTCGAACTGGCGCGCCTGGTCCTTGGCGCCCTGCCCGATGGCGGCGTCGAGCACGAGCAGCGAGCGGTCGGGGTCGACGACGCCGTCGATCCGCTCGATCTCGTCGATGAGGTCCTCCTCCAGCGCGTGGCGGCCGGCGGTGTCGACGATGCGCACGTCTGCGTCCGCCGTGGCTTCGAGCCCCTCGCGGGCGATCTCGACGGGGTCGTCGGCGTCGGGGTCGCCGTGGAACGCCACCTCGGCGTTGTCGGCCATCTGCTCGGCCTGGTCGTAGGCGCCGGGCCGGAACGTGTCCGTCTGGATGACCGCCGGGCGCAGCCCCTTCTTCGAGAACCACCAGGCCATCTTGGCGGCGGTGGTGGTCTTCCCCGAGCCCTGGAGGCCGGCAAGCATGATCGTCTGCTCCTCCAGCGGGATCTCGGTCGACTCGCCGATGAGGTCGACCATCTCCTCGTAGACGATCTTGAGCACGTGGTCGCGGGCGGTCGTCCCGCCCGGCGGCTCCTCCTCCAGCGCGCGCGTCTCGATGCCGTCCGACAGCTCCATGACGAGGTCGACGTCGACGTCGGCCGACAGCAGCGAGCGCTGGATCTGCTTGACCACCTCCTCCACGTCGTCCTCGTCGATGTGGGACTTCCCGCGCAGCGTGTCCATCGTGCCGCGGAGGGAACTCCCCAGGTCGTCGAGTACCATTGTCTCGATCGAAGTTGTCGGTCCGCGCGGTAAAGGCTTCCCTGTCCGTCGGTGGTTCGTTCGCGTGTTCGCGTTCGGGGTTCGTGTGGGTACCGTGGATTCGACGGCACAGTCGTCGACCTCGAAAGCCCCCGCGGCCGTGCGCTCCCGCGGCTCGCTGCGCGCGCTCTCACTCGCTCCGCTCGTTCGCGTGCTTGCTTCGCCGGGGTTCGCGCACGACCGCGGCCCCTTTCAGTCCCGCCCGCCGCGACCACACCGCCACTGCCCACACCCTCCCCAGCCGACTCACTCGCTCGCTTCGTTCGCTCGTTCGTCCCTCGCGCGCGTCCACTCGCGACGGAGCGCGAGTGGCACGCGCCACACGGTTTCCGGTGCGCGCCACACCGCCGTCTCGATCCCGCCGAAACGACTTCAGTCCCTCTCACGAACCCGTTCCCCGTGCTGGATCTCGACGCCGCCACGCTCGCCGCCTACGTCGGCGCGGCGGCGGCGCTGATCCTCGTTCCCGGCCAGGACACCCTCGTCGTGCTCACCCGCGGTGTCGGGTCGACGCGGGCGGGGCGCTCCCGGCGGCCGCGACTGCGGTGACGCTGCTTGGGGCGGCGTACCTCTGCTGGCTCGCCGTCGACACCGCCCGCGGGGACGGCTCCGTGTCGGGCGCTCGGACGGCCGCGCCCGCCGCCGTCGGCGACGAGGACGCTCCGCCCCGCGCCGACGGCGGCGGCGGCGCCGGCACCGCCGCGGCGGGGTTCCGCCGGGGACTGCTCACCAACGTCGCGAACCCGAAGGTGGCGCTGTTCTTCCTCGCGTTCCTCCCCGGCTTCGCCGGCGAGGGGGAGACGGCGACGATGGTCGCGCTCGGCGCGGTGTACGCCCTGCTCACCGTCGCGTACCTCGGTGCCGTCGGCGCGCTCGCCGGGCGGATCGGCGCGCTGTCGACGGGCCGTACCGCCCGCGCGGTCAGGCTCGCCTCCGCGGGCGTGCTGCTCGCGCTGTCGGCGGCGCTGGTCGTGCGAGCGGTCTGAGGAAACGCGGGTCGCGTCCGTCGCCTACGCCGACTCCGTCGCGGTGACGGGGTCGCAGGTGACGGTCACCTCGTCGACGACCGGCTTCAGGACGTAGCTTCCGGAGCCGCCCTGCTCGACGGGCGTGAAGTCCGCGGTGAAGGAGGCGGTCTCGTCGGCGCGGATCTCGAACGTCTCCGACTCCTCGCCGTCGACGACGAACGTCTGGAACTTCAGCCCCGCCTCGCCGGCGGTGTCGACGCTCGCCTCGCTCCCGTCCGACAGCGTCCCCTCGACGGCCGAGATGCCGAGGTGGACGTGCTCGTACTCGCCCGTCTCCAGTTCCGACTCGGCGACGAGCTTCTGAGCGTCGCCCCGGAGCTCGGTCAGGTCCGCGGTCACGCCGTCGACGGACTCCGTGACGAGTTCGCCGTCCGCGGGCCGGATCCGCACCTCCGACACCGTCACGACCAGCGACTCGAAGTCGCCGATGTCGCCCGGCCGGTCGCTCACGTGTGTCGCCAGCGTTCCCGTGCCGCCCGATCCCCCCTGCAGCCGGCCAGTCCGGCCGTCCCCACCGCCGCGAGGCCGGCCGTCGACCGGAGATACTCTCGTCGGTTCACTACGTCCGCCTGTCTGCAGACTGGATTCATATGGATACCGATCCCTCCACCCGGCGGCGCGGTCACTCGGTTCCGCGTCCGGCGTCGTCGTCCCGCTTGCCGCGTCCGTCCCCCGCGCGCTCGTGTTCGCCGGCGTCGCCTCGTCCCTCGCCGTCCCGCCACCGCAGCGTCGGTGTCGCGACCCGCGGATCGAACCGGGTCCCTAGCCCGCCGTCGCCCCGAACTCGGACCCACGCGACCGTCGCGGCGGTGCCGACGACGACCGCGCCCGCGCCGAGCAGCCCCGCCTCGGGGCCGAACGATCCGCCCGTCACGAGCGTCGGGCCGGTCGGCTCCAGGTCGACGACGGCGGCGTCGACCCCGAGACCGCTGACGGGGAAGCCGTACAGCAGCCCCTGCGCGGCGTTCCAGGAGACGTGCACGCCGACAGGGAACGACAGCCGCCCCGTGAGGACGAAGCCGACGCCGAGGAACGTCCCCGCGAGCGCGACCCCGAGCGTCGAGGCGGCCGACGCGCCCGGGTTGCCGGCGTGGACGAGGCCGAAGAAGACCGAGGAGACGAGAAGCGCCGCGGCGACGGCGACGCGCTCGCCGGCGGCCCGGAGCCCCTCGGCGACGTTGACCAGCAGCAGTCCGCGGGCGAACAGCTCCTCGTACACGCCGACGCCGAGGAACACGACGAGCACCGACCCCGCGCCGACGGCGGTGCCGACGAGCGTGCCGGCGACGCGGAACCAGCCGGCCGCGAGGCCGACGACGGCGACCCCCGTCTGGAGGAGGACGCCCAGCGCCAGCCCCGCGGCCAGGTCCGCGAGCCAGCCGGGTTCGCGCCGGAGGCCCAGGTCCGCGAGCCGGCGGCGGTCGACGTACCGCGCCGCAAGCAGCGTCGCCCCCGCGACGGCGACCATCGGCAGCAGCGCCGCGACCGGCGTCGGGAGCGCGAGGGCGGCCGCGAGCACGCCGCCGCCGGCGAGCGCGACCACGACGGCCACGAGCGCGACCAGGAGCCGCAGGGGCGCACGCGGCCGCCGCTCGGCGGCGTTCCAGACGGGGAACGCGAGGCGGTCGCGGAGGCGACGGGGACGGCTCACACCGGGGCGGTCTGGTACACCGCGAGCAGGCTGTTGATGCCGAACGCCGCGAGGATCGTGAGCGCGTAGTGGCCGGCGGCGACCATCGCGGTGCCGCGGCGGTTCAGGCCGTACGCCAGATACACCGTTCCGAAGTCGACGACGAGCGCCAGCGCGATGACGGCCGCCGGCGGCAGCACCGCCGCCGAGAGTCCGACGATCGCCATCGCGACGCCCGGCGGGACCGCCTGCCTGAGCTCCGCCTCGTTCCCGAGGACGTAGTAGGCGGCGGTGTTGGCCAGCAGCGTCGACAGCACCGCGATGAGGAGGAACCCGCCGAGGACTCCGACCGGCGAGAGCTGGAGGAGCACGCTACCCGAGCAGGCCCAGCTCCGAGAGCCGCTCGGAGATGACCTCGACCGCGGCCTCCGCGTCGGCCGGCTCCTTCCCGCCGGTGACGACGAGCTTCCCGGAGCCGAACAGCAGCGCGACCACGTCCGGCTCGTCGATCCGGTAGACGAGCCCCGGGAACTGCTCGGGCTCGTACTCGATGTTCTCCAGGCCCAGCCCGATGGCGATGGCGTTGAGGTTGAGGCTCGTCCCCAGGTCCGCGGAGGTGACGATGTTCTGGACGGTGATCTCCGGATCCCCGTCGATGGGGATGTCGAGGTCGCGAAGCTCGTCGAAGACGATGTGGAGCGCCTCGTGGACGGCGTCGGTGCTGTTGGCGCCGGTGCAGACGATCTTCCCGGAGCGGAAGATGAGCGCCGCGCTCTTCGGGTCGATCGTCCGATACACGAGCCCCGGGAACTGCTCGGGGTCGTAGTCCGCCCCTTCGAGGTCCATGGCGACCGTCTGGAGGTCCAACTCCAGGCCGATCCCCGTCGACGCGACGACGTTCTCGATGTTGATCGACTCCGTGGGGTCAGCCATTCTTGTTTAAACGTCGTCTCAAGCATTTAAATTACTACCGCCATTTCGCGCCCGGCTTCGATCCCGAACAGACGCGGATCCCCGCGTGGTACTCCGGTTTCGGGTCGGCGGCGTCCGGCCGGCCTCCGAGGTGGCCGTTGACCCGTGCCGATCCCCGCGTCGTCTCCCGGCGTCGCGGGCATCCCCCGGTCCCGCGTCGAACCCGGGCGTTCAAGCGCGTCGCCGCTCACCTCGTGGTGTGTACGGGCTGGAGTTCGCCGGCGAGGAGGACGCGTTCGCCGCGCGGGAGGCGAGCGTCGCCGCCGCCGGCGTCGAGCGGGTCGCGCCGGGGCTGGCCGTCGCCGACGCCGTCGACGCCGACCGCGTCCGCGGGCTGGCGTACACCCGCTCGGCGCTCGAACTGCTCGGACGGACCGACGCCGACCCCGACAGCGCCCGCGTCCTCGTCGAGGCCGCGCGCATCGACCGCGAGGGAAGCGTCGCGGTCCGCGCCCGCGTGCCGCGCGACGCGGCGGCCGTCTCCACGAGCGCGGCCGAGCGCGAGTGCGGCAGCGCGCTCGTCGATCACGGCTTCGAGGTGGATCTCGACGACCCGGACCACGTGCTCCGGGTGCTGTTCGCGGGCGACGCCTGCCTCGTCGGCTGGGTCGTCGCCGAGTCGGTCCGCGGGTTCGGCGCCCGCCGCCCCACCGACCGGCCGTTCTTCCAGCCGGGGAGCATGGCGCCGATGGACGCCCGGGCGTACGCCAACATCGCCGGCGCCGGCCCGGGCGCCCGCCTGCTCGACCCGATGTGCGGCACCGGCGGCGGGCTCATCGAGGCGGGGCTGGTCGGCAGCGACGTGGTCGGCAACGACGCCCAGGCGAAGATGGTCCGCGGCGCCCGCGAGAACCTCGCGGCGTACCTGGACGAGATGGACGTGCGCTGGGACCTGTTACGTGGCGACGCCACGGACCTGGCGCTGCGGGACGGCGCGGTCGACGGCGTCGTCTTCGACGCGCCGTACGGCCGCCAGTCGAAGATCGCCCGACACGGCCTCGCGGACCTCGTGTCAGAGGCGCTCGCGGAGGCTGCGCGGGTCGCCCCGCGGGGGGTGGTGATCGCGGACCGGTCCTGGCGGGAGGCGGCGCTCGACGCGGGCTGGCGGGTGACCGACACCTTCCAGCGGCGCGTTCACGGAAGCCTGGTCCGGCACGTCCACGTGCTGGAGCGGGAGTGAGGCGACGACCCTTGCTTCGGGAAGCGACTCGGGCCGCGGGGACCGCTTCGCGACTTACTCCTCGCCCAGCAGCGAGTCGACCAGCTCCTCCGGGTCGAACAGGCGGAGGTCCTCGTACCCCTGTCCGACGCCGAGAAAGAGGATCGGCTTCCCGGTGACGTAGGCGATGGAGATGGCGGCCCCGCCCGAGGAGTCGGCGTCCGCCTTCGTGAGCACGCTGCCGTCGACGGCGGCGGCGTCGTCGAACTCCTGGGCGCGGTGGACCGCGTCCTGGCCCGCGACCGCCTCGTCGACGAACAGCGTCATGTCGGGGTCGACGACGCGGTCGATCTTCTCCAGCTGGGCCATCAGGTCGTTGCTGGTGTGGAGCCGGCCCGCGGTGTCACCCAGCACGACGTCGATGTCGTTGGCGTCGGCGTACTCGACGGCGTCGTACAGCACCGCCGCGGGGTCGCCGCCCTGGTCGTGGGCGATGAGCTTCCGGTCGAGCGCGTCGGCGTGCTCGCGGATCTGCTCGTTGGCGCCCGCACGGTAGGTATCGCCGTTCGCCAGCACCGAGGAGTAGCCCCGCTCCTCGAGCCACCGCGACAGCTTCGCGATGGTCGTCGTCTTCCCGACGCCGTTGACGCCGGTGAACACGACCGCGACCGGCTTGTCGGCCTCGGCGACGCGCCGTTCGAAGTCGAACTGGCCGACGCTGATCACCTCGAGCAGCGCGTCGTGGAGCGCCTCGGTGACGAGCCGGTCGGTCGTCTGGACCTGTGCGCGCGTCTCGCCGATCATCCTCTCGCCCACCGAGTCGAGGATCCGGTCGGCGACGCTCATCTCGACGTCGCTCGACAGCAGCGCGAGCTCGAGCTCCCGAAGCGGCTCCTCGAGGTCCTCCTCCTCGATGATGACCTTCCCGGTGGCGTACGCCTTCGCACGCTTGAAGCGACCGGCCGTCGGGCCCTCCCCGTCGTCGGCGTCGGTGTCGACCCCGGCGTCGGCGGCGTCCGCGGACTCCGCCGCGTCGGCTGCGTCGCCCGCGTCGGCGGAGTCCGTCTCCGCGGGCTCGGCCGCGTCGGCGTCGGCTCCCTCCTCGGCCGCCGCGTCGGCCTTCTGTTCGACCTCCTCCGCGGCGTCCTCGCGGAACGAGGAGAGCTTGTCCTTCAGGCCGTCGAACATCGATCTACTCGTCGTCGCCGTCCTCGGTCATCTGCTGCATCTGCTGCATCTGCTGCTGCTGCATCTGCTGTTGCATCTGCTGTGCCTGCTGTTCGAGCTGCTGGCTCTCGGCCTCGAGGTCCGACCTCTCCTCGTCGACCTGGTCGATCTGAGCGTCGATCGTCTCCTTGCGCCGCTCCAGCGCCTCGACGGCGTCCGCCTCCTCCTGTTCGGCCGCGAAGTCGGCACCCAGCGTTACGATGATCTCGTCGAGGTCCTGGACCTCCGCGCGGACGTACGCGCCGCCGCCCAGCGGCACCTGCACCGTCGAGCCGGTCTCGATCCGGTCGATCGCCTCGATCGCCTCGTCGACGTCGCGCTGCTCCTGACGGAGCGACTCGATCTCCTCGTCGAGCTCGTCGATCTCGGCCTCGATCGCCTGGATCTCCTGGGAGATCTGCTGGAGCTGCTGCTGGCCCTGACCGCCGCCGCCGAGACTCATTCCGCGACCACCTCCGAGATCTCGATCTGGCGGCGCTTCAGGTTGTGCTCGGCGCCGAACTGCGAGAGGACGTGCTCGCGCGCGACGTCCTCGTTCACGGCCTCGAGCGACCGCGTGAACGGCTGGTAGCCGTCCCGGGCCTGGAACTCACCGCTCACAGTGAACTGGCTCATGTACTGGAAACCCGCCCGGGAGCCGGAAGTACCTTCCGACTCCCGGCGGTCGGCGAGCGGCGCTCGGACCCCCGAAATCGCCGGTCTCGGACGATAGGGCCGAGGCGGTCGCGGAGGGGTGTCGGGCCGGCGCGGTTCGGCTCCTCCTCGGTGGTCCCGCCTCGCCGCTCGCTCCGCTCGTGGCTCGCCTTGCGCGGACGGCGCCCGCACCCGTGCCGCCCGTTTCCGAGGTCCGTCTGCGGTCGGCCTCGCTTCCCTCGTGGGCGGCTCGGCACGGAGACCTCGCCGCCGATCTCCCGAGGCCTCCCTTCGGTCGGCCTCGCTCTACTCGATGAAGCCCAGCGTGTCGTCGATCCGACCCAGCTCCGGACCGGTGGTGTCCTCGCCGACGGCGTAGCCGTCGTCGTTGGCGAGCAGTCCCGACCCCACCAGCGGCGCGCCGTAGTTGACGGTGCCGAGGTCGGCGTACACGTCGAGATGCTCCTCCAGCGCCTCCAGCTCCGGCTCCTCGCTGTGTGGGTGACACAGCACGCCGTCGTCGTTGGCGACGGCGGCGGTGCCGACGGTGTTGACGCCGCCCAGCGAGCCGCGCTTCACTGGCACGTCGAGCGTCCCCGCGACCACGTCGACCGCCTCGTCGGTCATCTCGGGGTGGACGTACGCGCCGTGGTCGTTCGCAAGCACGACGTTGCCGGCGGCGTTCAGCGTCCCCGGGAGCCGGCGGACGGGGTCGTCGGTCGCCGCCGCGAGGGCGTCGACCTCGCGGTCGGTCGCTTGCCGGGAGACGAGCAGCCCGTTCCCGTTGCCTGCGAGGAGCGCTCCGACCGTGCCGGAGCCGCCGACCGTCGTCCGGAGGACGTCGGCGCCGAGCTCCTCGGCCAGCCGGTCCGCGAGGTCGTCGTCGACGTCGGGGCGCACGACGAGGCAGTCGCCGGCGGCGTGGGCGTAGACGCCGACGTACGACGATCCGGCGAACGAGGCGCGAAGCACGCCCGTCAGGCCGGCTCCGCCTCGACGACGACCTCGCCGTCCTCGTCGAAGCGGGCCGCGCGGAGGCGAACCTTGCTCGGCGGGTTCTTGCGGCCGCGCTCCCAGACGGTCTCGTTGACCGCGGGGTCGAGGCGCACGTCGGCCTCCTCGACGGAGAAGTGCGTCGCGAGGTGGTCGCGGATGAGCGACATCGCCTTGTCGCCGCGCTCCCGGCTGGGCGCACGCTTCGCCTCGCGCAGCGGGACCGTGACGACGCGCTCCTCGAAGTCGTTGGCGCTCATCTACTCGTCCGTGTCCGAGCGCCGCCAGTGGCGTCGCTTCGGGTTGCGGCTCACTTCCATGTCGGTTTTCATCATCACCCACGCCGGCACGCGGCTGTTCTGCCGCTCCAGCTTCGCCAGGCGCTTCTTCTTCGCCTTGGATTTCTTGGTCATGGTGTCGCACGGATTCGACGCCGGAAGGGAAAACCCTGTTCATCCGGGCGCGACGGCGGCGTCGACGCCCGCCCGGATCGTCCCGCCCGCACGCGACTCCCGGCTCCCGCCGACCGTCGTTCTTCCGGTCGTCGCCCTACCTCGCTCCCATCGCCACGACTCGTCCCGACCCAATGCCCGCCACTGCGACTCGCCGGTCCCGAGGGTCACGCTCCGGTCGAGCCGGGGCGACGTCGAAACCGGCTTGACCGTCCGCGCCCCCGGATCCGGTAATGGCCCCGGCTGCCGTCGCCCTCGGCCCGCTTCTCGCGGACTCGGTCGCGCTGGCGGTCGAGGCGCTCGGCCGGGTCGCCCGCATCGCCGTGTTGATCGCGGTCGGCGTCCTCCTGGCGAACGTCGCCGTCGAGTTCGGCCTCGTCGAGCGGATCGCGGGGGCCTCGCGGTACCTCACCGGCCCGGCGAACCTCCCGGACGAGGCCGGCACCGCGATCGTCACGACCGCGGCGTCGACGACCGCGGGGTACGGGATGCTCGCGGACTTCCGGGAGTCCGGCCGCCTGTCGGACCGCGCGACGCTGGTCGCCGTCACGATCAACACGTTCTTCGGCTTCGTCCAACACCTGTTCACGTTCTACGTGCCGGTCGTGATCCCGATCCTGGGGCGGGAGACGGGCGTGCTGTACGTCGGCACCCGCGGCGCCGTCGCGCTGGGGATCACCCTGACGGGCGTGCTCGCCGGCGCGCTGCTGCTCCGCGGCGGCGCGACCGTCGCCGGGTCGGCGGCCGCGGGGGAGACGGCGTCCGACGGCGGCACGGCCGCGGACGGCGCGGGAGCCGGCGACGGCGATGGGGACAGCACCGTAGCGACGGCCGAGGCGGCGACCAGCGACGACCGCACCCCCCGCGAGCGGGTCGGGTCGGCCGCCCGGTCGACGTGGTCGACGCTGCGGCGGATCGTCCCGCGACTCGCGGTCGTGTACACGCTCGTCACGGTGCTGGTCGCGCGGGTCGACCTGCAGGCGGTGTCGGCCGACGTCGCCGGTCCGTTCGCCGACGTCGTGGGCCTCCCGGCGGCGGTCGTGCCCGCCATCGTCGTGTTCGTGTTCGACACCACCGCCGGGGCGGCGGCGTTCGCCCCGCTGGTCGGCGAGACGCTCACGCCCCGGCAGGCGGTCGCTGGGATGCTGGTCGGCGGGATCGTCTCGTTCGCGTTCTCGACGTTCAAGCGGTCGATCCCGTTCCAGTACGGGATCTGGGGCCCGTCGTTCGGCTCGAAGGTGATCGCCGTGAACACGACGCTCAAGATCGCCTTCATCGGCGCGGCGCTGGCCGTGTTCCTGTGACCGCGTCGCCGCGGAGGGTCCGCACCGACCGGTCGGGCGGTCGGTCGTCTCCGAGTAGCCGACCGGCCACGGACCGAGCCGATCCCGACGCATTCACACTCTCGCCCGGACCACGTCACGATCATGGCCGACACACTCGCCGTCGCGGGCGGTCGCGTGCTCGACCCCGAACTCGCCGTGCGGGAGGCGGACATCCTGATCGATGTCGACGCGGGCGAGATCCTGGCGGTGGCGCCCGACCTCGCCGCCGACGCCGACCGGACCCTCGACGCCGGCGGCGGCCTCGTGATCCCGGGGCTGGTCAACGCCCACTGTCACGTCGCGATGACGCTCCTCCGGGGGTACGCCGACGACGAGCCGCTGGAGACGTGGCTCCGCGACCACGTCTGGCCCGTCGAGGCCGAGCTCTCGGCCGAGGACGTCCGCGTCGGCGCGGAACTGGGCCTCGTCGAGATGATCCGCTCGGGCGTCACCGCGTTCGGGGACATGTACTTCCACGTCGACGAGGTCGCCGCCGCGGTCGAGCGAGCCGGCGTGCGCGCGCGCCTCGGCCGCGGCGTCGTCACCGTCGGAAAGGACGAGGCGGCCGCCCGCGAGGACCTCGAGGAGTCGTTCGCGGTCGCCGAGCGGCTCGACGGCGCCGCCGACGGCCGGATCCGGACGGCCGTGATGCCCCACTCGCTCACCACCGTCGACGACGACCTGCTCGCGGCGGCGGCCGACCGCGCCGGCGACGCCGACGTGCCGATCCACTTCCACCTCGACGAGACGACCGACGAGGTCGACCCGATCGTCGACGAGCACGGCGTCCGGCCGGCCGAGCACGCCGACGACCTAGGGCTGCTCGGCCCCGACACCTGGGTCGCTCACGGCGTCCACGCCGACGCGACGGAGCTCGAACTGCTCGCCGAGCGCGACACGAGCGTCGTCCACTGCCCGGCCTCAAATATGAAGCTCGCCTCGGGGGCGGCGCCCGTCCAGGCGATGCTCGACGCCGGCGTCCCGGTCGCGCTCGGCACCGACGGTGCCGCCTCGAACAACGACCTGGACGTCTTCGACGAGCTGCGCGACGCCGCGATGCTCGGGAAGCTCGCGGCCGACGACGCGGCCGCCGTCGCCGCGGAGTCGGCGGTCCGGATGGCGACCCGGGGAGGCGCCGGCGCGCTCGGCGTCGGCGCCGGCCGGATCGAGGACGGGGCTCCGGCGGACCTCGCGGTGGTCGATCTCCAGGCGCCGCACCTCTCCCCCGAGCACGACCTCGTCTCCCACCTCGTGTACGCCGCCCGCGGCAGCGACGTACGCCACACGGTCTGTGACGGGGACGTGCTGATGCGCGACCGCAACGTGCTCGCGTTCGACGAGGCGGCCGTCCGCGAGCGCGCACAGGAGCACGCGGAGGCGGTCGTGGCGCGGACCGAGGCGTAGCGGACGAGGAACGGACGGGATCTCCGGCGGCGCGTGCCGGGCGACCTCCGCGTCGGCCGGACGCGAGCGAAGCCGAAGGCCGAACGAGGCGCGCAGCGGGTCCCGAGAGGGCTTTCGAAGCATCCTGAACTCACGACCCTGAAGCCTCCCGACCGTCGGGTCGTGCGACCGAGCGGATCGACCGACATCCGGCGGGATTATACCGCCCCCGGCCCATCCCGATCACATGAGTACGCAGTCGTATCCGCCCGTCACACAGCACCTCGACGACCCCGACGCGGCCCGCGCGGAGGGCCGCCGCAAGATGGACTGGGCGCTCCAGCACATGCCCATCCTCAACCACCTCCGCGAGCAGTTCGCCGACGAGCGGCCGTTCGCCGGCCAGACGGTCGGTATGGCGATGCACGTCGAGGCGAAGACCGCGAACCTGGTCGAACTGCTCGCGGAGGGCGGCGCCGAGGTCGCCATCACGGGCTGTAACCCGCTGTCGACCCACGACGACGTGAGCGCCGCGCTGGACGCTCACGAGAACATCACCTCCTACGCGGTCCGGGAGGTCGGCGACGAGGACTACTACGCCGCCATCGAGTCGGTCATCGCCCACGAGCCGACGGTCACGGTGGACGACGGGATGGACATGGTCGCGGCGATCCACGAGGACCACCCGGAGCTCATCGACTCCATCGTCGGCGGCTGCGAGGAGACCACCACGGGCGTCCACCGGCTGCGCGCGATGGACGCCGACGACGAGCTCCACTACCCCGTCTTCGCCGTGAACGACACGCCGATGAAGCGGCTGTTCGACAACGTCCACGGCACGGGCGAGTCCGCCCTCGCGACGATCGGGATGACGACGAACCTCTCGCTGGCCGGCAAGGACGTCGTCGTCGGCGGCTTCGGCTACTGCGGCAAGGGCGTCGCCAAGAAGGCGGCCGGGCAGAACGCCAACGTCGTCGTCTGCGAGGTCGACTCCCGGAAGGCCCTGGAGGCCCACATGGAGGGGTACGACGTGATGCCGATGGCCGAGGCCGCCGAGCGAGGCGACGTGTTCATCACGACGACGGGGAACCGCGACGTGATCACCCGCGAGCACTTCGAGGTCATGCAGGACGGCGTCCTGCTGGCCAACGCGGGCCACTTCGACGTGGAGATCAACCTCGACCACCTCGACGACCTCGCGGTCGACCGCTACGAGGCGCGCGACGGCGTCGAGGCGTACGAGCTGGCCGACGGCCGCCGCCTCAACGTCCTCGCGGAGGGGCGGCTCGTCAACCTCGCGGCGCCGCTGGCGCTGGGTCACCCGGTCGAGGTGATGGACCAGAGCTTCGGCGTGCAGGCCGTCTGCGTGCGCGAACTCGTCGAGAACGGCGACGAGTACGGGGCGGGCGTCCACGAGGTGCCCGACGGTCTGGACCGCGAGGTCGCCGAGGTGAAGCTGGCGGCCGAGGGCGTCGAGTTCGACGACCTCAGCGACGAGCAGCGCGAGTACATGAACTCGTGGCAACACGGCACGTAACCGACCCCACCCTACTTCGCTCGGTGTGACGACCTCGCTCGTTGAGGGTGGGGCTTTGATGTGGTCCTCACCGTCAGTTGGCGCGACGGGGCGTCTTGTGCGCCCCGCCTACCGAACGCCTTTCGGGGTCGACGGACCCACCATTCGGGGCCGGGCTACTGCGGCCCGTACTGTGCCGGACTTGTGCCGGCACAGCACTACCTGTTAGTACGGACGGCTCCGATTTAACAGCTGTCTCCTATCATAGATCGCCGCCCCCGGCTATCCAAGGTGACAACGCCGCGTTCCGGTCATCGACTACAGCGCCACCCGCGCCCGCGTCTCGTAGACGGGTCCATCGTCCGTCAGCGTCGACTCGGCGAGCCGGACCGACTCGACCCGGAACCGGCCCACCGTCGGGTCCGCCTCCAGATACTCCAGCACGCGGTCCTTCCCGCGGGCGTCGTCCACCCGCGCGAGGGTGAGATGCGGCGTGAAGTCGTGGTCGGACGCCTCGAAGCCGAGCGCGACCGTCTCGCGCTCGACCGCCGCCGCGAGTCGGGCCACCCCCGCGGCCCCGCGCCCCTCGCGGACGCCGACCCAAACGACGGCGACGTACTCGCGCGACGGGAAGACGCCGAGGCCGCCGACCTCGGCCTCGAACGGGTCGACGCCGGCGTCGCCGGACTCCGTCCGGCTCTCCGCGGCGCTTCGCCCCACGCTCGCGACGGCGGTCTCAAGCGCCCCGGCGACGTCGCCGACGCGGGACTCGTCGACGTCGCCGAGGAACCGCAGCGTACAGTGCGCCTGCGCGGGGTCGGTGAGTCGGAGCCCCTCGACGCCGCGGAGCGGCTCCTGAACGGCGGCGAACGCGTCCGTCAGGCGGTCGGGGAGGTCGACGGAGACGAACAGTCGCGGCATACGGACGCTCCACCGTCGAGACGGAAAAGCTCGGGGCGGCCTCCCCCTCGGGCCGTACGCGCAACATACATCCGTCCACACGGTCCAACTCGTAGCATGAGCGACGACGACAACGGGCGGGACTCCCACGAGTTCTCGTCGGGCGAGGGGCTCGACCGGGAGTACGAGGAGTTCACGCTCGACCCCGAGGAGCTGAACGCCGACCCCTCGCAGGTCGACCCCGTCGACACGCGCGTGCTGGCGGACCTGCTCGACGAGCGCAACGTCCCGGCCGACCGCGTCGACGTGGAGAGCCTGATGGAGGTAGGGCTCTCGTACATCGGGATCAACCGCTTCGAGGAGGCGACCGAGACGTTCGAGCGCGCCGCGCGGTTCGCCGACGAGGACTCCTCGGAGGAGCAGGAGGCGTGGGTGAACAAGGGCGTCGCCCACGCGGAACTGGAGGAGTGGGACGAGGCGATCGGCGCCTACCGCGAGGCGCTGCGCATCGACGACGACTCCGAACACGCCGCGAGCGCGGAGACGAACCTGGCGTACGCGCTCCACGAGAACGGCCAGGGGGAGCAGGCGCTGGAGCACGCCGAGAACGCCGTCGAGATCGACCCCCGGTTCCCGCAGGCGTGGTACAACCGCGGCTTCTTCCTCGTCGAGCGCGGGCTGCTGGAGGACGCCGTCACCGCCTTCGACAACGCGATCCGGCTGGGCATGCGGACCGCCGAGGTGCTGGAGGAGAAGGCGCGGGCGCTCGACGAACTCGGCCGCGAGGACGAGGCCGAGCAGGCCGCCGAGCGCGCCCGGGAGATCCGCAGGGAGGCCGAGCAGGAGCTGGTCGAGGAACACGCCGAGGGCGGCGGGGGCGCGACCGACCGGGACCCGACCGGCGCGGGCGGTCTCGGCGGCGCGGGCGGCTCCGACGACCTCGACCTCGGGGGACCGTAGATGGCCGACGACGCCGCGGACGGCCCCGAGCCCGGCCCCGGCGCCGACGCGGAGCTGGACTGTCTGATCACGCGCCGGGAGACGCCCGAAGGGACGCTCGTCGCGGTGTGTGACGCGGCCGTGCTCGGGGAGACGTTCGACGACGGCACGGTGACGCTCGAGGTGAACGAGGAGTTCTACGCCGGCGAGGACGCCGTCGCCGGCGGCGCGGAGGCGGTCGTCGAGGCCCTGTACGACGCCGACACCGCGAACCTGGTCGGCGAGGGCTGCGTCGCCGCCGCCGTCGACGCCGGCGTCATCGACGCCGACCGCGTGCTTGAGGTGGGCGGGACGCTCCACGCCCAGCTGCTGTGGCTGTGAGCCGGCGGCGCCGGGTCGAACGCGGCCTCGCGTAACCGATCCCGGGCACGTCTCCCCGGGGTGACCGAAGGGATGTTACCCCTTCGACCCCTCAGGTACGGTAATGGAAGCGCCTGAGCAGGAACCGTACCCGCTCGACGTCGAGGCCGTCCGCGGGGACTTCCCGATCCTTCAGCGGAAGGTCGGCGGCGACGTGACGATCCCCGGCGAGGACGAGGCCGACACGGAGCCGCTCGTCTATCTCGATAACGCGGCCACGAGCCACACGCCCGAGCCGGTCGTCGACGCGATCGCCGACTACTACCGCTCGTACAACTCCAACGTCCACCGCGGCATCCACCACCTGAGCCAGGAGGCGTCGATCGCCTACGAGAACGCCCACGACCGCGTCGCCGAGTTCGTCGGCGCGGCGGGGCGCGAGGAGGTCGTCTTCACGAAAAACACCACCGAGGCAGAGAACCTCGTGGCGTACGCCTGGGGGCTCAACGAGCTCGGCCCGGGCGACAACGTCGTGCTCACGGAGATGGAGCACCACGCCTCGCTGGTCACCTGGCAGCAGATCGGCAAGCGTACCGGCGCGGAGGTGCGGTTCGTCCGCGTCGACGAGGACGGCCGCCTCGACATGGACCACGCCCGCGAGCTGATCGACGACGACACCGCGATGGCGAGCGTCGTCCACGTCTCGAACACGCTGGGCACGGTGAACCCCGTGGGCGAGCTCGCCGACATCGTCCACGACCACGGCGGGCTGATCTTCGTCGACGGCGCGCAGTCGGTGCCGCACATGCCCGTCGACGTCGGCGAGATGGACGCGGACTTCTTCGCGTTCTCCGGCCACAAGATGTGCGGGCCGACCGGGATCGGCGTGTTGTACGGGAAGGAACACGTCCTGGAGGAGATGGAGCCGTACCTCTACGGCGGCGAGATGATCCGAAAGGTCACCTTCGAGGACAGCCAGTGGGAGGACCTCCCGTGGAAGTTCGAGGCGGGCACGCCGGTCATCGCCCAGGGGATCGCGCTCCACGCGGCGATCGACTACCTGGAGGAACTGGGCATGGAGACCGTCCACGCCCACGAGGGGGTGCTCGCGGAGTACGCGTACGACCGCCTGACGGAGTACGACGACGTGGACATCTACGGCCCGCCGGGCGACGACCGCGCCGGTCTCGTCGCGTTCAACGTCGACGGCGTCCACGCCCACGACCTCTCCAGCATCCTCAACGACCACGCCGTCGCCGTCCGCGCCGGCGACCACTGCACCCAGCCGCTCCACGACAAGCTCGGCGTCGCCGCCAGCGCCCGGGCGAGCTTCTACGTCTACAACACCCGCGAGGAGATCGACACGCTGGTCGAGGCGGTCGACGACGCGCGCCAGCTGTTCGCGTAATTCCCACCCGCCGTTCGCCCCAGAACCCTTAACCGACACACTCGCCTATTCCCGTCAACAATGGGCATTGGCGGCGGCTCCGACATGTATCGCCAGCAAATACTGGATCACTACAAAAACCCCCGCAACCACGGGACACTCGACGACGCGACGTTCTCCCACTCCGGCGAGAACCCCTCCTGTGGCGACACGATCCGCGTCGACGTCCGGCTGGAGGACGACGGCGAGACGATCGACTACGTCGCGTTCTCCGGCGACGGCTGCGCCATCTCGCAGGCGTCGGCTTCCATGCTCTCCGAGCGGCTCCGCGGCATGACGCTCGACGAGCTGGCGGCGATGGACACCGACGACGTTACGGAGATGCTCGGCGTCGACATCTCGCCGATGCGGATCAAATGCGCCGTGCTCGCCCGGCAGGTCGCCCAGGACGGCGCGAAGCTCCACGAGGGCGAGATCGACGACCTCGACGTCACCATCACCGAGGACTGAGCCGCGGCCGCGCTACGGCACCCGACCGAACAGGTCGCGGTTGCCGGCGACGTAGCCGAGTTCCCCCCGTCGCAGCTGTTCGGTTCGCTCCGTCTCCCACGCCGAGAGCGTCGCGTCCCCGACCGCCCCGGCGTCGCGCACGGAAGCGACGACGGTATCGAGGACGATCCGGAGGAACGTCGCCTCGTCGGCGGGATACACGACCCCGCCGGAGGTCCCCGCGTCCCGGGCGTCGTCGCCGTCGCCGCGTCCCCGCACGGTCCAGTCCGAGCGCGCGTCGACCGCCGGCGGCGTCCCCGCCTCGCGCAGCGTCTCGGCGACGCGTGTCGCCGCCCGGCCGCGGTTGCGCATCGTCGCGTGGAACGCGTCGACCACCGCCCCGTCGGCCGGATGCGACGGCTCGAAGCGCGTCTCGCCGTCGAAGGTGAGCGGGAGGTGGTACCAGCCGTCCGGCGCCGCTGTCCGCGCCAGCGCGAGCACGTCGTCGGGCGCCAGCAGATCCGCGAACGAGCGCCCGACGACGCCGTCGAACGTCCCCTCGCTGGCGACGTCGCGGGCGTCGCGCGTCTCGAAGCGGACCCGGAGCGCCGCCTCCTGGTCGGGGGATCCCAGACGGAGGCCCACCCCCCCGGCGTCGACCCCGTAGCCGGCGGCGTGCGCCTCCTCCCGGAGCAGGTCACGTCCGGCCGACAGCACGCGCTCATCCGTATCGACGGCGACCCACTCGCCCGCGGGGAGCGCGCCGTCCGCGAGGAGGCGGCGGAGCAGCCCGCAGGTGCCCGCTCCGGCCTCCAGCACGCACACCGGGTCTCCCTCGGCGTCGACGCCCTCGCCGACACCCAGCGCCGCCCGGAACGCCCGCGTCGCCGCGTCGCTGTGGGCGCGCTCGTCGACCGTCCGGGCGGCCTCCAGGTACGCCACGTCGTCACCCTCCATCGGCCACCTCCGCGAGGAGCGCCCGGACGCCGGCGACGGTGTCGGCCCACTCGGGGTGGGCGTCGAACCGCGCCAGCGACGCCGTCGCCATCGTCGCCAGCCGGTCCCGGTCGCCGGCCAGCGCGTCGAGCGCGCGGTACACCCCGGTCACATCGCCGGGATCGACGAGAAAACCCGTCTCGCCGTCGTCGACGACCGACCCCGCGCCGCCGGCGCTCGACGCGACCGCGGGCAGCCCGAACCCCATCCCCTCCAGGTACGCCGTTCCGAACCCCTCGTACGCCGACGGGACGGCGAGGACGTGCGACGCGCGCAGCGTCGACGCGAGGTCGGCCGTGGACAGCTTCCCCCGGAACGACACCCGGTCGGCGACGCCCAGTTCCCCCGCCAGCGCGCGCACCTCGCGGGCGTGCGCCGGGTCGGGCTCGGGGCCGACGACCGTCGCGCGCCAGTCCCGGCCGTCGGCGTCGCCGCTGTCGCCATCACCGTCGCCGCCGTCGCTGCCGTCGCTCTCGCCGCTCTCGTCGCCGTCGAGCCGCGCGAGCGCCCGCAGCAGCGTCGGATGCCCCTTCCGGGGGACGAGCGAGCCGACCGACGCGACCCGGAACGGCGTCTCACGGGCGCACGGCCGCCGAACAACTCCGCAGGAACAGGCGTTCGAGCCGGCGGGCGACCGGCGCGAGACGCCCACCCTCCGCACACCGGAGGTGGTGGACGAGCGCGACGACGGGGGTCCCGCCGCGGCGGAGCCGGCGAACCAGCCCCGCCGCGCCGGGGTGGGCGAGCTCGTCGATGACGACGGCGTCGGCCCCGCGCAGGTCGTCGGGTACCCCCGTCGCGAGTCCGAGGGCGTCGACGACGCCGAGCGGGTAGCGCCGCCACGGCACCGAGAACACCCGGACCGTCGCGCCGGCCGCGCGGAGTCCGGCCACGAGGCGGCGGTCGTACCGGAAGCCGCCGGAGGTCGTCGTCGGGTCGCCGGGCACGACGAGCGCGAGCGCGAGGCCGCCGTCGCCGCCGAGCGCGTCCGGCTCACCCATCGCCGTCGCCGTCACCACGCCGGGCCGGCGGGTCGCCGTCCGCCCCCGGGTCCGCGCCGCCGACCGGTCCCTCGTAGCCGGCGGCCGCCGCCTCGTCCTCCCAGACGGTGACGCGGAGCGTCTCGGCGGGGCCGTCGGCGGCCGCCGGGGCGAGTCGGTCGTGGAGGACGCGCGCGAACCGCTCGACGCTGGGGTTGTACCCCTCGAACTCCGGGAGGTCGTTCAGCGTCGCGTCCCGGTAGCGGGCCTCCGCGTCGTCGAGCGCCGCGCGCACCTCGTCGATGTCGACGAGGTAGTCATGGTCGTCCAGCGACGGGCCGCCGAAGGCGGCCTCGACCGAGAAGACGTGCGAGTGGAGGTCGCCCTCCGGACCGGGGTCGGGGACGGTGAGGTAGTGCTGTGCGACGAACTGCCGCGTGACGGTCGTGCGGTAGGTCATTCGTGTGGTCATCGGACGGCGGCCGGTCGCGCCGGATCGGCGCACACCGGTCGGGGCGTCGGCGCCCGGGGCGGGTCGGACCCGGGGCGATGCTGCCCCGTTTGGCGATCTACTGGACGATCCGAACGGCTCCGGCGTCGTAAACGTGTCGCGAGCGCGCCGGCTCAGCCGACGAGTTCCTCGACGACCGGGGGGAGCCGGCGGCGGACGGCCGCGTACGCGACGCCGAGGACGACGCAGGCGACCGCCAGCGCGGGCACCGGCGAGGGGTAGAACGCGGCCACCGGCGCCGAAAGCACCGCCGTCACGGCGACGTCCTCCGGAGCGCCGTCGTAGCGGATCCAGTATTGGGGGGCGACCCACCGCCCGCGGAGGTGGTCGTACACCGCCTCCGCGGAGGTGCGCTCCCACGGCCGCATCTCGTTGCCCGCGCCGAGCGCGTCCGAGCCGGCGTGGACGGCGAACGACGTACACGCGACGGCGGCCGCGACGGTCGCGGCCGTCGGAACCGCCGCCGCGACCGCGACCGCCGGGAGCGCGAGCGCCCAGCCCGCGACCGGGAAGTGGAGGCTCCGCCGGTGGCGGCCGACGAACAGGTCCACGTCCGGGAGCAGGCCGCCGACCATGCCGGCCAGCGCGGCGGGCAGGGCGAACTCGGGGGCGAACGCGACGACCGGTGCTACCAGCGCCGCGCCGACCAGCGCGTGGGTGAACGCCATCACGGCGTCGTTACGAGGACCGCCTGAGCAGCACGACGAGCACGACGACCAACACCACCTGTGCCAGCTTGTCGGTGACGGCGACCGGCGAGAGGTACTCTCCCGGGGGGGTTACCGCGACCCAGATGCCGATCTGCCCCAGCGTGAACGGGATTCCCAGCGCGTAGAAGAGCCGGCGCCGGTAGTCGACGAGGACCGCGGCCGCACCCGCCAGGAAGCCGACGCCGGCGACCAGGAAGCCGACGGCCAGTCCGGTCGCGCCCGTGACGAACGCGTACGCGAGCCACAGATGGACGACGGCGGTGACCCCCGCGAGCGCGACGCCGAGCCAGTGGAGTCCGGTCATCGATTCCGTTCGAACGGCGACCCCGCGGGACGTCGATCGGGTGCTCACGTCCGGGCGTGGGACCGGTCCGTGTTAAAAACTCCCACGAGCCGGGGTCGGTCGGGGAGCCGCGGCGTCGGCGACCGACTACTCGGGCTTCAGCCCCTCGTTTTGCACGCGCATGATCGCCTCGCCGTCCGCGAGGTTCGGCGCGTCCACGAGGCGGACGATCCGCTTGTCGCCCTTCGACTTGCGGAGGTAGATCCGGAACGTCGAGGTGTGGCCGAGGATGTTGCCGCCGATCGGCTGGGTCGGGTCGCCGAAGTAGGAGTCGGGGTTGGAGGCGACCTGGTTCGTCACGAGCACGACGCAGTTGTACAGGTCGCCGATGCGCATCAGGTCGTGGAGGTGTTTGTTGAGCTTCTGCTGGCGGTCGGCCAGCTCGCCCCGGCCGACGTACTCGGCGCGGAAGTGCGCGGTGAGGGAGTCGACCGTGACCAGCCGCACGGGCCAGTCGGTGTCCTCGGCCTCGCTCGCGAGCTCCTTGGCCTTCTCCGACAGGAGGATCTGGTGGTTGGAGTTGAACGCCTTCGCGACGTGGATGTGGTCGAGGAAGTCCTCGACGAGCGTGCGCATGTCGTCGTCGTCGTCGGGCGACCCCTCGATATCGCGGCGCTGGAACTCCCGCTCGACGATCTCGTCGTCGAGCCCGCGGACCATGTCGTCGATCCGCTCCGGGCGGAACGTGTCCTCGGAGTCGACGAAGATCGCCGACCCCCCCAGCCCGCCGTCCTCCTGGGAGAGCTGGACGTTGACGGCCATCTGGTGGGTCACCTGCGACTTGCCGGCGCCGAACTCGCCGTACACCTCGGTGATCGACTGCGTCTCCAGCCCGTCGCCGAGCAGGTCGTCGGCCTCGGGGATGAGCCACGAGAGCTTGCCGATCTGCTCGCGCCGCTCCAACACCTGTGCGCCCGACTCGAAGCCGCCGACGTCGGCCGCCTCGCGGGCGCCCTGGATGATGTCGTTGGCCGTCGAGTCGCCGATGTCGGCCGTGTTGCTCAGCTCCGCGGGACTGGCGACCGCGATGCTCTGGTAGCTTTCGAATCCGGCCTCCACGAGCTTGTCCGCGGTCGCGGGGCCGACGCCGGGTAGGTCCTGTAGGTCGTCTTCTGCCATCGTACTCCTCTTAGTCGGCTCCACACATAAACCCTCGTTAACACCAAAGTGAAAGTGAAAACGGGGTACGACAGCGGGTCGATCGCGACGAATGTGCGAGGGTTCAGGCGGGATCGGCGGGTCGGCGGCGTTCCTCGCGGGGTCGACGTGAGAGGGGCCGCGGCCGCGAGCGCGCTGCCGGCGTCGGAGGGGACGGCCGGCCGCTCACCCCCAGGGGTGGCCGTCCGGCCGGTCGGGCCACAGCGGGTACCAGTACTCCTTGTCGGACTCGAGGCCGAGCTCGCCGTCGAGCACGGACTCCAGCTTGAACTCGACGCGTTCGTTCCGCTCGCTTGTGTTCCTCGGGGCGAACGGGTAGTATGACCCCCGCCGGAACGAGTAGATCCAGTAGGCCCGATCGCCGTCTCGCTCACGGGTCCCGCCCGTCCCCGTCGCGTTCGAGGCGCTCGCTCCGCTCTCGCCCCGCTGGAACCCGAACACCGCCGCGAGCAGCCGGGAGCCGTAGCCGCGGTCGATGAACTCGTCGGCCGCGAAGTGGACGGAGGTGACGAGGTCCTCCGGGTCGTCGTCCGCCAGCACGACCCAGCGGTAGCCGTGGTCGTCCCCGTGCCGGCGGAACTCGGTGCCGGTCTCCTCGCCGCCGGCGTCGAGGATCGCCTCGACGGCGTCGACGGTGTCGGCGAAGTCCGTGGAGTCGACCGAGGAGAAACACAGCGCCGCCTCGCCGACGGAGGCGAACCCCAGGTCCGCCTCCATCGTGACGTAGGCGGTGCTCATCCCGAAGAGGTCCTCCGGGTCGGCGTCGCTGGCGGCGTCGGACTCCGCCCGGACGCCGAGCACCGACCTGAGTGTGTCGAGAATGCCCATGACGCTGTCCGTACTCCGGGGGGAACCGTGTTCAAGCCGTCGCCTCGGCCGACCGACTCCGCGCCCGGCGCGCGGACCCGCACACCGACCCACCCCGCTCTCCGACGACCGCACGCCGACCGACGGCGGACCGGCGACGACCGCGCCGCCATCAGTTCCCCTGGATCGCGTCGATCACCATCGCGGCGGCGACGACGGGCTCCCGCGGCACGGTGCCGGCGTCGTCGATCGTGATCTCGTAGGTGTCCCGAACCGACAGCTTCCCCGCGATCGTTCCGACGTGGGCGCCGTCGGCGTCGGTGATCTCGTAGCGGTGGGGGATCCAGTGGCCGTACGGGAGCACGTTCCGGGCGACCGTCGTCAGCGCGCCCCGGGAGCCGATCTCCGCGAGCGCCGCCTCCGTGTCGGCGTCGCGGATCGTCCACGTGTCCTGCAACATCGAGTAGTCGTTGTCGAGGACCACGACGTCCTCGCCGGTGCGCGAGTCCGTCAACACGTAGTTGCCCGCCACGTCGACGATCCCGCCGGCCCGCACCTCGAACGCGGGCTCGCCGTCGGCGTCGACGAACGGGAACTCCTCTTTCAGCTTCAGCATCTTCTGTTTCCCGCGGAGGACGACGTTCCCCGCCGAGTCGGTCGCTCGGTACTTGTTCCGCAGGAGGCTCTGCACGACGGTGTAGGAGTCGTCCGTGAGATCGAGCCCGGCGATGTCGTACGTGGAGTCGGTCACGACCCTCGGTTTCGCCGAACCGTATTGAACGTTCGCGTCGGGCCCGTCGACCGACCCCGCGTCGACCGCCGGCGGAGGGAGGGCGGGAGCGGGGCCGCCGCCGGCTCAGCGCGTCTCCAGCTCGCGCTCGAGGTCGCGGAGGCGCTCGACGCGCTTCTCGGTGCTCGGGTGCGTCGAGAACAGCTTCCCGACGACGCCGGACTTGATCGGGATGACGAAGAAGGCGTTCATCTCCGCGGTGTCGCGGAGGTCCTCGTCGGGCACCCGGTCCATCCCGCCGTCGATGGTGATCAGTGCCGACGCGAGCGCGCCGGGCTTGCCCGAGATCGCGGCGCCGCCGCGGTCGGCCGCGAACTCGCGGTAGCGCGACAGCAGCCGGATGAGCAGGAACGACAGCACCCACACCGCCAGCGAGACCAGGATGGCGACGATCACCGGCGCCTGGTTCCCACCGCCGCGGTCGCCGCCGCCGAACAGCCACCCCCAGCGCACGACGATGAACGCGAGCGTCGACAGGAACGACGCGACCGTCATCACCATCACGTCGCGGTTCTTCACGTGCGCCAGCTCGTGGGCGAGCACGCCCTCGAGCTCCTCGTCGTCGAGCGTGCGCAGCAGTCCCGTCGTCACGCAGACGGTCGAGCTCTGCTGGGAGCGCCCCGCGGCGAAGGCGTTCGGGACGCGCGTGTCCGCGACCGCGACCGTCGGCTTCGGCAGGTCGGCCTGCTGTGAGAGGCGGGTGATCGTGCGGTGCAGCTCGGGATACTCCTGTTCGGATACCTCCGTCGCGCCCATGGAGTACAGCGCGAGCTTGTCGCTGAAGAGGAACTGCCCCAGCGAGAACAGCCCCATGATCGCGACCACCGCGAACAGCCCCACGAACCGGGACAGCACGGCGATGAACACGATGTAGAGGGCGAACAGCAGGAACCCCGTCAGGACCATCCGGCCCCGGAGTCCCCAGTCCGTCTTCCATTCCATACCCTTTACTACTCGATGGACGGGTTAAACGCTGTCGTGCGGTGCGGGCGACCGAGGCGCCTGCCGCGTCGGCGGGAATTATGTCGGACGGCGCGCGAGTGGGACCGTGGTCGAGCCACTGCTGGCCGTCGGCGTGGTGGTCGCGGCGTTCGTCGGGTTCAACATCGGCGGCTCCTCGACCGGCGTCTCCTTCGGCCCGGCGGTCGGGAGCCGCGTCTGCTCGAAGACGGCCGCCGCGGCGCTCATGTCGGCGTTCGCGCTCCTGGGCGGCTGGACCGTCGGCCGGAACGTCATCGAGACGCTGGGCGGGGAGATCGTCCCGGCCTCCTCGTTCACGCTCGCCGCCAGCGTCGGCGTGCTGTTTTTCGTCGGCCTCGCACTGCTCGTCTCCAACGTCTTCGGCGTCCCCGCCTCGACCTCGATGACCGCCGTCGGCGCCATCGCGGGGCTGGGCGCCGCGACGGGGACACTGAACGCCGACGTGCTGCTCCGGATCGTCGGCTGGTGGCTCGTCGCCCCGGTGTTGGCCTTCTGGGTCTGTGCGGTCGTCGGCCGCTACCTCTACCCGTACCTCGACGCCGCCTTCGCGATCGACCGCTCGGCCGGCGGCGTGGTCGCGGTCGACGGCGGCCGGCCGCGGATCGCCGCCGACGCGTCGCCGCGGGAGGCGGTCGGCACCGCCGCGGTGGTCGCCATCGCCTGCTACATGGCGTTCTCGGCGGGCGCGTCCAACGTCGCCAACGCGGTCGCGCCGCTTGTGGGCAACGGCGCGGTGACGGCGGGACAGGGCGTGCTGCTGGCGGGCGGGGCGATCGCGGTCGGCGCGTTCACGATCGCCCGCCGCACGCTCGACACCGTCGGCAACGACCTCACGGAGCTGCCGCTGCTTGCGGCGCTGATCGTCGAGGTGGTGTCCGCGACGCTCATCACGCTCCTGTCGGCGATCGGCATCCCGGCGTCGCTGGCGGTGTCGGCGACGATGTCGATCGTCGGCCTCGGCTGGGGGCGGGCGACCCGGACGACCACGCTCGGCGACGCCGTCGGCGGCGCCATCGCCGGCGACCGCGACGCCGACGAGCGGCCGGCGGTGTCGGTGAACGCCCTCGCGGGCGAGTCCCCCGCCGGCGACGACGGCGTCCCCGGGATGGGCGAGGAGGGGGCGGAGCTGCTCGCGGAGGACCTGTTCGACCCCGGGACGACCGGCCGCGTCGTCTCCTTCTGGCTGCTCACGCCGACGCTCTCGTTCGCCTGTTCGTACGCGCTGTTCGCGCTCGTCCCCGTCTGAGACATCGTCCCGAACCCCCCGATCGGCCCGGGGTCGCGGCCGCGTGCTCGCTCGGATCCCGGACCGGCTTTTCGGGCGGCCTAAAGGCTTCTCGCCGTCGAAATCGCCCGGAGATAGCAACATCTAATGGGGCAGGACTCCAAGCGTGAAACGAGATGCCCACGGTCGAATACCTCAACTACGAAGTGCTGGACGACAACGGCTGGGACATGGACGACGACGACCTCTTCGAGCAGGCCGCGGACGCCGGACTCGACGACGAGGACTACGGCTCGCTCGACGTGAACGAGGGCGAGTACATCCTGGAGGCCGCCGAGGCGCAGGGCTTCGACTGGCCGTTCTCGTGCCGCGCCGGCGCGTGTGCGAACTGCGCGGCCATCGTGAAGGAGGGCGAGATCGAGATGGACATGCAGCAGATCCTCTCCGACGAGGAGGTCGAGGACAAGAACGTCCGCCTCACCTGCATCGGGTCGCCGGAGGCCGAGGAGATCAAGATCGTCTACAACGCCAAGCACCTCGACTACCTGCAGAACCGCGTCATCTGAGGGGCCGCCGCGCCGGCTCACCCGCACGCGACTGTCGCCGTTTTTCACGCCCGACCAGCGACGGCTCACGCGAGGTCGTCCATCGGCCGTTCCCGATCGGTGTCGAACCGACGGGCATCGAGCCCGCCCGGTCGACGGAGCGCGCCTACCGTTACTCGTCCGAGGAGGCGCCGGACTCCGCCCGTTCCTGCGGGAGACCGGGGTCGGGTCGCCGGCCGAGCTCGCGACGGCGGTCCTCGTCGATCCCTCGTTTCTCGATGTCCCAGTTCTCGAAGAGGCCGTACTCCCGCATCGTCGTCAGTCCCGCGACCGCCGCCCGGAGGTTGATCCCCACGAGCGGCACGTCCGCGACCGTGACGAGCACGTCCGCCTGGATCATCGCCCCCTCCCGCATGAGCACGTCGAGCACGTCGACGAGCGCGTGCTCGGAGTCCTTCGTCGGCTTCACG
Source organism: Halobacteriales archaeon QS_6_71_20 (assembly GCA_003020945.1). Lineage (GTDB taxonomy): Archaea > Halobacteriota > Halobacteria > Halobacteriales > Haloferacaceae > Halobaculum. The sequence continues at coordinate 36,474 of PXRU01000026.1, forward strand.
CGCCCGCGTCACCCCCGTGTTCGCCCTCGCCGCCCCCTCTCTCCGTGCCCTCGCTTCCGCCCTCGCTCTCGTCACGCTTCCCCGCCGTGTCCCGGCCGTCCCCGCCGTTCCCGTCCATGTCCGTCGCGTCCGCCGCCTCGGGTCCGATCCGTGGCGCGAAGCTGTACGGCGGCCACGGACCGGTGTATCTGACCTCGTGGTCCGGCCGCGCCGCGATCGACTCCAGCACCTCCCCGATCCGCTCTTCCTCGGTGCCGTCGGCCAGCACCGACAGCCGGACCGCCGTCTCGAGGCCGTCGTCCCGCTCCCCATCGAACCGTCGGCTGTCGGCGTCCGCCCGCCGAACCTCGTCGGCGTACGCCGCGATCCCGTCGGAGACGGTCGACTCGACGTCCCGGCGGCGGCGTTCGAGCAGTTCCCTCGCCCGCCGTCGGTACTGCTTCTTGAGGAGGTAGCTCGTCCCCTCGGAGGCCGTCTCGATGCGGTCGCTCAGCTCCCGAAGCTCCGCGTCGTCCTCGCGGATCCGGTCGCCGACCGCCGCCTCGTCCCATCGGACCTCGATCCGATACTCCCACAGCCCCGCCAGCCGGTCGAGCGCGTCGGCGACCTCCCCGCGTCGCTCGTCGAGCCACTCGCGGACGGTCGCGTCGGTTCCGGCGAGGATCGTGTCGAAACGGAACGGGAGCGGCGTGCCGAACTCCCGCCCGACCTCGTCGACGACCTCCTGGTGGGACACCAGCCAGCGGCGGACCCGGGTGGGGTCCGCGGAGTCGTACACCGACCCGACCGGCTGGACGGCCACGCCGACCCCCTCGTGGACGACCAGCGACACCGGCCGTCCCTCGATCCCGTCGACGGAGACGGTCGCCCCGGGGTCGGCGGTCACCGCACAGTAGACGTAGCGCCCCTCGTCGAACTCGGGGGTCGCGTCGGCGGCGTCGCTCATCCCGGGCCCCCCGGCGGGTCGCGGACCCGCTCGACCGCCTCCGAGACCAGCGAGTCGAGGTCGCCGCGGAGTCGGTCGACGTCGTCCTCGATCCCCTCACGCCGTTTCATCGACTCGATCTCCGCCTCGATCGCCCGGAGCTGGCTCCCGAGCCGCTCGATCTCCTCGGGCGTGAGCGCCCCCGACTCCATCCGCCGCACCGCCTCCCGCTCCATCGTCTCGACGAGCAGCTCCATGACCGCGACGACGATCGCCATCAGGCCGTTCGCGCCCCCGTCGTCCCCGTCGAGTTCGATCCGCTTCACGACCCCGCCCCCCCGCCGTCGGCCGCCGCGTCATCGACGGACCCGCCCCCGTCGGCCTCGGCGTCTCCGGCCGGTTCACTGTCCTCGTCGGCGTACCCGTCGCCGGCGGGCTCGCCGCCGTCGTCGCTGTCGTCACTGACCTCGCCGTCGTCCCCGTCGTCGGCATCGGCCGCGTCGCCGCCGACCGCGCCGGCATCGTCGTCGCCATCGACCGCCTCGTCGCCGCTCCCGCCGGCGTCGTCGCTGTCGGGCGACCCGACGCGGTCCGTACTCTCGTCGGGGCCGACCGGGGACCGAGGGTCGGGCCGCGGCCCGGGCGACCGGCCCGAACTCCCCTCCGGCGGCTGCGTCTCGGAGCCGCCGTCGCTCGCGTCGATCCCGAGGTCGACGGCCCCCTCGTCGAGCGACTCGCGGCCGGAGGCGCGCTCGACCCGGCGCATGTCGGTGCCGCTGGGGAAGGCGAGCCCGTACTCGGCGGCGGTCTCGAAGGAGGCGATCGCCGCCCTGATCTCGACGCCGAGCATCTCGGTGTCCCCGATCGTGACGGCGATGTCGGCGTTGACGACGATCCCCTTATCGAGCACCAGCTCCAGCACGTCCGCGAGGTCCGCCTGGTCGCGGGTCGGTCTCTTGCTCATCGGTCCGACGACACCTCCTCGTCCGTTCCGTCCGCGTCGGCCGCGTCGGACGCATTGTCGTCGGCGTCGTCGGTCTCGCGGTCGCGCACCTCGGCGAACCGGCGGCCGTAGATCCGTCGGTGGGGCTCGACCTTCGAGTATTTCACCTGCGCCGGCACCGTCGAGGCCCGCGAGGAGGCGGAGTTCGGGAGCGGGCCCGGCGGCATCGTCGAGGCGGCGGTGGGGTTCAGCGAGTCCGGCTGGTGCCCGGACTGGCCGAGCTTCTCCTGGTTCGCCTCGTAGATCCGCCTGAGCCCGCTGTGGGTCGCCAGCAGCGCGTCGCGGAACGTTCCCACGGCGGAGTGGACCTTCTCCTCGATGACCGCCCGGCGGGCCTCGGCGCCGAACTGGACGCGGGCGCCCTCGCCCGTCCCTATCGGGTTCTCGATCAGGTCGTCGTCCTCCCCGTCCGCCTCGTCGTCGTCGTCGGAGAGGTCGTCGACCGCGGCCTCGAGGTCCTGTTTCTCGTCGCGCAGCGCGAGGAGGTCGACCGCTCGCCACAGCTCGCGCAGGTTCACCGCGTCGCGGAGGTCGCGGAGGTCGACCGCGCTCTCGTCCTCGTCGAACAGCCCCTCGGGGATGTCCTCGACGTCGACGGCGTCCGGAAGTTCCTCCACGTCGATCGCCTCCGGCAGCTGTTCGAAGTCGATCGTGCGGAGGACGTCCTCCAGCTCGTCGAGCACCTCCCAGAGGTCGTCGGCGAGCTCCAGGAGGTCGCCGGTCTCGCCCTCCACGACCGCGCGCTTGACCGCGTCGACGCCCTCCCGGACCCGTTCGAGGAGCAGGGGGAGGTCCTCGGGGTCGGAACCGGAGCCTTCGGCCGCCTCGGCACTCCCGGTTTCCCCCGTTTCCTCCGCGCTCTCGGCCTCGTCGGCTCTCTCAGCGTCCTCGGCCTCCTCCGTCCTCTCGGCCCCGTCGGGTTCGTCGGCGTCCTCGGCCTCGTCGGCTCCGTCGGCCGCTCCGGCCCCCTCGGAGCTCTCGACGTCCTCGCCCTCGGACTCCGGGGTGTCGGCGCTCATTCGTCCTCGCCCCGGGCGATCCGCAGCTCCAGCACGCCGTTTCGGAACCGACTGTCGACGTCGGCGATCGGCCACGGCAGCCGGAGCCGCTCGACGGGGCGGTCCTCGACGCCGATCACCAGCTCGCGGCGTCCCTCGCCGATCCCGACGGCGAGGTCGTCGACGTCGACGCCGGGGAGGTCCGCGACGATCTCCACCTCGTCGTCGGCGTCACCGTACCGGGCGTCGACGAGGTAGCCGTCGTCGCCGTCGCGGTCGCCGCCAGACCCGCTCGACGCAGAGGAGCGCCCTCCCGACCGCGACCCGCCGACGCGTCCCGTGAAGCCGTACTCGGTCGTGAAGTGTCCCCGCCCCATCCGGCCGGAGCCTCCGGCGCCGGGGCGTCCCTCCTGTTCGGCGTCGACCAGCGCGTCGATGATGTGGCGGATGAGGCCCGGGAGGCCGCCGTCCCCTCTCCGGTCGGAGCCGCGATCCGAGCGCCCGGGACTCATCCGCGCACCTCGATCGACTTGCTGCGGAGCTGCTCGCGGGCGCGCTCGGCGGCGTCAAGCTCCATCTCCAGCTCCCACTTCCGCTCCCGGTAGCGATCCTCCGAGCGCTCCCCCAGCTCGTACAGGAGGCGGTTCTCCTTCAGGTCGTCCCGGATCCGCTCGACGTCGTACAGCTCCTCCACCGCGAGGGTTCGCACCGCGTCCAGGATCGAGAGGAACGGCCGGGCGAACAGGTCGTCGACGAGGATCATGCTCGTCTGGCCCCGATGTCGATGTCGACGAAGTGGTACGGCGCCCACGGACCGGTGTACTGGACGGTCAGCTCCCCGTGGTCGTCCTCGAACTCGCCGACCGCGTCGTCGAACGCGTCCCGGTCGTCGCGGTCGACGAGGAACGACCGGTTCACGAGCAGCCGGTCGCTGAAGCGGTCGTCCTCGGAGACGCCGACCGCCAGCTCCCCGAACCGCTCGTCGACCGCCGCGCGGACGGCGTCGCCGTCGCCGGTCGCGTCCGCCTCCGAGAGCACCTTCAGCCCGAGCTCCACTTTCCCTTCGACCTCCCGGAGCGCCCGCCGGAAGGCGGGTCGCGACTCCCGGAGCACCCGCTTGAGTGTGCGCTCGTTCTTGAACGCCATCCCGTACTGCATCGGCACCACCGTCCGCCCGCCGTCGTACCTGAGGAGCTGTTTGAGCACCTCGCTGTGGGCCCGCGCGTTCTCGTCGGACATCCCGGGCTCGACGGTGTCGATCTCGGACACCAGCGCCGACAGCGTCCGGTAGTCGACGGTGTAGGCCCGCTCGGCCCCGTCGATCCCGTCCGTCTCGAACTCGACGTCCTCCTGTTCGAGGACGCCGTAGGCGTACAGTGCTGATCCCATGCCGTGGCCGTTACGTCCCACCGTCAACAGTAGCCTGCTTGATACTGCAACACCGTTCACGACCCGTCCGGGATCGTCGCCGAGGGGAACCATGTCAGTCGAGCGTCACGTGGGCCGATCGCCGCGACCTCGACCCGGAGCCTGCCGGGCTTTCGCGTCGCGTGTGCAAGCCCAGCGCCTATGCGGAACATCGCCGTGTCTCCCGTACACGGATGAGTTCAGCCAGACCGTCGACGAGCAGCCTGGCGGAGGTGCTCGACCGGATCCTAGACAAAGGAGCGGTGATCGACGTATGGGCGCGGGTATCGCTCGTCGGGATCGAGATCCTCACCGTCGAGGCGCGCGTCGTGATCGCGTCGGTGGACACCTTCCTCCACTACGCGAGGGAGATATCGAAGATAGAGGCGGTCGAGGAGAAGGGCGATCTCGACGACTTCAACGAGATCGACATCGAGGCGGCTGCGGGAGCGCAGTCCCAGTAGCCGCCGCGGCGCCGTGACAGCCCGCTCGACCGCCGCGGTCGACAGTCGGGCGCCCGGCCCGCCTCGTCGGACGCGGAGCCGGCGACCGCGACGACACCACGACCATGTCATCGGACGACACCACGATCGAGAACACGGAGATCGGGCGGGTGCAGAACACGATCCGGAACGTCGCCGAGGACGTGGTCGGATACCCGCTCAGCGGTATCACCAGCATCGACCGCGACGAGGACTCCTGGATCGTCGCGGTCGAGGTGATCGAGCGCAGCAGCGTCCCCGACACCCAGGACATCCTCGGCCGCTACGAGATCACCCTCGACGACGACCGCACCGTCACCGGCTTCCGGCGGACGGACCGCTACAGACGGGACGACATGGAGCAGGACCGGTGACGCTCGATGTCCGCCCGAGGTCGCGACGGCGATGACCGAGACCGTCGACATCCCCTGGATCGACGAGCCGGTCGAGCTCGCGGAGGCCGTCGAGCTGGTCGCCAGGGCGGGGCAGGTCGACGAGGAGGTGGTCGAGGAGATCACGGCGCGCGTCGACCGGATCGAGCGGCGGATCGACGCGCTGGAGGACGGCTCCTCGGTGACGTGCCCCTCGTGTGAGTCGGGCGAGGCGGTGTACACCGCCGGCGTCGGCGCGGCCAAGCTCGCCGCCGGCGGCTCGCTCGACGACTCGAACGCGGCCGCGCTCGACCGCGACTCCCACGTCTGTCTCGACTGTCACCGGGCGTTCACCCCGACGGTCGAGTGAGACGCCCTTACTGTGCAAGCATTCGACATATCGGGAGTCTGAACGACGTGCCTGGCATGACTGGCAGACCAGCGGCCGACGGGGCGGAGCCGGTGACCGTCCGCGTGCTCGTTCCGGACGGGGGTCAAGCGAGCGTGGAGTCCGAGGAGCGAGCGGAGGACGGCGACGCCGGACTGTCCGAGGAGGAGTCCGACAAGGACACGCACTCGGAGGAAGGCGACGAGGAGGCCGAGGGAGCCGACGAGGAGGTCGATGAGGACGAAGGTGAGGGCACCGAGAGCGAAGAAGACGGCGAGGCCGAGAACGCCGAGAGCGGAGGACAGGAGAAGTCCGAGGACGGCGAGGAGTCCGAAGCCGAGGACGGCGAGCGCGAGGAGGAGCAGGAGGAGTCCGAGGACGCGGAGGAACCCGGGGACACCGAGGAGAAGTCCGAGGACGGCGAGGAGGCCGAAGTCGAGAACGGGGACGCCGAGACCGAGGAGTCGGCGGTTCCGGTGGACACCGACCAGCGGGAGCTGGCGGACGCGGAGGAGGGCGCGCGCGTCCTCCACCTCAACCTCGACGGGCTGTTCCTCGACCTGCTCGGGCTGGAGGTCGACCTCGACACGGTGACGCTCGACGTCACCGCGATCGACGGCGACAACAACCTCGTCGGGAACCTGCTCTCGGCCGTCACCGGTCTGCTCGGGCCCAGCGGACTGGGAAGCTTAGTCCCGGACGTCCCGGACCTCCCCGACGTCCCTGACGACCTGCCGGGCGGCGACCTGCTCGGCGGCGACGAGGAGGACGGCGAGGAGAACGGCGAGGCGGCCGAGGGGGAACGCGACGAGGCAGACGGTGAGGGAAACGGTGAGGCGGGCGACGACGGTGATCTCCTTCCGTCGCCCGACGTTTCGAGGCCGCGCCCGATCGAACGCGCTCGGAGCGTCGCCGGCGCGATCGCCGACGAGCTCCGCGGGCTCCTCGGCGACGCCGTCGCGGCGCTCCCGCTCGAACAGATACTCACGAGTCTGCTCGAGGAAGTGGTCACGCAGCTCCTCGACGGCGGCACCGACGGCGACGACGGCGACGCGGAGGCCGAGAGTGCGTAATCGCGACCCCCACCACACCCAATGAGCGACACATCTCTCGTCGAGAGCGTGGACGCCACGACGCTGCTGGAGACCGTCGACTACGAGACGCTGGTCGAGGGGACGGAGCTGGAGGGGGAACTGGACGCCGACGGCGACCAGCCGACCGCGGCGGAGATCGGCGGCGCGGCCGGCGCGATCGTTGGCCGGCGGCTCGGCCGGATGCTGGCCCGCGAGATCGTCTCGGCGGTCGGCGAGTCGGTCAGGGGGAACGGCAGCGGAGGGAACGCGACGGCGGACGAGGAACACGACGGCTCGAACGAAGACGCGACCGAGGCCGAACAGGGCGAGGGGGACGAGGACGAAAGCGACGAGGAGGCGGACGCCGCGGCGGACGAGGACGCCGACGGGGAGCGCGGCGACGCGGAGTCGGACGCAGACGGCGAGGACGACGACGAATCGGGCGGGGAGACCGACGACGGCGAGCGCGAGGACGACTCCGGCGGGTAGTCCGCGACCCGACCGTTCCAACCAGCACCCATGAGCGACACGTCCCTGGTCGACCGCATCGACGCGAACGAACTGTTCGACAGCCTCGACTACGGGGAACTGTTCGAGGGAACCCCGATCGAAGGGGAACTGGACCTCACCGGCGACGAGAGCGTCGCGGAGACGCTCGGCGGCGCGGTCGGCGCGCTCGTCGGTCGGACGGTCGGGGAGGCTATCGGGAAACGCCTCGCCGCCGCCGGCGAGACGGGGCAGGGCAACGAGAGCGAGAAAAGCGACGAGGAGGCCGAGCAGAGCGACGAAATCGGGGGAAGCGAGGGGGCAGATGAGGAGCGAGACGAGGGCGGGAAAGAGTCCGTGGAGAGTGAGGAGAGTGCGGAGAGCGAGGCGGCAGACGAGGAGCGTGAGAAGGACGAATCGGAATCCGCGGAGAGCGACGGGGACGGGGACGAGGACACCGGGGACGACGAGACGGACTCGGATCTCCCGGGCAGCGTCGAGGAGCTCGAGGACGCCTCCTACCGCAGGCTCCAGTCGCTCGCGAAGGACCACGACGTCAAGGCGAACCTCAGCCGGGAGGAGCTGACGCGGGAGCTCTCCGAGGCGCTCGGGATCGACGACGGGGAGTGAGCCGGGCGGCCGCTCGTCGCCGCGCCGCTGCGTGTCGCCCTCGGACTCGCCGCCCGGCGCTCGCGGCGACGGACGGCAACGCACAAGTCCCCGGCCCCGCCCCACCCGGTATGACCGTGTTCGGCGTCGCGACCGCGGCCGACCTCCTCCGGCTGCTCGTGCTCCCGGGGTTCGCGTGGGCCGCCTACCGCGACGTACGCACCCGTCGCGTGGCGAGTCGGCTCTGGCGCCCCCTGCTGGCGGTCGGCGCGCTCGCGCTCGCCGTCGAGGCGGCTGGCGCGTACCCGTTCGCCGACTACGCCGGCCGCCTGTTCCTCGTGCGCGCCGGCTTCTCGCTGCTGTTTCTGATCCCCTTCTCCCTGCTCGCGTACCGGCTCCCCCCCCGACGACGCCTCAGTATGTCGTCCCGCTGTGGCTGTTCCCGGAGGCGACGTGGCTCCACGCCGTCGGCCTCCCGCTGCACCCCTCCACGCTCGGCGTCACCGCGATGTCGGCGCTGACGAACGCCGTGCTGTTCGGCGCGGGCTACGTCGCGCTGCTGACCGCCGGCAACGTCGTCGCCGGCCGGCTCTCGCCGGCGATGGTCGTCGGCCGGTGGACGCCCGTCGAGGACCTGCCCGACGTCCACGGGCAGATCCTCCGCGTGGACGGCCTGCGCCCTCGGCGGGAGCTCGACCTCGACGCGCTCCGGATGTACCTCCGCTGGCGGGGGACGACGCTCGCGGCGGTCCGGGCGGACCCCGACGCCCACCGCGACCCGGCTTCCGTCGGCGAGACGTACCCGCCCACCGACGGCGCGGTCCACGACGGCCCGCCGACAGACAGCCCGGAGGTCGACGGTGCCGGGGACGGCACAGACGGCGCGGACACCGCGAACGTCGGCGACGCCGCGGCGCCTCGCGCCGATCCCGACGGCGGCGTCGACCTCGACGCGGAGTCAGTAAACGACGCCGACCTCGACGACCCGTGGGCCGCGGACCGCTTCCTGACGGAGATCCGGGGCAGCGCCTACGGCACCACGCCGGAGCGGCTCCGCGAGGGGCTGGAGCGCGTCTCGACCGAGGACGCGTTGTGGGTGTCGCCCGGGCTTCCCTTCCTCGTGCCGCTGTTCGGCGGGCTCGTGCTCGCGCTCACCTACGGCGACGCGCTCACGGTGGCGCTGCGGGCGCTGTGGCTGGCCTGACCCGTCGTGGTCGCCGCCCGGAGCTCCGCGGCCAGTATTTAAACCTACCGCCCGCATAACACCGATCGGATATGGACCGACGAACGGCCCTCCCGGTCGCCGTGCTCGCCGGCGTCACGGTCGGCGCCGCGAACTGGCTGGCGCTCGTCCGGAGCGTTCCGCTTACGGCGACACTCGTAGCGCTGTACGCCCTCGGTTTCGGTCTCCTGCTTTCTCGAGACGACGCGTACCGTCGCCGCGATACCGACGGCCCGGACTGGTGGGCGGGGACCGCCGGTCCGCTCGTGATCGTCGTCGGCGTGTTCGGGCTGAACGTCGGTCTCGGACTCCCGTCCGACCTCCGGCTCTCGCTGTTGCTGCTGGTCGTCGGGGCGATGTTGGCAGCCTTCGGCGTCGGCGTGGCCAGCGCCCTCTCGTGGGCGGGCGTCGACGCCGGCCGGCCGGACGCGACCGACGAGGGGTCGGACGGGTCGTCGACCGGGTAGCCGGCGGGGAGTCTCGCGGCGCGCGGTCGGTCCCCCCGCACAAAAGACCTATCCGCGGCAGCGCCGTCACCTCGGAGCATGAGCGACACGCGGACCGACGCCGGGAGCGGGGAGGGCGTCGACATCGACTTCGGCGCGGACGGACTCGTTCCCGCCGTCGCACAGGACGCCGACTCCGGCGAGGTGTTGATGCTGGCGTACGCGAACCGGGAGGCGCTGGCCCGGACCCGGGACACCGGCCGCGCGCACTACTACTCCCGCTCCCGCGACGAGCTGTGGGAGAAGGGGGCGACCAGCGGCCACACCCAGGCGGTCGAGGAGGTGCGCGTCGACTGCGACGCCGACGCGCTCCTCTACCTCGTCGACCAGACCGGCGGCGCCTGCCACACCGGCCACCGCTCCTGTTTCCACCGCACCGTCGACGGCGAGGAGGCCGGCGAGCGTGCCTTCGACCCCGACGCGGTGTACGGGTCGACGTGACGGCCGACGCCGCCGGCGACCCGGACGCGGACCCCTGCACCGGCCCCGACCCGTTGTCCGACGCCGACCGCGACGCCGCCGACCTGGTCGACGCCCTGCGGACGGCCCGGGAGCGCCGCGACGACGCCGCGGCCGCGGTCGCCGAACACGGCGAGGCGGCGCTGACTCGCGTCCGCGACGCCGTGCGCGAGGCCGAGCGACTGCTGACGGGGTACGAGGACTCCGCGACCGGCACCGGCGACTTCGAGGCGTACCTCCAGTTCCAGGGGGAGTTCGCGGCCGTCGTCGAGGAGCTGGACGACGACCTCCCCGGCCGCGACGCCTTCGAGCGGGCGAACGACGCCGTCGACGGACGACGGCTCTCGCGGTCGGACTTCGCGTCCGCCCGCGAGGCGCTCACCCCGGCCCGGGAGCTTGCCGGCCGGCTCGAGACCCGCGAGGAACGCGAGGCGGCGCTGCACGAGGCCGAACGCGAGGCCCGTCGGCGGGTCGACCGGCTCGACGAGCGCGTCGCCGAGCTGGAGCGGCTCGTCGAGCTGGGCGAGGCGGACCTCGACGCGCCGGTCGCGGAGCTGCGCGTTCGTCGCGGAGGCGGCCGAGACGCCGTTCGTCGACTACGCGGCGCCGCCGCCGGAGCTGGTCGAGTTCCTCGACGGCTCGCCGGCGGGCGCGGAGCCGCTGCCGGACGTGCTGGCGTACGTCGACTACTCCCGCTCGAAGCTGGACCACTACGTCGACGACCCCGGCACCTTCTCCGCGCGGGTCTCCCCCCACCGGACGTACCTCGAACGGCTGTCGGCGGCCCCGCTGACGGTCGACTGGCCGCCGCCGGCCGCAGGGACGCTCCGCTTCCAGCGGCGCGAGCTCGTCTCCCTCGTCGCGACGTTCGCGCCCGAGTCGACCGTCGCCCGCGCCCGCGCGCTCCGGAGCGTCGCCGACCGCCCCGACTACGACCGGCTCCGCCGGGCGGCCGAGGCGGCGGCGGAGCTGTCCGACGAGGAGTTCGAGCGCGTCGCCGCCGGCGACGCGGGCGAGGAGCTGTCGGCCGCGCGGGAGCGACGGGCCGCGCTCGCCGCGGCGCTCGCGGACGGGGAGTAGCAGCCGACGACGGCGGCGCCGGGTCGACGACGCCCCGCTGCGGACGGAGCGGCGCGGGGACCGCTCCGCCGTCGCTCCGCTCACGGCTCACCGCGTTCGCCGTTCGCGTTCCGAGGCCTCCCTGCGGTCGGCCTCGCGTCGCCCCCTCGACGACGCTTACGCGGGTCGCGCGTACACCGCCGTCGGGTACGCCTCGCCGTCGACCGCGAACGTCGACTCACCGATCCGCTCGAAGCCGTGCGCCTCGTAGAACCCGCATGCAGCGTCGTTCTCGCGGAACGTCTCGAGTGCCAGCCGGCCGACCGCGCCGGGCAGCCGGTCGCCGACCGCCGCCAGCAGGTCTGCGCCGATCCCCTCGCCCTGCCGCTCGGGGTCGACGTAGATCGCGCGCAGCTCGGCGTCGTCGCGCTCGCAGAACGGCTTGCGGCCGTCGCCCCACACCGCCCCGGCGAAGCCGACGACCGCCCCCGGCCGCCGGTCGACCGCGACGAGGAACGTCCGCCCCTCGCCCGTCGAGCGGTCGTACCGCTCCTGAAGGTCGACGCCGTCCGGAACGGTCATCTCGGCGAGCGTGTCGTCGGGGAGGATGTCGGCGTAGGCGTCGCGCCAGGCGGCGCGGTTCACGGTCATGGCCGCGCGGAACTCCGCCGGGGAGGCGACCGGTCGGACCTCGACGTCCATGCCCGCTCTCGGGACCGTTCGGACAAAAGACCGCCGGACGTTCCCGCCGCGACCGGGGCAGGGGCGGGCCGCGAACGTGGGTCCTGACCCCGTCGTCGTCGGGCCACCTCGTCGCGCCGTCGGGCCGCCCCGTCGCGCCGCCGAGTTACGCCGTCGCGCCGTCGCGAGCCTCCGCCAGCGCGTCGCGGGCCTCCCGCGCCAGCGACGCCGCCCGCTCGGGGTCGCGCGCCTCCGCGTACACCCGGACCTTCGGCTCGGTGCCCGAGGGGCGCACGAGCACCCAGGCGTCGCCGTAGTCGAGGCGGTAGCCGTCCTTCGTGTCGGGCTCGGCGTCGGCGGCCTCGGCGTACGCCGCCGCGGCCGAGCGCATCGCGGTCAGCTCGGCGTCGCTCCCGTACGCGAGGTTCTCGCGGACGTTGTGGTAGCCGGCGAAGGGGGCGACGACCTCGCTCACGGCCGCGTCGCGCTCGGCCAGCAGTTCGAGGAACTTCGCGGCGATGAACGCGCCGTCGCGAACGAGCCGGTAGTCGGGGAAGAAGACCCCGCCGTTCCCCTCGCCGGCGACGGGGACGGACTCCCCCTCGTGCCACAGCTCCTTGATCCGCGTGACGATGTTCGTCGAGCCGATCGGCGTCAGCTCCAGGTCCGCGCCGGCGTCCTCGCAGACGTCGACGAGCCGCTGGGAGACGTTCACCGCGGCGACGGTCGTGTCGCCCTCGCCGAGGTCGCGGGCCGCAAGCGCCGCCAGCGAGGCGTCGCCCTCGACGTACTCGCCGGCCTCGTCGAAGAAGATGGCGCGGTCGCCGTCGCCGTCGTGGGCGACCCCGACGTCGGCGCCGCTCGCGCGGACCAGCCGCCCCAGGTCGTCGAGGTTCTCCCGCACCGGCTCGGGGTCGCGCCCGGGGAACCGGCCGTCGGGCTGGGCGTTCACCGTCACCACCCGACAGCCCAGCTCCCGGAAGAACTCCGGCGAGGTGAGCGCGCCGGCGCCGTGGCCGGGGTCCAGCGCGACCGTCAGCTCGGCGTCGGCGATCGCCTCGCGGTCGACCGCCGCCAGCATCCCCGCGACGTAGTCGTCGTTCGCGTCCGCGACGCGCCGCGAGTCGCCGATACGGTCCCACGCCACCGTCGTCGTCTCCTCGGCCAGCAGTCGCTCCTCGATCACCTCCAGCCGGCTCACGGGCAGCTCGACGCCGTCGTCGCCGACGAGCTTCACGCCGTTGAACTGCGGGGGGTTGTGGGAGGCGGTGATCATCACGCCCGGCACCGCCTCGGCCTCGCAGTAGCGCACCAGACTCGGCGTCGGCACGACGCCCAGCCGCTCCACGTCGACGCCGGCGGCGGTGATGCCCGCGGCGGCCGCGTCCGCGAACGTCGGCCCGGAGGTGCGGGTGTCGCGGCCGAGGGCGACGCCGTCGGCGTCCCACGTCGCCGCCGCTGCGGCCGCCACCCGCGAGACGAACTCCGGGGTGAACTCCTCCCCGACGACCCCACGGGTGCCGCTCGAACCGAAGACCTTCATTCGGGTGGTAGGTGCGACAGCGCACGGATAGTGGTTGCGACCCGTCGGGGCCGACCGCCGCCGGGTCGACGCCCCGGCGCGGACGACACGGTCGGACCGCCGGACCGCCGCCGTTGTGCGGACGACACGACCCGCCGTGCGGACGGGACGACCTCCCGGCGAGGACGGCGCGAACCGACGGAGCCAACCGGCGCGAGCCCCTCCCATTCGTCGATGGAGATCCAGTTCCTCGGCGGCGCCCGCGAGGTGGGTCGCTCGGCGGTCCTCGTCGACGACGCGCTCCTCCTCGACTTCGGCTCGCTGACCGGGGACCCCCCGCAGTACCCCGTGAGCCGCCCGGAGCCGGACGCGGTCGTCGTCAGCCACGGCCACCTCGACCACGTCGGGCAGGTGCCCGCGCTCCTCCGTGGCGACCGCCGCCCGACGGTCCACTGGACGCCGCCGACGGCCGACCTCGCCCGCGTGCTCGCCGAGGACACGCTGAAGCTGCGCGGCTACGACTGCACGTTCACCCGCAACCACGTCCGGCGGCTCGGCGAGGTGGAGCGCCGCCACGGCTACGGCGAGCCGTTCGTCGTCGCCGCCGGCGGCACCGACTACGAGGTCACCCTCCACGACGCCGGCCACATCCCCGGGAGCGCGCACGTCCTCGTCGACGACGGGGAGACGCGACTGCTGTACACCGCCGACTTCCACACCGACGACACGCGGCTGCTGTCGGGGTCGACGGCCCGACCGGACGCGGACGCGGTGATCTGCGAGAGCACGTACTCCGACGTGCGCCACGAGGACCGCGCCCGCGTCGAGGAGCGGTTCGTCGAGACCGTCCGGGAGACGCGCTGGGAGGGCGGCACCGCGTTGATCCCCGCGTTCGCGATCGGCCGGACCCAGGAGGTGCTCTCGGTGCTCGGGGACGCGGACGTCCGGCCGTACCTCGACGGGATGGGCCAGCGCGTCACCGACCTCCTCCGCCGTCACCCGGAGTTCGTGCGCGACCCGGCGGCGCTCCGGCGGGCGAAGTCCGGCGCGCGGTACGTGACGGGGAAGGACGGCCAGCGCGACCGCATCGCCGCCGACAACGAGGCCGTCGTCACCACCTCCGGGATGCTCTCGGGCGGGCCGGTGATGAGCTACCTCCCGATGCTGCGCTCGGACCCGACGAACCGGGTGTGTCTCACCGGCTACCAGGTCGAGGGGACGAACGGCCGGGAGCTGCTGGAGCGCGGCCGCTGCGAGCTGAACGGCGCGGTCGTCCCCGTCGCCGCCCGCGTCGAGCCGTTCGACTTCTCCGCGCACGCCGACCGCAACGGGCTCCGCTCGTTTCTCGACGCCTACCGCGGCGCGACGGTGCTTGTCAACCACGGCGACCGCTGCCCGGCGTTCGCGGCCGACCTCCGGGCGGACGGCCACGACGCCGCCGCGCCCGAACTCGGCGAGCGCGTGACCGTCTGAGCGGCACAAGACACAATCCCTCCCCGTCCCTGACCGGTGACGTGGGTATCGATCCGAACGACCCGGACCCCGAGGCGGTTCTGGAGCGCCGGGAGCAGCGGGTCTCCGGGCAGGGACACGCGGCCGTCGCCGGCGCGCTCGCGATAGCGGCGGTGTCGCTGTCGGGGTTGAGCCTGCTGGTCGCGGTCGGCGCCGTCGACACCCGGGGACTGCTCCCGGTGTTCTCGGTCGCCGGCCTCGGGGCGCTCGGGGGCGCGTGGCTCAACGGCACGCTGATCGAGCGCGTCGCCGACCCGAAGCGGTGGTTCCGCCGCGTCGTCGGCGGCGTCCTCGTGTTCGCCGCGACCCTCTCGGCGGCGGCGGTCGTCGTCGGTCTCGCGACCGAGTCGCTGCGGCTGCTTGCGATCCTCTTCGGCGTCGCCTGGGCGTCCGGCGTCGCGGTGACGTGGCGATTCAGATAGCCGCGACGGCCGACTCCCCCGCGACAGCGACCGCCCCACAGCCGACCGGACCCGGTGCGGCCTTCGAGTTCCCTCGTCATCGGCCGCCCTGTCGGGTGAGGAACCGCACGACTCCGTGGCGATATGATGGCCGAGAGCCGGTCGACCGGGTTGGCTGGCAGCAGTAAACCGCACAACACCTTTGTGACGGTGTGGCGTACCAATAAACATGTCACGCGACGATACCGAGGCCGACCTGCCGGATCTGACCCCGGAAGAGCAGGAGGCGCTTCACTCGCTGCAGCTCGGGATCGAGCACGCCTACCGGGCGTACGCGGACCTGCTGGACTGTCACCACCGGATCGGCCACGCGATGGATCGCTTCGCGAAGGCGGAGGAGCCGCTGCGGTCGGCCGGTCACGAGGAGTACGCCGACGACCTCCGCGACAGACTCCTCCCCGCCGGGGTGGCCGGGGACCGCTGGACGTACGAGCTCGTGACGGACGTCAAGATCGAGCTGGTGGACGAACTCGAGGGGTTCGAGTCGGCCGTCCGCGACGACCTCGCCGACGGGCTCGACCACGTCAGCGAGCGGAAACAGCAGCGGGAGTGGCGCGAGCGCGCCGAATCCGACGACTGGAGCGAGTAGGGCCGCCGGCGGTCAGTCGTCGTCGACGACGACCTCGACGGGCTCGGACTCCTCGACGTCGCCGTCGTCGCCGACGCCGCCGCGTTCGAGATACAGCATGGCGCCGGCGACGAGAAGCACCACCCACGAGCGCCAGCTGGCGAGGTTGAGCGTGTAGCCGATGCCGAACGGCTTCTGCACCAGCATCCCCTCGCCGGGCTGCCAGTAGGAGGACAGCAGCCGCCCGACGCTCGGACGCTCGAAGTTGTACGGGACCCCGAAGAGTTCGCCGGACTGCGGCTTCTCTACCATGCCCGGTGCAACGTCGCGGGGCGATAAATCGTTTTTGTCCGCCGACACGGCCACGGCGAGGGTTCATTACGGATGCCGACTCAGCACCGCCGATGTAGCGACGACCGCGACGCGCCGAGAGCGGGTGTGCGGCCGACGGCGCGTCCCGCCGACGAACACGGCCGCCTGTCAGCCCTCGCCGCTCACTGGTAGCGACCGCGCCCCTCGACGCCGCGGAGGCGCTCCACCACCGCCGGGTCGCCGACCGACCGGTAGCCGGCCTCGACCGCCTCGACCAGCCGCTCGGGCTCCGTCGCCGTCCCCTCGACGGACTGCTCGAACACGTGCAGGTCCATCGCGTAGTCCTCGACGTGGTCGGAGTCGAAGCCGAGACCGAAGTCGACGAGGAACAGCCGGGACCCCCCGTCGGGTCCGTCGTCGCCGACCCGGACGTTGCGCGTCGTCGGGTCGCCGTGGACGACGCCGGCCGCGTGGAGTTTGGCGAGTAGTTCCCCGACGGTTCGGGCGGCGTCGGCGGTCAGCGCCGCCGCGAGGTCGCACTCGCCGACGCGCTGCATCGTGACCGTCGCCGCCGGCACGTCGACGTCGCGGACCAGCGGCGTCGGCACCCCCGCCTTCCGCCCCGCCGCCAGCAGACGCGCCTCCGAGACGGTCCGGTCGCGCCGCAGCGTCGCGTCGAGGTCCGGATGGCGGTACCCCTTCGGTAGCCGCCGCTTCACCGCGTCATCGCCGTCGAGTTCGACGGTCGCCTCCGCGCCGCGCGGCTCCGCCTCGCCGGCGTCGGGCACCCGCGCGACCGACGCCTCGCCGTCGCGCCACGTCACGGGCACCTCGTCCGGCCGGAAGTCGGGGTCGATCGCCGAATCCTCGACCGCGACCGTGTCGTCGTCGGCGGCCATCCTCGCGCCCAGCACCGCGATCATCCCGGCGTTGTCGCGGAGGAACCGCGGCTCCGGCGCGTGGAACTCGGCGCCCCGCTCGGCGCACATCTCCGCGAGCATCTCCCGGAGACGCGCGTTCTGCCCGACGCCGCCCCCCAACACCAGTTCGTCGGTGCCCGTCAGCGACAGCGCTCGCTCGGACACCTCCGTGAGCATGGCGAACACGTGCTCCTGTAGGGAGAAACAGACGTCATCCACTGGGACGCCGTCGTCGTAGGCGGCCTTCGCGGCGGACATAATTCCGGAAAAGGAGAAGTCCATCCCCTTCACCACGTACGGCAACTCGACGAACTCGCCGTCCGCGGCGTGCGCCTCGATCTTCGGCCCCCCGGGGTGGCTCCAGCCCACGTGTCGGGTGAACTTGTCGAGGGCGTTGCCGACGCCGGTGTCCATCGTCTCCCCGAGCACGCGGTAGCGGCCGTCGTGATACCCCAGGAGGTGGGCGTTCGCACCCGAGGCGTTGAGACAGACGGGCGAGTCGAAGCCCGCGCGGTGGCGACCGATCTCCAGGTGGGCGACCATGTGGTTGACGCCCACGAGCGGCACGTCGAGCGTCCGCGCCAGCGCCCTGGCCGCGGTGGCGACGATCCGGAGACAGGGGCCGAGACCGGGCCCCCGGGAGAAGGCGACGGCGTCGACGGGCGGGTCGCCGTCGCTTCCGCCGTCGCCGTCGGTGTCGCCGCTACTCCCGCCGTACTCCTCGCGGGCGTGCTCCAGCGCGGTCTCGACGACCTGCGGGATCGCCTCGCCCATGTGCTCCGCGGCCTCCCGCGGGTGAATGCCGCCGCTGTCGGGCCGGTAGGCGTCGGACTCGATGAACACCGCGTCGGCCTCGGCGTCGAACACCGCGGCGCTGGCGCACCAGGCCGTGCCCTCGACGCCGAGGACCCGCATCCGGCGTCAGGCTTCCTCGGCTTCCGCGTCCTCGTCGCCGACGATGGCGTTCCGCTCGAGGACGTAGTCCTGCTCGACGTCCGCGGCGTGGTCGGCCGTCTCGTACACCTTCGCGTAGCCGACGGTCTTGCGCATCCCGAACTTCGTGTCCAGCTCGTGGACGACGACCTCGTCGGAGCCCTTGTCGAGCTTGGCGGCCAGCGAGTCGCGGACCTGCAGGCGTGCGGGGGTGGCTTCCTCGTGACGCACCTCGAACCGGACGTCGGTCCGGTGGAGCATGGGGTTCTCCTCCTCGGAGATGATGTCGATGTCCATGGGTCAGTTGTCGGATAATGCAGTCGGCACCGGGAAAAGGACTTCGAAGCGGCGTGCGCCCGGACACGGCGGGCGTCAGCGGCGCTACGCCGTCCCGTCCCCGCGCCGGAACGCCCGGATCCCGTCGGCGGCGACGACATACACGCCGCCCGCGACGGGCGTCGGCGGACCCTGGACGCCGGAGACGATCACGTCCGAGACCGCCGTGTCCTCCGTCCGTCGGGCCCAACGCTCGCTCCCGTCCGCGAGATCCAGCGCCAGGATCCGGCCCCTCGACCCGGTCTCGCCGACGTAGACGGTCGTATCGTCCGCCGACGGCGCTCCAGCGGACCCGCGGAGGACGGGCGTCCGCCACCGTCGACTCCCGTCGTCGCGGTCGAGACAGACGACGGCGCCGTCGGTCGACACGACGACCGCCCCGTCGGCGACGGCTGGCCTCCTCCCGCCGTCGGCGTCGAGCGTGACCCGCCACAGTTCGGTCCCGTCGGCGGCGTCCACCGCCCGGACGACCCCGTCGGCGTCGGGGACGTACACCACGCCGTCGCCGTCGCCGGCGGGCGCGGCCGTCGTCCCCTCGGCCACCTCGACGGTCCACCGGCGCTCGCCGTCGGTCCCGACGCCGTGGAGCGTCCCGTCGTCGGTCGCGACGACGACCGTGTCCTCGACGACCGCGGGCGACCCCCGGAGGTCGCCGTCGAGTTCGACCCGCCAACGCCGTTCGCCGCCCGGGCCGAACGCGGCGACCGCCGCGGGCGTCTGGTGGCTCCCCTGTGCGGCGTAGGCGACCCCATCGACGACCGCGGGCGAGGACGTCCCCCCTCCCCCGAACTCGGTGCGCCACAGCCGCCCGCCGCCGTCGGGGTCGTACGCCTCCATCCCGGTGTACCGCTGAACGTACAGCCGGCCGTCGGCGACGGCCGGGGCCGCGGCGGCCTCGCCGCTCAGCTCCGCGCGCCACTCCAGCCGGCCGGTCGCGGCGTCGCGCGCGGCCAGCCCCTCCTCGATGCCGTACAGCGTCCCGTCGGCGACGACCGGCGCCGACATCGGGGTGTAGAACGACCACGCCAGCTCCGGCTCCGTGGGGACGGCCGTGCCGTCGAGCCGGCCGCGCCGGTCCGACGTGTTCCCCCGCTGACGCCACTCGGTGTCGGTCGGCAGCGGCAGCGGCGAGTCCGGCCCGCCCGGCGTGGGGGACGGCGGGGGGAACTCCTCGGTCGTCGCCGGGGCGTCCGTGGTCGGGGCGTCGGCGTCCGCGTCCGTGGCGGTCGGGTCGCCGGGCGCGGCGGTACAGCCGGCCGCGGCCGCGAGCCCGGCCAGGAGGGCGCGTCGCGAGAGGCGGGCCATCGCCTCGGCGTGCACCGCGTCGCGTGAAGTGTCTTGTGCGGCAGGGAACCGGCGCCGACCCGCGGCCGGGGGCGGCACGTCGCGCGCTACTCGACGCCCAGCGCCGACAGCGCCGCCGCGGTGTCGCCGTCCAGCCGCCCGAGGAGGTCGCGCGCCTCCGCCCTCGCCTCCGCGGTCACCTCCACGAGCACCATCCCCTCGCCGGGCTGGCCGTAGACGACGCTCGCGCCCTCGGGGGCGGCGACGATCGCCGGCACCGTCGCCAGGTCCTCCTCCCCGGTCACGTGGATCACCACCGGGTCCGGGTCCGCGAGCGCCTCGCCCAGCGCCGAAAGCATCGCCCGCGATAGCGTCGCCGGCTCGTTGTCCACCTCGATCCGGCGGTTCCCGCCGTCGAGGACGGTCGCGATCTCGGCGCCGACGGCCTCCCGCTCGGTTTTCCCGTCGATCACCGCCACGTCGGGGTCGCGGCCGGCGACGCGGAGGTGGTAGGTGACGACGTCGCCGACGGCGACGACCGGGTCGCCGGCGGCCGAGAGCAGCCGCTCGGCGTCGGTGTGGACGGGACCCATGGGGTCTCTGAACGCGTTGCGGAGGTCGTCGGGGAGCGTGAGCATCTCGACCGCCTCGCGCGCTCGGTTACCGGACCTTCAGCGCGTAGCTGCCCGGCTCGCTCACGTTCATCTCCGGGGCGATCTCCGACTCCTTGGGGTGGGGGATGATCACGTACCCCGCCCAGTCCTCCGTCAGCGAGGAGGAGCCGCAGCTCTCGCACGTCTGGGCGTCGGGTCCGTTGACGAAGTGGCACTCCCGACAGGCGAGGCGGTCCTCGGCCATCAGTTACCCTCCGCCCTCCGCCGGGGCGCTCTCGGCCCGCCGCCGCACGTCGGACTCGAGCCACGCGTGCTTCCCGAGGCCGGGCTGTTTGGCCGTGAGCCCGATCTTCGAGTCGCGGGGGTTCCGCTCGTCGATGCTCTTGGTGACGACGCGCACCCGGACGGGGTCGTCGACGCCGAGGGTCCGGTCGGACTCCGTCGAGGCGAGCTGTTGGTTCTCGCCGTCGTACGCGAGGTACTCGTCGGAGATCTGCGAGACGTGCAGCAGGCCGTCGACGGGGCCGATGCCGACGAAGGCGCCGAACTCGACGACCTCCACGACGTTCCCGTCGACGACCTCCTGCATGTCCGGATCGAACGTGACGGCGTCGAACTCCGCCTCGTAGTAGACGCCCGGCCTGTTCGGAAGGACGGCGCCGTCGCCGATGTCGTGGACCTGCGTGACGCTGACGACGCTGCCGACGTCCTCGTCCATCCGTCCCTCCAGCTTGTCCTGCAGCAGCTTGCGGACGCGGTCGCTGGTCACGTCCGCCAGATGCTCCGGCGGGACCTCGACCGTGTCCTTGAGTCGTACCCGTTTGTACATGCTAAGGTTCTGTTACCGCCAGTGTGTTCGCGCCCCTTAAACCGATTACGCGTACGCCCCGAGCGAGGAGGCGCTCGCGCAGGGGGCGGTCGTTCGTGACGACGTAGCCGTCGAGGCCGGCCTCCGGGGAGGCGAGCTCGACGACGGCGTCGTCGGCGTACGATTCGGCCGTCTCGACCGTCCGGCACCGCTCGGCGAGGTCGCGCCCGACGGAGGCGGCGGTCGCCTCCTCGCCGGCGCCGGTCGCGAGCGTCTCCAGTTCCGCGACGACCGCCGCCGGGACGACGGGGTCGGCCTCCGAGACGAGTCGGTCGAGCTCCTCGAACACGCGCACGTCGCACTCCACCGGCATCATGAGCGCGTTGGTGTCGAGGACGACCGTCGTCACGGCCTCGCTACTCCGTGAGGGTGCCGACGCCGATGAGGCGCCACCGGGCGCCCATCCGGCGGTTGATCGCGATCTTCGCGCCCGACTCCGCACAGACGGGGCGCTTGAGGTTCACCTCGCACTCGCCCTCGCGGGCGCTGGTCACCGCGCCGACCGTGGTCGCGGTGCCGACGGTGAGCATCAGCGGCTCGCCGGTGGAGATCTCCTCGACCTCGCCCTCGCCAACCACGCGGTCGAGCAGTTCGACGCTCATCTCGAAGCCGTCACGCGTCGGCGGCAGCGCGCCGGGCTCGCCGGCGACCTGCCCCGCGAGCGCGTCGCCTTTCGTCAGGCTCGGGTCGAGCCCGGTGCCCACGCCGAGCAGCCCGCCCGGTCCGACCGTCTCGGCTGGCTCGCCGCCCGCCTGCAGCGACCGCACGGAGGTCTCGATCGCGTGGTACTCGGCGCTGCCGCCCTCCTCGACCTCGCGGCCGGGGCGTAGCTCGATCTCGTCGCCCGCCGAGAGGGTGCCCTGCGCGAGCGACCCGCCGACGCGCTCGGGCGTCGGGATCTCCCGCTCCAGCGCGTCGATCACGAGGTCGACGTTGACCTCCTGCTGTGCGCTGACGGGGACGATCGGCGCGTCCTCGGCGACGGTGCCCTCGACGAACTCCCCGATCTGCTCGTAGTTGTCGCGGGCGCGCTCGTCGTCGACGAGGTCGATCTTGTTCTGGGCGATGACGATGTTGTCGATGCCGATGATGTCCAGCGCCATCAGGTGCTCCTCGGTCTGGGCCTGCGGCACGTCCTCGGTGGCGCTCACGACCAGCACCGCGCCGTCCATGATCGACGCGCCCGACAGCATCGTCGCCATCAGCGTCTCGTGGCCCGGCGCGTCGACGAACGAGACCGTCCGCAGGACCTCGGTGTCGACGTCGTGCTCCGGGCAGGTCTCCTCGACGGTGTAACACTCGGGCTCGGCACACTCCGGGCACCGACGCGGCGTCGCGTCGGCGTACCCCAGGCGAATGGAGATCCCGCGCTTCATCTCCTCGCTGTGCTGGTCGGTCCAGTCGCCCGACAACGCCTGCACGAGCGTCGTCTTGCCGTGGTCGACGTGACCGACGAGTCCGATGTTCACCTCCGGTTGTGTTTGCTCCGTCACCATGAGCCTCCGTGAGTAATCTCGTTGGAACTTCGCCTCGTGCGACTGATAAAGGTGCTGTTCCGACGACGAGCGACGGAGATCCGTGCGTGACTGTGTGTTTCGGGGACCGGCTCCGGACGGTCGGCCGTGTGGACGCCCCGGATCGGTGTCGATCTGTGGTCGTCGGCGTGTGGGCGGGAACCGTGTCCCCGCGGTAGTGAGACCGGCACCACAACTCACCGAGCCGACCGCCAAGCCGTCATCGACTCCTCGGCCGAACGGCCCGCCGGCGGAAGACGAGAGGGCACCCGAAACGACCCAGAACCCGAACGAACGGGCTTATACGCGGTCGTCGTCAATCGACGGACAACCGAGTATGACGTTCGAAGATCTCCCCACCACCCCCCGCGCGGAGGAACTCCTCGACAAGGCGTTTTCCCGCGCCGCCCGGACCGGCCGCGCGAAGGACGGCTGGGAGGCCCAGGAGTCGATGCTGATCACCGCCGCGAACGTCCTCTCGGACAACCTCGCGAACGTCTCCGCCTCCTGGCCCGACTTCGAGTTCGAGGTCGGGCCGTTCTACTACGAACTGGCCGACGCCGTCGTCGACGGTTCGGACCCGTCGGGGTCCGAAGCGCACCGAGACCCGGAGCGTCTCGGGGGCGTCGACGAGCTCCGACGGGCGCTCTCGGAGGTCGACTGGGCGTCCGAGCGGATCGACGAGCTCCGCTCGGAGTACCAGGCGAAGATGCGCAAGACCGGCGTCGAGGGCGCCCGCAAACACCGCAAGCAGGCGTTCGCCCGCATGGCCGACATCGTCGACGAGGTCGCCGACGACCTCCGCACGGTCGGGGAGGCGCGCGACGCGCTGAAGACGCTCCCGGACGTCCGCCCGGACGAGCCCGCGATCGTCGTCGCCGGCCACCCCAACGTCGGCAAGTCGTCGTTCGTCAACCGGGTCACGCGCGCCTCCAACGAGATCGCGTCGTACCCGTTCACGACGAAGGCGGTGCAGATCGGCCACTTCGAGTGCGACCGCATCCGCTACCAGATCGTCGACACGCCCGGCCTGCTCGACCGGCCGGAGGCCGAGCGCAACGGGATCGAGCGTCAGGCCGTCTCCGCGCTCACCCACCTCGCGGACGCCGTGTTATTCGTCGTCGACGCCTCCGGCGACTGCGGCTACCCCCTCGACTCCCAGCTGGAGCTGCTGGCTGAGGTCGAGGCGCGGTTCGACGTGCCCGTGCTCGTCGTCTGCAACAAGAGCGACCGCTCGCGCGACGTCGAGGCGGACGCGTACATGAGCGTCACCGAGGGGGAGAACGTCGACGCCGTCCTCGACACAGCCGTCGAGGCGGTCGGCTTCGAGCCGGATCTCCCCTCCCGGGGCGAGAACTGACCCGCTACTCCCGTTCCCGGCGCCGCTCCGTCTTCCCGCCGGTCGACTCTGGTGGCGGCTCCGCCTCTCCTGCCCGGTCCTCGGCGTCGAGCAGGCCGTCGAGGCGTCGCTCGAACTCCGCCTCGGAGAGCTCGCCGTCGGCGTAGCGGCGCTTCACCCGCTCGACGGGGTCGACCTCGACCGCCGTCCCGTCGCTCGACGCCCCGACTCCCCCCGCGTCCGCCCCGCCGCGGCGACGCAGGCGGACCCACCGTCCGGCGACCCACAGCAGGAACAGCCCGACTACCGCCGCCGAGAGGCCGCCGGCGACGGCGCCGGAGAGTCGGCCCACGTACCACAACGCGGCGACGATCACGATCGTGTCGACGCCGAACGCGAGAAACGCGCCCAGCATCGCGCCGGTGACGAGGCGGGGACCGGAGTCCGTCACGGTCGACACGTCGGCCGCGTGACTACTTCTCGGTTCCGCCTCCGCGGCGGCGGGCGCCACGGGCGCGCGGCTCCCGTCGCCTCACTCCGGCTCGTCGGTCACGGTCGCGGAGACGGGCGGGAGGGTTCGCCGTCGACTCACGGCCGAGCGGGCGCGCGCTCGGGGCTTCAACGTGCCCGAGACACAGAGAGCGGTCCCCGTCACCCCGTGCCGTCGAGAGCGGGTTTCGTCACTCCGCGCCGTCGCCCGGCCGGGAGTCCTCGACCACCACGTAGCGGACGGAGACGTCGACCCCGGGGTTCTCCCCGATGCCGAACGGGCTTCGGGCGTCCTCGCGCAGGCGCTCGCCCAGTTCGACGGCGATGGTCGGGGGCGGCGTCCCCGGCGGATGGCCGACCGTCACCATCACCGAACTCGGCTCCCGGAGGGGGAAGCCGGCGTACCGCACGGTCACGTCGAGCACGGTCGCGCTCTCGGGGAGGACCGCGTCGGCCTCGTCGTGGACGGCGGCCTGGAACTGCGCGCTCTGGTAGGAGGCGACCGTCACGCCCGCGAGCACGGCCGTCGACAGCAGGATGAGGACGCCGAGCACCCCGACCCGCCTGAGGGCGTTCGTCCGGGTCTCGTCGAGCCGCCAGAAGCTGTCCGGCCGGTACCCCTTGTACCACAGCGTCGCCAGCGCGGCGAAGTTGATCGAGACGAAGTTGACGACGACCAGCAGGGCCGCGCCCGCGACCGTCGTGGGTCGGCCCCAGGCGATGCCGATGCCGACGACGCCGATCGGCGGCACCAGCGCCGCCGCGATCATGACGCCCACCAGCGCCGTGGAGACGCCCGAGGCGACCGAGAGCGCGCCCGCCACGCCCGACCCCAGCGCGATGGGCAGCGAGAGCACGCCGGGAGCGAGGCGCTCGCGCACCTCCGCCAGACCGAACACCTCGACGGCGGTGTAGGGGACGATCCGGCTGTACCGTATCGCCGCCGCGAACCCCGCGGCGCTCGTCACCGCGAGCACACCGCCGAGCACCTGGAGCTTCACCCCCCGTACGAACAGTTCGTCGTCGTCGACGACGGTGCCGACGCTCGTGGCCATCGCCGGGCCGATCAGCGGCGCGATCACCATCGACCCGACGACGACCGCCGGCGAGTCCAGCAGCAGGCCCGCGGTGGCGACGACCGCGCTGATGACGGTCATCGCCACGAAGGTGCCGAACCGGGGGGCCATCTCGTCGGCCCGCGTCTCCAACTCCTCGCGGGCGATCCGGTCGGCCTCCCCGCTTTCCTCCTCCGCGTACCGCTCCTCCAGCTCCTCGAAGCGGCGCGAGATGACCGTCTCGGCGTCGAGAACGACCGTGTAGGCGTCGCGTTCGAGCCCCACCTCGCGCAGCTCCGAGAGCACCGGCTCGACCGCCCCCGTCGGGAGGGGGAACGAGACGACGGCGGTGTACTCCCGGCCGCTCGTCTCGTCGGAGAGGACGTAGTCGATCCCCTCGTCGTCGAGCGTCGAGAGCACCGTCTCCCGCTTGCCCGCGGGGATCATCACCTGGACGAGTCGCACGGTCGGGCCTCTCGGACGGGACAGTTATAGTCGGCGGACGTGCCGGCGTTCGCGCCCGTCTACTCCGGCCGCAGCCGGCGCAACACCGGGATCGACTCCAGCTTCTCGGCCGGGAGCGCCGCCCAGTCGACGCCCTCCGGTCGCGCGGGGGCGCCCCCGCCGGCGTCGTCGGTCCTGCCGTCCGTCCCGTCGTCGGCCGACTCGCCGGGGCGGACCGTCCGCTCCGGCGTACAGATCACGTCCAGCGGCACGTCGTGGGCGTCCAGCGCCACGTCGTCCTCGACGACCTGTCGCTCGTGGACCGTCGTCGCCACCGCGGGCGCGGCGTCGACGGCGTCCAGCTCCGCCAGCACCGCGAACTCCAGGTCGGCGAACCCCTCGCCCTTCCCGACCCTCCCCCCGGCCGGGGTGACGGCGACGCTGCCGGAGACGATCAGATCGACGTGGGGCATCTCGTCGGGCCCGACGGGGACGCCGTGAGTCGCGGAGCCGGAGACGGTCGTCGCGTCGTCGATGTCGGGCACCTCCTCGGGCGCCAGCCGGAGGAACGGCTCCTCCTCGCGGAGCCGCGGGACGGCCACGTAGACGGTCTTCCCGGCGCGAAGCGCGGCGCGGCGGACCGGCAGCTGGGGGGCGTCGGGGTTCGCCTTCACCGTCTCCGCCGCCTCCCACTCCGGCGTGTCGGTCAGCCGGGCGCACGCCTCGTCGGCGCCCGCGAAGTTCGGGATCCGGCCGTGAGGCGGGAACGGGAACCGCGCCTCGCCGGACGCCTCCAGGTCGTCCCAGACGCGCTCGCGGAGGGGCTGTTTCTCCATGCGGTCCGGTGGGCCGGTGGCGACTTGGGCGCACCGCTCGGCGCTCGGTCCCCGGCCGCCCGCCCCCGTGACGACCCTCGCCGCTCGATCGCCCGCGACGGCCCCTTGCCGCTCGACGCTCGCGCGCCGGCAGCGGGCCCCCGTCGTCCGGCCGTGCCCGACCCGCGCCGCTTAACCGCCGCGACGGCCAGGTTCGTTCATGACCTTCGAGGGCCGACCGGACCGGGACGCGGAAGTCGTCCTCGTCGGACGGTCGAACGTCGGCAAGTCGACGCTGATGCGGGAGCTGACGGGCCACGACGTGACGACGGGGAAAAAGCCCGGCGTCACCAGGCGGCCCAACTACTTCGACTGGGCCCCCCAGTCGTTCATGTTCACCGACCTCCCCGGCTTCGGCTTCATGTCCGGCGTCGAGGAGGGGAAGCGGGAGGCGATCAAGACGGACGTGGTGCGGTACGTCGAAGACAACGCCGACTCGATCGTCGCGGGCGTGCTCGTCGTCGACGGGAAGGCGGCCGTCGACATCATCGACCGCCACAGCGGCGAGGGGGAGATCCCCCACGACGTGGAGCTGTTCGGGTTTCTGCAGGACATCGACGTGGCGCCGGTCGTCGCGGTGAACAAGATGGACAAGGTCGACGACCGCGACGAGCGCCTCGACGCGCTGTGTGAGCGCCTCGGGCTGTACCCGCCCTGGCAGCAGTGGTCGGGTGAGGGCGGAACGATCGCGCCGATCACCGCGAAGCGGGGGCGGATCGAGCCGCTGAAGGAGGCGCTGCGCGGCCACTTCCGGGCGGCCAAGCGGGACGACCTGCTGCAGTTCGTGACGTAGTCGTCCGTATCGGTTGAGCTGTTCGGGCCGTGCCCTCGACCGACGGCGCAGTCGCTCCAGCTGTTCGGGCCGTGCCCTCGACCGACGGCGCAGTCGCGCCGGAAAGCCCCCGGCGCTCTCGGAGGCTGCGACTCGCTGTGCTCCTCGTCGCTCCCTCCGGTCGCTCCTGCGGTGCTTGCGTCGTCTCGCTCCCCGAGAGCGCCGGCCCCTTTCAGTCCCACCCACCGCCACCGCACCGCGCCACACCCTCCCCAGCCGATTCGCTCGTCGGTCGCGTCGCTCCCGACTCGCTCATCCCTCGCGCGCTCCCGGCGCGGACGGAGCCGCGCCGGCACGCGCCGACCGTCGTTCCCCTCCGTCGACCTCCCCGAGTACGAGCGTTTATATCGGAGAACGCCCCACCCTCGCACAGCAATGGCGAGCGCGGACGGCGAGGACGAGCGGAGCGAGTCCTCGGATCGAACGGGGAGCGACGGCGAACGGGGCACGGAGCGCCCCGTGAGCGACGCGACCCGTGAGGACCCGGAGGGGGCGGACTCGGACAGCCACGAACAGTCCGACTTCCCCGTCCCCGCGCTCCGCGGGCGCGCCGAGGCCTGCGCCGCCCGGCTCCGCGAGGCCGACGACCTGCTCGTCTGTTCGCACATCGACGCCGACGGCCTCACCAGCGCCGCCGTCGCCGCGTCCGCCCTCGAACGTGCCGGCCTCGCGTTCGAGACGACGTTCTGCAAACAGCTCGACGCCGAGGCGGTCGAGCGCGTCGCCGCGACGGAGTACGACGTGGTCTGGTTCACCGACCTCGGCAGCGGACAGCTCGACGCGATCGCGCCCCACGAGGCGGCCGGCGACTTCGTGCCCGTGATCGCCGACCACCACCGGCCCGCCGAGGCGGACACCGAGTTCCACTGCAACCCCCTGCTGGAGGGGATCGACGGCGCGAGCGAGCTCTCCGGCGCGGGGGCGGCGTACCTCCTCGCTCGCGCGCTGGGCGACGCGACCGGGACGGACAACCGCGACCTCGCCGCGCTCGCGGTCGTGGGCGCCGTCGGCGACATGCAGGACGGCGAGGGCGGCCTCTCGGGGGCCAACGAGGGGGTCGTCGCCGACGCGGTCGCCGCGGGCGCGCTTGCGGAGGAGACGGATCTCGCGCTGTACGGCCGCCAGACCCGGCCGCTCCCCAAGCTCCTGGAGTATGCCGGCGAGGCGCGCATTCCGGGCATCTCGAACGACGAGGCCGGCTGCCACGAGTTCCTGGCGGAGCTGGACGTGCCGATGAAGGATGGCGACGACGAGTGGCGCCGCTGGGTCGACCTCGCACGCGACGAGCGGCGGACGGTCGCCAGCGCGCTCATCAGGCGGGCCGTCTCCTCGGGCGTCCCCAGCGAGCGGGTCGACTCGCTCGTCGACACCACCTACGTCCTCGTCGACGAGGAGCCCGGCACCGCGCTGCGGGACGTGAGCGAGTTCTCCACGCTCCTGAACGCGACGGCGCGCTACGAGCGCGCGGACGTCGGACTCGCGGTGTGTCTCGGCGACCGCGACGGGGCGCTCGACCGCGCGCGGACGCTGCTGCGGACCCACCGCCGGAACCTCTCGGAGGGGCTGCAGTGGGTGACCGGCGAGGGCGTCGAGCGCGAGGAGCACGTCCAGTGGTTCGACGCCGGCACGCGGATCCGCGAGACGATCGTGGGCATCGTCGCCGGGATGGCCGTCGGCGCCGACGGCGTCTCGCGGAGCCGGCCGATCGTCGCGTTCGCGGACAAGGGCGACGGCGAGACGAAGGTGTCGGCCCGCGGGAGCGGCCACCTCGTGCGCGAGGGGCTCGACCTCTCTGGGGTCATGCGGGAGGCGAGCCGCGCGGTCGGCGGCGACGGCGGAGGCCACGACGTCGCCGCGGGCGCGACGATCCCCGACGGCGAGCGGGCGGCGTTCCTCGCGGCGGTCGACGAACTCGTCGGCGAGCAGTTGGCGGACGACGGGTAGCCGCGCACAGGGTGCGGACAGACCGGGGCGGGAGAACGGCCCGGGGTCCGGCTCCCCGGGGACGGGGACCGCTACACCGACTCGGAGGCCGACGACTGGGAGTCGCCCATCTCGCGGAACAACATCCGGTAGTCGTCCGCCGAGAACGCCGACGCGAGGTCGTCCAGGTCCGACTGCAGCGACTCGATGCTGTCGAGCAGGTCGTCGTACTCCGGCGAGGAGCGCAGCTCCGCGGGCGTCCGCTCGGCCTCCAGCACGGCGCGTTTCGTGACGAGCGACGCCGTCCGCTTGAGCGCGTCGTCGTACTGGGCGCGCGTCCCCAGGCGCTCGACGGCCGACTGGATGTCGTCGCGCGTCGCCGGCTTCACGAGGTACAGATCGAACCCCATCTCCACGATGTCGATGTCGGGCTCGACGGCGGTTACCATCGCAACCCGGCAGTCGAGGCCGCGGTCGCGGATGGACGCGAGCACCTCTGCGCCGGAGGTGTCCGGCAGACGACGGTCGAGCAGTACGGCGTCCGTGTCGGCGTCGACGAGTTCGAGCGCCTCCGCGCCCGTGTTCGCCACGGCGACGTCGTAGTCGTCGAGGTAGCCGCGGTACAGCTCGGCGACCTCGTGTTCGTCCTCGACGATGAGCACGCGTCGCGTCACCGGACGCACCCCCCGACGTGCTCGCTATCGCCGTCAGTCATAGTCGACAACCGGATGTGTTCGCGCTTAAAACTATCGCACACGAAGCCCGCCGATACTCATATCGGACGAAAGACATGTGAAACGGTGATCGTATGCGGCGCTCACCGTCGACCGCACGGCGGAACCGTTTTCATTTGTGCGACCGGCGGGTACGAACATGGTAACGACGGTTCCGACCGGAGTCGACGGCCTCGACTCCGTTCTCAACGGCGGACTCGTGAAGGACGCGACGGTGTTGGTCAGCGGGAATCCGGGGACGGGGAAGTCCCTGTTCGGGATCCAGTATCTGTACAACGGCGTGAAGAACCACGACGAGTACGGCATCTACATCTCCTTCGAGGAGAACGAGGAGGACATCCGGCAGGCGGCCGAGTCGATCGGCTTCGATGAGTGGGGCGACCTCGTCGACGCCGACTCGATCAAGGTGTACGACAAACAGCACATGCTCCGGGAGGGCGACTTCTCATCGGCGTTGGACACGCTGCTCGAGGACTTCGCCAACACCACCTACGACCGGCTCGTCCTCGACTCGCTCACGATGTTCTCGCTGTTCTTCGACGACGAGAAGGAGGAGCGCACGTACCTCCTGAAGTTCTCGGACATCCTGAAACAGAACGGGCTCACCTCGCTTCTGATCAACGAGCAGGGCGCGGTGTTCCCGCAGACGGAGATCGGCCTGGAGAACTTCCTCACCGACGGGAACGTCTACTTCATCCAGACGCCGACCGACTCCGGCGTCAACCGCTACGTCTGGGTGGCGAAGATGCGCAAACAGAACATCGACACCGACATCTTCCCGATGGAGATCGGCGATGGCGGCATCAAGGTGTACGAGCGGGCGGGCGGCTTCTCGATGATGGGCGGCGACGGGCCGGACGCCGGCTTCTGAGGCCGCGGCGACCCCCCGGCATCGGTCGCCGGTCGGCGCCTCCTCACCCGTCGGTTATCGTCCGCCAGACGTCGTCGAGCTTGTTTTTCACCTCCGACCGCTCCTCCAGTTCGACGGCGAGCCCGTCGCGGAACGTGACCCTGACCCCGTCGACGCACCGCCGATACACCTTGATCCGCCGGTGTTCGTCCGAGAGGGGCCGGTCGTGAAGCTCCAGTAGCTCCGTGTCCTCGAGCTCGTTGATGCGCCGATAACACGTCGCGATCGGCACGCCGAGTTGGTCCGACAGCTCCTGTGCCGACTTCGGCTCGCCCGCCGCATCGAGTATCTCGGGGTTGTACTTGTTCCCCAGCACCTCAACGATCTCCTCGTCGTCCGCGGACATGAGTTTCAGTACTGATTGTGGGAGATAAAAGCATACCGCCTCGGATCGCACGCAGCAACTCGAATCTCGGCTACTCTCAGCTTCGCTATCGAGTTCGATACTACTCGGTGAAACCGTTTCGTTCGAGAACCGGCGTCGCGGGTTACTACCTGGACCCGACAGAGCGGCGATAGCGTCCGGCCCGGGGCAGAACGAGACTGAGAGACTCACCATTGTTCGAATTCATCATCGAGACGGAGCGCGGGCAGGTCGGAACCGGGACGCTCATCGAGTTCCTCCTCCCGTCGGTGATCCTGTTCAACGCGGTCCTTTCGTCGGTGACGATCCGTACCGACGGCGGCGACAAGGCGAACGCCTCCCTTCACTTCGTGCTCATGACATGGCTCGGCTCCGGCGTCGCCGTCTTCGCGAAGCACTTGGTCACCACCGTCCTCTCGATCTGATGCGGGCGCCGACCGCCGCCCCGCGACCGCGACGGTCGGACACGACGGCGAGGAGGTGTCGGCCGTCGCCGCCCGGCCCGCCGCGGTCGAGGAGCGCGACCGCCTCGCGGACCCGCTCGCGGCGGACGGCGGTCCGGTGTGCTCAGGAGTCGCCGTGCGACCCCCGACCGCCGTCCGTGGCGACCGCGCCGTCGGGCGTCCGCCGCGCCTCCTGGATGTTCCTGTACCCCATCCTCGCGAGCGCGAGCGCGAGGTACACCAACACGAGCGCGAGGACGATCTGGACCGCGACCGACGCCTGCGTGGCGAGCGTGAGGGTCTCGCCCTCCGCGAGCCCCCAGTTGCCCTGCACGAACTTCTGGTAGAGGTTCTGGTACAGCGCCAGGTACAGCAGCGCCACCACCGTCACGCCGGTCATGATCGCCATCGGGACGCCCGTGGAGATCAGCTGCTTGGACTCGTCCCAGTTGGCGAGCCACACCGTCGCGGTGAGCAGCGCCATCGCGGCCAGCAGCTGGTTGGCGCCGCCGAACAGCGGCCAGAGGTCGGCCCACGTCCCCGAGGAGACGAGGACGTAGCCGCCGAACACCTGGATGCTCGCCGAGACGTAGCGGTTCGAGACGGTCTCCTCGACGCTCGTCTCCGGCGTGCCGACGATCTCGTTCATCATGTACCGCCCCAGGCGGACGGCCGTGTCGGTGGAGGTGAGCAGGAAGCTCACGAGCACCAGCGCCATGAACGGCGCGCCGTACGCCGCCGGGATACCGAACGACGTCAGGATGACGCCGCCGCCGGTGGCGAAGTTCGGGAGCGCCTGCCCGATCCCGCCGCCGGAGACGGTGATCCCGGCGATCGACACCGTCGCGAGCGCGACCGTCGCGAGCAGTCCCTCGCCGAGCATGCCGCCGTAGCCGATGGCCCGCGCGTCGGTCTCCTTGTCGAGCTGCTTCGACGTCGTGCCCGACGACACCAGCGAGTGGAACCCGGAGATGGTCCCGCAGGCGATAGTCACGAAAAGCAGCGGGAACAGCGGGAGGGCGTAGGACCCGCCCATGAAGCCGCGGTACATCGGGATCGTGTCGCTGACCACCAGCGCCTGGTTCGCCGTGCCGAGCACCGTTCCGACGATGATCGCCAGCAGCGTCCCGCCGACGCCCGAGTACAGCAGGAACGACGACAGGTAGTCGCGCGGCTGGAGCAGCATCCAGACCGGAAGCACGGACGCGACGAACGCGTACACCAGCACGACCGGGATCCACGCCGAGATGTTGGCGTTGATCACCGTCGGCAGGAAGCCGACGCTCTCGCCGAACAGGACGATGAACCCGTTGCCGGCGGCGTTCGTCGCGGTCGCGACGGTCTCGCCCTCGCCGACGAACGAGCCCGCGGTCAACGCGATCGGGTACTGGATCCCGACCCAGACGCTGGCGAACACGCCGGCGACGAACCCGACGGTTCCCGGAACGAACGGCCCGTCGAGCTGGTACAGGTAGAACCCGAACACCAGCGCCAGCGCGATGTACAGGAACGACGCCGTCGCCGCGCTCGGGAACGCGTCGAACACCAGCGCGACGACGAGCGCGAACACCGCCACCACCAGGATGATGGTGAGGAACGCGAACCACAGCAGCATGCTCTTGCCGCGGTCGCCGACGTACTCGCCGATGATGTAGCCGATCGACTTCCCCTCGTGTCGGAGCGACGACGACAGCGAGACGAAGTCGTGGACCGACCCCATCAGCGGGTTGCCGACGGCGATCCACAGCAGCGCCGGCAGCCAGCCCCACACCACGCCGGCCGTGATGGGACCGACGATGGGCGCGCCGCCCGCGATACTCGAGTAGTGATGCCCCAGGAGGACGGGCTTTTTCGACGGCACGTACTCCTGTCCGTCCTCGTATTTGTGTGCCGGCGTCTCGTTTTCCTCCTCCAGCTCCACGAACCTCGCCAGGTATCGGGAGTAGCCGAGGTACCCCGCGCTGAACAGCGCGAGCACTGCGAGCACCAGCCAGATCACAGCCACCATGTGTGTTACCTCGTCGCAGGGGTGAGTGTACCTGGCATAAAAACGTTGAGATCCGACGTCGGACCGCGGGTCGTGATACCGCCGATAGCCGGGCCGACTGGACGAGGTTCGGTTCGTTTCGGGCGACGGCAGGCAGTATTTACCCAGGGATCCTCCTTGAGTACTTTTCGGCCGGGTCGCCGCCCCGAGCGGCTGGGCGCGCGCCTCACAGCCGCTCCGGGCCGGGGTCGATATCCAGTTCCGCGGCCATCTCCGTGAGGAAGTCCCCCCGGACCTCCTCGACCCGGGTTTCGATCTCCGCGACGACGGGCCGGTCGAACTCCTCGCGGAGCGTCCGGAGGTGTGCCCGCTCGGTCTCCACGCGGTCCCGGAGGTAGCGCGCCCCGCGGCCGTCCTCCTCGGGGTCGGGCTCGGGGGTGAGCCGGTTCACGGCCAGCCCCCGGACGGAGAGCCCGCGGTCGGCGAGTCCGTCGGCGGCCCGCCGCGTCTCCCGGACCGATAGCTCGTCGGGGTTGACGACGAGGAAGAAGGCGGCCCGCTCCCGCAGCGTCCGGCCGGCGTACTCGAAGAACTCCTTGCGCTCCCGCAGCCGCGCGAGGATCGGGTCGCCGTCCATCACGCGCCGCGGCTCGTTGTTGCCGATCGCGGCCTTCTCGAACAGGTCGATCGACTCCTCGCGCTTGCGGAGCAGGCGGTCGATCCATCCTTCCAAGAAGTCGGGCAGCCCGAGCAGGCGAAGCGTCCCCCCGGTTGGGGAGGTGTCGAAGACGACGCGGTCGAACGACTCGCTGGACCGCATCACGTCGACGAAGCGGTCGAACAGCGCCGCCTCGTAGGCGCCGGGCGTCCGGTGGGCCATCTCGATCTGGCGGTCGATCTCGTTGACCATCGCGGCGCTCACCTGGTCGCCCAGCGCCCGCTTCGTCTCCATGAGGTGGTGTTCGACCTCCTCGTCGGGGTCGATCTCCATCGCCCACAGCCCGTCGCGCCCGTCGACCGCCGCCGGCTCGTCGCCGAACCGCTGGTCGAACACGTCCGAGATCGAGTGTGCGGGGTCCGTCGAGACGACCAGGGTGTCGAGCCCCGCGTC
Organism: Halobacteriales archaeon QS_6_71_20; assembly: GCA_003020945.1. Lineage (GTDB taxonomy): Archaea > Halobacteriota > Halobacteria > Halobacteriales > Haloferacaceae > Halobaculum. Next base: position 71,493 of record PXRU01000026.1, read on the forward strand.
GGCGCACGTGACCGCGTACGCCGCCGACACGGTCGTCTTGCCGACGCCGCCCTTGCCCCCGAAGAACACGAACTTCTCCATCGGCGGTCAGAAGTGGTACTGCTGGCCCTTGCGTTCGAGCATCGAGCCGCGGTTCCACATCCGTCGCTCCCACGCCTCGAACTCCGATTCGAGGTACGGAAGCAGCTCGGCGGTGTAGTAGGAGACGGGCGAGGGGATGCCGAAGGCGTCGGGGAAACACGCCAGCATGAACGTGTCCTCGCGGTCCTCGGCCTCCTTCTCCACCTTCTCGAACGCCGGATGCGAGATCATCCCGTGGTAGAGGCCGGCGGCCCACTCGCGCACCACCGCGAGGAACCGGTCGATGCGGTCCGACAGCGTCGGCTCCTCGCCGGCGTCGCCGGCGGCCGTGTCGTCGGTCATCGCCCGTGTGTGCGTCGGTAGCGTGGATAAGGCTGTCGCGGTCGCCGTCGTCGCGGCCGCCGGGACCGACGGGCACAAGTACCACACGCCCCCCTCTCCGGACGACCGATGACGCCCGGACGCGGACTCGGCGGCTCAGGCCCGAGCGACTCCGACGCCGTCCCCGTGACCGTTCTCTCTGGAAGCCTCGGCGCGGGGAAGACGACGCTCGTGAACCACCTGCTGTCGAACGCCGGCGAGCGCGACGTCGCCGTCCTCGTCAACGACGTCGGCGCGGTGAACGTCGACTACGACCTCCTCTCGGGCGAGGACCTCCCCGCCGTCGGCGTCGCCGAGCTGTCGAACGGCTGTATCTGCTGTGAGCTGCGCGACGACCTCGAACGCGCGGTGATCCAGCTGGCGGACGGCGAGGAGTTCGACCACCTCGTCGTGGAGCCGTCCGGCATCAGCGAGCCCGGACCGGTCGCCCGCCAGTTCACGAACGGCCCGGCGGCCGCCCGCTACCGCATGGACGCCGTCGTCACCGTGGTGGACACGCCGCGGTTCCTCGACGCCTTCGCCGGGGAGGGGACCCCGCGACGACGCGGGACCGGCACCCACGAGGCGGGCGGCCCGGCCGACGCGACGACCACTGGCGACCCCGAGGCGACCGACGACGACGGCCGCCGCCCCCTCTCGGACCTGCTGGTCGAGCAGGTCGAGGCGGCGGACGTGGTGTTGTTGAACAAGACGGACCGCTGTACGGCGGCGGAGCTCGACGAGGCGGACGCGCTCGTGCGCGCGCTCCGCCCCGGGATCGAGACCGTCCGCACCGAACACTCCGCCGTCCCGCTCGACCGGGTGCTGGACGTGGACCTGTACGGGACCCGGCAACGCGAGTCCGCCCGCGCGGACAACGGCGCACGCGAGGGGGAGGCCACGACCGACGACGGCCACGCCGCGACTGACGACGATGGCCACGCCGCGACCGACGACCACGACCACGCACACGCCCACCCGGACGAGGTGTACGGCGTCACCTCCGTCCGCTACCGCGAGCGCCGCCCGTTCCACCCCGGGCGGCTGGCCGACCTCCTCCGGGACCTCCCCGAGTCGGTCGTCCGGTCGAAGGGGACGCTCCACGTCGCCGGGTCCGACCGGCGGCTCAGCTACAGCCAGGCGGGCCCCTCCGCGCGGGTCGAGGCGGTCGGGCCCTGGGTCGCGGCGATGCCGGAGTCGGACCGGAAGCTGTACCGCGCGAACCGCGGCGGGGACGACGACTGGCACGAGGAGTGGGGCGACCGTCACACGGAACTGGTCGTCATCGGCGTCGACCTCGACGAGACGGCGGTGCGCGAGCGGCTCGACGACTGCCTGCTCACCGACGCCGAACTGGCGGCGGGAGTCGACGCCGACTCGGGGGCGTGGCTTCCGGACGGCGAGGGGGAGGGCGAGTCGGTCGTCTCGCTGTCGTCGTAGTCAGCAGGCGCAGCCCGTCGAGCCGGGCGAGCGCTCGAACGCCATCGCCTCGCCGCAGTCGGGACACGACGGCGGCTCCTCCCCCTCCACGTCGAGGTCGAGCAGCCGCTCGTCGCAGTCGTGACACCAGTACGCCCCCTCCGACTGTCGCGTCCGACCGTCGCCGCGGTCGGGCGACTCCGTCGAGGCCTTCAGCATCTCCGTGAGCGTGCCGAGCAGTCCCATACCGTTTCCAATCGCCGCACCGACATAAACACCGACGCGGGTTCCCGGCGGCGACACACGAGCGTCGATTCCGGCGGGCGCGCCGTCCCCACCGCGGGGGTCGGCTCAGGCGTCCGCGGCGACGTTGTCGAGGAGCCGACCGAGTTCGCCGCGGCGCTTCCAGCCGGCGACGCGGTCGGAAAGCGGCACGGGGAGCCCGAGCGAGACGCGCGAGACGGCCCGGACCCGACTCCCTTCGTCGGCCGCCGAGACGGACACCGCCGTCTCCATCGCGTCGAAGGGGCCTCGGTCGCCGTCCTGGCTGTAGCGCCAGCCGTCGTCGGTCTCGACGAACCGGAGGTCGAACTCCAGGCCGCCGCCGGCGACGGTGACGACCGTCTCCGCCCCCTCCTCGGCGGCGGCCCGCGCGGCGAAGCTCCCCTCGTACTCCACGAGCGTCGCCGGCGAGAGCCGTCGCCGCAGCGCCGCCGGCGTCGCGCCGACGAACCGCTCGACCTCGACCTCGCGCACACCCGGCGTGTGCGGCCGCGCGACAAAAGTCCGCGGGAACCGGACCGGCGCTCACAGCTCCATGAACGGCAGCGACAGCAGCGCGAGCAGCAGCATCAGCGCCGCGGCGCCGTACCACAGCCTGCGATACCGACCGGCGACGGGGACCTCCTCTCGCAACTCCGGCCTGGCGGTCCGGACGTAGCGGTAGTACGCGGCCGCGGCCGCGGCGAGGAACACGCCCGCCGAGCCGGCGATCGCCGTGGCGATGTCGACGTCCAGCAGCGCCCGGATGTAGATCGGCCCCGTGGAGAACACCAGCAGGAACGCGAAGCCGACGACGACCAGGAACGGCACCGGGTCGACCGGGTCGCCGGCGCGGTTGCGGAGGGGCACACCCCGACTACGACCGCGAGAGCCAAGTAGGTGGTCCCCGCACCGCGACGCATGGCGTCCGACGGCGACCCGCGCGTGCTGTTCGCAATGAACCTCGTCCTCTCGGCGGCGTTCGCGTCGGCGGTGGTGTGGGGGTTCTCCGTCCTCGACCTCGCGGCGTTCACGCTCCGCACCGTCGCGGGTTTCGCCCTCGTCGTGTTCGCGCTGACGTACGTCGTCGTGTTGCGATAGGCGACCGGGAGCGGGAGCGGCGGACCCGGGCAGGGGGACGCCGCTCGGCTCCGGCCGGGCTCACCCGACCAGCGCGAAGGCCGCGACCATCGCGGCCCCGGAGACGGGCGGGATCGTGAGGTTGTCGTCGACGACGTGGCCGCGGATCACCGGCTTGAGTCCGTCGGCGACGGTCGCGCCGAGCGCGCCGGCGCCCGCGACGGCGACGCCGCCGACCTCCCCGGCGTGGTCGACGGCGAACGGCGCCGCCAGCGCGAAACAGACGACGAACATGACCGCGAGCACGCCCGCCTCCTTGGCGGTCGTCGCGTCGTTGCTCCCCAGATACCCGGAGACGGGGTCGCCCACCGACAGCATGAGGATCGCCGGCACCGCAAGCGGCGGTTCGACGGGGACGAGTTCGGGGCCGAACGGCGGGGCGAAAAGCAGCGCCGCCAGCGTCGCCCCGATCATGAACAGCGCGTAGCCGGCGACGTTGTCGGCCTCGTACTCCCGTGTCAGCTCGTCGTACACGCGGTCGAGCGGGCCGTAGTCGATCTCGACGACAAGGCGGAGGAACTCCAGCACGAACACGCCGACCGTGGCGGCCACCAACAGCGCCTGTAGCTGGCGCCAGGTGACCAGCCCGAGCAGGTAGACCGCCGGAAAGCCCGTCCCCGAGAGGTGGACGGCCCGGCGCTTCAGTTCCCCCATCCCGGCTCAGCCCGTCCGGACGCCCGTCTCGATCTCCCCGTACGACGCGGCCAGCGCCTCGAACGCTCGGTCGTCCTCCGGATCGAGCAGGGCCGCGATCTCCGCGCCGACGTCGGCTACCGGCACCCGGACCTGCCGGGCGGAGTCGCGCTCGCGAACGGTGACGGTGTGGGGGCCGTCCCCCTCGATCCCGTCGCGGTCGACCGTGACGCAGAAGGGGGTGCCGACCTCGTCCTGTCGACGGTAGCGCCGGCCGATGGAGCCGGAGTCGTCGTACTCGACCGAGAGGCCCGCCGCGCGGAGGTCGGCGGTCACGTCGTCCGCGAGGTCGAGCAGGCGCTCGTCGTTGGAGACGAGCGGGAAGACGGCGGCGTCGGTCGCGGCCATCTCCGGGTCCAGCGCGAGGTAGGTGCGCTCCTCGCCGTCGACCTCGTCGGTGCGGTAGGCGTGATCGATCACCGTGTAGACGATGCGGTCGACGCCGAAGGAGGGTTCGACGACGTGCGGGGTGACGTGCTCGCCGTTCTCGGTCACCTCCTCGACCGAGAAGTTCGCCACCTCGGCGTCGACGGCGTGGGTCTCGCCGTCCACCTCGACCTCGACCTCCCCGGCGTCGAAGGCGTCCGGGTCGCGCTCGGCGAGCGTCCGGAGGGCGTCGGCGACCGCGCCGGCGTCGCCGCCGAACTCGGGGCCGAGCGTCGCCATGTCCGGGTCGACGGTCGCGCGCTCGACGGTCTCGGGCTCGTCGTACTGCTTGAACACGGTGAACGACTCGCCGGAGCCCTCGGCGTGCTTCGAGAGGTCGTAGTCCGAGCGGTACGCGAACCCGGTGATCTCGATCCAGTCGCCCTCGTCTCGCGGCTCCCCGCCGTCGCTCGACCCCGCGGCGGTCCCCGCCGCGCCCACCTGGCTTTCGGCGTCCCAACAGTCCGCGGCGTAGTGGGCGAGTTCGCCGGGGAGGTGCTGGCGGAAGCGGAAGCGGTCGGTGTCGACGCCGATCCGCTCGTACCACTCCTGGGCGACGCCGAGGTAGTAGCCGACCCACGCCGAGCCGACGACGCCCTCCTCGACGGCCTCGCCGACGGTCGTCGTGTACGCCTCGCCGTCGTCGGCCGCCTGTTCGGTCGCCGGGTAGAGGCGGACCTCGACGTCGGCGACCTCGTGAAGCGGCGGCTCGTCCGCCTCGGGGTCGATGAACGTCTCCAGCTCCGCCTGCGTGAACTCCCGCACGCGGATGATCCCCTTGCGGGGGCTGATCTCGTTGCGGTAGGCCGGGCCGATCTGGGTGACGCCGAACGGGAGCCGGTTGCGGGCGTACTCCTTCAGGCGGGGGAACTCCACGAAGATGCCCTGAGCCGTCTCCGGCCGCATGTAGCCGGTCTGGCCCGTGCCGGGGCCGATGCTCGTCTCGAACATGAGGTTGAACTCCTCGACCGGCTCGTCCGACAGCGGCGCCTCACAGGCGGGACACCGCAGGTCGTGCTCGCGGATCAGCTCCTCGACCTCCGGGATCGGGATCGACTCGGCCTCCTCGATGTCGGTGTCGTCCTCGACGAGGTGGTCGGCGCGGTGGGACTCCCCGCACTCCGGGCACTCCACGAGCATGTCGTCGAAGCCGTCGAGGTGGCCCGACGCCTCGAAGACGGCCTCCGGCATGATCGTCGGCGCCTCGATCTCCATGTTGCCCTGACGGACGGTGAAGCGGTCGCGCCAGGCGGACTCGAGGTTGTCCTTGACGGCCGCGCCGTTCGGCCCGTAGGTGTAGAAGCCGGCGACGCCGCCGTAGGCGCCGTTCGCGCCGAAGAAGAACCCCCGGCGCTTCGCCAGCTCGATCACGTCCTCCCGTGCGACCATGCTACAGCGCCTCCAGCAGACTCACGTCGCGAACGACGCCGACCAGCTCGCCGCCGCCCAGCAGCGGGATCTGTTCGATGTCCTCCGTGATCATCTCCTGGGCGGCCTCCCGCACCGAGCGCGACCGGCCGACGGTGACGACCTCCTCGGTCGTGAACTCCGAGACGGGACCGGTGGGGAGCTCGACGTTCCGGGTGGGGACGTAGGCGCTGCCGACGGCCTTGATCCCCTCCCACTTCCAGTCGTCGTCGTCGTCGGCGATGGAGTCGCCGGTGTCGTCGGCGCCCTCGACGACGCGGGCGACCTCGATGACGTCGACCTCGGTGAGCATCCCCGCCATGTCGCCGTCCTCGCCCAGCGCGACCGCGTACGGGACGTTCGCGAAGTACAGCTGACGCTCCGCGACCGTCAGCGGCGTGCCGGTGTACACCGTGTTCACGTCGGCGGCGGCGACCTCGCCGCAGGTGGCGTCGAGGTCGACCTCGCCGTGGGCGACGGCGCTCACCACGTCGGTCACGGTGACGATGCCGACGAGACAGTCGCCGTCGTCCGTCGAGACGACGGGGACGCGGCGGGTGCCGGCGAGCATCACCTGTGCGGCGTCCCGGAGCTTCGTCTCCGGCGTCACGGTCGGGATCTCCCGCATGAGCAGCGCGAGCTGGTCCTCGTCGGGCGACTCGATGAGGTCGTCCCGGGAGACGAGCCCGCGGTACACCTCGTCGTCGCCGTCGCCTTTCACCACCGGCACCGAGGAGAAGCGGTACTCCTGGAGGTACGTGAGCACGTCCTCACGGCTCCCGGGGAGCGACACCGTGACGAGGTCGCTCCGGGGCGTCATCGCGTCGGCCACCTTCATATCCGCACTGCGACCCCACGCCTCTTGTATCATACGAAGGTGTGGAGTCCGGTGACGACCCGGACGTCCCCGCTCAGCTCCCGTCGAGCGTCCGCCGACCGGCGGTGCCGGCCACGCCGCTCCAGCCCGCGCCGGCGTCCACCTGCACCGGCCCGAACAGGTGCTCGCTCGGCAGGTCGAGCAGCTCCGTCGGCGTCTCGACGGCGTAGGAGAACGTCGTCGCCTCGCCCGCGGGCGCCTCGCCGAGTTCCACGTAGGTCACGCCGGTGTCGTCGTCCTCGACCGTCGAGAGCAGGTCGGAGACGACGCTCCACCCGTCCGGAACCACGTCACGGACGACGACGTCCGCGTCCGGCTCGACGGTCACCTCGACCGTCGTGAGCACGCCGGCGCCCAGCGGCTCGTCGCCGCCGTCCCCGCGCCGGCCGCGGGCGCGAACCCCGGGCGTCCTCTCGACCGCGAGGTCGAACTCGGCGCGCACGTCGTCGCCGTTGGTCGCGCCAGGCACGTCGACGAGCTTCGCCACGACGAGATACGTCGATCCGCCGTCGCCCGGCTCGGCGCTTGCGGTCACGGAGGCGGTCCCGGCGACGCCGGCCGCGCGGTCGACGACGTTCGGCTCCCCGTGCTCGGCGGGCGCGCCGCCGTCGTACACGAACAGGTCGACGTGCGGCGCGCCGGTCGGGAGGTCGGCGTCGTCGCCGGCGTAGCCGGTGAACTCGACGGACGCCTCCAGCTCGCCGACACCCAATTCGACGTAGCCGGCGACGGCGCGCTCGTCGAACGGCACGTCCAGGCCGACGGTCTCGGCGCTCGTGCCCGACAGCTCGCGCGACACCGCGTCGACGGCCGCCCCGACGTTCACGCGACCGTACCCCTCGTAGAGGTCCCGACCGCCGAAGTCGTACGTCGGCAGCTTCGCGCGGTGGAACGGCGCGGCCGTGAACGCCGTCTCGGAGGCGGTCGCGAGCAGCACCTGCTTCAGCCGCATCGCGTCGTCGAACGTCGCGTCCGCCGGGGCGGGGAGGCCGAGCCGCGGCCCGCCGTCCTCCTCCATCGCCTGCGACACCAGCGCGGTCGTGCCCGTCGTGAACGGGGCGGCCATCGAGGTGCCGGCCTTGCCCGTGAAGTCGCGGATCGGCGGCTGGTCGGCCGCCGGCGCGTCCGGGTCGCCGGTGTCGGCTGCGACGATCAGGTCGTCGACGATCCCGCCGGGCGCGGTGACGTCGGGCTTCATGTAGGTGTCCTCCTCGTCCTCGTCGACGCCGCCGATGCCGCCCGAGGAGTACCCCGAGATGCCGTCGCGCGGCCCGGTCGCGACGACGGAGACGCACTCGTCGGCGACGGCCGGCGAGCCGTTCCCGTTGAGCGGCGTCGCGGCGTTGCCGGCGGCCGCGACGGTGAGGATTCCCGCCTCCGCGATGGTCCGGATCGTCGCGGGGATGCGGTCGAGCGTCCCGGCGGCCGCCCCCAGCGGGAGCCCGCCGACGTACCCCCAGGACATGTTGACCGCCCGGAGGTTGAACGTCGACGCGAACTCGCCGGCGTACCGGCCGAGGTCCTCGGTCGGCGCCGACAGCCCCTGCAGGCAGATCAGGCTCTCGTCGGGCGCGACGCCGGCGTGGAGGCCGTCGGCGCCGCCCGCCGCGCGGTCGGCGACGGTCGCGTCGGGGTCGAGAAACGGCCCGTAGCCGACGCGCTCGACGGTCGCCGCGGACGCGTCCTCGCCGTCGGCGGTCCCGATCTCGAGGGTGTACGTGCCCGAGACGGTCGCCGGCTCCTCGACGGTGTGGACGTCGCGCAGCGAGGAGTCGCCGGTCGTCGTCGAACTGTCGACCCGCGTCCCGTCGGGCGCGATCAGGCGGAGCTCGACGAGCGAGCCGTACACCGAGCCGAACACGCCGGTGCCGGCCTCGGCCTCGACCTCGTACCGCAGGACGCCCCCGGACACCGCCGACAGCGTCGTCCGCGGCGCCTCCTGGGTGAACGAGTCGGGGTCGATCGCGCTCGCGCGCCCCGTCCCGCCCATGATGCCCGAACAGTGGGTGCCGTGTCCGTTCGGGTCGCGCGGCCGGTCGTACAGGCCGTACCGGCTCCCCTGGTCGTACCAGCCGACGGTCTTGGGGGTGTCCGGAGTGACCGACCCGTCCACGTCCGCGAACACGACCGAGTCGTCGTACGTCGTCACGGTCCCCTCGACATCGACGTACGTGCCGTCGATCTCGTACTCCGTCTGCGTGTTGAGGTACGTCTCCACGACGTAGCGATACCGGCGTTCCCCCTCGACGTCGACCGCCGGGAGCGTCTCCGGGGCCGACGCGGTCGCGGCTCGCGCCTCCGTCTCCCACCGGCTCCCGGTCCACACGTCGATCCGGAACTCCAGGTCGTTCCCGTCGCTCGCCGGCGAGAACGACAGCGTCGAGTCGAGTTCGTCCACGTCGACCGGCGTCGTGAACTCGTGGTACCGCTCCTCCCCGGTCGCGAACGTCCCCGGGCCGACGCTGCCGGAGAACCGCTCGGTCTCGCCGGACGCGACCCGGTCGACGTCGTTCTCGGCCGGCTTCGTCAGCGCGAGCCGGTCCCCGTCGGGGTACGCCGTGACGCCGTTCCACGGGCCAAGCGCCGGATGCCGCGCCTCAAGCCCCGAGTCCGTCAGTCCGACGACGCGGTCCCGCCGTCCGCGGTAGCCGCGTTCCCATCCCTGACTCGCCTCGGTCGCACGGAAGTTTCGGAACCCGTCGTACGACTCGGTCCCCGACGCGAGCGCCGGTTCGGACCCGACGGAGAGCGCGCCCACGCCCAGCGCGGCGGCTGTCGCGCCGAGGAACCCGCGTCGTGACAGCGATCCGTCCGTCGACTGCTCCGACTGCCCGTCCTGTGATGACACGGGTTATCGACAGAGCGGTCGGACAAGTACTTATCGGTACGAACGATAAAACAACTGTCACCGCTGTGGACGAACCGAGGGGACACGTCCACGTCTCCGCCACCGGGACTCGGATCGCCGTGTCGATCCGACGCGTTTATGCCCGTAGATATGGGATTCATGCACATGGCAACGAGGCACACAGGGTCGGAGCCCGGCGAAGTGATGGCGTCGGTCGACGAGGCCGCGGCGGAGTTCGTCATCGCGGACCTCGCGTGCGACGAGGCGTGGCTCTCGGTCGGCGAGGCCGACGCCCCGGTGCTCAAGAACTGGTGCTAGCTCGGCGGCGACATCCTCGAACGCGGTCGGCGCGGCTCCCTTCGTACGGACGAACTTGCCTGCCAGCGGCGCGGCTCGCGGCGACGGTTCGGCCTCAGACCTCGTCGGCGGGGTCGTGGTCGGCGGCCATCCGTTCGGCCTCCGCGGCGTAGCGCTCGCGGCGGTCCGCCTCCCCGACTCGCTCGGTATTGGACCGCTCGCGGTCGATCGCGGCGGTCACCGGGTTCCGCCGGAGCAGTTCGACCGACGCCTGACGGGTGTACACCCGTCGGCCGTCGACGGCGGCGTACGTGAGCGTGACCGTCTGTCGAGTGTCGTACTCGCGGGCGACGAGCCAGAGGCGCATGCGTCGTCGAACGGTCGCGACGGAGAAAGGCTGGGGGGGTCAGGTCGCGCGCGGTCGCTACGCTCCGACTGAAAGCCGCCGTGGTTGTCGTCCGTGTCCCCGTCACCGTCGGGGTCGTCAGCGTCACCCGTAGCAACGTCGATGCCGCCGTCTGTGCGGAACCGTCCGAAAATCACGTTCGACACCCGGAGCAGCCCCCGGCGTCGCCCGTCGGGTCCCTGTCAGGTCCCCGTCGGGACGGCGAACGCGTCAGCCTCAAGCGCTCCGACCGCCACTGTTTCACCGATGGACGCGAGCGCAGTTCGCGAGCGCGCGGCGGACCTCCCGCGGGAGCCCGGGGTCTACCAGTTCCTCGACGGCGACGTCGTCCTCTACGTCGGGAAGGCGGTCGACCTCCGCGACCGGGTGCCGTCGTACGCGGACCCCCGTTCCGCCCGCGTCGCGCGGATGGTCGAGCGGGCGGACGCGCTCGATTTCGCCGTCACGGACACGGAGACGCAGGCGCTGTTGCTGGAGGCGAACCTGATCAAGCGGCTCAACCCCCGCTTCAACGTCCGCCTGAAGGACGACAAGTCGTACCCCCTGGTCCAGCTCACCGACCACGCGGTCCCCCGGATCCAGGTGACGCGAGACCCCGACCAGGCCGCGACCGTCTTCGGCCCGTTCACCGACAAGGGCCGCGTGGAGACCGTGGTGAAAGCGATCCGCGAGACGTACGGCCTCCGGGGCTGTTCGGACCACAAGTACGAGGGGCGGGACCGCCCCTGTCTCGACTACGAGATGGGGCTGTGTTCGGCGCCCTGTACCGGCGAGATCGCTCCGGAGGCGTACCGGGAGGATGTCGAGTCCGCGGTCCGCTTCTTCGAGGGGGAGACGGGAGCATTGGCCGACCCGCTCCGCCGGGAGATGGAGACCGCCGCCCAGGCCCGCGAGTTCGAGCGCGCGGCCAACCTCCGGGACCGACTCGACGCCGTCGAGTCGTTCCACGGCGCCGGCGCGGAGGCGATCTCCGACCGGTCGGACGAGCGCGCGGTCGACGTGCTCGGCGCGGCCGTCGAGGGCGAGGCCGCGGTCGTCGCCCGGCTCCACAGCGAAGGCGGGCAGCTCGTCGACCGGTCGCGCCACTCGCTGGACGCGCCGGAGGCGGCCGACCGCGTCGCGGAGGTGCTGTCGGCGTTCCTCGTCCAGTACTACGCCGAGCGCGACCTGCCCGACGCCGTGTTGCTCTCCGAGCGCCCCGCCGACGAGGACGTGGTCGAGTGGCTGGCCGCCGAGGGCGTCTCCGTCCGCGTGCCCGGCGCCGGCCGTGAGGCGAAGCTCGTCGACCTCGCGCTGAAGAACGCCCGCAGCGGGCCGACCCGCCGCGACGAACTCGCGGCGCTCGCGGACGCGCTCGGCGTCAACCGCCCCGAGCGGATCGAGGGATTCGACGTGAGCCATGCGGGGGGGAAGCAGGTCGTCGGCTCGAACGTTTGCTTCGTCGACGGAAGCGCCGAGACCGCCGACTACCGCCGGAAGAAGCTCACCGACCGTAACGACGACTACGCGAACATGCGCGAGCTGATCCGCTGGCGCGCCGAGCGCGGCGTCGAGGGGCGCGACGACCGACCCGCCCCCGACCTGCTGCTCGTCGACGGCGGCGACGGCCAGCTCGGCGCGGCCACCGACGCCCTTCGGGAGGTGGACTGGGACGTGCCGGCGGTCGCGCTCGCCAAGGAGGAGGAGCTGGTGATCACGCCCGACGGCGTCCGCCGGTGGGACGACGACGCCCCCCATCTTCACCTGCTCCAGCGGGTCCGCGACGAGGCCCATCGCTTCGCCGTCCAGTACCACCAGACGCTGCGCGACGACGTCTCGACGGTTCTGGACGACGTACCGGGGGTCGGTCCCGAGACGCGCCGCCGGCTCCTGCGGCGGTTCGGCTCCGTCGAGAACGTTCGAGCGGCCGGCGAGTCGGACCTGCTGGACGTGCCGGGTGTCGGGGAGGCGACGGCGAGCGCGCTGAACGAGCGGCTGTAGTCGCGGCGTCCGCGGCTGCTGGCTGACAGGCGGTCCGACCGCGTCGGCGTCGTCGAGGGTGGACCGCACACCCGCCCGGGTCCCCGACGGTCCTCGATTACGTCACGCGACGGAGTGGTCCCGTTCTCGGTGAAGAAGGTTCGGCCGGCATCGGCGCTGGCTCCGACGCCGTCGCTTCGCCGCTACTGCGTTCGGAACGCGCGGTCGCCGGCGTCGCCGAGACCGGGGACGATGAACCCCTCGTCGTTGAGTTCCTCGTCGATGGCGACGGTGAGGAGGTCGGCCTCGGGGACCTCCCTGGCGACGCGGGTGAGCCCGTCGGGCGCGGAGACGGCCGAGAGCACGAACAGGTCCTCCGGCTCCGGGTTCTCCGCGAGGACGTGGTCGAGCACCGCACACATCGTCGACCCGGTGGCGAGCATCGGGTCGGCGACGATGACGGTGTCCTCGCCCGTGATCTCGGGCAGCTTCGTGTAGTCGATCTCGATGGGGAACGTGCCGTCCTCGCCCATCCCGGCGTCCTCGTTGCGGCCGGCGGAGATGACGCCCTGTTTCGCCCGGGGGAACGCCTTCAACAGCCCCTCGACGAACGGCGTCGCCGCCCGGAGCACGTTGACGATGACGACGTTGTCCAGCCCCTTCACCCGCTCACCGGTCGTCTCGGCCAGCGGCGTTTCCATGGAGACGAACTCCGTCCCCATCGCGCCGTCGATGACCTCGTAGCCACAGATCCGACCCAGCTTCACCAGTCCCTTGCGGAACGCGACCTGTTCCGTCTCGACGCTCCGGAGCCGCGAGAGCGTGTCCTTCGCCAGCGCGTGCGTGATGAGATGTGCGTCGCCTCGCTTCTCGATGGCCATTACTGTCGAGTTGCCGCGCGGGCGATGATAAACCCCGTTGGCTTCCGCGCGCATCCCCCACACCCGGTCCGCGTCCCCGAGTCCGTCGCCGCGGAGTTCGACGATCGACGAATCGGCGTACGTCGCGAACCCCGCTTCATCGCCCGATTCGAAACGCTTACCGGTCGTTCCGTCGGTTGTTTACGTGGTATGACAAAAGTCAGCGTGGTCGGCGCCGCGGGGACGGTGGGCGCCGCGGCCGGCTACAACATCGCGCTCCGGGACGTCGCCGACGAACTCGTGTTCGTCGACATCCCGGACATGGAGGAGACGACGGTCGGCCAGGCGGCGGACACGAACCACGGCGTCGCCTACGACTCGAACACGCGGATCCGACAGGGCGGCTACGATGCCACCGAGGGCTCGGACGTGGTCGTCATCACGGCCGGGATCCCCCGTCAGGAGGGGCAAACGCGCATCGACCTCGCGGGCGACAACGCGCCGATCATGGAGGACATCGGCGAGTCGCTGCGCGAGTACAACGACGACTTCGTCTCGATCACCACCTCGAACCCAGTCGACCTCCTCAACCGTCACCTGTACGAGAGCGGCGAGCGCGCCCGCGAGAAGGTGATCGGCTTCGGCGGCCGCCTCGACTCCGCCCGGTTCCGGTACGTGCTCTCCGAGCGGTTCGACGCGCCCGTGCGGAACGTGGAGGCGACGATCCTCGGCGAGCACGGCGACGCGCAGGTGCCCGTCTTCTCGAAGGTCCGCGTCGACGGCGCCGACCCCGAGTTCACCGACGACGAGCGCGAGGAGATCCTCGCCGACCTCCAAGCGTCCGCGATGGACGTCATCTCCCGGAAGGGCGCCACCGAGTGGGGCCCCGCGTCCGGCGTCGGCCACATGGTCGAGGCCGTGCTCCGCGACACCGGCGAGGTACTCTCCGGCTCGATCGCGCTGGACGGCGAGTTCGGCCACGACGACACCGCCTTCGGCGTTCCCATGCGTCTCGGCTCCGACGGCGTCGAGGAGGTCATCGAGTGGGACCTGGACGACTACGAGGCCGACCTCATGGACGAGGCGGCCGAGAAGCTCGCCGACCAGTACGAGACGATCGCATAGCCCGGCCGGAACGCCCAGGTCGCCAGCCCGACGCCGTCACCGCCGGGTGGCTCCGCCCGGCGACGTGACCCCGCTCTGGTCGCCCCCCTCCCGAGGCCCATCGTGTGAAGGTTCTTGTCCGATGCCGGGACCACCCGTCGCGTGACGTGACGACCGCCGTGACGGGCTCGCGGTAGCGCGGCCACCCCGTTACGGTCGCCGTCGGCCGCCTGTTCGTCCCCGCCTTACGGTCGGCGACCCGCCGACGCAGCCGTGGCAACGACTATACTGTTGGCTCGCACAGCCGTGGGTATGGCCGACTCCTGTGACGCCTGCGGCTCGTCCGTGGAGGACGCGCTCGCCCGGACGATCCGGCTCTCGGTCGACCGCTCGACGGTCGACGAGCAGCGCCTCTGTCCCGGCTGTTTCGCCGACTGGATCGACCGCTACGAGGAGCGGATGCAGTCGGAGTCGGACGTCCGGATCGACGAGGACAACGACATCATCGTCGACTGAGCCGCCGGGGACCGTCCCCGACGCTCAGATCTCGACCGAACAGGTCGCCCCGACGGCGAGCCCCTCCTCCTCGACGTGTGCGGCGAGACAGCCGTAGTTGCAGAACGGCGTCTCCGCCGTCTCCTCGCCCTCGCGGACGTACACCGGGTCGTGGTCGGTCACGTCGCAGCCGCAGTACGCGCAGTCGGTGGTGTCGTCAGTCACGATCGATCTCTCGGCGACCTCAGGTGAAACCCGAACGCGGTCGTGCGCGCTCGGCGTCTCTGCGACGCGCTACTCGTCGCCGCCGTCCTCGTTCGCCTCGTCGCTGGCGCTCAGTCCGTCGTCCTCCGGCCGGTCGAGCGCCCGGTCGGCGTCGTGGTGCTCGGAGTAGCCGTCGAACCACCGGACGATCCGCTCGATCCGGTCGACGACGTGGGCCGGCTCCCCCGAGCGCGACAGCTCGTGGCCCTCGCGCGGGTACCGCACCAGCCGTGTGTCGACGCCGTGTTTCCGCAGGATCCGGTAGAACAGCTCCGCCGTGTTGTCGGGCGTCCGGTAGTCGCGGTCGGAGTGGAGCACGAGCGTCGGCGTCGCCACCTCGTCGGCGTGCGCGACGGGCGACTGCTCCCGGAGGAACTCCGGCTCCGCCCACGGCGTCGTGTCGTAGTCGCCCTCGACGAGCTTGTACGCGCCGTCCGTCGAGCCGTAGAACCCGGTCAGGTCGTACACGCCGCGCTGGGAGACGGCCGCGCGGAAGCGGTCGGATCGCCCGACCGCCCACGAGGTCATGTAGCCGCCGAAGGAGCCGCCGGTGAGGAAGACGTTCGTCTCGTCGACGTACTCCCTGTCGGCGACCGCCTCCACGCCGGCCAGCACGTCGGTGAGCGTCACCTCCCCCCAGTCGCGCTCGATCGCCTGCATGAACGCCTCGCCGTAGCCGGTCGACCCGCGCGGGTTCGACCAGAACACGACGTAGCCCCGGGCCGCAAGCGTCTGGAACTCGTGCCACATCGTCCCGCTGGTGGTCCACATGGCGTGCGGGCCGCCGTGGACCTCCACGGCGAGCGGATAGCTCCCGTTCCCCTCGAACCCCGGCGGCGTCAGCACCCACCCCTCGACGGGACCCTGCTCGGACTCGAACGAGAGCGGCTCCGGCTCGGGGACGGCGACCGAGTCGAGGTACTCCTCGTTCAGCCGGGTGAGCCGCCGCTCCGCCGATCCGTCGCCCCCGGCGACCTCGCCGTCTCCCTGTGGCCCGTCGGCGACCACGAACACGTCTCCGGGGTGGTCCCACTCGCTTCTCGTGAGCGCGATCACGCCGTCGGCGACGTGCGCACCGTTCACGGAGCCGCCGCGGCACTCGCGCTCGGGCGCCGCACTCGCGTCGCCGGGGGCCGACCACAGGCTCGTCGCCCCCTCGTCCGGGGTCGTGAAGAACACCCGCTCGGCCTCGGGCCCCCACTGCGGCGCGGCCTCGTAGCCCAGGCTCCGGTCCAGTTCCGCGGTGAGGTCGTGCGTCTCGTCGGCCGTCCGGTCGTACACGTGTAGCTCCGTGGGCTGGATGCTGGCCCGCTCCGCCTCGGTGTACGTGTAGGCGATCCGGTGGTCGTCGGTGGCCGCGAGCGCGGCACCCCACCCGGAGGCGCGGAGGACGTCCTCGGCCTCCCCGGAGTCGGTGTCGTAGGCGACCACGTCGAACCGCATGTCGTCGTCCGGGTCGTCGCCGACCTTCTGGGCGGTGAAGTACAGCGTCTCCTCGTCGCCCCACGTCGGCGCGCCGTGGTCGTGGTCGCCGTCCGTGACGCGCGTCAGGTCGCCCGAAGCCACGTCCAAGACGTACACCTGCGAGCGCTTCCCGTCGAAATAGTCGGTGCCCGACCGGTACACCGTCCGGTCGATCACGCGGGGGTCCGGCTCCTCGGGCTCGTACTCCTCCGGGCGGTCGAGGTCCCGGTCCTCCTCGCGGTCCTCCGGAGTCACCGACTGCAGGAACGCGATCCGGCTCCCGTCGGGGCTCCACGCGATCTCCCGCACCCCGCCGACCACGTCCGTCGCGCGCTCGGCCTCGCCGCCGACGCCGTCGAGCGGGAGCAGCCACAGCTGCTGAGTGTCGTCCGCCTTCCCGCGGGTGGAGGTGAACGCCAGCCGGTCGCCCGACGGCGAGAACCGCGGCTCGGCGTCGGTCCCCTCCGCGACGGTCAGGCGGCGGGCCTTCTCGCTCCCGTCCGTCGGGACGAGGTACACCGTCGATTCGTACGACTCGTCGTCGTCCGGCACGCTACGCACGAACGCGACCCGCTCGCCGTCCGGCGCGACTCGGGGGTCGCTCGGCATCGCGATGTCGCGGAAGTCGCTCGCCTGCACAGTGTCCATACCGCGGCCTGGAAGTCTCGCCGCAAGAACGTTCGGGAGCCGGAACGGGGAACCCGAACTCGGGGCGGCCGCCCGCCCCGAGCGAACGGCTACTCGATGTCGACGCGCCCGCTCGTCGCCGACCGGAGTCGGTCCCGGAGGTCGGCCGCGTCGGCGACGGGGACGCGCGCCTCGAACGTCGCCTCCGTGCCGTACTCGGCGTCGAACTCGACGCCCGCGGACTCGAGGATCCCCCGTACGGTCCCGGAGTCGTCGTACTCGACGGCGAACGCGACCCGCTCGTGGGGCGCCTCCTCGACGACGCCGGCGGCGTCGAGCCCCTGCTTCACCGCCCGGGCGTAGGCCCGGGCGAGCCCGCCGACCCCGAGGTTCGTCCCGCCGTAGTAGCGGGTGACGACCGCGGCGACGTTGCGTATCTCCTGCTGCTGGAGCACGTTCAGCGCGGGCTTGCCCGCCGAGCCGGTCGGCTCGCCGTCGTCGCCGGCGTACTCCCGGAGCATCACCTCTCCGGACGATCCTGACGCGCCCCTAGACGACCTCGACGCGCCCGTCCCGGCGGGGACCCGGTAGGCGGGAACGTTGTGGGTGGCGTCGTCGTACTCGGCCTCGACCTCGGCGACGAACGCCTCCGCCTCGCTCACGTCGTCGGCGGGGGCGAGGTGGCCGAGAAAGCGCGACCCCTGTACGACGAACGTCGCGGAGGCGCGGCCGTCGACGGTGCGGTACGGCTCCGGCGCTGCCATACCCCCGGTTCCGGCGCCGCGGTGAAAGGGTTACTCGTCGCCGGCCGACCCGGGCGCCGGCTCGGGTTCGGCGGCGGCTCCGCGGTCGTTCTCGGCGAGTTCGGGGTCGGCGACGAACAGCGCCAGCAGGCAGGCCGCCCCGACCGCCTGAGCGACGAACGCGACCAGCGCGACCGGGTCGGTCGCGAGGTGGCCCGCCACCTCGCCGACGGGGTCGCTCACCTCGTGACTCGGGACGAGTCCGCCGTGGTCGGTGAGGTGCCACCACGCGTAGCCGGCGGTGTACGCCAGCAACACGCCGGCGGTCAGCGAGTAGAGCCGTCGGTGGCGCGAGCCGCGGACGATCAGCGTCGCAAGCGCCACCAGCAGGAGCGCGGAGGGGACGAACAGGTACGGCCGCGGGTCGCGAACGGACAACAGCGGGAGGTAGACGAGCAGGTCCGGCACCCCCTCGATCAGGTGGATCGCCGCCGAGACGAGCGCCGCCTGCACGCCGACGACGCGCAGGACGCTCGCGGTTCGGCCGTCCATGCCCGTCGTCGGTCGCTCACGGTGAAAGCGTCGTCGGTTCGGGCGGCACCGGGGGGTCTCGTTCGCCGGCCTCAGAACTCGACGCTGCGGACGTACTCCAGTTCGCGGATCGACACGAGCAGGTCGCTCGGGAACTCCTCGTCGGTGATGAGGTAGAGCTTGGCCTCGTCGGCGAACTCCGGGTCGTCCGACAACACCTGTCGCAGCGAGAGGTCGGCGTCGGCCAGCAGCCCGGTGATGTCGGCGACGATGCCGGCGGCGTCGGGGTCGCCAACCTCGACGGTGAGCACCGTGAGGTCCAGCACCGGCGCCAGGTCCATCAGGCTCGGTACGGCGGAGATGTTGGCGAAGATCCGGCGGAGCTGGTCGTCCTCGCGGATCGCGGTCGTCGTCGCGTCCACCACCCGTCGGTCGACGCCCGCCTCCCGGGCGATGCCCGTGTCCGGGATCTCGATGCCGCCGGAGACGACCCGCCCGTCCTCGTTCACGGAGAAGCCGCGCTCCAGGAGGAGCCTGACGACGGCTTGCCGCCCCGGCGACCCGTCGAACTTTCCCACGATCTCGTCGAACATCCGTGTCCACCGTCGCTCATCGTCGGACATAACTGTTCGGTGTCGTCCGATCCCGTCCCGGACCGCCGCCCCGTCCGCAGGTCGTCCCGGCTCCCGATCGTCGACGGCTCCCGCTCGCTCGACCGCCCCCGGAACGCCCTTGTCGTCCCCCGCCGACGGCCGGGACGTGCGCGAACTCGACTGCGACTTCTGCGGCGCGACCGCCGACGGCGCCTACGAGCTGCTCCCGCCGTCGCTGGACCCCGCGCCCGACGAACAGACCCGGCTTGCCCTCTGTGGGGGCTGCCGCGAGACGCTGGACGGCGTCGTCTCCCCCCTGCTGGACCGGCTCGAAGCGACCGCCGGCGACGGCGCCGGTTCCGCGGACGCCTCGCCCTCCCCCGGCAGCGACGAGGTCGCCCCGCCGGGAACGGGCTGGACGCGACCCCGACCTCCGATCCCGAGCCGACTGTCGGCTCCACCCCCGAACCAGTCGTCGATTCCGATCCCGAGCCCACGTCCGACGCGGTCCCCGACACCGAGCAGACCGCGGGCGACGCGGACGCTTACGACGGTTCGAAGGTCCGCGGCGACGACGCCGACGGTGGCGGTGGGGGCGACGCCCGCGCCGACGAGCCGGAGGGGTTCCGGACGGTGATGCGCCTGCTCAACAACCGCGAGTTCCCCGTCGACCGCGCGGCGGTGACGGAACTGGCGGCCGGCGCCTACGAAATGGAGGACGACGAAGTGGCCGCGATCATCGAGTACGCGGTCGAGCGCGGTGTCCTCGTCGAGGAGGCCGGACGGCTCGACAGGGCCTGACCCGCCCCCCGCCCGTACCCGGCTTGGGCAACTCGGTCGCCGGCGCTGGCCGTGCGGACCGACTCCGGGCGTTCGGCTACAGGTCGCCCTTCGTGCTCGGCGTGTCGCTGCGGCGCTCGTCCGTCTGCGTCGCGTCGTCGAGCGTCCGGGCCAGCGCCTTGAACAGCGCCTCCACCTCGTGGTGGGCGTTGACGCCCGCCTCGATCTCCATGTGGAGCGTCACCCCGGCGTTCATCGCCAGCGAGTACGCGAAGTGGCGCCCCATGTCGCTTGTCATCCCGCCCACGGCGTCCTGGGAGAACTCGCCGTCGAACTCGACGTAGGGCCGGCCGCTCACGTCGACGACGACGCCCGCGACGGCCTCGTCGAGCGGGACGCGCCGGTCGGCGTACCGGCGGATGCCGCGCCGCTCGCCTAGCGCCTCGTCGAACGCCTCCCCGAGCGCGATCCCGATGTCCTCGACGGTGTGGTGGTCGTCGACGTGCGTGTCCCCGTCACACCGGATCGTCAGGTCGAACAGCCCGTGTTCGGCGAACGACGCGAGCATGTGGTCGAGGAAGCCGACGCCGGTGTCGACCTCGCTGTCGCCGTCGCCGTCCACGTCGAGGGTGAGGTCGATGGCCGTCTCGGCCGTCTCCCGGGAGACGGCCGCCGTGCGGTCGCTCATGCTCGGTGCGTCGGCGCGCCCCGGCAAGACGGTTCCGGCTCCCCGGGCGACACCCCCGGGTCGGGGAACGCCCGTCGTTCGGCCGTCGGACGCCCGTTCGACCGGGATTCAAGTGACGAGGCTGTGTAAGGCGTTCACATGCGCGCCGAGCTGGCGACCGCGGCCGCGTTCGCCGTCGGGTCGCTGTCGCTGTCGTCCGCCACCGTCGTCGGGCCCGTCCTCGGGCTGGTGGCGGTCGCGGCCGGGACGACGTTCGCCGTCGTGTGCGCCGCCGGGCGGCTCGGTCCCTGACCCCCCGGGACCGCCGTGAGGGGCCCAAGGCCGGCGGACGGCGACGGACGGCCGGATCTCACTCCAAGGACTGCGCCTCCGCGAGGGTGAACCTCCCCTCGTACAGCGCGGTGCCGACGACGACCGCCGCGGCGCCGGCGTCCCGCAGCGTCCGCACGTCGTCGAGGGTGGCGACGCCGCCGGAGGCGACGACCGGAACGTCGACCGCGTCGACGACGCGCTCGACCAGGTCGCGGTTCACCCCCTCCAGCTGTCCCTCCACGTCCACGTCGGTGAACAGGACGGCGCCCGCGCCCAGTTCCTCGTAGCGGCCGGCGGCCTCCGCGGGGTCGAGCCCGGTGCCCTCGGTCCAGCCGGAGACGACGACCTCGCCGTCCCTCGCGTCGAGACTCACCGTCACGCGTCCCGGATACGTCTCGGAGATCTCGGCGACGATGGCGGGCTCCTCGACGGCGGCGGTGCCCAGGATGACGCGGTCGACGCCCCGCTCCAGCAGCGAGCGCGCGTCCTCGGCCGCGCGGATCCCGCCCCCCAACTGGACCGGCACGTCGACGGCGTCCAGCACCGCGTCGACGGCGGCGGCGTTGGCCCGCTCGCCGTCGAAGGCGCCGTCGAGGTCCACCAGGTGGAGCGTCTCCGCGCCGGCGTCGACCCAGCGCCGGGCCGCCTCTACCGGGTCGCCGTAGCGGGTGGCGGTGCCGCGCTCCCCCTGCACCAGCTGGACGACCTCCCCGTCCTGCATGTCGACCGCGGGGATCACCTCGAACTCCGGGACGTGACTCATGCGTCGACGTGCGACGGGGCCGCGGGTAAGTCGTTCGTCATCGACGGAACCGGCCGGGCGGTCTCGCGACGTCAACGGCGTCACCGACCGGATCGACTCGTTCATCGAGTCCCGCAGCATCGGCCGAGTCGTCATCGACTCGTCGATGCTGCTGTGCTACATCCTCGACGACGAGGACGACGCGACGATGCGGTTCCTCTCGGTGCCGAAGCGCACGGACGTGACGACATACCCTATTTTCGAGATGACCGACCCCTCCGCGTACGCCGACGAGCACCTCCTGGCTCACGACGTCGTTTTTTCCACAGCCGCATCGAGGACGCCGGGATGCGGCGCAGGCTCCAGGTCGTGAAGATGCGCGGCGCCGACGTCGACACCGACATCCAGGACCTCCGCTTTACCGACGCCGGGCTCGTCGTCGGCGAGGCGGGGAGCCGCACCGTCACCAACCGATGTGCGGGGAGAAGCTGGGGACCGACTGGGGAGACGTCTCGGGCGACGAGGCGCTCCGCCGGGCGTACGTCCTCGGCGTCGCCGCCTCCTTCGGCTACGAGAACGACGAGGAGTTCGACCGCCTCCGGAACACGCTGGACAGCTCCTACGACCGGAGCATCATCGACCTCGCCTACCGGGAGGCGACGGTCGTGCGCGACGACAGCGACGCGGACTCCGCCGAGGCCGTCTGGACGGGGCTGGTCGAGGGGACGCCGTCGCCGACGGCAAACCGGGCGGCCCGTCGCCGGCCGGCCGGTCGGCGCGACCGAGTTCCCCGCGACGCTGGATCGGGCGGGACTCCCGGACGGCGGGCGCGACCTCGACGCGCTAGAGTTCCCGGCGCTGCTCGGGTCGTCCTCGCCGGCGGACGACGGGTCGGAGTCGTGAACGCGCACCGATCCGAGCCGTCGCTTCCGTCGATTTGGACAAAGGTTTTAGCTGTCCGCCGTTTCCTCCCTGACATGCTTGAGGACGCCCCGCTTTCGTTCGGCGGCGGGGGAGGCAGGAGCCTTCTCATCGCCGGTCCGCCCATGACCGGCAAGTACGACCTCATGCTCCGGCTGCTGGCCGACGCCGGGGAGCGGGGCGTCCTCATCACCACCGGCGACCCCGTCGAGGAGGTCAGACGCGACTACGCGGAGGTCGCCGGCGTCGACCCGCGGTCGGTCGGCGCCGTCGACTGCGTCTCCAAGCAGCGCGGCGGCGACCTCGTCGAGGACGAACTCGTCCGATACGCCTCCTCGCCGAAGAACGTTACCGACATCGGGATGAAGTTCACCGACCTGTACGAGGCGTTCCGGGGGTTCGACACCTCCATTGGCGTCGGCATCCACTCGCTGTCGGAGCTGCTGATGTATCTCGACCCGCAGGACGTCTATCAGTTCGTCCGCGTGCTCACCAGACAGGTGGAAAGCGAGGGGTGGACCACCGTCGCGGTTATCGGTTCCACGATGCACGACGAGCAGACGCTGCACACGATGTACGAGCCGTTCGACGCCGTAATCAACACCCGCGAGGAGAACGGCGCCCGCGAGCTCCGCGTCCGCGAACGCCAGCAGGCGTCGACGGCGTGGCAGACGTTCTGAGAGACGCTCCTGCCTCGGCCTGCTAACTCTGTCTCTCGATACCTGATCCCGGTTCGTAACGACGGCGCTCCCCGATCGACTCCGCGCTTGCTGCGACACAGACGGCCCACGCCGCCCGGTCGGCCGATCCGGACGAGGCACGTACCGGAACGTTCGCTTCCCTCCCGCCGTGAACCGCACGGTGCCCTGCTCACTGTCGGTGGCCGTTTCGGCGGCTCATTGACGGCTGTTCCGGTGGTGCCCCGAAGCCACCGACCGAGGCGGGGTCTCGGGCGCCGACCGACACGGACACCGCCCGCCGCACGCGGTTGACGACGGACGCCGACGGGCGACCGTGACGCCGCGGACCGACCGTCTTCGCCGTCCGCCGGTGCGCGTGCGTACGGATATCCGGAAGCGGTTCACCCTGCTCGGGCGGGACGGCTCGCCTGACTTGGGGGCGCGTCTCCGTCTCCGAACGTCGCCGTTCTATATCGCGCCATCCGATTTACGACAGGGGACCGTCGCGCTTACCCCGCTGCCGGCGGATCGACAGTCAATGACCGAGTTCGACCCCGCATTGTTCGAGGACAAGTACGCCAACTACTTCGCGGAGCTCCAGCGGGCGTACAAGAACGCGTTCGAGGCGATGAACGAGCGCTACGACTCGGAGCTCGTCCACGCGATCGATCAGCAGATCCTCAACGAGTCGGAGCCGTTCTACGACGAGAAGCGCGGGGCGTTCACCGTCGAACTGCCCGACGATCCCACGGACCGCCTGACCGCGATCGTCGTCGACGACGAGCGGGTCGCGGAGACGCTCGACCGCTACGTCGACGAGATCGAGTCGCAGCTGTATCGCGTGTTCGACCTCGAACCGCCCGAGGCGGCGTGATCGCGCGACCGCAGATCCGACGGAAGCGACGCTCCCACCGAGCACAAGCTTGAAACCCTCGTGCGGCCTATCTTTCGGTAATGAGCACCGACTCCCACAACGACGGCGGCGAGGACGAGCTCCGCGAGCGCGTCACCAACTTCCTCCGGCGGAACTTCCCGCAGATCCAGATGCACGGCGGCAGCGCGGCCATCCAACACCTCGACCGCGAGTCGGGCGAGGTGCACATCCAGCTGGGCGGCGCCTGCTCGGGCTGTGGCATCTCCCCGATGACGATCCAGGCGATCAAGTCGCGAATGACCAAGGAGATCCCGGAGATCGAGACGGTCGTCGCCGACACCGGCATGGGTGGCGGCGCCGACGGCGACCTCGGCGGTATGGGCCACTCCGACGACGGGATGTCCCCCTCGTTCCCGGGCGACAGCGCCGACGACGGCGAGTCCGACGAGGGGCCGCAGGCCCCGTTCTGACGCGGCTCGCACGCGCCTCGCCGACTGCCGTTCGTTCTCTCTGTTCTCCCGCTCGCTCCCCGTAGCGACCGCTCCGTCCCCGATCGACTGGCGACTCCTCCTTGAGTCCCGATCTCCGGCCTCTCACTGGTCTCGGAGTCGTGGTTTCCTCTTCCCCCGGGAGCATCGCTCGGCGGGTCGACGACGGCCGCCCGGACCCGCTGCCGCCCACTGATAAACTTCATAGTGCGATATCAAATACCGATCGACCTGGATCGGACCGGCGTGTACAGCGCGACGGTCCGAGCCGCCGGCCGTGGGGGGAATGACGACGGCAGCGATCCGTACGGGTGATGGGGGCGCCGGCGTTCGGCCTTCATACCTCATCGCCCGGCCGGTTCCGGTCCCGGTGTCCGGTCCGTACTATGCCCCGGTCGCGCGCCGAACGCCCACCAGACCAGAAGAGGGATTACCGGCGAGCGGAATCCCGAGCACATGAGCGACGACTCCGTCGAGAACGTCCTGTTCGTGGTGCTCGACACGGTCCGAAAGGACCGCCTCGGGCCGTACGGCTACGACGGCGGGACCACGCCGGCGCTGGACGCGTTCGCCGAGGAGGCGACGGTGTTCGAGAACGCGGTCGCGCCCGCGCCGTGGACGCTCCCGGTGCACGCGTCGCTGTTCACCGGGCTGTATCCCCACGCCCACGGCGCCGACCAGGAGAACCCGTACCTGGAGGGGGCCACGACGCTCGCGGAGACGCTGTCGGCGGCGGGCTACCGGACGGCCTGTTACTCCTCGAACGCCTGGATCACTCCGTACACCCACCTCACCGACGGCTTCGACGACCAGGACAACTTCTTCGAGGTGATGCCCGGCGACCTGCTGTCGGGACCGCTCGCGCGGGCGTGGAAGGCGATGAACGACAGCGACGCGCTCCGGTCGGTCGCGGACAAGCTCGTCTCCCTGGGCAACGTCGCCCACGAGTATCTCGCCTCGGGCGAGGGGGCGGACTCGAAGACGCCGGCGGTGATCGACCGCACGATGGCGTTCGTCGACGACGCGGCCGCCGACGGCGACGACTGGTTCGCGTTCCTCAATCTGATGGACGCGCACCTCCCGTACCACCCCCCCGAGGAGTACGCCGACGAGTACGCCCCCGGCGTCGACTCGACGGCGGTGTGCCAGAACTCCAAGGAGTACAACTCGGGCGCCCGCGACATCGACGACGAGGAGTGGGCGGCGATCGAGGGGCTGTACGACGCCGAGATCGCCCACATCGACGACCAACTCGCGCGGCTGTTCGACCGGTTGAAGGAGACCGACCGCTGGGACGACACCGCGGTCGTCGTCTGTGCCGACCACGGCGAGCTCCACGGCGAACACGACCTCTACGGCCACGAGTTCTGCCTGTACGACCAGCTGGTCGACGTTCCCCTGCTGGTGAAGCATCCGGCGCTCGAACCCGACCGCCGCGAGGGGACGGTCGAGCTGATCGACTG
Source organism: Halobacteriales archaeon QS_6_71_20 (assembly GCA_003020945.1). Classification (GTDB taxonomy): domain Archaea; phylum Halobacteriota; class Halobacteria; order Halobacteriales; family Haloferacaceae; genus Halobaculum. Next base: position 97,296 of record PXRU01000026.1, read on the forward strand.
CTACCACACCGTGCTCGACAGCCTCGGCGTCGAGGGCGGCGAGCCGGCCGCCCCGGGCGAGGAGGCGGTCGCGCTCGACCGGACGCGCTCGCTGCTGTCGGCCGACTACCGGGAGTTCGCGGGCGTCGCCGACGCCGACCGCGACCCGGGCCAGCGGGCCTCCCCCGACGGCGAGTTCGGATTCGTCGAGTACTCCCGGCCCGTCGTCGAGCTGAAACAGCTGGAGGAGAAGGCGGCCGGCGCCGGGATCGAACTTCCGGAGGAGTCCCGCTTCTACTCGCGGATGCGCGCGGCCCGGAGCGCCGACGCGAAGTACGTCCGTATCGACCGGATCCCCGACGAGGCGTTCCGGCTCGACGCCGACCCGGCCGAGGAGCGGAACCTGGCCGGCGGCGACGACGACCGTGTCGCCGCGGCCGAGGCGCGGCTCGGGCGGTTCGAGGCGGCCGCCGGCGGCGCCTGGACCGACGCCGACGCCGCCGAGGTGACCGACGACTCGCTGGCCGAGATGGACGAGGAGGCGACCGAGCGGCTCCGCGACTTGGGATACGTCGAGTAGCGTCGCCCGCGGCGCTCATCGCCCCGGGATCACGGACTTACTCGTCGACGTGTTCCGACTCCCACGCGCGCAGCAGCGCCGCGAGCGTCCGGTTCGTCGGCGTGGCGACGCCGTGCTCGTCGCCGCGGGCGACGACCGCACCGTGGATCGCCTCCAGTTCGGTCCGACGACCCGCCTCAACGTCCCGCAGCATCGACGATCGGTTCCTCGCGGTCTCGCTGGCGACGGTCTCGACGGCTGCCGTCGCCGCGTCCTCGGTGAGGTCGACCCCCTCGGCGCGGGCGACGCGTGCGGTCTCGCGGGCCGCCCGACGGGCCGGGGCGCCGCCCGGGCCGTCCACGACCGCGCCGTTGGGCACGCGCGCGAGCGCCGTCGTCGCGTTGATGCCGGCGTTGACGGCGAGCTTCTCCCAGCGCCGGCGGGGCATCTCCGGGTCCGCCTCGCAGTCGAGGCCGGACTCGCGGAGGGCCGCGGCGACCCGTCCGCTCCGCTCGCTCGCGCCGCCGTCGAGCTCCCCGACGTGGATCCGGCCGACGCCGGTGCAGCGCACCTCGCCCGGACCGACCAGCTCCGCGCCGTAGGTCGCGGCGCCGGCGAGCACGCTGTCGCCCAGCTCCGCCGCGAGCGTCTCCTCGGTCAGTCCGTTCGAGAGCGAGCAGACGACGTCGGGGTCGCCGGCGGCGAGCGCCCGGCCGGCCGCCGCTGCGTCGTACGCCTTCACCGTCACGAGCGCGAGGTCGGCCGAGAGGTCCGCGGGCGTCGGGTCGGTCGTCGCCCGCGGCCGGGTGTGGGCGTCGAGTTCGCCGACGACGCGGAGACCCTGACCGGCCACGCGGCGGGCGTGTGGGTCGCGGGCGACGAGCGTGACGTGGTGCTCGCGGGCGAGCAGTCCGCCGACGAGGCTCCCCAGCGCGCCGGCGCCGTACACGACGATCTCCATACGCTGCTGTCGGCGGGCCGTCGCAAGAGCGGTTCGGTCCCCCCCTCGGGTCGCCACCGGCGGCGTCCGGTCGATCCCCCGCTCGTTTCCGCCTGCTGACTCCGCCGGGTTACCCCCGCGGTCAGTCCTCGGTCCAGTAGTAGAGGCCCTCCTTCGGCCCGTCGCAGTTAGGGCAGGTGTCGGGGAGTCCGTCGTCGATCTCGCCCATCTCGCCGCACTGCGTGCAGCGCCACATGAGGTGGCCCTCGCCGAACTCGTGTCCGGTGCGGGCGTGTTCGATGCTCAGCGCCTGGACCCCCTCCCGCATCGTCACGTAGAAGCCCGCCTCGTCGAAGCCGCGGACCTGCCCCAGCTCCGAGCCGTCGTCGTCGTAGACGTTCATGCCGAGGCTTAGCTCCTCCAGCTCCGTCTCGGAGACGTCCTCCGGCTGCTCCCCCGAGTCTCCGACCATGCGGCGGCCTTCGGCGACCGTCCGCTAAAGCTCGGTGACCGTTCCCGTCGGACACGAAACGCCGGCGCGCCGGCGACCCCGGTTCGCCCGCGCGCCGCCAGCGGCCGGGAGACGTCCCGTCGATAGTCCGCGGCAGCCGGTCGTCGACCGTCGGCTCGGCCGCCGGCTCACCTCACATGAAGTCCGCGATGCTGCCCTGTTTGTTCTTGTCGTTCTCGAACACGGACTCCAGCGAGCGGTCGAGGATCTCGAGGCGCTGTTTGGTGTACTCCCGGCAGCCGAACTCCTCGGCGACCCGGCGGGCCACGTCCATGTACTTGTTCACGGAGCCGCGGTGGACGGTGAGCGTCATGTCGCCGCCACACTCCCGGCAGTCGCCGGTGAGCGGCATCCGCCGGTACTTCTCCCCGCAGTCGAGGCATCTGGTCTCCTGCCGGCTGAACGCCCGGAGGTTCCCGATGAGGTCCGGGAGGAAGTGGTACTCGATGACGCGCTCGGCGACGTCCGTCTCGTCGACGGCGCGGAGCTTCCGGGCGAGTTCGAGCTGGGCGTCCATCTTGTCCATCATCGACCCGAGCGTCTTGTACGCCGACAGGTCCGGCCCGAGCGCGATGTCGGTCGTGTCGTGGGTGTGGTCGAAGCCGCGGTACTCGTCGTCGGTGCCGAGCGTGTCCTCCCCCAGTCGGATGCGCTCCGCGACCGACTCCGGATCGGCCATCTCCCGGGTCGCCTCGTAGAACTCCCTGGGGTACTGTCGGACGATGTCCATGTTGTGCGCCTCGTCGTCGATCTCCGTGGGATCGATCCGCGAGGACATGACGAGGGGCGCGTCCATTCGACCGCCCCGCTGGTCCGGGAGGAACGACTTGCTGAAGTTGAGCAGCCCGTCCATGAGCAGCATGACGCAGTCCTCGTCGCCATCGCATTGATTTTGTGACATATCGTTGGCGACGAGCGAGTGCGTGTCCTCGACCGTGAGGCAGTAGGTGTGTTCCGTATCGGACTCGATGTACTCGACCGTGGAGACTGATTCCACGAGCGCGTCCGATAGCCCGCCATCGAAGGCTCTGCGTTTCATCGTCCCCCGCTCTCGTACCTGTCTTTTGAGGCGCGCGTCCTTGCGCTGAAGGTGGAACCCGACACGTTCGGCGAATCTCGCGGCGTCTTCGGCCGTGACGGTGATCACGTACGCCCGTGCCGACACTGCGGGATCGTCGATCTCGTAGAACTCGGGGAACTTCTCGACTAACGGTACGGGATCTGTCGTGTTTACCCGACTGACGATACCCAGTCTCGTGAGTAGCGCCAAGAGGTCCTCTTTTAATTCCCGGCTAACAGTCGTCGCATTGACGGCGGCCGTGTTTCTATCGGCGGTCCCGTCGCCGCTGAAGTAGCCGCTAAGATACGCCTCGATGATACGGTTCTCGGCGTCGAAAACGCACTGTGGAACCCGTTTCGTTCCCGCGAGTACACCGGCGTCGAGTACGGTGTCGAAGAACGCACGGAGCAACCTACCCGAAACGGTGACCTTGGCGTCGTTCTCGCGGTACGGGTCGACGCCGAACTCCTCGCGCAGAACCTCGACGTAGAACTCACGCGCCTGCGCTTCGGTTCCACAGATCGTCGTCTGATGGATCGTGCCCTTCGGCGTCTCCTGCTCCCGCGCGAATCCCTCCGCGGCGTAGTAGCCGAGGAGCGTCGCGACCCGTTCGTTCAGTTCGACGGTTCTGTGGATCTCGGTCGAGTCCCGCTTCACGCCCAGCTTCACGTCGGCGGGGACGAACGCGAGCATCGCGTCGGTCGAGTCGAAGAGCTCAAGCAGCAGGTCCGCCGGAAGGCTTCCGCGGTAGAGGTAGTTGCTCAGGCCCTTCTTCGAGAGCCCGAGGTACTCCGCGGTGCTTTTCAGCGGGTAGAATTGGCCGTCCCACCCGTCGGCCAACCGGTCGGTGAACAGCTCGTAGAGCGAGTCCTTCTCCAGCCCTTTGATCATCAGCCGGTCGTTTCCGATCGTCTCCGAGTCGACGAACTCGGCGAGAAGGTCGAACCGCTTCGGACTGCTGCCGTCGATCACGTCGAGGTGCGCCGGCTTGACGACGTGGTCGTTCTCACTCAGATCTCTCGCGGCCTTCGAGTCGATCTCGTCGCCGTCGAGGACGTGCATCTCGTGGTCCGGCGTCACCGTGATCTCCCGGCCGCTCCGCGTCTCCACCCGAACCATGTGGTCGGGTGCGACGTGCTTCGACACCGCCTCGACCGGCCTCACCACCTCCTCGCCGTCCTCGGTCACCGACGGGACGAACACGTCGCCGTCGAGTTCGGAGACGAGCGTTCCGAAGTCGTCCTCCTCCGGCTCCTCCAGTCGCGCCTCGACGAACTCGTCGATCCGGCCGTGGTGCCACTCGTCCGCCTCGTCACGGTACCAGAGCTTCGTCTCCGGATGGAAGCAGTTCCGGCGCTTCGCGGCGTGGAAGTACGGGTGTGCGTACCCCACCGCGGCGCTCGTGAACCCCACGACCCGGCCGACCACCGCCGCGCTGGTGTGCGGCGCCATCCCGAACACGAGTTCGCCCACGAGGTCGTCGCGCTCGTTCACTTCGTAGAACGGCTCCAGGTCGTAGAAGTCCGAGAGGAGTTCGTCGACGAAGTCGGCCGTCCTCATCATGTGCTCGGCGGCGCCGTCCGAGAGGACGACGTCCTGCACCTTCAGCTCGACCAGCTGGTCGTCGTGGACGAGCGGCTCGCCGTCGATGTCCGTCTCGTACCCCAGCTCGCGGAAGTGGTCGGCGGTGACGTCGAGCTCCTCGGGGCGGACCGACGTGACGGGGAGGTCGGTCATATCGTAGCGGACAGTGCCGTCCTTGAACGAGGAGACGCCGTGTTTGGCCCGGAAGATCCCCTTCTCGATCGGCTCGGGCGTCTTGTCCGCCGAGGTGAGTCCCTTCACGCCCTTCAGCATCTCGAAGCCGGCCTCGCGCTCGTCGGCCCGCTCCAGCGCCGACCAGTACTCCTCGTCGAGGTCGATCGTCTGCCAGTCGGGGCTCTCGACCTCGCGTTCACAGCGCGGACACTCCACCCGACCCGACTCGTCCGGCTCACGGACCGTGCCGCACTCCTCGCACTCGTAGTGGGGCTCGGTGTGGGCGCCGCAGTCGGGACACTCGGGCTTGAACGTATGTGTGCCGCAGTCGGGGCACGCGCGGTCGCCGACGAGCGCGTCGTACACCCCCTTCCCCTGCTCGGTGCGCTCGCGGGCCGCCTGCCCGACGGAGCGCTGGTTGCCGCCGTGTTCCTTGATCGGGAACAGCGTGTGGACCGCCGGCGACAGCTCGCGGCTCTCGGACTTCTCCGGGCGGCCCATCCGGTTGCCGATCCGGGTGGGGGCGCGCTCGCGCACCGTGAACTCCGCCACCTCGTTGACCGCGCGGATCGCGTTGTCGCCGCCGTCCCACTCGCGGGCCGTCGCCGAGAGGTCGGCGGACTCCCACTCCCGCCGGAGCCCGTCCGTGACCCCCAACTGCCGGAGGAGGGGCCGGAAGTCGGGGATCCGGAGGGCGTCCTCCGTCTGGGTGTGCTCGACGAGCAGCGTCTCCAGCGCGCCCCGTACCGGCTCCGTGTGCTCGACGACGAGGAGGTCGCCGGTCACCTCGCCGTTCGCGGCCGCCTCGGCGACGGCGTCGTACTCGTCGACGGAGACGTCGTGCCAGCAGTAGGTGTAGGCGGGGTGTAGCGGCGCGTCGTACTCGTCGACCCACGCGAGCGCCCGCTCGGCGTCGGGGTCGTCGAGGTCGACCCGGAGGTCGTCCCGCAACGCCTGCAGGTCGGCGCCGGCGGCCGCGAGGTCCTGCTCCCACCACTCGCGGACGTAGGAGGCGGGCGCCAGCGGGTGGTTGTTCTCGACGAACTCGCCGAAGTTGACGAGGTACTCGCCCAGGTCGAGCACCGCCTCGACGCCGTTCCGGAGCTCCTTCGCCTCCGCGGGGTCGTCGATCCGGCGCACGTCGCCGTTGGCGAGGCGGACGGTCGGCCCCTCGATGGAGTCGACGGGGACGACCCCGCCGGCCTTTCCGGGGCGCTCGGTTTTGATCTGGGTGCCCGTCGCGAGGAAGTCGTCGACGATGTGCATCGTCGCCGGGTGGACGCCCGCGGTCGCGAAGCCGTGGTTGCGCGCGCGGCCGTACCGCAGTCGGAAGCCGCCGGGCTCCGAAGGGTGGCCGAAGACGGGCCGTCCCGCGATCAGGTCCCGCAGGAACTTCTCGGAGGAGTCGGGCCGCGGCGACCCGGTTCCTCCGGCCGCCTCCGCCGCGTCGTCGTCGGCGTCGGCAGTGGTCGCTGTGGCGTCGCCGTCGACGCTCGCTCCCTCGCCCTCGCCGTCGCTCTCGGCCTCGCCCTCACCGCCGCCGGCGTCGTAGTACGTCCCGTCGATGAGGTCCTGGAGCCACGGCCAGTCCACCTCGTCGAGCTTGCGGGTGTAGCGCTGGATCTTCGGCGCCTTCAGCGCGATCCCCTCCGCGAGCACGAGACACATCCCGCCGCGGGCGGAGTTGGTGTCGACCCGTTCCAGGTCCCGGAAGCCGGAGACCTCCTCGTCGCCGGTGGCCTCCCCGTCGAGCATGATCGGCATGTGCTCGGCGATGAACTTCGTCTCCTCGTCGCTCGGGGTGTACTGGAGCCCGGTCTCGGTGTCGTACAGCGCGATCTCCTCGGCGTACCGCTCCACCTCCCGGTCGCGGGCGCGGAACTCGTCGATCCCCAGCAGCGCTCGGGCGTAATCGCCCACCAGCACCGACAGCGCCTGCGCGGTGCCGCCCGCCGAGCGGATCGGGCCGGCGTAGTAGACGTTGACGAACTCGGTGCCGTCGTCGTTCTCCAGGATCTCGACGCGGTCGATCCCCTCGATGGGCGCGGCGACCACGCCCTCGGTGAGCAGCGCGACGGCGGTCCGGACGGCCCCCTCGATCTTCCCCGCGCGTCCGTCGAAATCGCCGACGCTCCCCTCCACGAAGTCGGTGACAAGCTCCAGGGCGGCCTCCTCGCGGGACGTCTCCCCCTCCAGCTCCCGGACGCGCTCGGCGACGCCCGGAATGCCGAGGATGTTCTCGACGCGGTCGGCCATGTCGCGGGCGACGGGGATCTCGATCTCCGTCTCGGGGTCTTTCCCACGGGACTTGGCGGCCTCGGCGTGCTCGAACGCCTCGTCGAGCCGCTCCTCGATGCGCGCGAAGTAGCGCTCGTCCTCGGGCCTCACCGCGTCGCCCCCGCGATCGTTCGCTCGGGTCGTCGCTCGTCGATGCCGCCTCGCGGTCGGTCGCCGATGCCGTATCGCCGTCGCTCGTTGGGTTCACGTCTCGTCGGCGTCGGCGGTGACGGCCCCGTCGGATCGGCGGCGACGAGGGGGTCGCCTCGGTCCGCGCGCCGGGGTCGTCGATGCATGTCACTCCCGTGTGACGGGGAGGATAATAAGCGGTTCGTCGTCCGCCGGGTGCCCCGCGCCCGGTCTACAGCCACAGGTCCAGGTCAGTGACCTCGTCGTGCTCGCGCTCCAGCGGCGTCTCGAACGCGCGGAGGTACGCCTCGCCCGCGAACACGGTGCCGCCGTCGAGGTGGCCGGCGAGCGCCTGGCCGTTCCGGCGCGACAGCACCGCGTGCGTGTGGGCGAAGCGGTCGCCCGCAAGCAGCGCGACGTTCCCCACACACGCCGCGACCTCCAGCGGCTCGTCGAAGAACACCGAGCGGTACTCCCGGTCGTTCTGGTCGTAGAACCACACCTCGGCGTCCTGCACGGCGCCCATGGCGTTGAACCACGCCGCGTCCGCGCCCACCTCGTCGGCCAGCGACTCGATCTCCTCGCGCCAGTCGGCCCCGTTATCTAGGCTCGCCAGGTACTCCCCGGTCGCCTCGACCTCCCGGTAGTTCATACGGGGGCCGTCGACCGACCGCAAGTAAAGCGTTGCCTCCGCGGACGAACGGCCGCGCCAGCGGCCGGCCGACGCCCATCGCGGGCGAGGATTGAAAGGCGATCACGGGACCACTGCCGTCGATGCGACGCTGAGGACTGTCGCCGGCGGCGAGGCGGGTGTGCGGCCCGGCCGTCGGCGTACGGACGCGACCCGCCCGTCGCCACGAGGGTCGGGTCGCGCGGGCCGCCTGTCAGCTCCGTTACCCGACCGCGGCTACCCCGGGAACAGGCTCGCGTGGACCGGCGCGCGCTCGGGACTCCCGGAGCCGCCGTTCGACGGCTCGGGGTCGTCCTCGTCGCGGACGGCCCGGCCGTCGACCCCGTCGGCGAGGAAGTCGTGCAGCGGCGGTCCCACCGACTCGGGCTCGACGAGGAACGCGTCGTGGCCGTGGTCGGACTCGACGACGTGGTGGGCCGCCGGGACGTCGGCGTCGCGGGCGGCCCCCGCGAGCAGCCGCGACTCCTCGACGGCGAAGTGCCAGTCGCCGGTGAACGACAGCGCGAGCAGCTCCCCCTCGAAGGCGGCCAGCGCCTCCGCGTCGGAGCCGCAGCCGGCGGCGAGGTCGTACTCGTCCATCGCCCGCGTGAGGTAGAGGTAGCTGTTGGCGTCGAACCGCCCGGTGAAGGAGTCGGCGTTGTAGTCGAGGTACGACTCCGCCTCGCGGTACGGGAAGAAGCGGGCCGTCGGGTCAGGGGGCGCGTCGTCGAAGGCGCCGCGTCCGGCCGCGCGCCGGCCGAACTTCCGGGCCATCGACGCCTTCGAGAGGTACATCACGTGGCCGATGCGGCGCGCCTGCGCCAGCCCGTCGTCCGGGTTCGGCCGGTCGGCGCCGTAGTAGTCGCCGCCGTTCCAGTTCGGATCGGTGGTGATCGCCCGGCGCGCGATGGCGTCCAGCGACAGACACTGCGTGTCGAGCCGCGCCGCCGCCGCGACGGCCGCCACCCGACGCACGTCGTCCGGGTAGCGCTTCGCCCAGTCCAGGGCGTTCATCCCCCCGGCGCTGCCGCCGACGACGGCGTGGAGGCGGCCGACGCCGATGCGGTCGAGCAGCCGGCGCTGCGCGCGTGTCCAGTCACCGATCGTCACCGGCGGGAAATCGGTGCCCCACGGCTCGCCGTCCGGCCCCTCCGAGGGCGGCCCCGAGGAGCCGTAACAGGAGCCGGGGACGTTCACGCAGACGACGTAGTATTCGGTCGTGTCGATGGCCTTCCCCGGGCCGACCACGTCGTCCCACCACGCGCGGGCCTGTCCCGCGGTCTGGACGCCCGTCGTCGCCGTGGCGTCGTCGCCGTCCCCCTCGTCTCCGCCGACGGCGTCGGCGTCGTGCTCCTCGCTTCGAGGGGCGTTCGAGACGTGCTGACTCCCGGTGAGCGCGTGACAGACGAGGACGGCGTTGCTCGCGGACTCCGTCCGCTCGCTTGCGGCGGTTCCCGCCGCGCACCCGTCGAACTCGCCGTACGTCTCGTAGGCGAGCCGCAGGTCCGGCACCGACTCGCCGCACTCGAAGCGGAACTCGCCGACCGACTCGACGGCCGTCACGACGTCGCCTCCGCGATGGCGCGGTCCAGGTCCGCCACGACGTCCGCGGGCTCTTCGATCCCCACGGAGAGCCGGAGCAGGTCCGGGCGCACGCCGGCGGCCCGCTGTTCCGCCTCCGTGAGTTGGGCGTGGGTCGTGCTCGCGGGGTGGATCAGCAGCGAGCGCGCGTCGCCGATGTTCGCGAGAAACGACACCAGCTCCACCTCCTCACAGAGGCGCTTCCCGGGGTCGAAGCCCCCCTCCAGACCGAACACGACCATGCCGCCGAAGCCGTCGAGGTACTCGGCCGCGTTGTCGTAGGTCGGGTGGTCCGCGAAGCCGGGATACGTCACCCACGCGACCTCGGGGTGGTCCCGGAGGTGTTCGGCGACGACGCGGGCGTTCTCGCAGTGCTTCTCCATTCGGACGGGCAGCGTCGAGAGCCCTTGGAGCGTCTGCCAGGCGTCGAAGGGGGACTGCGGGTTGCCGAGCGCGCGCACGCCGCGGTGGCGCGCAACCCGTGCGAACGCGCGCTCGCCGAACCGCTCGGAGAAGTCGACGCCGAAGGCGGGGTTCTCCCCCGACAGCTCCGGGTAGTCGGCGTCCGGGTGGTCCCAGGGGAACGTGCCGCCGTCGACGAGCACGCCGCCGACGGTCGTGCCCGCGCCGTGGATCCACTTTGTCGTCGAGTCCCAGACGACGTCGGCGCCGTGGTCGATCGGACTGCACAACGCCGGCGTCGCGAACGTGTTGTCGACCACCAGCGGCACCGCGTGGTCGTGGGCGATCTCGGAGACACGCTCGATGTCGGGAGTGACCAGCGATGGGTTCGCGAGCGTCTCGACGTGGACGTAGGCGGTGTCGTCGTCGATCGCCTCGGCGTACGCCCCGTACTCGAGGGTGTCGACGGTGCGCGTCTCGACGCCGCGCCGCGAGGCCATGTGCGCGAGGTACGCGCCCGTGCCGCCGTACATGTCGGCGCTGGCGACGACGTTGTCGCCGCTGCGGGCGAGCAGGCTCGTCGCCGTGTCGATGGCGGCCATCCCCGAGGCGGTGGCGACCGCGTCGACGCCACCCTCCAGGTCGGCGAGGCGTCTCTCCAGCACCCGCGCCGTCGGGTTGGAGATGCGGGTGTACACGTCGCCCTCGCGTTCGAGGGCGTACAGGTCGGCGGCGGTGTCGGCGTCGGGGAAGGAGTATGAGGTGGTCTGATAGATGGGCGGCGCACGCGCGCCCGTCGCGGGGTCGCCGGCCCAGCCGCTGTGGAGGGCGCGCGTCCGCGCCCCCCACCCGGCGGTTCGGCCGCCGCCGTCTCCGGCCGTCCGCTCCCCGTCCCCCGTCGCGGCCCCCTCGGACGGAGTCGGGGCGTCGGCGTCGTCGTTCATGTACCACGGAAATATTCCTTCGAACGGATATGCACGGGAGTTACGGCAACGTTCGCCGGCTGCCGGGGCGACTCCCAAAGTCTAAAGCGGGGACCGACGGAAGCGGGCGGTACATGGCCGCCATCGAGTTGGAGGGCGTCACGAAGCGGTACGGCGACGTAACGGCCGTCCGCGACCTCGACCTCACGGTCGAGGAGGGCGAGGTGTTCGGCTTCCTCGGCCCCAACGGCGCCGGGAAGTCGACGACGATCAACATGCTCCTCGACTTCGTCCGGCCGACCAGCGGCACCGTCCGGGTGCTCTCACGGGACGCGCAGGCGGAGTCGGTGGAGGTGCGCCGCAACACGGGCGTGCTCCCCGAGGGGTACGACGTGTACGAGCGGCTCACCGGACGCCAGCACGTCGAGTTCGCCATGCGCTCGAAGGAGCTCGATGGCGACCCGGACGCGATGCTGGAGCGGGTCGGCATCGCCGACGCCGCCGAGCGCCGCGCCGGCGACTACTCGAAGGGGATGCGCCAGCGGCTCGTCCTCGGGATGGGGCTGGTCGGCGACCCCGACCTGCTGATCCTCGACGAGCCCTCCTCCGGGCTGGACCCGGCGGGCGCGAAGGAGATGCGCGAGATCGTCCGCAGCGAGGCCGAGCGCGGGGCGACGGTGTTCTTCTCCAGCCACGTGCTCGGGCAGGTGGAGGCGGTGTGTGACCGCGTCGGCATCATGCGCGAGGGCGAACTCGTCGCCGAGGACTCCATCGCGGGGCTGCGCGAGGCCGTCGGCGGGGAGGCGCAGTTGGTCGTCACCGTCGACGCCGCCGGCGAGGACGACCTCTCGGGGGTGCGCGCGCTCGACGGCGTCTCCTCGGCCCACACCGACGGCGGCACCGTCACCGTCTCCTGCGACAGCGACGCGAAAACGGAGGTGATCGGGGCGCTTGAGGACGCCGGCGTCACGGTGAAGGACTTCTCGACGGAGGAGGCCAGTCTTGAGGACCTATTTCTCACCTACGCCGGCGACGGCGACAGGGTCGACACGACCGACGACGGCGCGGCCGCGGACACGGGGGTGGCCGAATGACCGTCGAGGCGGTCGCGCGCAAGGACTTCCAGGACGCGGTGCGCTCGCGGTGGGTGCTGGTGCTGGCGGCGCTATTCTCGCTATTGCTGTCGCTTGCGGTGTACCTCGTCCCGCGGGACGCCTCCACGTCGGCGCTGTTCAACAGCCTCGTCGTCCGCGACCTGTTCGTCACCCTGCTGGTGCCGCTGATCGGCGTCGTCATCGCGTACAACGCCATCGTCGGCGAGCGGACGACCGGCTCGATCAAGCTGCTGTTGGCGCTGCCGCACTCCCGCAGCGACGTGGTGTTCGGGAAGGTGCTCGGGCGCGCGGCGGCACTGGGCGTCCCGGTGGCGATCAGCTTCGTGCTCCCGCTGGTGGTGGCGCTCGTGACGCCGCTGTCGCTCGACCTGGGCGTGTACGTCGGCTACCTATTGTTCACGGTGCTGCTCGGCTCGGCGTTCGTCGCGCTGGCGGTCGGCTTCTCCGCGGGCGTGCGGTCACAGCGGATCGCCGTCGCCGGCCCGGTCGTCGTCTATCTCCTGTCGGGACCGATCTGGAGCGTCATCCAGCTCCCGCTCCAGCTGTACATCTCGGGCCGGCAGTTCCCGGGCTGGTTCCCGCTGGACGCCGCCGGCGTCTTCCGACTGATCCGGCTGGTGAACCCGATCGAGTCGTTCAAGATCCTCACCGTCGAGTTCGTCAACGGCTTCCTGTTCGCCGCCGGGCAGGCGGGGACCGAGGCCGCCGGCCGCTACGCGCTCGACACGGAGATCGCCGCGCTCGCGATGCTTGCGGCGTGGATGCTCGTCCCGCCGCTGCTCGGGCTGTGGCGGTTCGAGGAGGCCGACCTGTAGTCGAGCCGGTCGACGGGCTCGGGCCGCCGGACGGAGCACAGTCGGCCGTCGCGTAGTGCTCGAACGCTCCCGCTCCCGTTCGGCTCCACTCTGTGACCACTGCCTCCCCGGCCGACTCGCTCGCCGCTCGCTACGTTCGCGGCTCGCTCCTCCCCCGTGCGCTCGCGGCCGACACGACGGTCGGCCGCCGCGCGCCGCCGCGGCCGGTCAGTTCCCGCTCCCGGGCGGCCACTCGATCCCGCGCTCGGCGAGGCGGTCGGCGAACGCCGCCTCGTTCAGCTCCGGCACGTCGTTCGCCGCGGCGTCCTCGCGCTTGCTCGCGCCCGGGTCCTCGCCGACGACGAGGTAGTCGGTGTTGCCCGAGACCGACGAGGTCGCGTTCGCGCCGTATGCCTCGACGAGCTCCTGCGCGTCGCTCCGGGGGGCGGACAGCGAGCCGGTGAACACGAACGTCAGCCCGTCGAGGGCGTCGCCGGCGTCCTCGACTTCCGCCTCCTGCGGGTCGACGTGCGTCAGGAGGTCGTCGATGACACGGGCGTTCTGCTCGGCCTCGAAGAAGTCGCGGACCGTCCGCGCGACCGTCTCGCCGATGTCCGCTACGGCCCGTAGCTCCGCCTCGCTCGCGTGCCTGACGGCCTCGAACGTGCCGAAGTGGCGCGCGAGGCGCCGCGCGGTCGCCTCACCCACCTCGTGGACGCCCAGCGCCGCGAGGAAGTCGGCCAGTTCGGGCTCGGTGGCGGCCTCGATTTCGCGGATCAGGTTGTCCGCGCTCGTCTCCCCCCACCCCTCCAGGGCGGCGAGCGCCTCGCGCCTGTCCGGCAGGCGGTACAGATCCGGCAGCGTCTCGACGAGCCCCGCCTCCCGGAGCTGTTCGACGGACTCCTCGCCGAGCCCCTCGACGTCGAGCCCCCCGCGACTCGCGTAGTGGACGACCGCGCGCTCGGCCTGCGCGGGACACGCCAGCCCGTTCGGGCAGAACGCCAGCGGGCCGTCCCGTTCCACCTCGCTCCCGCACACGGGACACGCCGACGGGAACCGGTACGGCCTGTCGCTGTGGGACTCCACCACCGCCGCGACCTGCGGGATCACGTCGCCCGCGCGCTTCACCCGCACCTCGTCGCCGACGCCGACGCCGAGCGACTCGATCTCCTCGGGGTTGTGCAGCGTCGCCCGCGACACCGTCACCCCGCCCACGTCGACCGGCTCCAGCAGCGCGACCGGCGTGAGCCGCCCCGTGCGACCCACCTGTACCACGACGTCCTCTACGGTCGTCACCTCGTGGCGTGCGGGAAACTTGTACGCGAACGCCCACCGATACGAGCGGGACTTCGTCCCCAGCGCCTCGCGGGCGGCGCGGTCGTTCGCCTTGATCACCACGCCGTCGATCTCGTAGTTCAGGTCCGCCCGCGCCGCCGCGAGCCGGTCGCGGTAGTCGACGGCGGCCTCGATGTCGTCGGCGCGCTCGGCCCGGTCGTTCACGTGGAAGCCGAACGAGCGCAGCGCGTCCAGCTCCCCGAGGTGGGTGTCGGGGCGGGGGGGCGCGCCCGTCGCTCTTTCCTCGCCGTCGCCGTCGCTGTCGTCGTCGCCGTTGCCGTCGCCCGACTCCCACCCGAGGACATCGTAGACGAAACAGTCCAGGGGCCGCTCGGCGACGGCGTCGATGTCGAGCTGTCGGAGGGTGCCGGCGGCGGCGTTGCGGGGGTTCGCAAACGGCTCCTTCCCGGCCGCGACGCGCTCGCGGTTGTGTTCCTGGAACGCGTCGCGGGGGATGAACACCTCCCCGCGGACGGCGAGCGTCTCCGGCGGTTCGCCGCCGAGCCGCGCGGGCACCGAGCGGATCGTCCGCACCTGCTCTGTCACGTCGTCGCCCTCGCGGCCGTCGCCCCGCGTCGCCGCCCGCACGTACCGACCGTCCTCGTACACCAGCTCCACCGAGAGCCCGTCGAACTTCGGCTCGCAGGAGTACTCGATGTCGACGGCCGACTCGGCGGCGTCGCCGTCCCCGTTCCGGGCGAGCGCCCGGCGGACGCGCTCGTCGAACTCCCGGACGTCGTCGGCCTCGCCCGACTGGTCGATCGACAGCATCGGGGCGACGTGTTCGACCGTGTCGAGCTCGTCGAGCGTCGTCCCGCCGACGCTCCGCGTCGGGGAGCCCGCCGCGTCGAGGTCGAAGGCCTCCTCAAGCGACGCCAGCCGGGCGAACAGCGCGTCGTACGTCCGGTCGGCGATCAGCGGGTCGGCGGCGACGTAGTAGCGGTGGTCGTGTTCGCGGATCGCGGCCCGGAGCAGGGCCGCCTGCCGCTCGGCGTCGGTCGCGTCCAGCGCCGCGACCGGCGCGAAGTCGGCGTCGGGGTCCAGGAGATAGGGGTTGTCCGGCTCGGCGAACCGCAGGTCGTCGGCGTCGACCTCCGCGGGCGTGCTCATCGCCGGCGCTTGGGACGGCCCTCGCGTCAATCCATCGGAGGGCGACGGCGAGAGCGAACTTCCGAACCGAGTTAGGCGTCTGCGACGAGCAGGCCCTCGTCCTCGAACAGCGCCGCCAGCTCGGACATCGACGACACGGCCACGTCGCAGGCGGGCTCGACCGCGGGCTTGGGCTCGTAGCCGACCGCCAGCCCCGCGACCTCCAGCATCGGGAGGTCGTTGGCGCCGTCGCCGACCGCGACGGTCCGGTCCATCGGGACGCCCCGTTCGTCGGCGACCCGCGCCAGTTGCCCGTCTTTCGTCCCTTCGATCAGCGGCCCCTCCACCGCGCCGGTGAGGCGACCGTCCGCGATCGGGAGCCGATTGGCGACGATCTCGTCGACCTCGACTCCGGCTTCCTCCAGCGCCCGAGCGACGCCGCGCTCGAACCCCCCGGTGAGGATCGCGACGTGGTGGCCCCGCTCGCGCAGGCGCTCGATCGCCGTCGCGGCGCCCTCGCGCAGTTCGACGCGGCCGTACGCCGTCTCGGCCTCGGCCTCGTCCAGCCCGTCGAGCAGTCCGGCGCGCTCCCGGAGGCTCTCGGCGTAGCTGAGCTCGTCGTTCATCGCCCGCTCGGTGACGTCGGCCATCCGGTCGGCAACGCCGCACCGCTCGCCGAGCAGCACCGTCATCTCCGAGTCCGACAGCGTCCCGTCGAAGTCGAACGCCACGAGTCGCGTCACGGCTCACGGTTCGGCGGCCGCGGCTTCAACTCCCCGGCTCGGGGGAGTCCTTCGGCCGGGGGTCGCCGTCCCCCGCCTCGCGGCTCGCCGTCGGTGCCCGGCCTCGCGGTCCGCTTCCGCCGCCTGCCGGCCGCCGCCGAACGCGCCGACCGCCCCGCCCACGTGCCGCCGAAAAATCCACACACGTGGGATATCGATCCGAGACGTGGGGGTCAAATATCCACTTACGTGGACAGATTGTCGGGCGAGTTCCGCCGAGGTGGAAAGCCTTTACCACGCGCCGGAACTCCGGTCGCGCATGAAGGTACTCGTCACGGACCCGATCGCCGAGGAGGGGATCGCGACGCTCCGGGACGCCGGCCACGAGGTCGTCACCGGCTACGAACTGGAGGGCGAGGCGCTGCTCGACGCCGTCGGGGACACCCACGCGCTGATCGTCCGCTCCGGGACCGAGGTGACCGCCGAGGTGTTCGGGGCGGCCCCGTCGCTTCGCATCGTCGGCCGCGCCGGCATCGGCGTCGACAACATCGACGTCGACGCCGCGACCGACCACGGCGTCGTCGTCGCGAACGCCCCCGACGGCAACGTCCGCGCGGCCGCCGAGCACACCGTCGCGATGACGTTCGCCGCCGCCCGGTCGATCCCGCAGGCGCACGGCCGCCTCGCGGACGGCGAGTGGGCGAAAGGCGACTACCTCGGGCGCGAGGTGAACAACAAGACGCTCGGCGTCGTCGGCCTCGGCCGCGTCGGCCAGGAGGTCGCCAAGCGCCTCGACTCCCTGGGGATGGATCTCGTCGTCTACGACCCGTACATCAACGAGGAGCGCGCCGCCCAGTTCGGCGCGGAGCTGGTCGACGACCTCGACGACTGCCTCGCGCGTGCCGACTTCGTCACCATCCACACGCCGCTGTTGCCCGAGACGGAGGGGATGATCGGGGCCGAGGAGCTGGAGACGATGGGCGACGCCTACCTGGTCAACTGCGCCCGCGGCGGCATCGTCGACGAGGCGGCGCTGGCGGAGGCCGTGGCGGACGGCCCCGTCGCCGGCGCGGCGCTGGACGTGTTCGCCGAGGAGCCGCTGTCGCCGGACTCGCCGCTGCTGGACGTCGACGACGTCATCGTCACCCCCCACCTCGGCGCGAGCACGGAGGCCGCCCAGGAGAACGTCGCGCTCGACACCGCGAGACAGGTGCTCGCGGCGTTCGAGGACGAGCCGGTGGTCAACGCGCTGAACGCCCCCTCGGTCGACGAGTCGGCGTTCCCCCGCATCGAGCCGTACCTCGACGTGGCCGACACCGCCGGCAAGATCGCCGCCCAACTGCTGGGCGAGCGTATCTCCGGCGTCGAGGTCGGCTACGAGGGCGACATCGCCGAGGAGGACGTCGACCTCGTCACCGCCAGCGCGCTGAAGGGCGTGTTCTCGCCGCTGGAGTACGAGGTGAACGCGGTGAACGCCCCCCAGATCGCGGAGGACCGCGGCATCGGCGTGACCGAGAGCAAGACCCGCCAGGCGGAGGACTTCCGGAGCCTCGTCACGGTGACGGTGACGGACGGCGACGCGGAGCTGTCCGTCCGCGGCACCCTCCTCGCGGGCGACGATCCCCGCATCGTCCGCATCGACGGCTACCGGGTCGACGCCCGACCGTACGGCCAGATGCTCGTCGCGCGCAACCGCGACGAGCCGGGCGTCATCGGCCTCATCGGCACGGTGCTTGGCGAGGCCGGCGTCAACATCGCCGGGATGTTCAACGGCCGCGAGACGATCGGCGGCGAGGCGCTGACGGTGTACAACCTCGACGACCGCCTCTCCGACGACGCCGTCGACCGACTGCTCGACGACGACCGGATCACCTCGGTCGACCGGATCACCCTCGACGGCGCCGACGCCGACCGCTGAGGCGACGCGGTCGGCGTCGCTTCGGCCGGCGGTCGCCCACGGACCCCTCACCGGCCCCGGAGGCGACCCAGCGCCCGCCGGATCGCCGACCGGACCGCCGCCGCCACCGATCGGGGGCCGCCGCTCCCGGCCGGCGTTCCCTTCCGACTGTCGCCCGGTTCGTCGCCGCCCCGGCCGTCGCCGCCCCGGTCGCCGTCGGCCCGGTCGTCGTGCTCGCGCGCGGCGTCGAGCAGCGTCTCGTAGCGCTCGACGATGCGCCGCCGCTCGCGGTCCTTCTCGTCGAGCCGCCGTCGGAGCCGGTCGTTCTCGCGTCTGAGCCGGTCGATCGTCTCCGCGGCGGAGACGTCGTCGGAGCCGTCGCGGTCCCGGCCCGCCGTCCCGCTCATGCTACCGAGTACCACACGCGGGCGGAAAAAGCCGCGTCGGACGAACGCGTGCCCGGCGCGGGACGGACGTCCGACGCGGCGCGTCTCGGCGGTCGCCGATCCGCGGACGGTGCCGCTCCCGTCGGCGTCTCTACCGGGCGCCGATGTGCTCCAGTACGGCCTCCGTGGAGTTCGCGACGGGTTCGGGGTCGTCGCCGGCCTCGTAGGCGGCCTCGGGGTCCTTCAGCAGGTGGCCGGTCGTGAGACAGACCACGTCCTCGTCGGCGTCGACGCGCCCCTGCTCGCGGAGCTTCCGGAGCCCGGCGACGGAGGCGGCGGAGGCGGGTTCGACGCCGACGCCCTCGCGGGCCAGGTCGCGCTGGGCCTCGGTGATCGCCTCGTCCTCGACGGCGACGGCGGTGCCGCCGGTGGCGCGGATCCCCGGCAGCGCCTTCGGCGCGTTCACCGGGTTGCCGATGCGGATGGCGGTCGCGACCGTCTCGACGGAGTCCCACCGCCGGATCCCGTCGTTCCCCTCCTCGACCGCCTCGACCATCGGCGCGGCGCCGGCGGCCTGGACGCCGGTGAGCGCCGGCACCTCCTCCGGTTCCACGGCGCCGGCGGTGACGAGCTCGCGGAACCCCTTGTACAGCGCCGCGGTGTTGCCCGCGTTGCCGACGGGGAGCACGATCCGGTCGGGGAAGCGGCCGTGGTCGTCGCGGAACTCCTCGAGGATCTCGAAGCCGATCGTCTTCTGCCCCTCCAGCCGGAACGGGTTCAGCGAGTTGAGGAGGTACACCTCCCCGCGGGTCGCCAGCTCCTGGACGATGTCGAGGCAGGCGTCGAAGTTCCCGTCGACCTCTAAGATCCGCGCGTCGTGGAGGCTCGCCTGTGCGACCTTGCCGGCGGCGACCTTCCCCGCCGGGAGCAACACGAGCGTCTCCATGCCCGCCCGGGCGCCGTACGCCGCAAGCGCCGCGGAGGTGTTGCCGGTGGAGGCGCACGCGAGCCGGCCGACGCCGAGTTCGCGCGCGACGCGCACGCCGACGGTCATCCCGCGGTCCTTGAACGAGCCGGTGGGGTTCATCCCCTCGTGTTTGATCCGGAGGCGGTTCACGCCGAGGTCCTCGCGCAGGCGGGGCACCTCGTGCAGCGGGGTGTGGCCCTCCGGCAACGACACGCCCTCATCAAATGGAAGCGCGGCCGCGTACCGCCACACCCCTTCCCCCTCGAAGTCGTCCCACGTGGGCTCGGCGGCGTACCGCACCTCGAACAGGCCGCCGCAGTCGTCGCAGGTGAACCGGACGTCGTCGAACGGCGCGAACTGGCCGCCGCAGGCGATACACTCCAACCAGACGCCGTCGTCGGCCTCCGGCGGGGCCGACTGGGCCGGCGCGTCGAGGGCGAGGCTCATGGGGCGACGGTCGGACTCGCCGGGTAAAAGTGGGCTGTTCGGGGCGGGTAGTGCCGGCCGGTCGGGAGCGGGGACGGCCGGGCGAGCGACGACCGGAGCGGGACGCGGGAGCCGCCGGGCGCGACGGGGGCTACTCGCCGTCGAACTCCTCGATGACGCCGTGGACGGCCTCGGCCCACTCGTCGAGCGCCCCGTGGAGCAGCTCCTTCGCCTCCGGCAGCGGCGTCGCGGTGTACTGGTAGACGTAGCCGCCGGGGTCGAGCAGCCGGCGCTCGCGCCGGGCCAGCCCCTTCTCCAGCAGCGTCGTCAGCGAGCGGTTCACGTTCGAGCGGTCCCGCTCCAGCACCTCCGCGAGCTCCTCGACCGTGCTCCCGGGGTTCTCCAGCAGCCGGAGGTACGTCCGGCTCTCGTGCTCCCGGATCCCGAAGACGCACGCCATTACGTGCCCGAAGCTCGGGTCCTGGGTGTCGATGAGGTCGTCGATCTCGGGCGGCTCGGTCATGTCGTCTCCACCGAGGCCGTCTCGGCGAATAAATCCCGACGTTCGCGGTCAGCGCCGGGGGTCGGCCGCGCTTCACTCGTCGTCGTCGCCGATCGTATCGCCGTCGCCCGCATCGTCGCCGCCGATCGCGTCGCCGCCGTCGCCGTCGCTGGCGTACCCCATCCGCCGGATACACGTCAGCATCTCCGCCTCGTCGTCGTGTCTGTGGAGGCGCGTCGGCGTGTCGCAGTAGTACGTCTCGCCGTCGTGGCGCAGCGTGAGCCGCCGCTCGCTCCCGAACAGGTCCGCGGTCACGACGACCCGGCGACCCTCGCGGACGGCGTCGACGATCTCCTCGGCGGTGAGCTCGCCGGCGTCGATCTCCAGCGGTTGCATACCCGTGCGTCCTCGGCACGGCGTTATGTTTCTTGTCTCCGCGACGCCACGCCCCGGTATGGACGTCCGCACCATCGACCACGTGAACCTCCGGATCCCCGCCGACGGACTGGCCGACGCGCGCGAGTTCTACGCCGACGGGCTCGGCTTCGAACTGGAGGGCGTCGACCGCTTCGAGGCCGGGGAGAAGCCGTTCTTCGACGTGCGGCTCGCGCCCGAACACGTGATCCACCTCTGGCCGACCGACGAGTTCGACCCGCCGACGGCGACGAACTACGACCACATCGCCCTCGTCGTCGAGGCGGACGTCGAGACGACGACCGCGGCGCTGGCCGACGCGGGGATCGAGGTGGAGAAGACGCTCGACGGCCCGCTCGGGGCCACGGGCGAGGCCGGCGCGGTGTACGTCCGCGACCCGTTCGGCTACCGGGTGGAGCTGAAGGAGCGGGTGACGACGGCGTAACGGCCGACGCCGCGCTGTCGGCGGACGACGGGGGTCTCAGTTCGTCGTCGAACTCTTCGAACCCGACGACAAACGTCGCAGGCGACGGATCGCCCTTAGTTTGTCGTCGGGTTCGACTCCCCCTCGGTGCCGTCCTCGACCGTGTCGACGGGCGCCTCGGCGCCCTCGGCGGCCTCGGCGCTTTCGACCTCCTTGGGGGTGTCGACGTGCCAGCGGTCGACGTTGTCCTCGTAGCCGGCGAGCCGCTCGGAGACGTCCTCCTTCAGCTCGTCGTTGTTGACGTTCACCTCGAAGACGAACTCGGGGCCCTCGCCGTCCTCCTCCCGGGCGGACTTCTGGACGTTCGCGGAGACGAGCTCGTTGTCGAAGTAGTACGGCGCGATCTGGGTCATCACCTTCCGGTAGACGGTGTTCTCGACCCGCCGCACCGCCTTCCGCCCGGCGGAGTCGGCCGCCCGGGCGACGTGGTCGATGGAGTCCTTCCAGGAGTCGAGCGCGCCGTCGTTGTCGCCGCTCTCGACGCGCTGGTACGACTCGGAGAGCTTCTCGCCGGCCGTCTGGAGGTCGTCCTCGGGACTCTTCCCCTCCTTCTCGCCGGCGCCCTCGCCGACGCTGGCCTGGTCGGCGGTCTTCTCGCTCACGTCCTCCCCGAGCCGCTCGTGCGCCTTCGGCCGCCACTCGTCCCACTCCTCGAAGGCGTCGCGGTCGGCGTCGGCCGCTCCGGCCTCGTGGAGGGCGCGAGTGATGCGCTCGCCGTGCTCGACGATGTCGCCCCACTCGCCGCGGAGCTTGAAGCCGGAGATGCTCTCTTCCATGTGGGTGGCGGGCGGCTATGACCCCGAGCCTGATAAGGAGTTCTCCGCCGCCGACGGGCGTCTGACGCCCGCGTCCCGGCGAGGGGAGTCGCCGGCCGGTCGTCGCCGCCCCCGCCGGTCCGCGACCGCTCAGCGCTCGCCGTAGGTGAGCCGCGTCGCCGCCTCCGCCGAACGGGTCGCGGTCGGCCGCGTCCTCGCCGTCCTCCGCCGCGTCGACGACCGTCGACATCGAACACCGGCCACACGCCTCTCGCTTTCCGAGTCCCATGAGTGTCGTCCCGATCATGACGGACGACGATGATAAACCCTCGTCTCCCCGCCCGCCGCGCCCGGACGACGGGCTTTTGGATCCCGTCGCCGTCCCGCGAGGTATGGGATACCACGTCGTGAACCCCGAGGACCTGGAGCCGGTGCCGGACCGACCCTGTGAGCTCCGCCGCGTGGGCGACGCCGCGGGCTTCGAGGAGCTGGCCGCCAACTGGTTCCGCGCCGAGCCGGGCGAGGACCTCCCGCTGGCGTACCACTACCACGACGACCAGGAGGAGCTGTTCTACGTGATCGAGGGGACGCTCCGGGTCGAAACGCCCGAGGGGGCGTTCGAGGTGCCCGAGGGGTCGGCGTTCGCGGTCGAGCCGGACAGCCCCCAGCGCGCCCACAACCCCGCGGACGCCGACGGCCGCGTGACCGCGCTGGCGATCGGCGCCCCCGCCGTCGACGACGTCCACCCGTACGAGCCGGAGGCGTGAGATGAGCGACGACGACCGCGAGGGGTTCTCGACACCGCATGCGGGGCGGGAGGCGACCCGCGATCACGACGGGGATACAAGCGAGGGCGACGAGACGGTCGTCAGCGCCGATCCCGCCGACGCCGATTCGCGCTCCGCTTCCGACGGCGTCGGTGCGGGCGTCGACCCGGATACCGCCGACTCCGGCTCGGGCGGCGAGCCGCGGACCGACGAGCACGGGCAGATCCTCGACGGCGACGCCTACGAGGACGTCCCCACCTGGGACGACGAGTACCTCAACCGCGTCGGCGACCGGCTCATGTTCAACTACGACCTCGAACGCGACTACCGCGCCCGGGGCGAGCCGTTCGACATGTACGGGTCGATGCGGATCCGCTCGCAAAAGGAGTTCTTCCATCCGTCGCTCGACTACGCGAACCACCGCAGCGACGAACACCTGTTCGCCCGTCGCGTCACCTCGGTGACCGTCCGGGACCTCGAACGGCTGGTCGAGCTGGGCCACGCCCTCGCGGACGAGCGCGTCGACGCCGACGAGGAACATTTCGGGACGGACTTCTCGTTCGTCCTCGTCGCCCCGGAGATCCCCGAGGACGTCCGGGAGTTCGTCGTCGACTTCCGGGAGCGCCAGCTGCTGAAGCTCGGCTACTACGGCCACTACGAGATCACCCTCGGCGTCGTCGCGCCCGACCGCGAGGCGGCGGTCGCGAGCCGCGAGGCGGACGTCGTCGCCGCGTTCGCGCTGTGGGACGACGTGCCCGAGCGCCACGACGGCGGGCTCGTCTCGCGGCTGCTGCGTCGGCTTCGGGGGTAGCGCGACCGGGACGGTTTTGTCGCCATGTCGGTAGTGTTCAACATGGACGCGCAGGACCGCGTCGCCGCCTTCTCCGACCGGCACGACCTCGAAGGCCGCCCGGCGTACCAGGCGCTCGATCTGGCCAGCGAAGTGGGCGAGATCGCCGGCGACGCCGCGAAGTCGACGACGTACGGCGAACACCCCGAGGACCTGAGGGTGAAGCGTGACGAACTCGGGGACGCGCTGTTCTCGCTGTTGTCGCTGTGTAGCTCCCTCGACGTGAACGCCGACGAGGCGCTCGACGAGGCGATCGAGAAGTACGAGCAGCGGATCGAGGCGCGCGGTGACCCGGGGTCCGAGAGGTAGTCGAGCGCTCGTCGAAGCTCGCCCCTGGCTCCGCGAGAGGGATGCGAGGGTGCTTCGGCGACATCGTACCGCGGCCGTCGCCGGTCCTCCCGCATGGTTCGACGGAGGGTTCGGCCCACGAGCGATCCCGCGGAGCGACCGACCGCAGGATCACCCCGGACCGTCCCGGAACCGCAGGAGCTCGACCTCGACCGGAAGCTCCGCGAAGTCGTCGTCGCCGCCGACGACGAGCGCCGCGTCGTGCTCGTGTGCCAGCGCGACCGCACACGCGTCCGCGAGCGAGATATCCCCGGCGGCCTTCACCTCGCCGGCGAGTCGCCAGTCCGCACGCTCGATCGACAGCCCGCGACGTTCGAGGGCGCGCACGTCCCGGTCGGCCGCACGGAGCGACGCGTCCGTGGGCCGCTCATCGTCCCCTTCGAGCCGAGCGACGAGATAGAACACTTCGCTTGCGTTGATCGCCGCGAGCCGTCCCTCGGCAGTCCCGTCCCCGACGGTGGCGAGCAGGTCGGCCACCTCGGCGTGCCCGGACTCGCCGTAGAGGAAGGCGACGACCGCCTCGGTGTCGAACACGACCCGACGGCTCATTTCCCGTCGTCCTCGTCGTGTCGGAATCGCCCCGCGCGTTCGTCCTCATGTTCCCGTTCCGCCTCGCGGACCTCCTGTACACGGTCCGACACCGCTCCCGGTTCGCGGTCACCGGCGTGGATGCCGTGGAGATCCGCCATCGACAGGACCGGTTCGAGGACGACCCGGCCGTCCGCCTCGTAGACGAACACCTTCCCCGGCGCCTCGATGCCGAACTTCTCGCGAAGCGCCTTCGGGATCGTCGCCTGTCCCTTCTCGGAGACGCGGACGACCGCCGGGTCGCAGCTATTACTCGACATCGACGGTTGTACCTACGCAGTAGAGTAATACAAGCGTTCGGGTGTACGACGTCTCGTCTCCACGCGATTCCAGTAGCCTTCAGCGCGTACCGGTGCGCGAGGAGAAAGATCCGGTTTTAGCTTTGGGAGGATATCAGAGTGCCTCCTTGTACGCCTCCAGCGTCTCTTCGATGTCCGCCTCGGTGTGGGCGTAGGAGACGAACTGCGACTCGAACTGGTTGGCGGTGAGCCAGATCCCCCGCCCTTTCATCTCCTGCCAGAACACGCGCTCCCAGCGCTCGGTCGCGGCCGTGCCGGTGTCGGCGCCGGTCTTCGGACAGGTGCCGAACCGGGGGCACGACTCCCGCTGGCGACAGCCGCCCTCGCAGTGGTTCTCGAACGTCTCGGGCGCGTCGCGTGTGAACACCGTCTTGAACATCGAGTCGGTCCCCACGACGGTGTACTCGGGTGCCCGGTCCTCACAGATGTCCTGGATACCGGAGCGGAGCCGCTCGCCGAGGGCGTTCACGTGGTCGTACACGTCGTTCTCGGCGGCGTACGAGAGGTACCCGCGGCCGGCGGCCATCGTCACCGGGTGGCCGGAGAAGGTGCCCGACTGGAACACCTCGCCGCTGGGGGTGAAATGCTCGATCACCTCCGCCCGGCCGCCGATCGCGCCTACCGGGAAGCCGCCGCCGACGATCTTCCCGAACGTCGTCACGTCGGGGACGACGCCGAGCTTCCCCTGGGCGCACTGGAGTCCGCCGACGCGGAAGCCGGTGATCACCTCGTCGAAGATCAACAGCGAGCCGTGGTCGTCACAGAGCTCGCGGAGCGTCTCGTGGTAGCCGTCAATTGGCTGGACGATGCCGTAGTTCGCGAGGATCGGCTCGGTCATCACGGCCGCGATCTCGTCGCCGTGCTCGTCGAAGACGTCCCGGACCGCCGCCTCGTCGTTGAACGGGACCGCGATCGTGTGCTCGGCGAACTCGTCGGGGATCCCCGGGGAGGAGGGGTGGGTGTGGTACGGGTCGTCGCCGGCCTCCACGAGCGTCGACTCCTGGGCGCCGTGGTAGCCGCCCTGCATGATCACGATCTTGTCGCGGCCCGTGTAGCCGCGGGCGAGCCGGACCGCCGAGACGGTCGCCTCGGTGCCGGAGTTGACGAACCGGAGCATCTCCACCGAGGGGACGTGCCGGGCGATGAACTCCGCGTGTTCGATCTCCACCTCGGTCGGCCCGCCGTACATCGGCCCCTGGCTGGTGTGGCGCTGGACCGCCGACTGCACCCGATCGGGCGCATCGTGGCCGTACAGCAGCGGGCCGTACCCCATCACGTAGTCGAGGTAGCGGTTGCCGTCGGCGTCGATCACGTGGGCGCCGTCGCCGCGCTCGACGACGAACGGGTACGGACGGGTCGCGCGCACCGAGGAGTTCACGCCGCCGGCCAACGCC
This sequence comes from Halobacteriales archaeon QS_6_71_20, assembly GCA_003020945.1. Classification (GTDB taxonomy): domain Archaea; phylum Halobacteriota; class Halobacteria; order Halobacteriales; family Haloferacaceae; genus Halobaculum. The sequence goes on from PXRU01000026.1 coordinate 123,217, forward strand.
GAAAGGGCGCGGTCGTACAGCTCCCGCGAACGCTCGTGGTTCATACGCCGTGATTGGGGAGTGACGCCGAAAGTAGTTACCGGGTGTCGCCGGGCGTTACGACCCCGTCCGACCCCTCCGCGTCGTCGGCCTCGGGGGCGAGAAACAACCCCAGAATGTCATTGAGTGCGTGGATCGCGATCAGCACCGGGAGCGAGCGCCAGTAGAGATACATCCCGGTGACGAGGATCGCCGGCTGTGCGATCCGGAGGACGGCCGAGAGGCTCCACTGATCTCCCCAGTGGCCGAGCACGAACGCCGTCGCCGTGACCGCGCCGGCCAGCGGCGGATTCCCGGTGAGAACGGCGAGGCGTTCGAGCGCGTAGCCGTTGTACGCCACCTCCTCGGTCGCGCCGGCGGTCGCGCCGACGAACACCTTTCCCATGGCGCTCGTGTCGGCTAGGTCGGCCATTCCTGCCTCCAACTCGTCGTTCCCGCTTCCGATCCGGTCGTACACGGGCGAAGCGAGCGCCGCCGAGCCGATCAGCACGACGAGACCGACGGCGACGCGGCCGAGGGTCCGGACCGGCGAGTCCACCCGCCACCCGAGATCGGCGGGGGTGAGCCCCTGTGTGGCCGCGATCGCGAGAAGTGCCGCGGGAACGAGCCACTTGCTCGCGTGCGACAGGAGTCCGTTCGTCCCGACGCCGACAGCATCGAGCATAGCCGCGCGGAGCCTGAACCCGGCGAGCGCGACGACGAGGCCGACGACGAGCAACGGATCGAACGCCACGGCGCGTTTCCAGTCGCCGGGATGGCAAGAAGGCTTCGTGAGCGGCGGCGTCGTCGAGTGTTCGGTCGAGTCGCGAGAGAAGGCGGGTGACGACCCGCGACGGGCTGGCGGACCGTCGCGGGCGTAGCCGGACGCGTCGCCGCGCGGGCGACTGCGGCGGCCGCGGGAGCGGTGACACGGAACGTGACACGGTGGCGGGCGCGCGGGGAGAGCACCAGTACCAGTGGGGTCCCCCGTCGCGATGCTCCCGGCGGCCGCGTCCGCGTCGCGCGCGCAGCGGGCGTCCGGGCGAGCAGTTGAGCGGGCGGTTAAGCGGTCGACGAGCGGAGCGGGACCGAGCGGACCGGGACGGCCCCCGGGTCGGCGACTCAGACCGCGCTGGGCCCCCGCTCGCCGGTCCGGATCTGGTAGGCGTCGTCGACCGGGAGGACGAACACCTTGCCGTCGCCCTTCTCGCCGGTCCGGGCGGCCTCGCCGATCGCCTCCGCCACGTCGCCGGCGGGGATGTCGGCGACCACACACTCGATCTTCACCTTCTGGTGGAGGTCGACGGTGTACTCCTCGCCGCGCCACTGGCCCTTCTTCGCCGGCTGGCTTCCCCGGCCGGAGACGTTCGTCACCGTCAGGGAGGGGGCGCCGACCCCGGCGAGCGCCTTCTTCACGTCGCCGAGCCGGTCGGGGCGGACCACCGCCACCACCATCTTGATCCCGCCGTCGTTGGCGGCGGCGTCGTCAGTCATCGCGGGTCACCTCCGGATCCGGATCCGCCGATCCGGACTCGACTCCGACGCTGCCGTCGGCGCGCACGTCGCCGGAGCCGTCGGTCCGGACAGTCGCGCCGGCGCCGGCGCCGTCGACCTCGGACGGCCCCCACTCGGGATAGGTGTCGACGCCGTGCTCGCTCGTGTCCAGCCCCTCGCGCTCGTGGTCGGGAGTGACGCGGGCCTCGCCGACGGCCTTGATCGCGCCGAAGACGAGCGCCGTCGCGGCGAACGTCCAACCGGCGATGACGGTGACGCCGACGGCCTGCGCGACCACCGAGGCGACGGTGAACCCGTCGACCGCGAAGAACGGTAGCAGCAGCGCGCCGAGCACGCCCGCGGAGCCGTGGACCGGGAACACCGCACACACGTCGTCGATCCCCAGGCGTTTCTCCACGAACTCGAAGACGATCGGGAGCTGCGCGCCGGCGAGCAGGCCGATGACGACCGCGCCGGGCCAGACGATCGCGTCCGTGTTGCTCGTGATGCCGACCAGGCCGGCGAGCAGCCCGTTGGCGACGTACAGCGTGTCGACCTTGCCCGTGCGGTAGAGCGCGACCGCGGCGGCGCCGATGGCGCCGGCGGCCATGCCGAGCGTCGTCGTCAGCGCGACGCGGCCGACGTAGGCGAAGGAGGCGAGCTCCGTCCCGCTCTCGGCCAGCGGCGCGGCGGCCGTGCCGACGTTGAACCCGTACCAGCCGAACGCGAGGATCAGCGTCCCCAGCGCGGCGAACGTCAGCGAGTGGCCGGGGATCACGTTCGCGGTGCCGTCGTCGTTGAACCGGTCCATCCGGGGGCCGATCACCCACGCGGCCGTGAGGCCGGCGATGCCGCCCATCCCGTGGACGATCATGCCGCCGGCGAAGTCCGTGAAGCCGAACTGCGAGAGGAAACCGCCGGCCCACGTGAGCCCGACGACGACGGGGTAGATGACCCCCGCCAGCAGGACGGTGTAGGTCACGTACGCACGCAGCTTACAGCGGCCGGCGACGGCGCCGGAGACGATGGTCGCCGCCGTCATGGCGAACACCGCCCCGAACAGCCAGTTCACCCACGCGGTCGAGGACGCCGGGGCGTATATCGCCGCGAACTCGCCCATCACGTCCACCGGCCCGCCGCTGGTCAACCCGGCGACGACGCTCGACAGCGCGGCGCCGACGAGGAAGAACACGATCACGCCGATCGACCACGTGAGCAGGTTCTTCGTCAGCTGGTTGGCGACGTTCTTCGCCCGCACCTGCCCGGCCTCCAGCATCGCGAAGCCGGCGTGCATGAAGAAGATCAGGAACGTGACCGTGAGCACCCAGACGAGGTTCACCGCCTCGACGATCGCGCTCAGGTCGGACTGGAGGAGGGCCGAACTCATTCGGTCGACCCCTCTGTTCTGCAATGCTTGCTTGGACGGTCGTACACTGAATTGAGCCTGTCACCCATCATCGTTCGATTTCGACAGCAGTGGGGACGGCGTCGTGGTATAAAAGTATTTGCGAGACAACCGTTCGTTTTGTCCGATTAATACCCTGCGATCGTCCAGAATATAGGCGTATGAGAACAATATAAGGACGTAAAGTGGGCAGTCGGCCGACGGCCGAACGTCCAAAACTGGACGTGCGTGGCGGGGGATTCGGCGGCCGCGTCGGGGCGACGGCACTCGACGTCCGCGAGGACTGACAATGCAGGGACAATCACAGCAGCAGGCGTACG
>PXRU01000027.1 GCA_003020945.1 Halobacteriales archaeon QS_6_71_20
GGCGGGCCCGGTCCGGTGAACCACCTCGGCGCGACCCGGACGGACGCCGCGGTCGGTCGCCCGGAGCCGTCCCTCGACGGCGACGCACTCGTCGGGGTCGCGGGCGCCGGGCGGCGCGAGCGCGACGTTGGTTCCGACCTCCGGCACGGCGTCGGCGACGGCGGCGCCGGCGGTCTCCAGTCGGCCGACGGCCGACCGGAGCGCCGCGCAGGCGTCCGGCGTCGCGGCGTCCGTCCGGGTCGCGCCGAGGTGGTTCACCGGACCGGGCCCGCCGCCGTACGGCAGTCCGCGGGGGAGCGTCCGGTCCATGTACAACTCGGCGCCCGCCACCGCCTCGCGGGGGTCGGCGCCGCCCGCGAGGTCGGCGGCGACGGCCGCCGACAGCGTACAGCCCGTCCCGTGGGTGGCGTCCGTGTCGACGCGTTCGCGCTCGAACCGGGTCTCCCCGTCAGGGCCGGCGTAGGCGTCGACCGGGTCGCCGTCGAGGTGGCCGCCGGTGACGAGCGCGGCGTCGGCGCCCGCCCGCCGCAGCTCCCGGGCGGCCGCCGTCGCGTCCGCGGGCGTCCCGACGTCGCGGCCGGTCAACAGCTCCGCCTCGGCGACATTGGGGGTGCAAAGTGTCGCCCGCGGCGCCTCCGACCACCTCGCGCGCCTGCTGTGTGGCGTGCGGCGGGTCGACCCGGGGACCCGGGCCGTCGCGAACGTCAGGCCGACCGACGCCGCGCTGGACCGCCTCGCCGAGGTCGGCGACGTGGCGACGGTCGACCGGCGCGAGGAGCCGGCCGACGCGGCCGGCACGATGGACTGGACGGCCGCGACCGCCATGGCCGACCGGGAGCGCGCGCCGACGGCGATCGTCGACGACGGCGCCCACGGGAAGGAGCCGATGGCGCGCGTGTTCGGCGACTCGGCCGCCGAGGTCGTCGACCGCGTGCTCGTGGCGGCCGGCGTCGACGCGGAGTGAGGCGGCGCGGACGCCGGGCGGCCGGCCTCGACGCCGAGTGAGACGGCGAGTGCGCGATCGCCGAGCAGTTCCCTCGACGCCGTGTCGGGGCGTTCTCGGCTCGGGGAACGGACGACGCCGGGCTACTCCCCGCCGGCTCGGAGGTAGTAGAACACGTACGTCTGCGCGTAGCCGGCGTAGTCGCCGCCGAAGCGCTCGCGGATCGCGCGGCTCGTCTCCGCGTAGCCGCCGGCGTCGCACTCGGGGTAGTAGTCGGCGATGGCCGTCCGGATCCACGTGTCCAGCGGCACCGCCTCCAGGAACTCAAGCGAGAACAGGAGCACGCAGTCGGCCACCTTGTCGCCGACGCCGACGAACCGCGTGAGGTACTCGCGCGCGTCCTCGTAGGCCATCCCCCGGACGGCGGCAGGGTCGGCCTCGCCGTCGGCGACCATCTCCGCGGTTCGGCGGACGTACGGCGCGCGGTAGCCCAGCGAGAGGTCGCGCAGCTCCGCCTCCGTCCGGTCGGCCAACTGTTCGGGCGTCGGGAAGGCGCTGTACGTCCGGCCGTCGAGGGCGACGGTCTCGCCGAACGCGTCGGCCATGTCCATCTGCATCCGGTGGATCCGGCTGACCCGCATCTGCGCCGAGCAGATGAACGAGACGAGACAGGGGAACGGCGGGTCGCGGACCAGCCGCATCCCCCGATACGCCTCGTAGGCACGCTCAAGCAGGGGGAGCTCCGACGTCGACCCGAGGATCGCGTCGAGGTCGTCGTCCAGCCGGAGGAGGTGGGTGAGCAGCGGGACGGCGTCGGTCGTCGACTCCCACTCTAGGCGGTCGTCGACCTGCCGCACCCGGACGACGGCGCGCTCGTCGCTCACCCCGTCGATCGGCGGCACGACCGTCTCGTACCAGTGGTCGCCCCCGTGGGCGGACATCGTCTCGTACATGTTCCCGTCGGCCCGATCCCAGAGATACGTCTGCCCGCTCTCGACGGTCGCCTGGAGGTCGAACGCTCCGACCGACGACAGCGGGATCGCCCCTGATTCCATCGTCCGTTCCAGGACGGCCACGCGGTTCGGGGTTACGGTTCCGGCGCCGGGTCGTCGGCGTACTCGTCGCCGCCTTCGACCGACCCGTCGCGCGCCGACTCGTCGTCCCCCTCGGCCGACGGGTCCGCCGGGGGACCGTCCAGCGGCGCGAGCTTGACGCCCGTGGTCTCGTGGTAGTCCCGGAGCACGACCAGCAGCCCGACCCCGACCAGCTCCCAGGCGAGGATCGCGGGGACGACCCCGCCCAGCGGGTCGGAGACGAGCTCGAACTCGAACACCGCGAGCGCGACGCGGTGGAGCGTTAGCCCGAGCGTCGTCGCGGGGTCGCTCGTCAGCGCCAGCCCCGAGAGCGTCGCCGCGGCGGCGACGGCGCCGCCGAGCGTCGGGGCGAGGAGCAGACCGGTCGGTCGCCAGCGACACGCCGACCACAGATCCGGCCGTCGCGACGGCATCGCCGCGACGCTCGCGGCGACCGCGAGATACGACAGCGCCAGGCCCGGCACCGCGACGTACAGCGCCCGCGCGGCCAGGTCGCCGACCGCGAGCCCGGCCGCGGCGCCGTAGACGACAACGAGCGGAACGACCGGCGGCTCGTCCGGCCCGCGTGCGAGCGGCGGGCACAGCTCCGTCAGCCCGACGAGCGTCCCGGCCGCGGGCACGCCGAGCGCGACGAGCGCGACGGGACCGGCGACGACGGAGACGACGACCGTCACCGCGACCGGGTCGACGGGGAGGTACGCGCCGACGGCGTCGGCGGCGGGGACGTCCGCGAGGTTCAGCCGGACCCAGTCGACGACGCCGAGTCCGACGAGCGCGGCCAAGGTGACTACCGCCGCGATGACGGCGGCGGCGACCACCGGGGCGGCGTCGCCGGGCCGAGGAGCGCCGACGGCGGTGGTCGTCCCGGAGTCGGCCGCGCCGTCACGCTCGGTCGTGGCACCCGACTCGTCGGCGGCGTCCCCGTCGTCCGCCCCCGCGGCGGCGTACGCCGCGGCCTCCACGCCGACGAACGCGAACAGCGCGGCGGCGACGCCGCCCGCGAGGCTCCGAACGGGCGCGGCTCGGAGCCCCGAGGTGGGGTACAGCGGGTCGAAGTTGCCCGCGACGAACTCGCCGACCCCGGGGACGAACGCCGCCGACAGGAGCGCACCCACGCCGACGACGACGCCCCAGGCGGGCACGGCCGCCGCAAGGGTCGCCCGTCGCCGACCCAGCAGGTGAGCCCCGAGCGCGAGCACGCAGACCGCGACCGCGAGCGCGTCGGCGGCGACGTCCCCGGGCGGCGCGACGCCCAGCAGCGCGGCCGGGCCGGACGGGCCGCCGGCGGTCCCCTCGACGTACGCCCGGGCGGTCGTCGGGAGCGGGGCGAGCCGGCCGAGCCACTCGGCCAGCAGCCCGAGCAGCGCGACGTAGCCGGCCAGCGCCGCCCAGGCGGCGAGCGCGCCCAAGGTGCGCGACCCCCACACGCGCGCCGTCGGGCCGTACACCGGGCCCCGCTCGTCGAACGGGCCGGAGGCGACGACCGCGAACGCGGCGGCGAGACAGGCCGCGCCGACGCCGGCGAGCAGGTACGACAGCGGCGCCTGCGGTCCCGCGCCCTGCGCGACGCCGTCTGGAACGTACAGCAGGCCGCCGCCGAGCGCCGCCGCAAGCCCGACGCCGGCAGGGCGGACCGCGTCGGCCGCCGCCCCGGCGAGGCGTCCCGTGTTCATGCCGGGCCTGTGTCACGGAGTGACAAAAGTCCGCGGGGGGTGGCGACGGCAGTGTTCCGACGAGCGACGGCCCCTCGATCGCTCAGCGTCGGGTGAGGCGGGGAGTAGGCCGGCGTCTCGCCGAACCCGGACGGCGCACGGACCGCAGGACGCAGCCCCGGGACCGTGGGTCGAAAGCGATCCTCGCTCTCGTCGTCCCCGTCGTCCGTTTCCCGTCACGTCCGAACACGACCGCGGACGCGCCGTGGGGGCTTTTCACGGCGCCCCCCATACCACGGTCCATGACCGAGACGCTGTTCCTGACGAGCGAGGAGATCGCGGGGCTGGCGACGCCCGCGGAGTACGTCGACGCCGTCCGGGACGCCTACCGACAGATCGGCGAGGGCGCGCCCGCGGAGCCGCGGACGAAGCTCGTGAACGCCGACCCGCCGGGGATGTTCACCGCCTACGCCGCCGTGTTGCCCGAGACGGGGGCGATGGGCGGGTACACGTACTCCGCCGGCTTCGGCGAGACCGACGCCTGGTTCGTGACGCCGCTTTTCGACGCGGAGTCGGGCGAGCCGCTCGCGCTGCTCGACGGCGCGTCGATGAACCCGTTCAAGACCGGCGCCGCGGGCGCGGTCGGCGTCGACGCGCTCGCCCGCGAGGACGCGACGTCGCTTGCGCTCGTCGGCTCCGGCGCGCAGGCGCGCGGGCAACTCAAGGCGACCGCGACCGTCCGCGACCTGGAGACGGTGTGGGTGTACTCGCCGACGAAGGAGCACCGCGAGTCGTTCGCGGGCGACATGAACACCGAACTCGACGCCTCGGTGGCGGCGGTCGCCAGCGCCGCGGCCGCGGTCGAGGACGCCGACGTCGTGGTCACCGCGACGGACGCGACCGAGCCGGTGTTCGACGGCGACCTCCTCGAACCGGGCACCCACGTCACCGCGATGGGCCAGTACGACGCCGGGAGGCGGGAACTGGACCACGCGACGGTCGAGCGGTCGACGTACGTGCCGGACCTGCGCGCCCGCGCGACCCCGGAGGGGGACGCGGGGTCGTTCGTCTCGGCGCTTTCGGCGGGCGTCGTCGACGAGGACCACGTCCACGCGGAACTGGGCGAGGTCGTCGCCGGCGTCGAGCCGGGCCGCGAGACCGACGAGGAGATCACCGTCTTCGACTCCGGCGGCACCGGGATCGAGACGGCCGCCGCCGCCGCCATGCTGTACGAGAAGGCGTCGGCGGCGGGGCTCGGCTCCACGATCGAGTTCGCGCCCGCCAGCGAGGCGCTCACCGGGGAGTAGCGCCGTCACCCCCGCGGTCGGTCCGGCGGGCTCACATCGGCCCGGCGGGCTCCTGGTCAGCCGGCGCGCTCCCGGTCGGTCCGGCACACTTCCGGTCGGACGGTCGCCGACCGTCGCGGACCGCCGTCCGACGGCGGAGCCTCAGGAGTCTGCGGGTGCCGCCTCGGCGGCGTCGGGGCTCCGGTCGCGTCGCCGGCTCTGGACGTGTAGCGCCAGGGCACACGCCGTCGCGACCAGGCCGCCGGCCACGACGATGCCGAAGGCGACGCGGTACCCCTGCGGGGTGTACGCCCGCGCGCCGTCGACGATCCGTCCGGTCCAGTACGCGTCGAGCACGCCGCCGAGCACCGCGGGGAACACCGCCGCCCCGAAGTAGGCCATTCCGTTGACCGTCCCCGTGGCCGCGCCGCTGTCCTCGGCGTGGCGCTCCTTCACGACTGTGTAGGCGATGGAGACGCCGCCGGTGATCCCCATCCCGAGGAACAGCACGGCCGCGACGACCGCAAGCGGCGGCGTCACCGCGAGGAAGACGACGCCGTACGCCAGCACGAACACGGCACAGGAGCCGAGGATCACCCCCGTTCGTCGCCCGGTGTAGTCCGACAGCGCGCCGAACGCCGGCGACCCGAGCGCGAAGCCGACGTTGGCCGCAAGCACCGCCGTCGCCGCCGTCGACACCGGCACCTCGTACACGTGGACGATGTACGGAACCCCCCACAGCCCGACGACCGTGAAGTTGAGCCCGAAGACCAGGAACAGCACCAGCCCCATCAGCCACGTATCGAGGTCCCCCAGGACGCGGCGGGCACCGGCCAACACTTCCCGCAGGGAGTCCGTCTCGGTGCCGGAGTCGGCGGCGGCCGGGCGGTCGGCGACGGTCGCGGGGCGGTCGCGGACGAACAGCCCGACCGAAAGCGCCGACACCCCCATTCCGGCGGCCGAGCCGTACAGCACGGCCCGCCAGCCGGCGGCACCGGCCGCGATCGCCAGCGGCGTCGTCGCGAGCACGCCGCCGACCCCGGCGGCGGCGATCGTGAAGCCGGTCACGGTGGCGAACTCCTCGGGGGCGTACCAGTTGGCACAGAAGCGCAACACCGCGACGTAGATGGCCGCGCCCCCGAGGCCGGCGAGGAAGCGGGCGGCGAAGGCGGCGACGAGCGTGTCGGCGGCCGCGAAGGCGCCGACGCCGACGGCCATCCCCCCGAGGCCGACCGAGACGACCCGGCGCGGCCCGTAGCGGTCGACCAGCAGGCCCGAGGGGAGCTGTCCGGCGGCGTAGACGTAGAAGAACGAGGAGTGGAGCAGTCCCAGCTCCGCGGCGTTGGCGTCGAAGACGGCTGCCAGGTCGCCCGCCAGCACTCCCGTGGAGTTGCGGAAGAAGTTGACGAACAGGAAGCCGAACGCGAGCGTCGCCCACATGACGTGGCGCCGGTACCGGGCCGGACCCGACATCGTGTGCCGGAACGTCACGGAGTCGCGGCTTGTAGCTTCCGTCCGCGGCGATACCCCGCCGAACCGACCGGCGACGCCCGACGCCGGCGGCCGCGGACGGTGTGACCGCGTCCCGCCGCGGCGCCCTCAGAGTCGACGCCGCATCCGGACGTGTTCGATACCGTCCTCCTCGAACGTCCCGCGGTCGTCGTCGCGTTCGTACCCCGATCGCCGGTAGAAGCCCGCCGCCCGGGTCTGTGCGTGGAGGACGACCGCCGGGAGGCCGCGGGCGCGGGCGCGCTCCTCGAGGGCGCACATCGCGCGCCGTCCCCAGCCCTCGCCGCGGCGCTCGCGGGCGACGGCGACGCGCTCGACCTTGGCGACCCGGTCGGCGTCGACGCTCTCCCCGTCGCCGGCGGGCGTCCAGTGGGCGTCGGCATCGACCGCGCGGAGGCGGGCCACTGCGACGGCGGCGCCGTCGCCGTCGCGGACGAGCAGGTGGTCCACCTCGGAGTCCAGCGGCGCCTCGTCGTGCTCGTCGAGTTCCAGCGCCTCCGGCACCCCCTGTTCGTCGACGAAGACGGCCATCCGGAGGTCGACCGCGTCGTCCCAGTCGGCGCTCGTCGTCACCAGCGACGCGCTCCAGCTGTCGGTCGCCCCACCGCCCGGCCCCGAGTTCGCGTCCGTGTTCGGAACTGAGTCCGCGTCCGTGTCCGGCCCAGAGTTCGCGTCCGTGTTCGGCACCGAGTCCGCATCCGGGTCGGCGTCCGGCCCCGCCATCACTGGAGCCGGTAGCGGAGGAGCGCCGCGACGCCCCCGAGGTTGCCGAGCTGTCGGCCGGGCGCGAACTCCGCGGAGAACACGACGACGTCGCCGCCCTTGCGCTCGGCCTCGGTCACGAGGTCGTTGGCGTCGACCGCCCAGTCGCCCTCGCCCCGCCGCTCGGCGCGGAGCCGCTCGTCGACGATGAGCAGCGTCTCGATCGCGCCGAACTCCGCGGCCTCCATCGTCTCCTCGACGCCGTACGTCGCCTTCGCGCCCTCGGCGATGCGCTCGGTCAGCTCGTCGATCAGCTCCGCCTCGCGGGCGATACGCGTCTCCCGTTGCACCTCCGCGACGGCGCCGCGCTTGAGCACCTCGTGGACCCCGCGGTCGCCCGCCGCCGAGGTGTCGACGACGCTGATGCGGTCGGCGAGGTCGCGGTACTGCTCGTCGACGTACTCGTGGGCGTCGTTCTTCGTGAAGCCGGGGCCCGCGAGGATCACCGCCTCCGGGTCGAGGTGCGACAGCGCCGAGCCGAGGTCGTCGAACAGCTCCTTCCGGGGGCGGGCGAACTCCCCTTTCCCGGTCGGCTTGGTGAAGCTGGCGTACTCCTCGGTGCCGTACTGCCGGACGGTGTGGACGTATGCCGCGCCCTCCTCGACGGTGGCGATGGCGACGTCCGGGGCGTCGGTCGCCTCCGCGGCCTCCTCCAGCCGTTCGAGCTGGTCGGGCTGGAAGCGCTTCTCGATCGTGAGCTCCGAGCGCTCCTCGACGTTGATCGTGTGGTGGTGGCCGATCTCGTCCTCCCGGGAGCAGCCGACGATGAGGCCGCCGACGCGCAGCCGGTTGGCGAAGCGGGCGAACTCCACGTCCTCGACCTCGACCGTGACGTGCATGTGCTCGCGCTCGCCCCCCGTGTCCCGGAGCTGGTCGTCGTCCCGGGTGACCCGCCGGGTCGTGTCGGCCTCCACGAGGTCGCCCGGCTCGAGGACGTGCGAGAGGTGCCAGAGGTCGTCGGTGGTCTCGGGGACGACCGCCGTCCGGTCGCGGCCCTCCTCGCCGCGACCGCGCGAGTCGATTCGCATGCCGTCGGATCGGCGGGGCGGCTACAAAGTCCCTCCGAGACGGCGGGGAGCCCGCGTCCCGGTCGCCTCGGCGAAGCCGCGGCCGAAGCAGTAGTAGGTGACCACCTGCCCGTAGAACAGCAGCGGGATACCGACCAGGAGGAACACGAGCGGCGACGCCACCGTGTTGACGACGCCGCCCAGCACCACGCCCAGCAGGACCCCGACAAGGTACTTCGGGGAGAACGCGGCGTCCCGGATCGCGTCGAGGTCGAACGCCGCCCCGATCGACCCCTCCAGCGCGAGGTTCGTCACCGCGGCCGGCAGGACGTACGCGACGACGACGGCCGCCGCCGTCGCGGCGAGCAGCACGAGCAGGCCGACCAGCCCGAACGCCGCGACGCCGGCGTCGCTCCCGGCGAGGCTTCCCGCGCCGGCGACCAGCATGCCGACGGCGAACGGCACCGCGATGGCGATCCCGTAGACCAGGGTGACGACGAGTAGCTTCAGCCCGTCGACGAGCAGTTCCCCCCAATCGGTGAACGACGGCGCGGACGGCTCGCCCGCCACCGCCGATCGGAGCACCCGCAGGAGGTAGCCCTGGAGCACGAACGCCGGCAGGATCAGGAAGCTGAACACGAGCAGCAGTCCGCCGATCACGAGCGTCGCGACGCGGTCGTCGCCGTTCACCGGGTAGCGGAGGGCGTCCTCTAACATGTCCGAGCGGTTCGGAGCCCGGAGGTTAACGGTTTCCCCCGACGCCGCGGCTCCAGGCCGCGACGGCGGCCACCTCGAGGTAGAACAGCAGGAAGAAGCCGACGAGCCGGCCGACCCGGCCGCCGGCGCTCGCCAGCGGCACCCCGACCAGCAGCAGCATCGACCCGACGGTCCACGCGTAGAAGTACCGCCCGGACGAGACGATCCCGCGCAGCCGGCGGGCCGAGAGCGCGGTTCGGAGCCGCGCCGGAACCCCCGCGGCCGCGCCGGCGCGGGCGAACCCCGCCAACACCGCCGGCAGCGGGTAGACGAGCGCCGCCGACAGCAGCAGCGTCACGGTGCCGCCGACGAGCACCCCGCCGTAGCCCAGCGGCGTCGTCGGGTCGATCCCGCCGGCGAGCGCGCCGCCGACGGTGACGGCGAGCACCGCGACCGGGACGAGCAGGAACGCGGCGGTCAGGACGGCCCCGACGAGCCCGTCCCGGAGGATCCGCCGCGGGGACCGGAACGTGGGGAGGCGGGCGGGGTGGCGACCAAAGCCGATTACGCCGTCGGAACGTCGGACGGGGAGACGGAGTGGCGCGCGGCCAACGAAGCGTGTCGGCGCGTCGCGCGCCGGATCGCCGAGCGGGAGCCGCAGCGCCTCCGGGAGCACGGGTCAGTCCTCGCGGATGTCGCTACCGCCCGGCGGGAGGAACTCCTGGATCAGGTCCGCGGAGGCGACCTTGCGGAGGAACCCCTCGTCCGCGAACCGCTCCTTCAGCCGGCGGTAACACTTCATCGCCGCGTCGTTCTGGGCGAACCGGCCGGGCGTCAGCCGGAGCGTCGTCGCCGCCCGCGGCTCGACGGCCTCGGGCGGCCCGCCGATCACCCGGGTCTCCGGCTCGACCTGGACGCCGACGGCGACCTCGCAGGCGACGTCGCGGTGGTAGTCGCGCTCGCCCCGGATGACGAAGCCACCCTTCTCGACGTACTCGCCGGACTCGGGCGTCTTCGACACCTGGTCGGGTGTGACGACGTACGCGTCGCCGGCGCCGCGGCCGTCCTTCCACACCGAGGAGTACGACACCGCGAACCGCGCGGCCTCCTCGCGGGACCGCTCCGGAATGGTGACGTCCCGGGCGGCCTCCGAGGGGTCGGTCGCCTTGATCAGCGCGACGGGACCGCCGTGGGCCTGCGCGTGACAGAACAGGTCGTCGCCCTCCATGTAGTTTTTCACCAGCTCTTCGTTCTGGTCGGCGTTGCGCCCCCCGATGACGAGGAAGCCGTCGCTCGTCTCGAACCAGCGGAACCGGTCGTACCAGTGGTCGTGGCTCCGCACGGGGATCGAGGGGCGCGAGAGCCAGTCGACGTCGGCGAACTCCTCCTCATCGTCGCCCTCGTCGTCGTCGGCCTCGGGGTCGCCGTCGGCGGCCTCCCACGCCTCCTTGCGCTCCCGCACGGCGGCCAGCTCCTCGCGGGTGTCCTCGATGGCCGCCAGCGCGCCCTCCTTCTTCTCCTCGATGCGCTTGGCTTCCGTGTAGAGGCGATCGGCGTTCTTCTCGGGCCCGGTCAGCGCCTCGAGCGTGACGGTCGTCCCGTCGAGGTCGAGCGTGACGGTGGCGTCGGAGCCGTCGACCCCCCGAACCGCCTCCGCCTCGGGGATGCCGCGGTCGGCCCCCTCCAGGAACGTCTCGTCGATCTCCTCCCAACCGCGCCCGTCGTCGCGGGCCTCCCGGATCGTGGACAGCACGTCGTCGACGAGGTCGTAGTGGGCGTACACCGCCTCGGCCTTCTCGCGTTCGGCCTCGGCCCGCTCGTCGAACCCCTCGATGGCGCCCTCCTGCTGGTCGATGATGCGCTGCTTCTCGGCGATCTCCGCCTCGAAGTCGGGGGTGTCGTCGACCGCCTCGTCCTCGGCGCGGTCGAGTCGGTGGAAGTACTCGTCGAGCGCGGCGTTGAAGTCGTCGTACGCCTCCGACTCCAGCCCCTCGCGCTCCTCCAGCGGGAACGGCGTGACGTCGACCACGTCGCCGTCCTCCAGGTACAGCCGCGGGTCCAGATCGCCCGCCCGGAGCCGCTCGCCCATCCGGACGACGGCGTCGTGGAGGGCGCGGTACTGCTCCTCGCCGGCCTCGGCGATGTCCAGCGCCTTCTCGACGCCCGCGCGGGTGCAGAACTCCTCGGCGTAGAGCCCGCCCATGTTCAGCTGCGTGGCGAGCGTCCGCACGACGTCGGTGTCGGACTCCGCCATGCGCGCCGCGAACACCTCGTAGCGGACGTCGAACGGGTCGATACGGGACTGGGGGTACTCGTACCGGCTGCCCGGGGCGACCGTGCGGGACTTGAGGCGGACGGTCTCGAGGCTGCGCTGCACCTCGCCCGTCTCGTCGAGGACGGCGACGTTCCCCTCGCCGAACAGCTCCGCGACGACCCGCGTGGCGGCGTCGGGGCGGTCGAACCCGAGCGTGAGGATGCGGTCGAACTCGTACTGGTCGACGGCGGCGAGTTCGCCGCCCGCGAGCCGCGAGCGCAGCGTCTTCGCGAACTCCGGAGGGCGGCCGGGGGCGTCGGGGACGCGCGCGGGGTCGGCGACGTGACACCGCTTCACGTCGCCCGTCTCGACGATGAGTTCGACCCGCCCGCGGTCGTAATCGCGGAGCTTGAAGCGGACGAGGTCGTCGCCGTAGCGGTAGACCTTGTCCACCTTCGCCCCCTCGTACCGGGAGAGCTCCCCGACGACGGCGGCGAGGTCGACGCTCGTCATATCGGTCTTCGGGTCCATCTGGCTGGATTCACGTACTCCGGGTAGGTGTTTGGGCGTTGCGGGATTGAGACGGATTCTCGCGTGTTGTCGTCGGATCTCTCGCTCTCCGGAGATCGATACCCCGCACTCGGTATCCTCGAAAGCCCCCACGGCTCTGCGGTCGGGGGACTCGCTGCGCGCTTCACTCGCTAACGCTCGCTCCAGTGCTTGCGTCGTCCGCCTACGGAAGACTCGCTTCGCTCGTCTTCCGAGTTCTCGTTCGCGTCGCTCACGAGAACTTCCCTCAGAGCCGTGGCCCCTTTCAGTCCCGCCCGCCGCGACCGCACCGCAGCCACGTCCTCCCCAGCCGATTCACTCCCTCACTTCGTTCGGTCGCTCATCCCTCGCGCGCGTCCGGCCGACACGGAGGTCGGCCGGCACGCGCCACCGCGGACGGACGGATTCAGAGCTCGATCGACCCTACTTCCGCGCTAACACCACGCCGGTCGCCGACGCGACGAAGCCGAAGGCGGCGAGCACGGCGAACAGCGTCGGCGGGTTCGCGTACGTCAGGACGGCGCCGGCGACGGCGCCGCCGAACGAGCCGACGCCGAACACGCCGAGGTATGTGAAGCCGTACGAGAGTCCGCGGGTCCCCGCGGGGGTGTACTCCGCGACGGTCGCCTGGTAGAACGGCTGGACGATGAACAGCATGACGCCAAGCGCCGCGCCGAAGGCGAGAAACGGCGCGAAGCCGAGGTTCGCGACCGGGAGGAAAAGCAGCGCGAGCACGCCCAACAGGCCGAAGCTCGCCGCGATCCCCCGCTCGACGGGGATGCGGTCGGTGAGCTTCCCGCCGACGAACTGGCCGACGACGCCGATCGTCAGCAGGCCGGAGTAGACGTAGTTCGCGGGCGCCACCTCCCGGCCGCCGAGGCCGCCCAGCGCGTCCGCGAGGCCGCCGGGCAACAGCGACGCGACCGCAACCGGCTCGAAGCCGGGGAGGCCGTCGAGCAGCTCCGGCATGAACGTGAGCACGCCACGGTAGTACAGCCCCGACATCATCACGACGAGGAACACGAGCGCGAAGCTTCCCGTGAACAGCAGCCGCGACTCGGCGACGAACTCGGACAGCGAGTCGACGCCCGAGGAGGCCTTCGAGCCGCCGGCGCCCCCGGCGTCGCCGCCGTCGGTCGCGGGCTCGACGGCGGCCGTCTCGTCGAAGCTCGCGCGGACGGCGTACGCCGCCGCCAGCAGCGCCGGCACGGCCAGGATCGCGGCGACGGTCCGCCAGTCGAACGCCACCAGCAGGAGGGTCGTGAGCAGCGGTCCCAGCCCGATGCCGAGGTTGCCGGCGATCCCGTGGTACGCGAACCCGGTGCCGCGCTGTTCGACGCCCTTCGAGAGGAGCGCGAGCCCGGCCGGGTGGTAGACGGACGCGGAGACGCCCCACACGATCATCGCGAAGGTGATCGCGACCAGCCCCGGCGCCAGTCCCAGCAGGAGGAAGGCGGTCGCCATGCCGACGAGGCAGACGGTGATGAGTCGTCGCGATCCGACGCGGTCGACGAGCACGCCGCCGGGGAGCGCGCCGAGGCCGAACAGGCCGTAGCCGACCGTCACGAGCAGGCCCAGCGTCGCGGAGGTGACCGCGACCTCGACGGGGCCCAGCGAGACGACGTCGAACTCCGCCAGCCAGAGGGGGATGAAGATGGGGACCGACAGCTCGTAGGTGTGGACCATCCCGTGGGCCAGCATCGTGAGCCCGACGATGGAGCG
The DNA here is from genome assembly GCA_003020945.1 of Halobacteriales archaeon QS_6_71_20. GTDB lineage: Archaea > Halobacteriota > Halobacteria > Halobacteriales > Haloferacaceae > Halobaculum. The sequence goes on from PXRU01000027.1 coordinate 13,475, forward strand.
GTCGTTCCGGTTCACACGCGTACGACTCGTTCCGGAGCCCATGTACGCGTCGGTGTCGGCACGACCGGCCGCCGCACGTGCCGGCCGTCGCCGGGTCGCTCGTGGTCGCGGTCGCGGTCGCGGCCGCGAACGCGGGGGAACGAAACGACTAATCGCCAGCCCTCACAACGTCGAGCCGATGAGCACGCAGGACTGGCCCCACGACCCTGACGGGGAGCAGGGGAGCGAGGGGCGCCGCAAGTACGGCCACGCGGTGCTCGTGAAGAAGGTCGACGAGGAGGAGGACTTCCCGCTGCGCGCGGGCGAGTACCGCGAGGAGTTCGGCGACCACCCGGTCAGGCTCGACGCCGACACCGTCGTCTCTGTCGAGGAGATCTTCTCGTCGATCGACGACGACACCGAGTTCGAGGACATCGTGACGTTCCACGAGGCGGTCGGGACCGCGATGCGGGACGACGACCTCTGGACGTACGAGGGCGCCGAGGCGTTCACCCGCACCCGCGGGTAGCGGCCGCGCGTGTCCGCCGAAGTCGACGCCGACGCCCTCACGCTCCGCCGGTGGCGCCCCGGCGACGGCGCGGCCGTCACGGCCGTCTTCGAGGCGGCACTGCGGGACGCCGGCGCGCTGTACCCCGAGGCGGGCTCCCCCGCCGAGGAGGACCCGCTTGCCGACTACGTCGACGCCGGCGGCGAGTTCCTCGTTGGGGTGGTCGACGATGCCGCGGCAGCCGACGTCGCCGACGCGGCCGCCGGCGACGGCGATGGTGACGACGGCGGCAATGGTGACAGCGACGGCGATGGTGACGACGACAGCGATAGCCCGGCCGACGCGGCGCTCCCCGACGAACTCCGCGTCGCGGACGGGACGCTCGTGGCGACCGGCGCGGTCCGCCCGCCGGCCGACCCGGTCCGCGCCCGGTTCGAGGGCGTCGCCGGGCTGGACGACCGCGAGCCGGCGGAGCTGAAGCGGATGCACGTCTACCCCGCGTTCCACCGGCGCGGGATCGGCGGCCGGCTGTTCGACGAGCTCATCGAGCGCGCACGGGGCGCCGGCTACGACGCGCTCGTGCTGGAGACTACGGACAGACAGGAGGCCGCGCTGGCGTTCTACCGGGAGCGGGGGTTCGCCGAGGCGACCCGTCGGACGGTGACGGTCGGCGACGGCGACCGGCTCGGCGTCGTGTCGCTGTGGACGCGGCTGGGGTGAGCCGCCGCACCGCGGGGCACGGGCGTCCCCGCCGCGAGGTCGGCTCCGCTACTCCGGTCCCGGCCTCGCGGCGGAGTCGCGGTCGGCGCTCCGCTCGCGGGCCAGCTCGCGTTCCAGCTCCTCGCGCTCCCAGGTCCGGGCGCCCTCGCCCTCGACCTCGTTCCGGAGCTTCTCCCCGAGCAGGTTCACCGCCATCGTGTTGGCGCCCTCCGGGATGATCAGGTCGGCGTCCTTCTTCGTCGGCTCGATGAACTGCTCGTGCATCGGCTTCACCGTCGAGAGGTACTGGTCGATCACCCCCTCCAGGTCGCGGCCCCGGTCGACCACGTCGCGCTCGATGCGCCGGAGGATGCGCACGTCGGCGTCCGCCTCGACGTACAGCCGGAGGTCGAGCATCCCGTTGACCGCCTCGTCGTACAGCGCGAGGATCCCTTCGACGACGATGACGTCCGTCGGCTCGACGGTCACCGTCTCCGCCTTCCGGTTGTGGATCTCGAAGTCGTACTGGGGCATCTCCACGCCCCGCCCGGCCAGCAGGGTCTCCAGGTGGTCACGCAGCAGCTCCCACTCGAACGCCTCCGGGTGGTCGTAGTTCACCTCCGCGCGCTCCTCGAGGTCGAGATGCGACAGGTCACGGTAGTAGTTGTCCAGGGGGATACGCGTCACCGAGTCGGCGACGCGCTCGGTGATGAGCCGCGAGACGGTCGTCTTTCCGGCGCCGGTCCCCCCGGCGATGCCGACGACGAACGAGGGGTAGGTCATCGGGGAGTGTCCCGCGCGCGGACGCTTGTGCGTGTCGGTCCGGTGCGGCACCCCGGGCGCTCGTGTCCGTATGTCGCCGTTCACGCGGCTGAGACGTCCGATACGCCGCCGTGAGACAACCCCGGCTCGACGCGTTCGGCGTCGATCCGCTACCGGTCGCGTGCACGTTCGGTCCGTGTTCGGTCAATTTTATAAGCAGCTACGGCATTGGAGGACACATGGCACGCGATATCGACCGCCGCGACGTACTGAAGGGCGCCGGCACCGCCGGCGTCGTCGGACTGGCAGGCTGCGTTACACAGAACGACGGCGAAGGCGACGACACCGAGGGCGGTACCGACGGCGAGGAGACGGACACGGGGACGGACACCACCGGAACCGAGGACTCGGGGTCCGGTCGGGTCGTCCAGCACTCGGTGCTGATGCCGATCACGGGCGACCTCGGCTCGCTCGGCAAGCTGATCCGCGACGGGGGGACGCTCCCGGTCAAGCAGCTGCGGGCCGCCGGCGACATGCCGGTCGAGTTCGACCAGACCGTCGAGGACACCCAGACCGACCCGCAGGCGGGGATCCAGGCGGCCAACGGGCTGGCGAACGCCGGCTACCCGACCGTGTGCGGGCCCGCCTCCTCCGGCGTGAACCTCCAGGTCACCCGCGAGGTGTTCATCCCCAACGGGATGGTCAGCTGCTCGCCCTCCTCGACGTCGCCCAACGTGACGACGCTCGACGACGACGACCTGACCTTCCGTACGGCCCCCTCCGACGCGCTGCAGGGGCAGGTGATGGCCCAGGTCGCCGACGGCGAGCTCGGCAACTCCAGCGCCTCGGTGCTGTACGTCAACAACGACTACGGTCAGGCGCTGGCCGACTCGTTCACGCAGTCGTTCTCCGACGAGTACTCCGGGAGCGTGCAGGAGTCGATCGCCTTCGAGAAGGAGAAGTCCAGCTACACCTCCGAGCTCTCCTCGGCGATGAACGACTCGCCGAGCATGCTCGTCGTCATCGGCTATCCGGCCTCGGGCATCCAGATGTTCCGCGACTTCTACGCCGACTACAGCAACGACACGGACATCCTGGTCACCGACGGCCTCGTCGACTCCTCGCTGCCGGACGAGGTGGGCAACGACATGTCGAACGTCTACGCGACGACGCCGGAGGCGGTCGGGCCCGGCCAGGAGGAGTTCGCTCAGCTGTACGAGGAGGAGTACGACCGCGCTCCCGGCGTGTTCAACGCCCACGCCTACGACGCGTCGGCGGTGTGCCTGCTCGCGAACGTCGCGGTCGGCGAGAACGACGGCGACGCGATCAAAGAGGAGATACGGTCGGTGGCCAACCCCAACGACGGCATGGAGGTCACTCCCGGGAACCTCCCCGAGGGGCTCCGCGCCGCCGCCGAGGGGGAGAGCGTCTACTACGAGGGCGCCTCCTCGGCTGTCGACTTCGACGAGAACGGCGACATGACGGCCGTCACGTACGCGTTCCTCCAGTTCAACACCGACGCAGAGGGGAACATCGAGACGGTCAGCACCGTCGACTTCGAGGCCTGAGTCGGCCGCCGCGCCGCCGCGACTCCTCCGTTCTTTCCGGGACAGCAGCCACGGCGTCCTCGTGGGTTCCCGCGGCGAGTCCGGATCGCTGTCGCCTGTCCCTCCGACCGCTGCGACCCCTCCCGCGACGACCGCCGCGCTTCCCCGCCACGACCGCCGCGACCCCCGGACTTACCATCCCGCCCGCTCACGCTCGTCCCATGCACGTGCTCAGAGGCGGGACCGTCGTCGACGCCGACGGCGTCCGCGAGGCGGACGTCGCCGTCAAGGACGGGCGGATCGTCGCCGTCGGCGACGTGGGACGCGGCGACGCCGAGACCGACGTGAGCGGGCAGTTCGTCGCCCCGGGACTGGTCGACGCACACGTCCACCTGATGATGGACGGCCGGCCGGACGTGGCCACCGCACAGCAGGACAGCGAGTACGACCGCGCGTACGTCGCCGCGGCCAACCTGCGGGCGGCCGTCGAGGCCGGCGTGACGACCGTGCGCGACCTCGGCGCCCCCGGCGGCCTCGCCATCGACGCCGGCGACGCGGTCGCGGAGGGCCGCCTCGTCGGGCCGCGCGTGCTCGCGGCCGGCGAGAACGTCGTGATGACCGGGGGTCACGGCCACTGGTTCGGCCGCGAGGCCGACGGCCCCGACGAGGTGCGCACGGCCGCCCGCGAACAGCTGAAACGCGGCGCCGACGTGGTGAAATGCATGGCCACCGGCGGCGTGCTCACCGAGGGCGCACGGACCGGCGCCCCCGAACTCACGCCCGCGGAGCTGGAGGCGCTCGTCGACGCCGCGAGCGCGAAGGGCGTCCCCACGGCCGCCCACGCCCACGGGAAGGAGGGGCTGTTGAACGCCGTCGACGCGGGCATCACCAGCATCGAGCACGGCACGTTCATGGACCGGGAGGCCGCCGCCGCCATGGCCGACGAGGGGACGTACTGGGTGCCCACCGCCGCGGCGCTGCGCAACATCGTCGACAACCCCGACGCCGGTATCCCCGAGTCGGCGATGGCGAAGGCCGAAGACTCCGCGACGGCGTTCGCCTCCTCGTTCGACCACGCTCGGGCCGAGGGCGTGAAGGTCGCCATGGGTACCGACGCCGGCACGCCGTTCAACCGTTTCGAGGACATCGCCGACGAGCTGGCGTACATGGTCGAGTTCGGCATGAGCCCCGAGGCGGCGCTGGAGGCCGCCACCGTCACCGCCGCGGAGCTGTGCGGGCTCGACGACGTGGGGCTGGTCGCCGAGGACCACCGCGCGGACCTCGTCGTGCTCGACGCAAACCCCGCCGAGGACGCGGACGCGTGGGCCGACCCGTCGACCGTGTTCGCCGACGGCGACCGGGTCGTTTGAGGCGGCCGTCACTCGCCGGGGACCCCGGATCGGGAGGTGGCTTTTTTACGGTGAAGTCATTGTGTCCGCCCGATGCCGGAGTGTACAAACTGTGGCGGGTTCGTGACGGAGCGGTACGTGCGGGTGTTCGCCCCGAACGGACGGGAGAACGTCCGGGTGTGTCCGAACTGCGAGGACAAACTGCGGGACGGCGCCGAGATCCGCGAGGCGCGGTCGAAGCGGACCTGAGCGGGGACCCGCCGGACGGGTCGACGACTACCGGAAGCCCATTCCGCCGTTGAGGTTCACCAGTTCTCCCTGCATGTACTCGCTGTCCAGCACGTGCGCGACCGTCCGCGCGACCTCCGCGGGCGGGCAGGCGTAGGCGGGCAAGTGCGTGTCGACGTCGCCGTGGCCGCGGAACTCCACCTCCTCCAGATACGCGACGATCTCGTCGTTCATCGACGTCTCGACCGGGCCCGGCGCCACGGCGTTCACCTGCACGCCCTCGGTGCCGTACTCGCGGGCGAGCGCTCGGGTGAGGCCGTGAAGCCCCGCCTTGCTGGCGGCGTACGCCGCGTCGACGGTCCCCTCCGTCCCGCCGACCGAGGAGACGTTCACCAGGTCGCCCCCGGGCGCGAGACGCGGCAGCGCCGCGCGAGCGACCCGGAAGGCGCCGCCGAGGTTGGTGTCCACCACGCGCTCCCAGCGGTCGTCGTCGATCGCCGGCGTCCGCGCGGGGTCGACGATCCCCGCCGTGTTCACGACCCCCGACAACCCGCCGAGTTCGGCGTCGACGGTCGCGACGGCGTCCTCGACCGCGTCGGGGTCACGTACGTCGGCGCGAACCACCGCCGCCTCGGCGCCGAACTCGCGCGCCTCGTCGGCCACCGCCCTCGCGGACCGCTCGTCCGTGTGGTAGTGGACCCCCACGTCGTCGCCGCGCTCGGCCAGTTCTCGCGCGATCGCCGAGCCGACGCCGCCGCTCGCGCCCGTCACTAACGTCGCCATGCTTCGGCGGTCGGGGCGTCGGCGTTTCAGTGTTACGACGAAGTGGTACTACTCGGTTGTACGACAGACCTCGAACACTGGCCGCCCGTCCGTAATGACCCGCGACCGACCCCCACAGCGAACGGCGCCCGAGCGCTCCGTGAGAGATCTCGCTCCGGGTCGCGAGTCGGCTCCGGCTGACGCGGGCGCACGGCAGATACCCACACGGCGTACCCGAATCGACACGGTTTTACTGTCCACAGGCGTAGCCACGAGTGCATTCGAGACGGCGTGTCACCGCGCTCCGGTGGTGTAGTCCGGCCAATCATATTGCCCTCTCACGGCAATGACCAGGGTTCGAATCCCTGCCGGAGCACTCCTCTCGTTGACGCCTCCGCCAGCGACATCGTTCCGCCGTCGGCCGTCGACCTGTCACGCAGGTCGCTCCGACCCCGTCCGCGAGTTCGATCCGTAAGCGCGCAGTAACAATCAGGCGAGGCCGCGTCATGCCGACCGCCATGACACCCGTTCCAGCGGCGGTCGGTCTCCTCGGGCAGCTCGCATCGACGGCGGCCCAGTTGCCGTTGCAGTTGTTCAGCGGCGACTTCCTCCAGTACGCGATCGTGTTCTTCGTCCTCGCGATCGTCGCGGCCGTCTTCGGCGCGCGCGGGGTCGCCGGCGTGAGCATGACCATCGCGAAGTGGTTCGTCATCATCTTCATCGTCCTCGCGATCGTCTCGTTGATCCTGTAGCCCGGACGGACCGCCGCCGTTCGCAGTAGGCCGCGGTCCGTCGCGGTCGGCCGACAGCGCCGCCGCTCCGGCGTCGATCGGGCGGCCCGCAGCCGGCGGTACACTTACGACCTCCCCCGACCGTGCGACACGCACACATGGTTCACGGACCGGGCAACCCGGGTCCCGAGCGGGTCGCCGAACTGGTCGAGGGGGACGGCCCCGCGGTGCCGATCGGGTTCGAGGAGCTGCGGGCGGCGGCGATGGACGCGATGGACGAGACGGCGAAGGCGTACGTGCCCGGCGGCGCCGGCTCGGAGGACACCGTCGACCGCAACCGGACGGCGTTCGACCGCTGGCGGATCGTGCCGCGGATGCTCCGGGGCGTCGCCGACCGCGACCTCACGGTCGAGCTGTTCGGTCGGTCCCACCCGCCCGTCGCGCTCGCCCCCATCGGCGCTCAGGACGCGATCCACGAGGAGGGAGAGCTCGCGACTGCCCGCGGGGCACGCGAGGCGGGCGTCCCGATGTGCCTCTCGACCGTCTCGGGCGCGCCGATGGAGGCCGTCGCCGAGGAGCTGGGGTCGACCCCGAAGTGGTTCCAGCTCTACTGGTCCTCCGAGCCCGAGGTCACGGCGTCGCTGCTCGACCGTGCGGCCGACGCCGGCTTCGACGCGGTCGTGCTCACCGTCGACACGCCAACCCTCGGCTGGCGCGAGCGGGTGCTATCGGCGGGTGCGACCCCCTTCGACGACGCCCACGGCCTCGGGACGTACTTCTCGGACCCCGCCTTCCGGTCCCTGCTCGACGTGCCCCCGGAGGAGGACCCCGATGCCGCCGCCGAGCGGTTCCACGAGGTGTTTGGCGACCCCTCGCTCACGTGGGCCGACATCGAGGCCGTCTGTGCGGAGGTCGACCTGCCGGTGGTGGTGAAAGGCGTCCTCCACCCCGAGGACGCCCGCGAGGCCGTCGACAGGGGCGCCGCCGGCGTGAGCGTCTCCACGCACGGCGGTCGCCAGGTCGACGGGTCGCTGGCCGCGGTGGAGGCGCTGCCGGCCGTCGCCGACGCCGTCGGGTCCGAGGCGACGGTCCTGCTCGACTCGGGGATCAGACGGGGCGGCGACGTCTTCCGGGCGCTCGCGCTCGGCGCCGACGCCGTGATGGTCGGGCGGCCGTACGCCTACGGACTCGCCGCCGGCGGCGCGGCGGGCGTCCGCTCGGCGTGTGCGAACCTCCTCGCGAACCTCGACCTCGTCGCCGGACTCTGTGGCCGGCGGTCCGTCGCGGAGATCGGCCGCGACGCCGTCGTCCACGAGACGCGGCTCGGTCCCGGCGGTTCGTGGCCGACGGGCGAGTGATGTACCTCACCTGATCGCGGTGGCCGTCGTCACGCAGGCGTCGTCAGGGTCGCGGCGACCGGCGGTGCCGCTGGCGGCCGTCGCCGGGTGGCCGGCGATGGCTGTCGCTGGTCGATATACATGCGAACCGCCCACGGGCGCGTTGCTGGTGGGCGGTGTGAAACG
>PXRU01000028.1 GCA_003020945.1 Halobacteriales archaeon QS_6_71_20
CGGCCGCCGCCGTGAGTTCGGCACCCGGCGTCGCCGACGACGTCGGCGACCGCGCCTCCCGCGCCACCGGGACGCTGATGGAGGGGCTCACCGACGGCGAGCGCGACGAGGACGACGTCGGCGGCTACTACGACGACCTCGCGTTCGTCGCGGCCTCGCTGCGCTCGCGGGCGTTCTTCCTCACCGCGGTGTTCGGGCTCACGCTCGCGGGCGTGTTCTCGTTCCTCTACCTCGGCGGCATCGGGACCGTGAAGAACAATTTCGTCAATCGGATCCCCGAGGAGGTCGTCGGCGTCGGCGCGGAGAACTTCGGCGTCATCGTGCTCCACCCGGTCGAGGCGCTCATCTTCGAGGTGAAGATCTCGGCGATCCTCGGCGCGATCGCGACGCTCCCGTTCGCGGCGTACTTCGCGTGGCCCGCGCTGCGCGACCGCGGCTTCGTCCGCGGGCGCAGGCAGGTCATCTTCGGGTGGCTCGCGGCCCTGCTGGCCGGACTGCTGGGCGGGCTCGCGCTCGGTTACACCGTTATCGCGCCGGCGGTCATCTCCTGGCTCGTCGGCGACGCCATCCGGGCCGGCATGGTGATCAGCTACCGCATCAGCGACTTCGCATGGCTGGTGTTTTTCACGACGATCGGGATCGGCCTGCTCGCGGACGTCCCCGTGGCGATGGTGCTGCTCAACACCGCGGGGATCTCCTACCGGGCGATGCGGTCGCGCTGGCGGGAGGTGACGGTGGCGATCATGCTCGCGGCGGCGCTTTTCACCCCGGCGGACGTGTTCACGATGTTCCTCGTGACGGTGCCGCTGATGGCCGCCTACGGCGTCGGCCTGGCGATCCTCTGGGTGCTCACCCTCGGCGGCCGGCGCGATCTCGCGGAGCCGACCGTCGACTTGGTGCGGGAGTCGAAACCGGGCACGTAGGCCGGCGCCCTCGCCCGGCCGAGCCCGCCGCCCCGTGAGGAAGATTCAACTCGCCCTCCGATAACCTTCGAGCATGCCCAAGATCAGCGTCGAGATGCCGGGTGAACTGCTCGCGGACCTGGACGAACACGTCGGCGACGACGGGAAGTTCGTGAACCGCAGCGACGCGGTCCGGGCGTCGGTTCGCAAGACGCTCGACGTGCTCGACGAGATCGACGCCCGCCACGGCCGGCTGGAGGCGGCCTCCGGGGACGGAAGCGGGACCGACGCCGACGCTGCTCCCGACGGAGCCGACGAATGAGCGGCGCGCGGGCCGGTGCGGAGCCGCGGCGGCCGACCGTTCCGCTGGCGGCGGTCGCGCTCACGGCGCTTTTCGTCGCCGCGCTGGTGACCGCGCAGGTCATCTCGGCGAAGCTGCTGTCGGTCTCGCTCCCGGTACTGGGGGCGGTGACCGCGCCCGGCGGGACGCTCGCGTACGCGGTGACGTTCTTCGCCTCCGACTGCCTCTCGGAGCTGTACGGCGAGCGCTACGCCCGGCGCGTGGTGAACGTCGCGTTCGGGACGAACTTCGTTCTGCTGGCGCTGGTGTTCGCCACCATCGCGGCGCCGGCCGCGCGGGGCTCGGTCGACCCCGCCGCCTTCGAGACGGTGCTGGGACTGTCGGGCAACGTCGTGCTCGGCTCGCTGGCCGCGTACCTGCTCAGCCAGAACTGGGACGTGCTCGCGTTCCACCGCATCCGCGCGTACACCGGCGGCGAGGCGCTGTGGCTCCGCAACGTCGGCTCGACGGCGACGAGCCAGCTGATCGACACGGTCGTGTTCACGCTCGTCGCGTTCGCGGTCGCGCCGGCGGTGCTGGGCGTCGGCGCGGCGCTGCCGACCTCGGTGCTCGCCTCGCTGATCGTCGGCCAGTACGTGCTGAAGCTGCTGATCGCGCTGGTCGACACGCCGTTTGTGTACGCCGCGGTCGCGCTCGTCCGGGACCGCGACGCCGACGCGGCGCCGGCCGGCGCCTGAACTGTCCGTCCGCCTCTCCACCTCAGTCGACGCGCTCGGCGAAGCCGAACCGGGGTTTCACGTCGTCAACGACGACCTCCACGGTGTCGCCGGGCTCGGCGTCGGGGACGAACAGCGTGTACCCCTCGACGTCGGCGACGCCGTCGCCCTCGTCGCCGGTGCCGGTCACCTCGACCTCGACCTCGTCGCCCTCCGCCACCGGCGCGTCGGTGCGCCCGCGGGCGATGAGGTAGCGCTCGGAGGAGCGCTTCCGGCTCGCCTCGGGGGTGTACGCCCGGACGTACCGGAACTCCCGGTCGACGTCCGCGCGGAAGTCGGCGAGGTCCTGGCCGTCGAACACCTTCACGACGAACGAGCCGCCCGGCCGCAGCAGTTCGAGGGCGGTGTCGAACGCCTGCCGCGCGAGGTGGATCGAGCGGGCGTGGTCCAGTTCGTACTCGCCGGTCATGTCCGGCGCCATGTCCGAGACCACCGCGTCGATCGGGCGCTCCGGCTCGGCGTCGTCGTCGGGATCGGGGTCGACGCCCAGCGCCTTCCGGAGGTAGTAGCGCGTGCGCTCGTCGGTCATGTCGCCCTGCACCGTCCGGACGTGCGGATGGTCGAACTCGTCGATATCCCGGAGGTCGACGCCGACGACGGTGCCGGCCTCGGTCACCGCCTCGGCGGCGATCTGAAGCCAGCCGCCGGGGGCGGCCCCCAGGTCGACGACGGTGTCGCCCGGGGACAGCAGGTCGGCCTCATCGTCGATCTGCCGGAGCTTGTAGGCGGAGCGGGCGCGGTAGCCCTCCTGTTTCGCCCGGTTGTAGAAGTCGTCCTTGCGTGACATAGTCAGTTACCGCCTCTTTCGTGTGGAGCCGGTTATCTCGTTCGTTCGGCCGCCGCGGTGACCGGACGTCATGCCGACTCCGGACGGAGTCACGGAGCAGTCGCCCGACTGTCATTCGGCTCCCCTCGGTTCGAGCCGCTCCGGCCCGGCGTGCGGTTCGCCGTCGGGTCGCCCCCGGTTTCGGGGCGTCCGTCGCCGCCGGAGCGTCGCCGCCCCCGACGTCGGAGGCGGAACCGCGGGTATTTTTATGCGGACCGCCGTAGCGGGCGGTATATGTTCAAGGCCATCGTGAGCACGTCGACCCTCCGGGACGCGCTCGACTCGGTGAGCGTGCTGGTCGACGAGTGCAAGGTCCGGCTCGAGGAGGACGAACTGGCGATCCGGGCCGTCGACCCGGCGAACGTCGGGATGGTCGACCTCGCGCTGGAGGCGGCCGCCTTCGAGTCGTACGAGGCCGACGGGGGGGTCATCGGGGTCAACCTCAACCGGCTCGAGGACATCGCCGGGATGGCCGACACGGGCGACCTGATCCAGCTGGAACTCGACGAGGAGACCCGGAAGCTTCACATCCACATCGAGGGGCTCAGCTACACGCTCGCGCTCATCGACCCCGACTCCATCCGCCAGGAGCCGGACATCCCGGATCTGGACCTCCCGGCGGAGATCGTGTTGGAGGGGGCACAGCTCGACCGCGGGATCACCGCCGCCGACATGGTCAGCGACCACATCCGCCTGCGCGTCGACGAGGCCGAGGAGGCGTTCTTCATCGAGGCCGAGGGCGACACCGACGACGTCGACCTGCAGCTGGACCGCGGGGACCTCATCGACCTGCAGGCGGGCCCCGCCGACTCGCTGTTCAGCCTCGACTACCTGAAGGACATGGACAAGGCGATCCCGAAGGACGCGGAGGTCCGGGTCGAGCTCGGCGAGGAGTTCCCCGTCAAGCACCACTACGAGTTCGGCGAGGGGATGGGGCAGGTAACCTACATGCTTGCACCTCGCATCCAGAGCGAATAAACTCTCGATGATATCCGGTTTCCGGCGTCAGTTTATATTCGATAGCGCCGCAGCCGTGGCATGGCGACGTGCCCGAACTGTGGTGACAACTTCGACCGACTGGGTCTTCACTGGTGGCACGGGACCTGTCCGTATCCCGAACTGAGCGAGCAGCAGAGACAGATGCTCGTTGGACTGCTAATGGGAGACGGATCGATCCCGGACAGGACTGACAACGAGATATTCCATCTCCCGATGATCAACCGCCGATTCCTCCGGTGGTTCGACGAGAAAATGGGAGTAATGACGACTGGTGTCTCGTTGAAGAAGACCGCGGCGCAACTGGCGGCGCACAACCGTGAGTCGGGGTTCAGCCCGAACGCTGCCGTCGAGAACTACCACGACATGTACACCGTGTGGACACGGACGCATCCGTATATCACGGAACTTCGGGAATGGTATGCGACCGGTGAGAAACGCTTCCCGACCGATATCGAGTTGTCGAGTACAGTTGCGAAGTTTTGGTACGCGTGTGACGGTTATCTCGACTTCGGGAGATGGGGACGGCCGAGAGCCGGGATCAAAGCACGCAACGAGCAGAACCGGTCAGCGGCTCTAGAGTCGCTGTTCGAGGAGGCACCGGTTACACCGTCCTATCGACGTCACGAACTCCGCTTCTCCTGCGATGACACCGAACGCCTGATCGATTGGCTCGGCGCTCCGCCTCCGGGATTCTCGTACAAGTGGACAATCGACTCTAAAGACAGGTATCGGTCTCGCAAGCGCACAGCGTACGAAACGTACGCCACTCACAACGGTAAGTAAGCATTTGACGGACCATCACTCTCGACCCGCACCGGACCGTTTTTGATGCGCTCGTTCGACACCGAATCGTGAGCGTCGCCTGGTTCTTCGACTGTGACGGAACGCTCGTCGAGTTCACGGCTCCCTATAGTGAGATATTCGTCGACGCCTGTCTCGCCGTCGGCGTCGCCCGCGACGACGCCGCGTCGATGCTCGACCCGTACAACGAGGCGTTCTTCGCCGCCTTCGACGACTTCCACCCGGAACCGTATCGCGTCGGAATGGCGGCCGCGCTGGAGGACACCGGACTCGCCGAGTCGATCGGGGCCGACGCGACAGCCCTGGCCGAGTCGCTGTGTGCGACCGAGACGACGGCGACGACTGTCCGAGATGGGACACGCGAAACGCTCGACGCGCTTGCCGAGCGCGGCGTCGACCTGGGAGTGCTGACGAACGGGGTCGCGGCCCAACAACGACGGAAGCTGGAACACCACGGACTGTTCGACCGGTTCGAGGCGTACCTACCGAGCTACGAAGTCGGCGCACACAAACCCGACCCGACGGTGTTCTCGGCGGCCCGTGAGCGACTCCCCGCCGACGAGTACGTCTACACCGGCGACTCGCTCGACCACGATGTCACACCGGCCAGAGAAGCAGGCTTCCGCGCGGTCCACGTCGACCACGAGGCTGACGGTGACGTGGCGACGGTTCGGGACATCGGCGCGCTCGGGGGATTACTCGCCCGCTAGGAGCCGCCGCGGCACGTCCGCCGGGCCTGCGGTGCGCTGGCGTCTCTTGGTCGGCGGCCCGTGATCCACGCGCGACCTTGCTGTCTGGTCGGACCGTCGCGCCCGCTCAGTCGTCCCCCTCGACGCCCTCGACCCGGCCGCCGAGCGTCCGCCCGCGCGCGAGTAGATAGAGGGCGGGCGTCAAAAGCACCACGTCGGCGACGAACGGCGACCAGTACGCCAGCACGTACGCTGCGGCCGCGACCGGGTCGGGGATGGAGGCGGGCGAGAACGGGTGTCAGCCGTGGCGCTCGATCACGCGCTTTGCGGCCTGGGCCTTCTCCTTCCAGCCGTAGCCCGCCTCGTACACGTGGCGCTTCTTGTCGACGAGCTGTTCGGGCGTGGCCTCCTCGAAGCCGCCGCGCTCCCACGTCCCCGAGCGGTGGAGCCAGTCGACGACGTTCGCGCGCGTCTCCTCCCACGAGAGGCCGACCATCTCGTACCAGGCCACCAGGGCGAACACGCTGTTGTCGTGGCAGCCGGGGTAGCTCCCCTCGCGGTAGATCGTCGCCATCGGCTCGCGGGTCGGCTCGGACACCTCCTCCCGGTAGCGCTCGGCGGTGAGCAGTTCGAGCCCGGCGTCGCGCTCGGCGACGCGCCCCTCCCGCTTCAGCAGGGCGAGCGCGGCGCGGTGGAGCCCGGACCACTCCCCGTCGACGGCGTGCCGGAGGGCGGACTCGGTGACGCTCCCGTCGACGAGCACGGCGAGCACGTCGGTGTACGCCTTCTCGATGCGGTGCCACGCCGTCCCCTCGAACTCGCAGTCGGCGTCGTGCAGGCTGTTGGTGGTGCGGCAGCCGGGACAGGGGTACGCGAACCGCGGCACGGTCGGACTCTGGGAGGGTCCGCGTCTTAGGTGTCGTGGTTCGGGTCGACGGCCCGCTCGCGCGGCCCGGGCGACGATGCGGAGCCCGAACCCGGTGCCCGTCTCGCCCGTCGAGTAGCCCGCCTCGAACACCGTCTCGCGCTCGTCGGACGGGACGCCGGGGCCGTCGTCCGCGAGGAAGAACCCGTCCTCCTCCCCGAGCGTGTCGACGGTCACGGTCACGTCGTCGCCGCCGTGCTCGACCGCGTTCCGGATCAGGTTCTCGAACAGCCGTTTGAGTCGCCCCTCGTCCGCCAGCACCCGACGCTCGACGTCGACGCGGAGCGTCGCGTCGGCGGTGTCGACGGTCCGCCAACAGTCCCGGAGCAGCGCCTCGACGTCGACCGGCTCCGGCTCGGCGTCCCCGTCCTCGTCGCGGGCCAGGGTGAGGAGATCCTCGATGAGCGCCCCCATCCGGTCGTGGGCGCGCTCGACGGCGTCGAAGTGCTCGCTGTCGCAGTCGGCCCGCGCGAGCGCCAGCCGGCCGGTGGCGACGTTCAGCGGGTTGCGGAGGTCGTGGGAGACGACGCCGGCGAACTCCTCGAGGCGCTCGTTCTGTCGCCGCAGTTCGTTGCGACTGCGGCGCAGCGTCCGCTCGCCCTCCAACTCGTCCAGCGCGGTCTCGGCGGCCGTCGCCAGGATGCGCGCGAGGAACTCGTCGGTCGCGTCGAACGCGCCCGTTACGGTCTCGCCGACGGAGATCGTCCCGTGATCGCCCATCGGGAGCAGCATGAGGCTCCGCAGTCCGGTTCCGCCGTCGACGGACCCGGCCGCGGTCTCGATGTCGTCGTACACGCGGGGCTCGCCCGCCTCGAAGCTGTCCCAGTTGAGGCTGTCGGCGTCCGGGCCGTACACCTCGCGTCCCGGAAGCAGCTCCGCGACGGCGTCGGACTCGGCGACCGTGACGAGTCCGCCCCCGTCCGAGTCGTAAAAGCGGACGACGACGATCGAGAAGCCCAGGATCTCCCCGGCGGCCTCGACGATCCGCTCGGCGACCGCCGCGTTCGACTCGGCCCGGACGAGGTCCCGCGTGGCGTCGTGGAGCCGTTCGAGGCTCCGCTCTCTGTCCCGCAGCGTCTCCTCGCGGACCACGCGGTCGAGGGCGGTCTCCAGGTAGTTCGCGAGGATCTCCACGAGGAGCACGTCGGTCTCGGTGAACGCGTCGGCCTCCGCGGAGGAGACGACGAACAGCCCGTGTTCGCCGATCGGGTGAAACATCACGCTCTCGGCCGGGGTCGGCTCCGTCAGCCGGTCCGACGCGGAGAGCTCGCCGATGTGGGTCGGTTCCGACGCTCGGAACGCCTCCCACGCGAGATGCGCGCGCGTCCCCGGCGCCGCCGACCGCTCGAACGCCGGCGGGACGACGAACGCTTCCGCGGCGGTGTCGGCGATCTCGACGGGGTCGAGTCTCGTCCCCTCGTCGTTCAGGAGGTGGACGCCGCTCAGCCGGGCGTCGATGACCTCGTCTGCGGTGTCGACGGCGAGCTGTGCCGTCTCCTCGACCGTCTGCGTGTAGTTGAGCTCCCGGGTTCGCTCCCGGAGCTGCTTCAGCTTCCGCTCCCGGCGCTCCCGGTCGGAGACGTCGCGGGCGCTCGCGACGAACCGCTTCTCGCCGGCGATGTCCAGTCGCCTGAGGTGGATGTCGACGGGGAACGTCGACCCGTCGCGGCGACGGTACTCGCCCTCGAACTTCCGGCGGTCGCCCGGCTCCAACCTCGCCCAGAACTCGCGTGCCTCCGACGGCTCGACCGTTCGGTCGACCTCCCACACGTTCAACGAGCCGATCGCCGCCCGGTCGTACCCCGTCTCCGCGCGGAACTGCGGGTTCGCGTCGACGATCCCTCCCTCGTCGTCGTGGACGACCACCATGTCCGGCGAGCCCTCGAACAGCGCCTCCAGCCGGGCGGTCGTCCGCTCCAGCCGGATCTCGCGCTCCCTCCGGTCCGTGACGTCTGTGATGAACCCCTCCAGCGCCTCCAGGCTCCCGTCGTCGGCGTGGACGCCACGCCCGCGCTCCCACACCCACTTCGTCGTCCCGTCGCGGGTCGCGATCCGGTACGTCACCTCGAAGCGCCCGTCCTCCGCCAGCCCCTCTTGGACGGCCTCCCACGCCGCCTCACGGTCGTCGGGGTGGATGACGTCCTCGCCCCACGTCACGTCGCCGCGCTCGAACGACTCCGCCGGGTACCCCGTCACCGCCTCGACCTCGCCGTCGACCGTCTCCATCGGCCAGGACGGCTCGTTGCGACACCGGTAGACGATCCCCGGAAGCGTGTCGACGAGCGTCTCCAGCCGTCGGGTCCGCTCCGACAGCATCCGCCTGGACCGGCGGGCGTCGACCGCGTTCACGATCCGGTTGGCGAGCAGCTCGTAGCGCTCGGTGCCGGTCCCCTTCCGGAGGTAGTCGGTGACGCCCGCGGAGATGGCGTCGCTGGCGACCTCCTCCGAGCCCTTCCCGGTGAACAGCACGAACGGGAGATCCGGGTACGACTCCCGGACCGCCCGGAGGAACTCGATCCCGTTTCGCCCCGGCATGTCGTGATCGGACACGACGCAGTCGACGGCTCGGTCGGCCAGGACCGCCAACCCCTCCTCGGCGTCGGTCGCGGTGTGGACCTCGATCCGGTCGTCCTTTCGCTGCAGGAACGTCGCGACCAGGTCGAGGAACCCCGGATCGTCGTCGACGTGGAGGACCCGGATCGTGTCACCATCTGACATGATTTCCCGTGTGGTACCCGACCGTTTCCCCCCTACCACTTAAACGGTTGGCGTCGGACCCGGGAGCCGTGTGGCCGTCCCGCGGGCGCCGAGGTTTATACTTGCGCCCGGCGAACGCCGTGACGATGTCCGACATCGACACGATCGTCGTCGCGACCGACGGCTCCGACAGCGTGGGCCGGGCGGTCGACGCGGCGCTGGACCTGGCGACGCGGTTCGACGCCGCGGTTCACGCGCTGTACGTCGTCGACAGCGGCGAGGTCGACTCCTCCCCGGAGGCGGTGCGCGACCAGATGCGCCACGCGCTCCAGGAGCACGGGGGCGAGGCGATCGTCGAGGTGCAGCGGCGCGCGGACCGCGACGTGACCGCCGTCGTCCGCGAGGGGCGTCCGGCCAACGAGATCGCCGACTACGCCCGCGAGATCGACGCCGACCTCGTCGCCGCGGGCACCCGCGGCCGCCACGGCGAGAACCGCTTCCTCATCGGCTCCGTCGCCGAGCGCGTCGTCCGCATCTGCCCGGTTCCGGTGCTCACGGTCCGTCAGTTGGAGGGGGACGACGCCGGCGTCGACGCGCCGGCCTGACGGGGGCGACGGAACGACAGCGACCGCGCCCGCGACACCCCCGGCACCGCCGGCCCGACGCCCCCGACGTCGCCGAGAGGACCGACGGCGTTCCCGGCGTCGACGCGTCGTCGGCGACAGAGCCGGTCGATCCCGGCCGCTGCGCCCACACCACCGCCGTTTTTCACCGTCGGTCGCCACCCGGCGGTATGGACGACGAACTCATCGAGACGGACGCCCTTCCGCTGGACCGCAGGTCGCGGCTCCCGGGGACGGGGTTCTTCTACCCGGACTCGCTGGACGAGGACCGCGCCGAGGAGCGCGCACGGGAGGCCGTCGAAGGGGCGGAGGCGGTCGTCGTCACCGACTCCGACGCCGACGGTCTCGGCTGCGTCGCGCTGATCCGCGAGGCGTACGACGCCGCCCTCGACGCGGCCCCGTTCGAGCGGCGACGCCGGGCGAGGCTCGACGGCACCGACGAGGAGAGCGAGGCGCGGAGCGCCTCGGAGAGTCGGACGGAGTCCGACGAACCGGTCGGCGACGAGGACGGGGCGGACGACGGTCGCCGGGAGTCGACGGTCGCGCTGCTCCCCTCGGGACCCCACTCCTTCGAGGAGGACCTCGGCCACGTCGCCGACTATCTCGACGAGGGGACGGACGTGTTCGTCTGCGACATCTGCCCGGACGCCTTCGAGTACATCGAGGCCGACCTGACCGCGGTCGTCGAGCGGGCCGGCGCAGTCCGGTGGTTCGACCACCACCAGTGGGACGAGGCGCTGGCGGCCTCGGTTCGCGACCTGGGGGTCGACCTGGTCGTCGGCGAGAGCGACGAGGAGTGTTCGACCGACGTGACGCTGCGCTCGCTCGATCACGACTTCGACGACCGCTTCGCCGAGCTGGCGGCGGTCACCCGCGACCACGACCTCTGGCTGAAGGAGGACCCCCGCTCGGACGACCTCGCGGACTTCGCCTACTGGACCGGCGCCGAGGAGTACGCCGCGGTCGTCGGCGCCTACGGCGTCGACCTGCCGGCGGTGGCCCGCGAGTACGTCGAGCAGCGCCGCGTGGAGAAGCGGCAACTGATCGAGCGGGCCGTCGACCGCGCGGTCACCCACGAGGTCGGCGACTGGACGGTCGGCGTCACGTACGGCCGCTGCTCGCAGAACGAGGTGGCCGAAACGCTGCGCGAGGCGGGCGCCGACGCCGCGGTGATCGTCAAGCCGTCCGGCTCGGCGTCGATCCGCGGCTCGGAGGGGTTCGAGCGCGCCCACGAGGTCGCGGGCCGGGTCGGCGGCGGCGGCCACCCGAAGGCGGCCGGCTGCAAGCCGGACGTCTACGACGACATGCTCGACTACGCTCACCACTGGAGCACGGAGGGGGCGACGACGAAGCGGGTCATCCTCCGGGCGTTCGAGGCGGTCGCCGCGGAGGTCGAATCGGGGCGGACCGACGGGGGGACCGAGGCGGAGCCGAGCGATGGGGAGACCGGGACGGAACCGAGCGACGGGGAGACCGGGACGGAGTCGAGCAATGCGAAAGCCGGGACGGAGTCGGGCGAAGGGAAGTAACCGACCACCACACCGATACGGCTCGCGGTTCCAGCGGTTCTCCGATCGGTCCGTACGGGTTTGTATCGGGGGAGCGTCCGATCGGTCGCATATGATCCGAACAGCGTGCGGTGGGTCGCGATGAGGGCGGCACGGGTTCCCGAGGCGGGTGCCGACTTCGAGGTCGTCGACATCGAGACGCCGGAGCCGGCGCCCGGCGAGGTGCGGATCGCCGTCGACGCCTGCGGCATCTGTCACAGCGACGCCTTCGTCAAGGAGGGCGCGTATCCGATCGACTACCCGCGGGTGCCGGGCCACGAGGTCGCCGGCCGCGTCGACGCCGTCGGCGACGACGTGACCGCCCACGGCGAGGGCGACCGCGTCGGCGTCGGCTGGCACGGCGGCCACTGCTTCGAGTGTGAGGCGTGCCGCCGCGGCGACTTCCAGCAGTGCGAGAACGCCCAGATCACGGGTATCGGGTACGACGGGGGCTACGCCGAGTACATGACCGCGCCGGCGGAGGCGCTCGCGTCGATCCCCGACGACCTCGCCGCGGCCGACGCCGCGCCGCTGCTGTGTGCGGGGGTCACGACGTTCAACGCCCTCCGCAACACCGACGCGCGCCCCGGCGACCTGGTCGCCGTGCAGGGCGTCGGCGGGCTCGGCCACCTCGGTATCCAGTACGCACACGCGGCCGGCTTCGAGACGGTCGCGCTCTCCCGATCGCCCGACAAGGCGGAGCTCGCGCTGGATCTCGGCGCGGACCGCTTCGTGAACGCCGCGGAGGAGGACCCCGCCGAGGCGCTGCGGGAACTGGGCGGCGCCGACGTGGTGCTCGCGACCGCGCCGTCGGCGCCCGCCGTCGAGTCGGTGATCGACGGGCTCGGCACCGACGGCCGGGTCGTCGTCGCGGGCGTCCCCAACGAGGAGGTCGGCGCCGACGCCCAGTCGCTCGTCGGGTCGCGCTCGGGCGTCGTCGGGTGGGCCTCCGGGGACGCCCGCGACTCGCAGGACACCCTGGAGTTCAGCGACCTCCGCGACATCACTCCGGAGATCGAGACGTACGACCTCGACGAGGTGAGCGAAGCGTACGACCGCATGATCGACAACGAGGCGCGGTTCCGCGTCGTCCTCGAACCGTAACGGCGCCGACGGCTCGGCCGGAGTCCGCGTGCGCGTGTGATCGCCCCGATGAGAGGACGGCACGGTCGGGCGGCACCTTCCGCCCGGGCGGGTCACCCCGTTTTGGTCCGCCGACCGGCCTCCCCCCCGTCGCTGTACACCCCCGAGCGACGGCGCTCCGCGGGGACCGTCCCGCGACTACCCCTCGACGGCCGGCTCCTCGCTGTACTCGCCCATCACCCACTTGTGGGAGTAGTCGGTCCCACAGCGACAGTGGGCGTACGCGTGCATCACGTCGCCCTCGGCGTACAGGCCGCCGACGCCCTCGTTGCGCTCCTCGCCGAACGCGAACACGAACTCGGCGCGGTGGTCGGCCTCGGGCTTCGCCACGGCGTCGGGGCACTCGCCGCCGCTCAGGTCCGGGTAGACGACGCCGTCGCGGTCCATCGCGCCCTTCGCGAACTGCATCGGGTCCATGCCGGTGCCGGCGGCGAACGCCCGGCGCCCGTCGTCGCCGGGGACGACGAGCACGACCCCCTCGTCGACGGCCTCGCCCATATTGGCGATCTTCCCCCGCTCGTCGAGGTGGTCGTGCGTGAGATAGATCGCCACGTCGTCGAGGCGCTCGCCCGCGAGGAACGCCGCGAGCTTCCCGTCGTCGCTGCCCGCGCCGGCTCCGGGGTCGGCGTCGTCGGTCATGGCCGGCGTTCGGCGTCGCGGCGGTAAAAGGTCGTTCGTCGCGGTTCGCCGGGGACGCCGCGACTCTCGGGGACCGATTTCCGGGACGATTCGATTAAGTGATGCCCCGCCGTCCGTCGACCAATGCACGGACCCGACGACGCCGTCTCCGTCCTCCACGTCGACGACGACCCCGACCTGTCGGCGCTTCTCACGGCCGGACTCGAACGGGCGTCCGACCGGCTGACGGTTTCGGCCGAGCGGTCGGTGGACGCGGGGCTCGCCCGCCTCCGCGAGGACGACGTCGACTGCGTCGTCAGCGACTACCGGATGCCCGACCGCGACGGCATCGACTTCCTCCGGGCGGTTCGCGAGCGGGAGCCGTCGCTGCCGTTCATCGTCTTTGCCGAGACCGGCAGCGAGGCGGTCGCCAGCGAGGCGATCTCCGCCGGCGTAACCGACTACGTGATCCGCGAGACCACCGACTCCCGGTACGAGCTGCTGGCGCGGAAGGTCGAGTCCGCCGTCGACAGTCGCCGCGCGCGAGAGAGCGCCGACCGGACGAACCGGCGTCTCCGGGAGCTGTCGGGCGTCGCCGACGACGTGTTGTGGATGTTCTCCGCGGACTGGAGCGAGCTGCTGTTCATCAACGACGCCTACGAGCGACTGTTCGGCCAGTCGACGGAGGCGCTGGCGGCGGAGCCGACGTCGTTCCTCGACCGCATCCACCCCGACGACGTCGACCGGGTCCGGGCCGCGATGGAGCGCGCGAGCGCCGGCGACTCCCAGAGCGTCGAGTACCGGGTCCGACAGTCGGCGTCGGTGGAGGTGTGGGTGGAGTCGCAGTGCGAACCGGTCGTCGACGACGACGGGACGGTCCGGCGGATGACGGGCTTCTCACGCGACATCACCGACCGAAAGGTGCGCGAGCGGGAGCTGGCGAACGCGAACGAGCAGCTCGACGAGTTCGCCGCGACCGCCGCCCACGACCTGCGCAACCCGGTCAACATCGCCGACGGTCACGTCGCGCTGGCGAGCGAGGACTGCGACAGCGAACACCTGGACGTGGCCGCGCGCGCGCTGGGTCGGATGGACGAACTGTTGACCGACCTGCTCACGCTCGCGCGGACCGGCGAGCGGATCGGCGACACACAGCGGGTCGACCTCGCGGAGGTCGTCGCCGCCGCCGAACACAGCGTCGCGATGGGCGACGCGACGCTCGCCGTCGAAGCGGTCGGGACCGTCGAGTGCGACGCCACGCGGCTGAAGGAGGCGCTGGAGAACCTGTTCCGCAACGCGATCGAACACAACGACGCGGCCGTGACGGTCACCGTCGGGACCCTCCCGGACCGCGACGGCTTCTACGTCGAGGACGACGGCCGGGGGATCCCCCACGACGAGCCGGGGCGGGTGTTCGAGGACGGCTACACGACCGTCAGAAAGGGAACCGGGTTCGGCCTCTCCATCGTCGAGCGGATCGTCGAGGCGCACGGCTGGACCATCGCCGCGCGCAACGGCGTCGACGGGGGCGCCCGGTTCGAGATCGCGGGCGTCTCCTCGGCGGAGTGACGCCGGGCGGGACCCCGTCGGGCCGCGCTCACTCCTCGTACAGCGAGTCGGCGATGTCCCGCAGGCCCGTGTCGGGCCGCTTTCGGACGGTGTAGACGGTCCGGTCGCCGGGGACGCGCAGTCCGTAGCGGTAGCCGGGGTCGACCTCGTCGAGTTCGACCGCGTCCCCCGGCTCCCGGTCGTGCTCGCGGGCCCACTCGACGAGTCGGTTCGCGGCGTCGCCCCCCGCGCCCGCGGCGGCCTCGCGCAGTCGCCTCCGGTCGTCGTAGGCGCCCCGGATGAGCAGCCCGTTCGCGTCGCTCGTCACCTCCGCGTGGCGGTCCTTGCCGTCGAGGACGAGCCGGATCTCCTCGCCCGCGGACAGCGCGGCTCCGTCGGGGACCCGCAGACAGGGGAGTCTGGTGCCGCCGGAGCGCGCGAGCCGCGTCCCGAGGGAGGTCACGTCGGCCGCGTCGCTGGCGAGTCTATCGGCCATATGCGAGCGGGGTCGCGTTACTCCTCGTCGGACTCGTCGTCCGCGTCGGCCTCGCTCCCCTCGTCCTCCGCGTCGGTCTCGCCGAGCGCGTCGGCGATGGTGCCCTCGGCGACGCGGGCGTTGATCTGGACGGTGTCCTCGGAGACCTGGCGACCGCGGACGGTGACGCGCTTGCGCTCGCCGTCGCGGCTCGGATCGTAGCCGACGCCGCCCTCGAGCAGCAGCTCCTTCAGATCGGTGCCGGGGACGTCCTCGCGCATCGGCCGGCCGGCCTCGTCCGAGCCGCCCGTCAGCGTGAGGTCGACGCCGTCGACGCCGACGGCGCCGCCGTCGACGTCCTCGCCGATCTCGCGGCCGAGGAACCGGTTGGCGTCCTGTCCGTCCACGTCGAACTGCCGCGTGTCGCCGGCGTCGTCGCCGACGACGATCTTGAATTCGGCCATTACGTGAAGGTGCTCGGCGATGAGAGAAAAGACCGTCGAAAGCGTGGTCCGAGGCCGTACAGCCGAGGACCACAGAGAACGCGTGACTGAGAACCGGCGGCTCGACGCCACGGCCCCCTGCGGCGAGGCCCCGGGCCGAGCCGCGGGGAACGAACGGGCGGGCGAAGGGAGCGAAGGGCATGAAGCGACCGATGACCGCGAGAAACGGCGTCGCGCCCGTCGGCGACGTGGCCATCGGACCGAACTGCGGCGAACGGGCACGTGGCCGGGGGAGGCGCTCACGGCCGACAGCCACAGGCGCCTCCGTCCCTTCGTCCCGTCCGATGACCGACTCGCCGGTTCCCTCGCCCGGCCCGAACGCCGAGTCGTGGACGGACGAGCCGCCGACCGTCGAGGACGGCCCGGAGTACGACGTGGACTTCCGCGAGCGCCCCGAGCGCTACCGGGTCGGCCGCGGCGAGCAGGGCGCGTTCAAGGTCGAACCGTACAAGTCCGAACTCCTCCCGTCGTGGGGGTACGCCGACAGCGAGACGGCCGAGGAGGCGGTCGACGCCCTGCTGGAGCGGTTCGAGGCGTATCGCGACGAGGGCGACCTCGTCGGGATGGACATGGCCCGCAAGTACGTACAGATGGGGTACACGCGGGCGATGCGGTACGCCCGCTACCCCGGCGGCCGGAAGTACGACGACGACGGGGACGAGCGCGACCCCGAGGAGTGGGCCGACGAGGAGAAGCGGGCGGCCGCATCGGGGGCGACGTACCGTCGCCCCATGCGCGCTCCCGACGTCGCAGTGCTCGTCCTCACGGGGGCGGCGCTCGTCGGGTTCGCGCTCGCCTCGCTAAAGCCCGCGAGCGCTCTCCGACGCGCCTATCGGGTCCCCGTCGACGACGACGCCGCGGCGCGCTCGAACGCGCTCGTGCTGGCTGCCGTCGGCGTCGGGCTCTGGCTCCTCGCGGCGGCCGTCGTCGCCGACGTTCCGGGACGGGTCGTCGGGGTCGCGACCGTCCTCGCGAGCGCCGGTCTCTGTCTGGCGCTCGGCTGGCTCGTCCGCCGCCGCGGTCGCCACGAACTGCTCACGGTGCCGGACCCCGACCCCGACACCGCGCGGCGGCTCGGCGGCGCGGCGACGGTCTGTGGCGTCCTGCTGCTCCCGCTGGCGGCGGCGCTGTGGCTCGGTGCCGGCGACACGGTCGTCACGGTCCTCACGCTCGGCGGGTCGCTGCTCGCGCTCGTCGCCGTCGCGGTCGCGGCCCGGTGAGTCGCCGGCGGGCTGCAGGCGCCGGGGTCCGTTAGCCGAGCCGTACGGGGTCGTCGGCGGCGACGATCCGCACCGTCACATCGTCGCCGACGGCGAACGTCGGGTCGCCGGCGTCGGGTCTGGTCACCAGCTTCGTCCCCGCCTCCGCCCCCGAGCGGGCCGCGAACAGCGACAGGCCGGTGATCCGCTCGCCGTTCGCCAGCACGTCGACGTCCGCCCAGTCGACGTGGCGGCCGGCGCGGACGCCGACCCGGGTTCCCAGCATCGACACCGCGTCGCCCCCGGCGTCGGCGTCCGGGTCGACACCGCCCCCGGCGCCGGCGGCCGTGGCGCCCGGAACGCCGCCGCCCGTGTAGTGCGCGAGGCCGCCGTCGAGCGGCCGGCCGTCGTCGTCGGCGACGGCGGTGAACCCCTCGACGCCCCCCTCCGGCGGCGTCGGCGCGTCCAGCACCGCGTAGGTCGGCCCCGACTCGACGACGGTGCCGGTGCCGTCCCACGCAAGCGGCGTCACCGCGCAGTCGGCGACCAGCGGGAGCGACCCCGACGCACGGTAGGGGTCCCTCCCGCGGTCGCGGAACTCCAGGTGGACGTGGTTGTCGACCCAGCGCCCGAAGAAGCCCGAGCGGACCATCTCGCCCAGCGGGTCGCCGACGGCCACCTCGTCGCCGGCCCCGACCGCCGGGTCGACGTGGAGCACGCGGGCGACGCGGTCGCCAGCGTCGACGACGATCAGGTGGTCGCGGTCGGCGGCGTACTCGCGGTCGGGGCAGCCGACGGTCCGCGTGTCGAGCCCCTCGCCGGCGACCGGCGAGACGCCGACGTTCGACTCCGGGTAGAGGTCGACCGCCCGGCCGTGGTCGTGAGCCGCGTACGGCGAGTTGTACAGCGAGAACTTCCGGTAGCGCGCGAGCAGCGACTCCGGGAGCGCGACCGGCTCGGCCCCCCCCGTCCCGCCCTCGGAGCCCGATCCCGTCCCTGCCGACTCCTCCATACCCGCCGGAGGCGACGCAAGCGCTTAGGCGACCCGACTCCCAGCCGAGGCCGTGACAGGGACCGACCGACCGTCGCGGGTCCGAGTCTACCGCGGCCGCCGCGAGTCCCGCGAGGGCGAGCGAAGCGAGCCCTCGACGCGAGCGGGGAGCGAGACGACCCGCGAGGGCGAGCGGGGCGAGCCCTCGACACGAGCGGGGAGTGAATCGACCCGCGAGTCCCGCGAGGCCGACCGCGCCGCCACCGCCGCGATGCTCGCCGAGGCCGGCGCCGACGGGGTGCCCGCGGTCCGCGTGTGGGCGCCCGGCCGCTCGCTGGCGTTCGGCCGCCGCGACGCCCGCGCCGACGGGTACGACCGGGCGACGGCGGCGGCCCGCGAACACGGCTTCCCGCCGGTCGAGCGCTCCGTCGGCGGCCGCGCGGTCGCATACGCCGACTCGACGCTGGCGTTCGCCCACGCGATCCCGCTCGACGACGCCCGGTCCGGCCTGAACGACCGCTACGAGGCGGCCGTCTCGACGCTCGTCGCCGTCCTCCGCGGCGTCGGCGCGGACGTGGAGCGCGGGGAGCCGCCGCGGTCGTACTGTCCGGGCGACTACTCCGTCCGCGTCGCCGGCGGCGGCAAGGTCGCGGGGATCGCCCAGCGCGTCCGGCGGGACGCCGCGCTCGTCTCCGGCTGCGTCACGGTCGCCGAGCGCGGCCCCATCCGGGCGGTCCTGTCGCCCGTCTACGACGCGCTCGCCGTCCCGTTCGACCCCGACTCCGTCGGCTCCGTCGCGCGAGGGGGCGGCCCGGACGATCCGAACGCCGTCCGCGACGCCGTCGAGACGGCCCTCGCCGACGGCCGTGTGGTCGAGGTCCGCGACGTGAGCGACCTGTCGGTCGACGGCGAGGACTGACCGTTTGGACCCGCACGCGCCGAGCGTCGGACCGCGCCGCTCGCCCGTCCGACCGCGCTTTGTCCGTCCGACCGCGGGACGGGACCGAGCGGAGCCGCGGGGGCGTCGAGCGCCACGCCGCGTCCGACTGACCGCGTCGACGGCGACCGTGGACCGACGGGGGCCGACGCCGCGCACCCGGCGCGTCGAACCCGCCGAACTTACACCCGGCCCCTGCGGATCGTTCGGCAATGAACACGCTGTTCGCGAACGCCACGCTGGCGGACGGCCGGGTCCGCGACGTGCTGGTGGAGGGGGAGACCGTCGCCGCGGTCGAGCCCGGTGGGTCGACGCCGCGGGCGACCGCGGACGTGGTCGTCGACTGCGACGGCAAGCACCTCCTCCCCGGCGCGATCGACGCGCACGTCCACTTCCGCCGGCCCGGCTTCGAGCACAAGGAGGACTGGCACACCGGGTCGCGCTCGGCGGCCGCCGGCGGCGTCACCACGGTCGTCGACCAGCCGAACACGTCGCCGCCGACGGTGACGGGCGAGGCCGTCGACGCGAAGGCGGAGTTCGCCGAGCGGTCGCTCGTCGACTTCGGGATCAACGGCGGCGTCACCGCCGACTGGGCGCCCGACTCGCTGTTCGAGCGCGAGCTGTTCGCGCTGGGGGAGGTGTTCCTCGCGGACTCGACCGGCAACATGGGGATCGACGCGGAGCTGTTCGGGGACGCGGTCGCCCGCGCGGCGAGCGAGGGTGTGCCCGTCACCGTCCACGCCGAGGACGCGACGCTGTTCGAGGAGTCGGCCGGGGACCGCGACGACGCCGACGCCTGGAGCGCCTACCGCGCCGCCGAGGCCGAGGTCGCCGCCGTCGAGCGCGCGCTGGCGGTCGGCGCCGACTCCGCCGCGGACGTCCACATCGCCCACACCTCGACCCCCGAGGGGATCGACGCCGTCGCGGCCGCGGATGCAACCTGTGAGGTGACGCCCCACCACCTCCTGCTGTCGCGCGAGGACCTCGACGACCTCGGTACGCTCGGCCGGATGAACCCCCCGCTGCGGAGCGAGCGGCGGCGGGAGGCGGTGTTCGAGCGCGTCGCCGACGGCACCGTGGACATCGTCGCCACCGACCACGCGCCCCACACGCGCGCAGAGAAGGACGCCGGCATCTGGGACGCGCCCTCGGGCGTCCCCGGCGTCGAAACGATGCTCCCGCTGCTCCTGCAGGAGGTCCGCGAGGGGACGCTGTCGCTGGAGCGGGTGCGCGACCTCGTCGCCGCGAACCCTGCCGAGGTGTTCGACGTGCCCGGGAAGGGAACGGTCACGCCGGGCGCCGACGCCGACCTCGTGCTCGTCGACCTCGACTCCTCGCGGCCGGTCCGGGGGGAAGCGCTCCACTCGAAGTGCGGGTGGACGCCGTTCGAGGGCCGCCGGGCCGTCTTCCCCGAGTTAACGCTCGTCCGCGGCCACGTCGCCTACGACGCCCACGGTGAGGGGGAGTCGTTCGGCGACCCCGTCGGCGAGAACGTCCGGACACGGGCGTAGCCCGCGATACCCGGGCCTCGACCCGAACCGCGACCGGACGCCACGGGAGGGGTTCGACGGCGTATCTCCGGCGGCGTCGCTGACGAGGGCGAACCGCGTTCGACGCCCACAGCGAAAGCGGGAGGACGGCTCGACGAGCCAGTCGGCGGGAGCGCTCGGATCAGCCGAGGAGCACGGCGTCGACGAGGCCGGACCCGAGCATCACGCCCGCGCCGGCGGCGCCGACCCGGGCCATCGCACGGCGCGAGCTCGCCTCGGTCCAGTTCGAGCCGGTGTCCATGTACCGATGCATCGTCTCGATGCCGCGACCGGCCATGATCGACCCGGACCAGCCGAGTAGCCCGAACCCCAGCGCGAGCGCGCCGACCGCGAACACCGTGCGGACGACTCGGACGGAAAGCAACGCGGCGACCGCGCCGCCGCCGAGGAGGCCGAGCCCCGTGCCGACGAGGAGCGCGCCGCCGACGAGTCGAACGCGGGGACGAAGCCGGTCGGCGGTTCGGGCAGCCCGCATCGTCGGTCAGTCCACCGTGTCGCGCATCCGCGGGTCGAGCGCGTCCCGCATCCCGTCGCCGAGCAGGTTGAACCCGAGGACGGTGAGCGCGAGGAACAGCCCCGGGAAAAACGACATCCACCACTTCCCGGTGAACAGGCCGTTCTCGACGCCGCGAGCCAGCATCAGCCCCCAGGAGGGGGTTCCCGCCTGCGCGCCGAAGCCGAGGAACGACAGCGCGGCGATGTCGATGATGGCGAGCCCGAAGTTGAGCGTGGACTGGACCGTGATGGGCGCCAGCGAGTTGGGCAGGACGTGGCGTACGAGCACCCGCGGGTCCGTCGCGCCGAGCGCGACCGTGGCGTCGATGTACTCGTCCTCCAGCACCTTCAGGGCGGCCCCCCGGACGACGCGGGCGAACCGGGGCGTGTAGACGAGCGTGAGCGCGATGACCGCCTTCCACAGCCCGGCGCCGAAGATGGCGACCAGCGCGAGCGCGAGCAGCAGCGACGGGAACGCGAGCAGCACGTCCATCGTCCGCATGATGACGTTGTCGGTGGCGTCGCCGTAGTACGCCGCGACGATGCCGAGCGAGACGCCGAGCGCCGTCGACGCGGCGACCGTGATGGTGCCGAACTTCAGCGCGAGCCAGGCGCCGTACAGCGTCCGTCTGAAGATGTCTCGGGCCGCCGCGTCGGTGCCGAACGCGCCGGTCCGGGCGGTCCCGCCCGCCCACGAGGGCGGTGCACGGCTCGGAACCGCGCCCCCGAGTCGGGAGTCGGCCAGCGCGCCGAAGTCGTAGACGAAGCGTGCGTAGAGGGCGACCAGCACCATCCCGAGGATGATGCCGATGCCGAACAGCGCGAGTCGGTTCGAGCGGAGCTGCGACAGGAACGGCGACGCGCGAAGGCTGTCGAGCGCACTGCGCCGCGTCGTCCGTCCGGCCGTATCCGCGGGTTCGGGTGCCATCTTACTGCTGGATTCTGGGGTCGAGGTAGCTGTACGTGATGTCGACGCCGAGGTTCACGAGGGTGAAAAGCAGCGCGAACGTGAGCACGGCGCCCTGTACGAGCGGGTAGTCCGTCGCGCCGATGGCGGCGACCAGCATCGTGCCGATGCCGCCGATGCCGAACACCGTCTCCGTGAGCACGGCGCCGCCGAGCAGCGAGCCGAACTGGATGCCGATGACGGTGACGACCGGGATGAGCGCGTTGCGGAAGCCGTGTTTCATTACGGTGATCTTGGCGCCCTGGCCCTTGGCGCGGGCGGTTCGCATGTAGTCCTGACGGACGACCTCGAGCATCGAGGAGCGCATCATCCGGGAGATGAGCGCCATCGAGTAGACGCCGATGGTGACCGCCGGCAAGAAGAGGTGATGGACCGCCGAGAACCAGGCACCCAGATCGCCCAACAGCAGGGTGTCGACCGTCACCATCCCGGTGAGCGGGAGTTCCACCCCGAGTAGCGTCCAGTGGTCCGGGAGGAACGTCGTCGAGCCGATCCGGCCGCTCGTCGGGAACAGACCCAGATACGTCGCGAACAGGAGGATGAGCAGCGGACCGGACCAGTAGATGGGGACGGAAAGCCCCGTGAGCGCTCCGATACGCGTCGCGTGGTCGGTGAGCGTGTCCTGTTTCACCGCCGAGAGCACCCCGAGCGGAACCCCGAGCAGGATGCCGATCGCCTGGCCGTACAGCGCGAGTTCGATGGTGACCGGCAGCCGGTCGGCGAGCACCTCCCGGACCGGCGTCCCCTTCGAGATCTGGTAGGAGTCCCCGAAGTCGAACTGGACCGCGTCGACGAGAAACCGTCCGTACTGGACGAGTATCGGGTCGTCGAGGCCGAGCTCCGAACGTACCTGTGCGACCTGGTCGGCGGAGGCTCGCTGGCCGACGATGACTCTGGCGGGGTCGCCCGGCGCGAGCTGGAGGATGGCGAACACGAACGTCGCCACCCCGAACAGCACCGGAACGAGCAACAACAGCCGCTTCAGGACGAACCGCTTCGATACCATTGTCGGTGAACGGGTGTGTGTCGCGGGTGGCCGGTGTAAACCGTTTTCATCGGATTGCGACCGAGGGCGGGCGGTCGCGGTCGGTCATGGGGTGGGCGATCACAGTCGGTTGGGGGGCGAGCGGCCGGGTCGCGGGTGGTCAGGTCGCGGGTGGTCGGATCGCGGGCGGCCAGGTCGCCGACGGCGGGGCCGCGGGCAGCAGTCGACGCCGCGGTCGAGCAGCGATCGGGTTCTACGTCGGGCCCCGATCGGGTACCGCCGGGCACCGACCGGCTTCGGTGTCGGACCGCCGGCAGCCGACGGTCGGACCGGAGTTCGTTAGCTCACTGGAGTTCGACGGTGTCTAGGTGGGGACCGCCCACGGAACTCACCGTGTAGCTGTCGCTCACGACGGCCTCGTTGACCGCACGGAGCGTCCGTGCGTAATCGAGGAACACCCACGGCGCCTCCTCGTGTGCCAGCGCGCTCGCCTCCTTGTACAGTTGCTCGCGCTCCCCTCTCTCGTACGTCGTCTGGGCGTCGCGGACCGTCTCCATGTACTCCGTGTTCGCCCAGGCGGCGGCGTTGAGGGTGCTGTACCCCTCCGTGTCGTAGCTCACCCAGTCCTGCCCGTCCGGAACCGCGTCCATCGGGACCTTCGGGTCGAGCAGGACGTACAGAAAGTTGTCGGGGTCGGCGTTGTCGGTGTACCAGCCGAGGAAACAGGCGTCGTGTTTGCCCGCATTCGTGTACTCGAGATACGACGAGAACGTCGAGAACTGGTTGATCTCGACGGTGACGCCGACCGCCTCGAGGTCCGAGCGGACCTGGTTCGCCGTCTCGACCGGGCTGGGGTTGTAGCCGCGGGGGTTGGAGAACGTGGCGAGTTCGAACGAGAGGTCGGTCGCGCCGGCGTCCTCGAGCATCGACTTCGCTTTCTCGGTGTCGTGCGGGTACGGTTCGAGGTCGTCGTTGTGGCCGAACACGTCCGGCGGGAGCGGCTGGTCGGCCTGTTCGGCGAAGCCCTGATAGATGTCGTTCACGATCGCCTCGGTGTCGATGGCGTGGCTGACGGCCTGTCTGACCGTCTTGTCGCGGAACGCCTCCTTGCGGTCCATGTTGAAGGCCATGTAGCCGACGTTGATGCCGTTCTTCGACGCCAGGGACGCGGTGTCCGAGTCCTCCACCTGCGCGGACGACTGGGAGTCGAGGTTGTCGGTGATGTGGGAGTCGCCGTTGATGACGTCCTGAACCCGCGTGGAGTTCTGCTTGATCGCCTTGAACACGACCGCGTCCACCTGCGGACCGTCGCCCCAGAACTCGTCGTTCGCGGCGAGCCTGACGCGCTGGTTCTCGTTGTCCAGCGTGTCGAAGGAGAACGCACCCGTCCCCTGCGGCTCCGTGCCGAGCGCGGTCTGCTCGTCGGGGGAGGCGCCGAGCCCCTCGATCTGCTCTTTCGAGAGGATCGCCGCCGCGAACATCGCCAGGTTTCGGAGGA
Source organism: Halobacteriales archaeon QS_6_71_20 (assembly GCA_003020945.1). GTDB lineage: Archaea > Halobacteriota > Halobacteria > Halobacteriales > Haloferacaceae > Halobaculum. The sequence goes on from PXRU01000028.1 coordinate 23,996, forward strand.
ACGGCGCGAACTGCTGGGTCAGCTCGAACGTCACCTCGAGCTCCTCGGAGTCGTCCACGCTCTCCACCCAGTTGCCGAAGGTGAACGGGCCGTACCCGGACCGGTTCTGGTCGCCCAGATAGTAATCGTAGTCGGGGTCGGTGAAGCGCCGCACGGTGGCGCGAACGTCGGACGCGGTGAGTTCGGCGCCGTTGTGGAACGTGACGCCCTCACGGAGCGTCAGCGTCGCGGTCTCCCCGTCGAGCGAGTAGTCGGTCGCCAGCCCGTCGACCAGCTGGCCGCCGCTGCCGGCGCCGAACTCGATGAGCGGGTCGAACACCTGGTTGGTGACCTTCGCGACCTCCCCGCTGGTCGTCTGCTGCGGGTCGTAGTTCGTCGGATGGTCGCCGCGGGCGTACACGAGTTCGCCGCCGCCGTCACCGCCGCCGCCGAGACAGCCGGCGCTGCCGGCGGTCACGGTCGCTCCGGCGGCCGCGCCGCCGGTCGCTTTGAGGAAACTCCGCCTGTCGATGGACTCCTGTGACATACTGGCCCATGCAAAAACTGCCGTAAAAAGACTTGTGATAACGATCTCCGTCGATGTGTTAACAGCGAGCGGTCGGCGGAATCAGTCCCGCAGGTGGCAGGCAGCGGCGTGGTTCCCCGCACCGAGCGAGGGTGTCTCTCGCTCGCAGACGCTCTCGAACGTCTCCCGAAGCACTCGCTCGGCGGCCGCCCAGTCGTCGGTCGTCAGGTGTTCGATGCTCTCGGCGACCGCCGCGTCCGCCGTCGGCGGGAGATCCTCCAGATCGAAGCGCTCACGAATCGCGGCGTCGAGGGAGACGCGAGACGCAGTCGATCGGCCGCCGTCGGCCGTCTCCGACGGGTCCCCGTCGCCTTCCTCCAGCAGCGCCGCTTCCGCTCGGATGCCGTCGAGGTCGAGGGACCGGTCCTCGACCCGCTGGCGATAGCTCGCGATCGCCGTGAAGTCGTCCTGGGCGATATCGAGGTCTTCGGGCGGGATCACCTGCGGGCACCGCGTTCGGAAGTTGCATCCCGACGGCGGGTCGATGGGCGATGGAACGTCGCCCTCGAGGATGACGCGATCGCCGGTGTCGGCGGTCGGGTCGGGGACGGGGATGGCCGACAGGAGCGCCTGCGTGTACGGATGCCGGGGGTCGGCGAACAGTTCGTCGGTGTCGGCGACCTCGACGATCTCGCCGAGATACATCACCGCGACGCGGTCACAGATGTGACGGACGACCGAGAGGTCGTGTGCGATGAACAGGAACGTGAGCCCGAACTCCTCCTGGAGGTCCTCAAGCAGGTTCAGAATCTGGGCCTGCACGCTCACGTCCAGCGCCGACACCGGCTCGTCACAGACGATGAAGTCCGGATCGACCGCGAGCGCGGGCGGCGCTGCTCGCGTCGTCCGGTTCCGTCGTCCGGCTCCTCGGCCGGGAGGTCGTGGATCTGGAGCGGCTCGGCGACGATCTGTCCGACCGTCATCCGGGGGTCCAGACTCGACATCGGGTCCTGGAAGATCATCTGGAGGTCCCGTCGACGCGCCCGAAGCTCGTCGCTCGACAGCGCCGTGAGATCGTCGCCGGCGAAGACGACCCGACCGTCCGTGGGTTCCAGCAACTGGAGCAGCGCCCGGCCGGTCGTCGACTTGCCACAGCCCGACTCGCCGACGAGCCCCAGCGTCTCCCCCTCGTACACGTCGAAGCTCACCCCGTCGACGGCCTTCACGCTCCGCTGCTCCCCGGCGAGAAGTCGGTCGAGGTAGCCGTCGGCCCGCGAGAAGTGCTTCTCCATGCCGTCGACCTCCAGCAACCGGTCACCGATCTCGTGGCCGCCGGTTCCCAGGGCGCTCTCGTCTCCGTACTCTGTGGTGTCGAACCCGTCGAGGACGCATTTCGAGCTGTGGTCCACGTCCGCCGGACCGTGCTGGAGGGCGGGGATCTCGCCCCGTCGGCACTCCTCGTGCGCCCACGGGCACCGCGGCGCGAAGTGGCACCCGTCGGGGAGGTCGACGAGGTCCGGAACGTTCCCCTCGATGGGCTGGAGTCGCCGTTTCTCCTCGGTCGGAACCGACTCCAGCAGGGTGTAGGTGTACGGATGCGAGGGGTTCGTGAATATCTGCTCGACGGGTCCCTCCTCGACGATCTCTCCGGCGTACATCACCGCGACACGGTCGCACGTCTCGGCGACGACGCCGAGGTCGTGCGTGATCATCAGCACCGACATCCCGAGCTCCTTCTGGAGGTCGCCGATGAGATCGAGGATCTGCGCCTGGATGGTCACGTCCAGCGCCGTCGTCGGCTCGTCGGCGACCAGCAGCGTGGGGCGACACGCGAGCGCGATGGCGATGAGGACGCGCTGGCGCATCCCGCCGGAGAACTCGTGGGGGTGTTCGTCGACGCGAGCGGTCGGCTCCGGGATGCCGACCTCAGACAGAACCTCGACGGTCCGCTCAAGCACCGCCTCGTCGACGTCGTCTCGCCCGATCCTCGGGAGCAGTTCGGCGACCGCGTTTCGCCAGGTGTCCTCCTTCCGGCCGTCGAACTGGTGGAGACGGAGCGACTCGGCGACCTGTTCGCCGACGGTGAGCGCCGGGTTCAGCGACGTCATCGGGTCCTGGAAGATCATGCTCATCTCGCCGCCCCGCACCGCCCGGAGGGCCTCCTCGGGTGCGCCGGTCAGTTCGACGACGCCGTCGTCGATCTCGACGTACTCCGCCGCTCGCTCGGGTCGCTGTGAGAGCAGCGTCCGCGGGTCGCGCCCCTCGGAGGCGTCCGGCGGGTTCACGAGCCGCGCCGACTCGACGAAGACGAAGCCGTCCGCCGCCCGGTCGGCGGCCGAATCGAGACCGTCCGCGACGTCGCCCGGGTCGGCGCCGGCCCGCAGCTCCGCCGCGGCGTCGCGGGCCGTCGCGGCGACGCCGTTCGGGTCGGCCAGCGCCTCACAGTCCTCGGCGATGCCGTCGAGCTCGGCCGCGACCCCGCCGATGTCGCCCTCCCGACAGGCCGCGGCGAGTTCGCGCAGCGCGTCCACCAGCGACTTCGGGTAGGAGGCGACGCCGTCGGCGAATCGGGGGAGCAACCGCTCGACGAGGTCGGAACTCCGGAGGCTGACCTCGCCGCCCACGACCTCGCCCGGGTCGTCGACGAGTCCCATCGCGGAGAGGGCCGTCACCGACTTCCCCGACCCGGACTCCCCGACGAGTCCGACCGTCTCCCCTTCCCTGACCGTCAAGTCGACGCCGTCGACGGCTCTCACCCGTCCGCGTTCGGTCGAAAACTGGGTTCGGAGGTCGGAAATCGACAGCAGATCCATGGGCGGACGACGCTCGGGGCGGCCGGAATAGCTTTCGATGCGGGAGTCGGCGTCGAGGACAACCGTTTTCACCCGCCGTCTCCCGAGGCGAGCGTATGGCTGGCAGTCACCCGCTCGCCGGATTGCGCGACTTCTGGGACGACGTGATGGCCGACATGGGGGCCACCGCCGAGGAGTACCGCGAGGCGGGCTGGAGCGTCACCGAACTCCACCCCGGCGACGTGACCCCGCTTCCGACCGCGGCCGCCGCCGCCGAGGCCGACGACGCCGGGGCGGTCGACCGCCTCGGCTTCGACGTGCTCCTCCCGGGCGACGAGTTCGAGGCCGTCGAGACGCTCGTCGAGGCGTCGGAGGGGGCGTTCGACGAGTACGACGCATACCGCGCGAGCGAGGGCGACGTGGTGTTCCTCGTCGTCGCGATGCGGGCGGAGGCGGCCGGCGAGGCGGTCGTCTTCCCGCTGTACTACGACGAGAGCGAGGCCGGACCGCTGCTGTCGCTGGCGACCGAGACCGGGGCGCTCCACACGTACCTCCGCCCGCTGGACGACTCCAGCCGCGTCGTGTTCACCCACCGCGACCCCGACCCCCTCCTCCCCGAGGGGCGGACCGCCGACGCCGGGGAGTAGTCGGCTCTCGGGCGACGGGGGCGGTCGCCTCCCGCGGCGGCGCCGGGCTACGCGAACGCCAGGTCCGCCAGCGTCGTCGTCTCGCCGAACAGCCAGTCGACGTGCTCGACGGCGTACTCGCGGTGGTCCTCGTCGATGAACCCCAGCGCGTCCGCGACGACGACCGGCCGGTAGTCGCGCAGCCCCGCGGAGCCGGCGGTGTGGAGCACGCAGACGTTCGCGAGCGTCCCGCAGATCACGAGGTCGTCGACGCCGTGCGCCTCCAGCCACCCCTCCAGGTCGGTGCGGTAGAAGGCGTCGTAGGTGTGCTTCTCCACGACGTGGGCGGCCTCTTCCGTGGGCAGGCCGTCGACCAGTTCGGCGTCCCGGCTCCCCTCGACGACGTGCTCGCCCCAGCGGTCGAACTCGTCGTAGTAGTGGGCGCCGTCGAACTGGCCGGGCGGGTGGACGTCCCGGGTGTAGACCACCGGCGCGCCGGCGTCGGCGGCGCGGTCGACCACCGTCCGGACCGGCTCGATCGCCGCCTCGCTGGGCGGGGCGTACAGGCTCCCGTCGGGGTGACAGAACCCGTTCTGCATGTCGACCACGACGACCGCGGTGCGGTCGGGGTCGAACGCGGTCGCGTCCGTCTCCATGGGCGACCGATGGGTCGCCGGCTCCGAAAACCTCCCGCCGGGGCGCGCCTCGATCCGAGGCGGTCCGTCGGTCGTCGCGTCGGCGAGGAACCGGACAAGGTACTTCTACCCCCGGCCCAATGCCGAGGCATGCGAGGTTCGTCCCCGTCGACGCGCTCGCGGCTCGTCTCGCTGGCCCTCGCGGTCGCACTCGTCTGCACCGCGGCCGCCCCCGCGTTCGCGGCCGGCGCCGACCCCTCCGTCGCACGGACGGGCGCTGCCCCGGCCGCCGACGCGCCCGCCGCCGGAAGCGTGACGCTGAACGCGACACAGGAGAGCGCTCCCCCCGATCCCGACTCCGACGCGGTCGGCTGGGAGAACGGCTACTGGCACAACGAGAGCGTCGAGGTCGACCAGTCGGACGGCCTGAGCGACGCGGAGCTCGAGGCGTACGTCGCCAGGGCGATGGCCCGCGTCGAGTACGTCCGCGAGGCCGAGTTCGACCGGGACGTCCCGGTGTCGGTCATCACCCGCGAGGAGTACCGGAACCGCAGCGACGGCGAGAACGCGAACGGCACCGAGTACAACCGCTGGAACGACCAGGTGTGGGAGGGACTGTTCATCATCGGCGAGTCCAGCGGCTCCGGCGAGGAGATCGGCGAGACGACCGGCTCGTCGGTGCTGGGCTTTTACGCGCCGACGCGCGGCGAGATCACCGTCGTCACCGACTCGCCGGACTCGCCGACGATCGACAACGCAACGCTCGTCCACGAACTCGTCCACGCCCTCCAGGACCAGCGCTACGACCTGACCAACGGGACGTACCGCGGCGACACCCAGGACCGCGACCTCGCGATCGACGGCGTCGTCGAGGGCGAGGCGAACTACGTCGAGGACCGCTACACGGAGCGGTGCGGAGCCGAATGGGACTGCGTCACCACGCCCCAGGCCGGCGGGGGTGGCGGCGGGGGCGGCACCCCCAACCTTGGGATCCTGCTCACGCTGTTGAACCCGTACTCCGACGGCCCGGTGCTCGTGAACGAGGTCGTCCGGGCGGGCGGCTGGGACGCCTTCGAGTCGGAGTTCCGGAGCCCCCCGAACACCACCGAGCAGGTGATCCACCGGACCGACGAGGAGCCGCGGGAGATCGGCTTCACCGACCGCGGGCGGAACGGCTGGAGCACGTTCCCACGGGACGACCCCCAACTCGGACGGAACGGCTCCGACACGGTGGGCGAGGCGTCCATCTACGCGATGTTCTGGTATCAGGCCCGCGAGTACGGCGCCGACACGATCGACCCGCGGAACCTCTTCGACACGTCCGCGTCGTACGACACGTACAACTACGAGTCCGAGCCCTCCAGCGGCTGGGACGGCGACCGGCTGTTCCCCTACCGCACCGGCGAGGGCGAGGACGCGCAGTACGGCTACGTCTGGATCACGGCGTGGGACTCCGAGGCCGACGCCGAGCAGTTCCGCGACGCCTACCTCCGGATGCTGGAGGCCCACGACGTCCGGCGCACCGACGACGGCTACTACGTCGTCCCCGACGGACCGTTCGCCGACGCCTTCCTCGTGAAGCTCGACGGCGACCGCGTCGTCGTCGTGAACGGGCCGACCGCCGAGGACGTCCGCGACATCCGGCCGGGGTTGGAGCCGGAGACGACCGAGACGCCCACCGAGTCCGACGACGGCGGCGAGGATACCGCCGACGCCACCGACACTGCCACCGGCGACACCGCCGACACCGCCGACGCGGGCACGACGGAGACGGCCGGCGCCGGCTTCGGCTTCGCGGTCGCCGTCGCCGCCGTCGCGGTCGCCGGGCTGCTCGCGCGGCGCCGCGAGTGACCCGCCGTGTGCCGCGCCGACCGCCCAGCACGGGGCCGACGCCCGGCGAGACTCGGCGGACCCCCCGACCGACCGCCTCGGGTGGGAGTCGGGCGTCCGGTGGAACGAATCGATCGCGGTGAACCAGAGCGACGGGCTCGACGCCGCCGAGCGCGAGGCGCTCGTCGCCCGGACGATGGCCCGCGTCGAGCGGCTCCGCGGGCTGGAGTTCCGCGACTCCGTCCCCGTCGAGGTGATCGACCGCGCCGAGTACCGGAACCGCTCCGTGTTCGACGGCGACCGCTCCGCGGCGTACGACGAGTGGCACGACCAGGTGTGGGAGGCGCCGCTGCTCGTCGGCGAGGACCGCGACGTCGCCGACGAGTTCGACGCGCTGTACGGCGGCGCCGTGCAGGGGTACTACTCGCCCGGGAACGACCGGATCGTGGTCGTCTCCGACGCCGCCGACCCGCGGATCGACCGGGCGACGCTGGCACACGAGCTGGTGCACGCGCTCCAGGACCAGCACTTCGGCTTCGGGCGGGCCGACTCCCGCGACGCCGCGCTGGCGGGCCGGGGGCTCACCGAGGGCGACGCGCGGTACGTCGAGATCCGCTACGAGCGACGGTGTTCAGCCGCGAGCGAGCGAGGGTCCGAGACCTCGGCGGCGACCGGAACCGCCGCTGATTCGGAGACAGCCGCCGCCGACCCGGGGACGGCCACCGCCGGCGACACCGAGGTCGGCTCCGAATCGGACGCCGGCTGGGACTGCGTTCCGCGCCCGTCGCGTTCCGGCGGCGGGGGGGAGCCGGTCAACGGCGGCCTGTTCGCGTACATCTATCAGCCGTACGCCGACGGCCCGGCGTTCGTCCACCGCCTGCGCGAGCGGGGCGGCTGGGCGGCCGTGAACGCCGCCTACGACGACCGCCCGGCCTCGACCGAGCAGACGATCCACCCCGAGCGCTACCCCGGGGAGACGCCCGCGTCGGTCGCCGTTCCGGACCGCTCGACCGGCGACTGGGGTCGGTTCGACCTCGACCGCGAGAGCGAGCGGCTCGGCGAGACGGGACTGTTCGCGATGTTCCGGCACCGCGACTACGCCGGCGACGGCTACCGCGAGGGCGACCTGCCGTACTCCTCGCGCAACTACAGCGCCGCCCCCGCGGACGGGTGGGCCGGCGACCGGCTCGTCCCGTACCGCCGCGGCGACGGACCGGACGCCGCGTTCGGCTACGTGTGGGCGATCCGCTTCGACGACGAGCGCGAGGCGCGGGAGTTCCGCCGCGCGTACCGGGCGATGCTCGAACTGCGGCTCGGCGCGCGGGTCGTCGACCGCGACGCCGGCGTCTACCGCGTCCCGCAAGGCCCGTTCGCCGACGCGTTCCGGATCGAGCGCGACGGCCGCCGCGTCGTGATCACGAACGCCCCGACCGTCGAAGCGCTCGACGGGGTGCGCGACCCGCCGGAGTGAGCGCCCGACCACGACGCTCGCGCCGCGAACACCCTCGATAGTCACGGGCTACCGGCCGGAACAGACCAGCGTCGGCCGTGACACCGGTGCTCCCGATCGACCGAGGGCGTGACTTTTTGCGTCGGCCGGGCGAACGAGGATCAATGACCGCCTCGCCGCCCGACTTCGACGTCGTCGGGACCGACGCCGTCCGCGACGGCCGCGCGACGGACGCCTACTTCGACCGCACCGTGGAGACGCTGCGCCACGCCGACCGCGACCCCCGCGTCGTCGCGGAGGTGACCGCCGACCAGTTCCCCGACGGCGAGTTCGAACTGCTGGCGGGGCTGAAGGACGCCGCCGCGCTTTTATCGAGGTACAACGTCGACGCGGACGCGCTCCCGGAGGGAACGCTGTTCGACGGCGGTCCCGTCCTCCGGATCGAGGGTCGGTATCTGGAGTTCGCGGCGCTTGAGACGGCGCTTCTGGGCTTCCTCTCGCACGCCTCCGGCGTCGCCACCGCGGCGCTTGAGTGCCGCCGCGCGGCGCCCGCGACGGACGTGCTCTCCTTCGGCGCCCGCCACGTCCACCCCTCGATCGCGGCGATGGTGGAGCGGAGCGCCCTGGTGGCCGGGCTCGACGGCTTCTCCTCCGTCTCCGGGGGCGAGGTCATCGGCCGGGAGGCCTCGGGGACGATGCCGCACGCGCTGCTCATCTGCTTCGGCCGCGGCAACCAGGAGGACGCCTGGCGCGCGTTCGACGAGGCGGTACCGGAGTCGGTGCCGCGGATCGCGCTGTGTGACACCTACAGCGACGAGGTCGACGAGACGGTCCGCGCGGCCGAGACGCTCGGCGACCGCCTCGACGGAGTCCGCCTCGACACCACGGGCTCGCGCCGCGGCGACTTCCGCCACATCGTCCGCGAGGTGCAGTGGGAACTCGACGCCCGCGACCGCGCCGACGTCGACGTGTTCCTCTCGGGCGGGCTCGGCCCCGCGGACCTCCGCCGGCTCCGGGACGTGGCCGACGGCTTCGGCGTCGGCGGCCACGTCTCCAACGCCGACCCCGTGGACTTCGCGCTCGACATCGTCGCGGTGGACGGCGAGCTGGCCGCGAAGCGTGGGAAAATCCCGGGAATAAAGGAGGTGTACCGGACGGCGGAGGGCGGCCACCACGTCGGCCTCCGCGGGCGCGACGGTCCGGAGGGCGGGGAAGCGCTACTGGAGCCGCTGGTGCGAGACGGCGAGGTGGTGCGGGAGTTCGATGTCGACGCTTCGGCCGAGCGGGCGCTGGCCGACGCCGAGCGTGTCGGGTTCCGGGCGGAGTGATCTCTTCTCACACGTACAGACGCCGGGTGGCGGACCCGCCTACCCACACTCGGGCGCGGGGACGACCGTCCGTCGCATCTCACGGATCTCGACCGCTCCGCCGTCGTCGATGTACACCTGGCGGTACTCGACGCTGTCACAGCTATCGATCCGCCACTCGACGCGCTCCTCGGTGCCGTCCTTCAGCCCCGCGATCACACGGTAGGTCCCCTGTCGGGTGACGGGGTTCGGGACCCGCGTCGACGCGCCCGATGCGAGCCGTTCGTCCGCGCGCACCAGCACCTTCCCGCCGCCGCGAACGACCAGCGTGACGGTGTGGGGTTCGTCGTCGTCGTTCCAGAGCACGAACTCACCGATTTCGTCGGCCGGGGCAGTGCCCGCCCCGGCCACGGTTCGCGTGGGGGTCCCGACCGATCCGCCGCCGAGACAGCCGGCGGCGAGCGCCGACCACAGTCCCCCGGCCCCCGCGAGCAGTCGTCGTCGGTTCACGGGTAGTAATGACGCGCTGCCGGCTAAGTATCGACGGTAGGACAAACGGACGGTTTCGCCACGGCTGGTATCGATTCGCGCTCGTACGGAAGCGACGGTAACTGGCCCGGTTCCCTTACAACTGTTCGACGGAGCCGCCGTCGCGGCGCTCGCGGAACACCTGGCCGTCGATGAGCGTCACCATCGTGTTATCGTCCTGCCAGGCGGTCGGCGAGAGGCCGGCCTTCCGGCAGACGCGCGAGAGGTAGCGCTCCTTGCTCCAGCCGTTCTCGACGGGGATCGTCGGGTAGAGCCAGCCGTGGTGGCCGTCGTGGTCGATCGCGACGCCGTGGCGACCCAGCTCCAGGTCCGCAACCGGGTCGTTGGTGAGCGTGACGCCGGAGACGACGTACGTCGAGACGAGCACGGAGTCGAGCTCCTTCGGCTCGAGTTCGGAGCCGCCGGTGTCGCCGGCGGCCGCCCTGATCGCCGCCTCGACGATGGCGTGACCCAGCTGGTCCGACTCCCGATACGACCCCGCACATCCGCGCATTCGCCCCCGACCCCGCGTCGACTGGAGTCGAACGAACGCTCCCGTCCGTGTGTAGAAGGCGTCCCGCATGCTACCCGGCTGTTCACGCTGGCCCTGGAGTACGTACGCTTCGACCGACTCCCGAGCGAGTTCGACCGCGCGTGCACCGTCCTCGTAGGTGAGCTGCGCGGCCTTCGCTTCGGACATGACACGTACTGAGGACCGCGCCGACTTGAAGCCTTCCCTCTCCACACGGCGGTTCACGCGACCGGCCGCGACAGCCGCCGAGACGCCGACTCGTGAGCGCTTCCGACCGTCACCGGTGCCGGTTTCGAACGCTTTATACCGGACACCGGCGTAGTTCGGGTCGGCAGAGGGAGCCCGACCCCCGTGTGCCCGACCCTCGCGGCGACGGCGCATGAGGAAAGTCCCCCCACCCCCGGACGGGCGACCGGGCGCAAGCCCGGAGTCGGAGACGGCTGGCTCTGGAACAGCAACGAGACCCCCCGCCCCGACCGATGAGGTGCGCGCGGCGACCGGTCCCGGTCGCCTCCGGCGCCCGCGGCGTCGCCACGGATGGAACGGCGAATCCTCGCCGGTGCAAGTCCGCGTCGACGGGAGCGGCCACACGCGGTCGCTCCCCGACCGGTAGTCCGGGTGCTCGCCGACCGCGCGGGCGACCGGGGCGCGTCCCCGCGACGACGGGACCGCCCCGCGACCGACGCGGACGCTCAGCCGAATGTCGGGCCGAACAGAAGGGGGCTTACTCCCCTCGGCCGCTCGCGCCGCCACCGACGGCGCCGGCAACAGTAGCCCCCCACGGCGACTCGGTCGGAGATAGCTCCGGACCAACCGCGGTCCGATCGACGATAGCCGCCGACTCACCGCGGTCCGGTCGGGGATAGCCGCCGCCTCACCCGGAGCGGCGTCGGACGCCGGTCGTGCGACCGGCTGACACGCACCCGGCTAACTAAAAGGGTCGGACCCCCAATCGAGCGTGTGGACAGCAGAGAACTCACGGCGGCTCTCGAACGCGAGTTCGGGGGCACGGAGGAGACGCGCCGTACCGTCGCCCGGCAGGCGCGGGACCTCGCGGACTCCGGCCGGATCGAGGCGGACCGCGGCCACGAACTCACCGTCGAGGACGTGATCGAGCACCTGTCGGACGCCCCCGCGGACCACGACCTCACCGAGCGATGGAACTGGTGGCTCGGCTCCCTCGAAACCGCCTACGGCGGCTACGAGCGGTTCACCGTCCGGTTCGTCGACGACGGTCCGGACGTGAACGCGTAACTGACTGACCGCTCGGCCGCCTCCCTCCGTTCCCCGCGCTCGCATTCCCTCGTCCCCCGCTCGCATCCCCTTACCCCTACGCTCGCATCGCCCTCCGACATCGCCCCGCTCGGAGCTGACCGATCGCCGGTCACGCCTCGACACCGACGGCTCCCGAATCCTTTTGCCGCCGACCGACGCCCGTTCCCGCATGGACATCGAGCCCGGCGAGTACGCGGCCGTTCCCGGCTGCACGGACCTCTACTGCCTCGATACCGGCATGTACGACACCGCGAACTACGGCGCGGTGTACCTCCTCGACGCCGAGCGCCCCGCCGTGATCGACGCCGGCATCGGGAACAACCGGGAGTACCTGTTCGACGCGCTCGACGACCTCGGGATCCGCCCGGCGTACGTGCTCCCGACGCACGTCCACCTCGACCACGCGGGCGGCGCGGGCTTTCTCGCCGAGCGGTACCCGGACGCGACCGTGCGGATCCACGAGTCGGCCGTCGAGCACCTCGTCGACCCCGAGCGGCTCGTCGCCGGCACTCGCGAGGCCGTCGGCGACCAGTGGCGCTTCTACGTCGAGCCCGAGCCGATCCCCGAGGGGCGAATCGACCCGCTGTCGGGCGGCGAGACGATCGACCTCGGCGACCGCGACCTCGACGTCCACCATGCGCCCGGACACGCCCCCCACCAGGTCGTGTTCCACGACCGCGGCGACGACGTGGTGTTCGCGGCCGACGCCGCGGGCATCTACGTTCCCCAGCTCGACGTCATCGAGCCGACGTCCCCGCCGTCGCAGTTCGACCTCCACAGCTGTCAGGCGGACGTCGACGCGATCCGCGACCTCGACCCGCGGTACCTCTGTTTCGGCCACTTCGGCCCCCGCGAGTTCGACGACGACCTGCTCGCGGGGTACAAGCGGACGCTCTCGGAGTGGGTGGAGGCCGTCCGGCGCAAGCGCGCGGAGCTGGACGACGACGGGGCGGTGATCGAGCACTTCGCCGAGCACGCCCCCGAGGACCACATCGGGGTGTGGGGCGAGGAGAAGGCCCGCGAGGAGGAGCGGATGAACACCCGCGGCGTCCTCGGCTACCTCGATTACATGGAGGGCCGCGAGGAGACGATCTGAGACGGGCGTCGCCTCGCGCGTCCGCGTCGATGCCGGTGTCGCCGACGTACGGACGGCGAGGGGGACCGACTTATCACGCGGCCGCGACAGGGCCGGGCATGGACTGGCGGCGGGCCGAACGCGAGCACGACCCGGGGGTCACGCGGGACTCGCTTGCGGCCACCTTCGACGCGAGCGCCCGGGAACACGCCGACCGCACCGCCCAGCGCTACAAGGGCGGCGTGTACGACCGCTCGCTCGTCCGGGCGGGCGTCGTCGACCCCGCGCCCGACGGCGCGTTCGCGGCGCTGACGTACGGGGAGCTGCGCGACCTGGTCCGCGGGCTCTCGGCCGGCTTCCGCGAACTCGGCGTCGCCGCCGGCGACCGCGTCGGGATCTTCGCGGGGACCCGGATGGAATGGGCCCACTCCGATCTCGCGCTGCTGGGCGCGGGGGCGGTCGTCACGACCGTCTACACCGCCTCCTCCCGCGAGCAGGTCGAGCACCTCCTCGCGGACCCGGGCGCCTCGGGCGTCGTCGTCGGGAACCGCGACCTGCTCGACCGGGTGACGGCCGTCGAGGACGGGCTCGAACTGGAGTTCGTCGTCCTGCTCGACGGCGAGCCCCACGAGCGCGAGGACGTGTACACCCTCGGCGAACTCCACGAGCTGGGCGCGGCGGTCGACCCCGGCGACGGCTGGGTGATCGACCGCGACCTCGACGACCTCGCGAGCCTCGTCTACACCTCCGGCACCACCGGGACGCCGAAGGGGGCGGAGCTCACCCACCGCAACTTCCTCGCCAACGTCGACCAGTGTCTGCGCCGGTTCGGCGCCCGCCCCGACCGGGCCGACGCCGACGTGCCGGTCGTCGACGAGCACAGCGTCACGCTGTCGTTCCTCCCGCTGGCGCACGTGTTCGAACGGCTCGCGGGCCACTTCATGATGTACGCCGCCGGCGCGACCGTCGCGTACGCCGAGTCGGCCGACACCCTCCGAGAGGACCTCGGGCTCGTCCGCCCGACCACGCTCACGAGCGTCCCCCGGGTGTACGAGAAGCTGTACGCCGCGATCCGCGAGCGGGCGTCGGAGTCGGCGGTGCGGGCGCGGGTGTTCGAGTGGGCGACCGAGGTGGGTCGCGCGCACCGCCGTGCGGACGACCCCGGCCCGCTGCTGCGGGCGCGCCGCGCGCTCGCCGACCGCCTCGTCTTCTCGACCGTCCGGGAGGCGCTCGGCGGCGAGCTCGACTTCCTCGTCTCCGGCGGCGGCTCGCTGTCGGCGGAGCTGTGTGAGCTGTACCACGGGATGGGCGTCCCGGTCCTGGAGGGGTACGGGCTCACCGAGACGGCGCCGGTCGTGACGGTCAACCCCCCCGAGGAGCCGACGGTCGGGACGATCGGTCCGCCCCTCCACGGCGTCGACGTGCGCGTCGACGACGCCGTCGGCGCCGGGGTCGAGGCGGAGGCGGGCGGCGAGGTGGGCGAACTGCTCGTCCGCGGCCCGAACGTGTTCCGCGGCTACCGGAGCCTCCCCGCAGAGACGGACGCCGCCTTCGTCGAGATCGACGGCGAGCGGTGGTTCCGTACCGGCGACGTGGTGGAGATCCGACCGGACGGCTACGTCGCCTTCCGCGAGCGGGCGAAACACCTGCTGAAGCTGTCGACCGGGAAGTACGTCCCGCCGGGCGCCGTCGAGGACGCCTTCGCCGCCGTCGAGTACGTCGAGCAGGTGCTGGTCGTCGGCGACGGCCGGCGGTTCGTCTCCGCGCTGGTCGTTCCCGACCTCGCGGCGGTCCGCGAGTGGGGGGAGTCGAAGGGGGGCGACCTGCCGAGCGACGAGAGCGACACCGGGCGGTAGCCCCCGCGGCGGTTCGAGCCCCACGAGACGGTGAAGCGCTTCCGGCTCGTTCCCGAGGAGTTCTCCGAGGCGAACGACCTGCTGACCCCGACGATGAAGAAGAAGCGGCGGAACGTGCTCGATCGCTACGCCGACGAGATCGGGAACATGTACGACGGGGGCTGACCGGGTCGTCGCGGCGGGGTGCCGGTCGCGCGGTCCGGGGCGGGACCGCCGCGGTTCCGTGGCGTCCGGCCGATGTAGTGGCCTTTTTTGGGCCGCCACCTGAGAGGGGGGGTATGGAGGTGAGGGGATGTCGGCGGGAGCCGGCCAGCTGATCGCGCTCGTCGCCGTCATCATCGCCGTCGGCGTCGCCGCACAGGTGCTGTCGGACCGGTTCCAGCTCCCGAGCATCATCTTCCTCATCGGGGCGGGGATCGCCCTCGGCCCGGAGGGGGCCGGGTTCATCACCCAACAGACGTTCGGGCTGACGGGGCTGTCGACGATCGTCGGGCTCTCGGTCGCCATCATCGTCTTCGAGGGGGCGTTCCACCTGCGGATCGACAAGCTCCGGGAGGCGCCGGCCGCGACGGTCCGCCTCGTCACGCTCGGGGCGCTCGTCGCGTTCGTGGCGACGACGGCGGTCGTGCGGGTCGCGCTCGGCGTCGAGTGGCTCGTCGCCGGGGTGATCGGCGCGCTGCTGGTCGCCACCGGTCCGACGGTCATCGCGCCGATCCTGGAGGTGGTGCCGGTGCGCGACCGGGTCGCCACCGCGCTCGACACCGAGGGGATCGTCAACGACGTGACCGCCGCGATCCTCGCGGTCGTCCTCTTCGAGGCGATCAAGACCGGGACGACCGCGATCCCGGAGCTGGTCACGCTGTTCGCCGAGCGGCTCGGCGTCGGGATCCTCGTGGGGGCGATGGTCGCGGTCGCGGTGTACTACAGTCTGCGGTACGTCGACCTCTCGCCGGGGAACGCCCCGCAGAACGCCCGACTGCTGGTGCTGGCGGGGGCGCTCGTCGCCTACGGCGGCGCGAACTTCGTCAGCACGGAGTCCGGCGTCGCCGCCGCCGCCGTCGCGGGCGTCCTGCTGGGCAACGCCGACGTGCCGTACGAGGCCGAGATCACCGACTTCAAGGGCGACGTCACGCTGCTGGTGCTGTCGTTCGTGTTCATCGCGCTGGCGGCGCTGTTGCGGTTCCAGGACCTGCTGCGGCTCGGCGTCGGCGGCCTCGTCGTCGTCGTCGCGGTGATGTTCGCCATCCGGCCGGTGCTGGTGATGCTGTCGACGGTGGGCGACCGCTTCCAGTGGAACGAGCGGGTCTTCATGTCGTTCGTCGGCCCCCGGGGGATCATTCCGGCGTCCGTCGCCACGCTGTTCGCCGTCGAACTGGCGAACGAGGGGATGACGGCGGCGGCGAACACGCTCGTGGGCACCGTCTTCCTCGTTATCATGGCGACGGTGGTGCTCGAGGGTGGATTCGCCAGACAGATCGCCGAACGGCTCGACGTGATACCAATGAGAGTACTCATCATCGGGGGCGGGAAGGTGGGCCGGACGCTCGCCGACCGCCTCGAGGACCGCGGCGAGAACGTGGTGCTCATCGAGAACGACGAGGAGGTCGTACAGGCCGCGAGAAACGCGGGCCACACGGTCCACATCGGCGACGGCACCGACATGGAGGTGCTCCGCTCGGCCGGCGCCGAGAACGCCCGGACGGTCGTCGCCGCCACCGGCGACGACGACGTGAACCTGCTGGTGTCCCAGCTGGCCGGCTCGAAGTTCGACGGCGTCGAGACGATCCTCGCGCGGGTGAACAACCCCGACAACGTCGACGCCTTCGAGGAGCTGGGCGTCCGCACCGTCTCCTCGGTGCTGGCGACCGCCCAGGCCATCGACAACTACATCGAGCGCCCCGCGCTCGCCAACTGGATGGGCGAGATCGGTCGCTCGGGCGACGTTCAAGAGATCGAGGTCACCTCCGAGGACCTGGCCGGCGTGGCGATCCGCGACATCGGCCCCGAGCTCCCCGGACAGAGCCTGATCGCGCTCGTCTGTCGCGACGACACGACCCAGGTCCCCCCGCCCGAGTTCACGCTGGAGATCGGCGACCGCGTCACGGTTATCGGCGACCGCGAGGACGTCCGGCAGGCGATGACGCGGTTCCACCCCGACTGAGCGGCGACGGTCAGACCCCTCCGACTGGAGCTCTCGATCCCGTTTCGGTTTCGGGGTCCGCTCCAGTTCCCGTCTCCACCGCCGCCGATCAGGTTCGGTTCCAGTCCCCGTCTTCACCGCCGCCGAGGCGGCTTACGACTCCGTCTCGCTCCACCGCACCCACGCGACCCAGTAGCCGAGCGCCAGCGGCGGCAACAGCCACCAGACCGGCTCCGAGGCGGCGAACGCGGGCACGAGGCCGCGGTCGGTCGCGAACATCACCCCGAGCATCGCGGCCGTGACCAGGCAGACGGCGACGAGACGGCGGTCGGTCGACACGCCCGGCCCGAGGGCGGCGGCGATCATGGACGTTGCGGTCGACGACCGCGCCCGCCCCCCTTGGCGCCGGCCGTGTCGCGGTCGTCGACGCGAGCGGGCCGCGCGGGCGACCCACCCGCGTGACCCGCCCGAACGGTCGGCCGCAATTCCTGCCAGTTTATCATCCCGGCATCGGAAGGGCCGGCAATGGTCGTCGGAGACATCTCGACCGGCACGGACGTCGCGGTCATCGGGGCCGGCCCCGGTGGCTACGTCGCCGCGATCCGCGCGGCACAGGAGGGGCTCGACACGACGCTCATCGAGCGGGACGCCTACGGCGGCACCTGCCTCAATCACGGCTGCATCCCGTCGAAGGCGTTCATCCACGGCGCCGACGTCGCCCACGAGGCGTCCACCGCCGAGGAGCTGGGGATCCACGCCGACCCCGCCGTCGACATGGGCCGGATGCAGGAGTGGAAGTCGGGCGTCGTCGACCGGCTCACCGGCGGCGTCGAGAAGCTGTGCAAGGCCAACGGCGTCAACCTCGTCGAGGGGACCGCGACGTTCGCCGACGAGAACCGGCTCCGGGTCGCCCACGGGGGCGCGGGCCAGGGCAGCGAGTCGATCGAGTTCGACCACGCGATCGTCGCCACCGGCTCGCGCCCGATCCGGGTCCCCGGCTTCGGGTTCGACGGCGAACACGTGCTCTCCTCGCGGCACCTGCTGGCGATGGAGTCGCTCCCGGAGAGCCTCGTCGTCGTCGGCGCGGGCTACATCGGCATGGAGCTGTCGACGATGCTCGCGAAGCTCGGCACCGACGTGACCGTCGTGGAGATGCTCGACGACGTGCTCCCGGGGTACGACGACGACGTCAAGCGGATCGTCCGCAAGCGCGCGGAGGCGCTCGGCGTCGAGTTCCGCTTCGGCGAGGGGGCGGCCGGCTGGGAGGAGACGGCCGACGGCGTCGCCGTCGCCACCGAGACGGAGGACGGCGAGGAGGCGGAGTACCTCGCCGAGCGGGTGCTCGTCGCCGTCGGGCGCGAGCCCGTCACAGACACCCTCGACCTGGAGAACGCGGGGCTGGAGCCGAACGATGACGGCTTCATCGAGACGGACCACCAGGCCCGAACCGAGGTCGACTCGATCTTCGCCGTCGGCGACGTCGCCGGCGAGCCGATGCTGGCGCACAAGGCGAGCACGGAGGGGGTCGTCGCCGCGGAGGCCGCCGCCGGCGAGCCCGCGGCACTCGACTACCAGGCGGTGCCCGCGGCGGTGTTCACCGACCCCGAGATCGCGACGGTCGGCCTCACCGAGGCCGAGGCCGAGGCGGAGGGGTTCACCCCCGCGGTCGGGCAGATGCCGTTCGACGCCTCCGGGCGCGCGCTCACCACCGACCACGCCGAGGGGTTCGTCCGGCTCGTCGCCGACGAGGACACCGGCTTCGTGCTCGGCGGGCAGATCGTCGGCCCGGACGCCGCGGAACTGATCGCCGAGGTCGCGCTGGCCGTCGAGATGGGGGCGACCCTGGAGGACGTCGCCGCGACGATCCACACCCATCCGACGCTCGCGGAGGCGACGATGGAGGCCGCCGAGAACGCGATGGGGCGGGCGATCCACACGCTGAACCGCTGAGCGAATTCACGATTTCACGTGAATACGTGAACTGGGTTATGTAGTATGCGGACGAACCCTCGGTCGTGATCGATGGAACCGAACGCGAGGTGCTCGATCTCCTCTTCGATCGTCCTCGAAGCCCGACCGAAATCGCGGAGGAGTTGGGCGTCAGCGTCCAGACCGCGAGCCGGACGCTCCGATCGCTGGCGGACGACGGGTACGCCGCGGAGACAAGAGGCGGCAGCGGACACGGCTACAAACGCTACGAGCCGTAGAAGTTCGCTCGGGTGTTCGCGGGGACCGACGGGCGGGTGAGTGAGCGGACGTTCGAGCTGACTCCGGAGAAACGGACCGTGCTGTCGGTGTACGGGTCTTACAACTGGAGACCCATGACACTCCCAGTATGTGCGGCCTCGTTGCGGTTCCGACCGACAGGACGCGGCCGTCGAACGAGTCTCCCCGGTACTGTCGGGTACCTGATCGGTCGTTCCGACTCCCGTGGACATTTGTGTCGCCGGCGTGTTTCGAAACATAATGAGCGACGCATCGGACGAACACGGCGACTTCGCGGAGATCCGCGAGTCCGTCGACGGCAACCCGATGACCGGGTTGCTGCGCTACTGCGTACCGTACTGGCCCCGGCTGTCGCTGGGGCTGGCGGCGGCGATCCTCACGCGGCTCTCGCGGCTGCTCCCCGCGCTGCTGGTCGGGGCGGCCATCGACCGGGTGATCCGCACCGGCGGCGAGCCGGGGCTGCTCACCGACGCCGGGCTGCTCCCACAGGGAGCGATCACCGGACAGGCGGCCCGGCTGGCGTTCCTCGAACAGCTGGTCGTCATCGCGGCGCTGGCGTACCTGGTCCGCGCGGTGACGCGGTTCGCCTCGCGGTACCTGTTCCAGTCGACCGCCCAGAAGGTCCAGCGCGACCTCCGCAACGACACGTACGACCACATGCAGCACCTCTCGCTGGGTTTCTTCGCCGACCACCAGACGGGCGCGATGATGTCCGTCCTGAACCAGGACGTGAACCGCCTGGAGCAGTTCCTCAACACGGAGATCCGCCAGGGGATCCGGGTGGTGGTGACCGTCGGCGGCATCGCGGCGATCATGTTCTACTACTCGCCGAAGCTGGCGCTGATCGCGCTGGCGCCGGTGCCGATCATCGGCCTCGCCTCCGGCCGGTTCCTCACGTGGATCGAGCCGAAGTACCGCGGCATCCGCGAGACCGTCTCCCGGCTCAACTCCCGGCTGGAGAACAACATCGGCGGCGCGCGCGTCATCAAGGCGTTCAACCGCCACGAGTTCGAGCTGGAGCGCGTCGCCGTGCAAAGCGAGACGTACCACGACGAGAAGGTGGGCGCGATCCGCGCGCGGCGAGCGTTCTTCTCGGGGCTGCGTATGCTCACGGGGGTCGTCTTCGTCGCGATCCTCTGGGTCGCCGGCAGCGACATCATCCTCCGGGGGGAGGGGATCGGCGGGGCGCTGCAGGCCGGCTCGGTGGCGGTGTTCTTCCTCCTCCTGCGCCGGCTCTACTCGCCGATGCGGCGCGTCGGCAAGACCGCCAACAAGTACCAGCTCGCCAAATCCAGCGCCGAGCGCGTGTTCGGGCTGCTGGGCCACGACCCGCAGGTCACCTCGCCGGCGGACGCGCACTTCCCCGAGTCGGTCGACGGCCGCGTGACGTTCGACGGGGTCCGCTTCGGCTACACCGACGAGGAGGAGGTCATCTCCGGCATCGACCTCGACGTGGAGCCGGGGGAGACGGTGGGACTGGCCGGCACCACCGGCGCCGGGAAGTCCACCCTCCTGAAGCTCATCCCGCGCTTTTACGACGTGAACTCGGGCGCCGTCGAGGTGGACGGCGTCGATGTCCGCGAGTACGACCTCACCGCGCTGCGCGAGCATATCGGCATCGTCGAGCAGAACCCGTACATGTTCTCCGGCACCGCCGCCGAGAACATCGGCTACGGCGACCTCTCGGCGCTCGACGCCGGCGACGGCGAGGCCGAACGGAGTGCGGCCGCGGAGCGAGCGGGGAGCGACACGACCCGCGAGCGCGACGCCGACGGGCCCAGCGAGCGCATCGTCGAGGCGGCGAAGGCGGCGGAGGCCCACGAGTTCATCACGGAGCTCCCCGAGGGGTACGGCACACAGATCGGCGAGCGCGGCGTGAAGCTGTCGGGCGGGCAACGCCAGCGGATCGCCATCGCCCGAGCGCTGCTGAACGACCCGGAGATCATCGTGCTCGACGAGGCGACCTCCGACGTGGACACCGAGACGGAGGAGCTCATCCAGCAGAGCCTCCGCCGGCTCACCGCCGACCGGACGGCGTTCGTCATCGCCCACCGGCTGTCGACCATCCGCGACGCCGACCGGGTCGTCGTCATGGGCGACGGTCGGGTGCGCGAGCAGGGGACCCACGACGAGCTCGTCGCCGCCGACGGCGACTACGCGGACCTGTGGGCCCGACAGGCCGGCGAGGACGACGGGGACGAGCCGCTGGCGGCCGCGGACGACTGACGCGAGACGCGAGGCGCGAGAGAGCGACGCGACCGAGCGCCTCGGACCACGGCGGCGAGCTCGCGGGCGAGCCGCCGACAGAGCCGCGCTGTATATAAGAGGGAGCAACGCGACCGAGCGCCTCGGATGACGGCGGCGAGCTTACGGGCGAGCCGCCGATCAAGCTGCGCTGCACTCTGGAGGGAGCACGCGACCGAGCGCCCGTCGGTCGCCGCTCGCCCCGCGCCCTCCTGCACGTTCCGTCGCCGTTCCGCGCGCCCGCGCGGCCGAGGGTATTTCCGCCTCGCTCCCCTCTGCGCGTTTATGAGCACACGACCGCCGGGGCCCCGCGGGGAGCCGGTGTTCGGCAACGGCCGCCGCTACTCGCGTGACCCGTTCTCGTTCATGACCGCCTGCGCCGACGCCTACGGCGACGTGATCCGGCTCGACCTCGGCCCCCGGGAGACGTACATGCTCACCAACCCCCGGGACGTGGAGCGGGTCCTCGTCTCCGAGTGGGCCACCTTCGGCAAGCCGAACCTCGACGACGCCATCGACGACCTGCTCGGCGAGGGGCTCCTGATGAGCGGGGGCGACCGCTGGCAGCGGCAGCGCGAACTCGCCAATCCGGCGTTTCACGCCCGCCGCATCGCCGGCCTCGACGACGCCATCGTCGGCCACACCGAGGACGCGCTCGCTGGGTGGAGCGACGGCGACCGGATCGACGTGCAGCTGGAGCTCGCCCGCCTGACGGTCCGGGTGATCGTCACCGCGATGTTCGGCACCGACATCACCGACGAGCGGGTGCGCAGCGTGCAGGAGCACCTCGAACCGCTCGGCCAGCGGTTCGAGCCGAACGCCATGCGACGGCTCATCCCCGACTGGGCGCCCACCCGGGAGAACCGCGAGTTCGAGCACGCCGTCGCGACGCTTGAGGACGTCATCGACGACCTCGTGGCGCGCCGGCGGGGGACCGAGGAGACGGCGGCCGACCCCGCCGGCGATGCCGTCGACTCGCCGATGCCGATGGACCTGCTGTCGATCCTGCTTCGCGCCCGCGAGCGCGGCGACCAGACGGACGGCGACCTCCGCGACGAGCTGATGACGATGCTGCTTGCGGGTCACGACACGACCGCGCTGGCGCTCACGTACAGCTTCTACCTGCTGTCGCAACACCCCGAGGCGAAGGCGCGCTTCCGGCGCGAGGTCGACGCGCTCGACGGCGCACCCACCGCCGACGACGTCGCCGACCTGACGTTCACCGACCGGGTGTTGTCGGAGTCGATGCGGCTGTATCCGCCCGTCTACACGCTGTTCCGCGAGTCGAAGGTCGACACCCGGATCGCGGGCTACCGCATCCCCGAGGGGTCGCTGCTCATGCTCCCGCAGTGGGTCGTCCACCGCTCTGACCGCTGGTACGACGACCCCCGGGAGTTCGACCCGGGCCGCTGGGCGCCCGAGCGCGCCCGCGAGCGCCCCCGGTTCGCCTACTTCCCGTTCGGCGCGGGGCCGCGCCACTGCATCGGCAAGCAGTTCTCGCTGCTGGAGGCGAAGCTCATCCTCGCGACGGTGGGCCGCGAGTTCGACTTCGAGTACGAGGGTCCCGACCTGGACCTGCGCGGCTCGCTGACGATGCACCCCGACCACCCGGTGCCGCTGCGGCTCTCCGCCCGCTGAGCCGCGGTCGTCTCACCCCCGCAGCGGCAGCCGCGCGGCGATCTCCCGGTACTCGCGCGTCCATACCCCCAGTTCCTCGACCGTCCAGCGCGGCGGCTCGAACTCGCAGACCCGCTCGCGGAGGCGGTCGACGGCCGCCGTCGGGTCGCCGCGGCCGTCCCACCCGCGCGCGAGCGTGACGTGCGGGACGTACTCGGCCCCCTCCAGCCCGTCGACGGCGCCGAACTCCTCGACGAGCCGTCCGTGTACGTCGGCGAGGGGGTCGGCGTCCGCCGTCAGGTCGCCGCCCTCGACGGCCTCGACGGCGAGGTGGACGACGGGACCGTCGCCGAGGGGCGGGTTCTCGAAGGCGTCGACGCCGGCCACCCGGAGGTCGAACGGGGCGACGCCCGACAGCGCCGGTCGGAGGCGCTCGCGGATCCGGTGGAGGTCGTCGAGGTCGCGGCCGTCCAGCCGCTTCACGACGAGCGTGTGGCGGTCCCGGACCGACGAGAACGCCGACAGCGCCGGCTCCAGCGACGCCGCGAGCCGCCGGACGGTCGTCGGGACGGGAACGTTGACGCTGTACACGTTCAGCGGCTCCCCGTCGACCGGAGGGTTCCCAGCGATGTCGTCACGATCCGAGGCGAGTCTTCGGCGTCGAGCGCCATACCCCGGAGTGGTCAGTCGCCGACGAAAACCGTTTTGGGCCGTCCCCGGATGGTGGGGGACATGCGATGCTCCGCCGGCGCGGCACTGCTCGCCCTCCTCGTGGTTCTGGGCGCCGTCTCGCCGGCGATCGCGGCCGCGTCGACGGCCGGACCGTCCGCGACGGGAGTCGCGCCCGCCGGTCCGGCGGCCGTCGGGGCGGCCGCCCCCGCGGGCCTCGGCGGCGGCTTCGCCCAGACCGACGGCATCGAGGCCGACCGCGTCGTGCTCCGCGCGACGCTCGAGGACGACGGCGACGCCCGGTGGCGGATCGCCTACCGCATCGAACTGAGCGACGACAACACGACCGCGGCGTTCGAGAGCCTGCAGGCGGACGTCCGCGAGAACACCTCCGCGTACGTCTCGCGGTTCCGGACGCGGATCGGGTCGACCGTCGCCGACGCGGAGAACGCCACCGGACGGGAGATGGCCGCGAGTAACTTCTCGATAACCGCGGAGCGCGACCCGTTCCCCACCAGCACCGACTACGGCGTCGTCGCCCTCATCAAGCAGGAAGGACACGACGTTACTCGCGGTGATCCACTTCCCGTAGTGGAGCAACTCCGCCGCCATGCCGGTGTCGAGTCCCAGCCGTGGGCGGTAGGGATGGATCACATAGGAGAGTCCTGTCCGAACGACGTTGGCGGCGACGTAGCCGACCACGAGCGCCCACACGTCGCGATAGACGTACGCCCAAGCGATCGCGACGGCGAACCGCACGATCGAACCGCTCATTTTGTAGACGAACTTCTTGTGAAACTGGAGGTCCTTGTCGAAGTACACGGTTCCCGGGTTCGCAACCCCGACGAACAACGGCGATATCGCGAGGAACTGCAGGAGCGGCACGACGCGTGGCTCCCCGAACACCCTCGCAACGAGGGGTGCCGAAGCCAGTATCAAGGCGGCGAGAACGAGCCCCCTCGCGATGCTAATCCCGAACACGGTGTCGAGATATCGATCGACGTCGTCCTTCTCGTGTTGGATGAGTGCCTGCCTGATCCCGAGACGCGAAAAGCGCCTCATCCCCGCGAGGACGAGCAGCGCGATTCCCATGAGCCCGAAGTCCCGGGGCGCAAGCAGGTTCCCCAACACGATCAACACGATCAGTTGGAGCGAGCGCGTTCCGACGTTGATAGCGAACTTCCACGCGCCCGACCAGACTGTTTGGGAGGTGAGATCGCCGTCCGGTATCAGGTGCGCGATCGCTGTCTGTACTCTCTGGGGAACCCAATTACGCATGGCGGGACCACGTCACCGATAGCCGAGCGCTTCGAGGTGGCTATTCAGGTCCTGTTCGCCGAGACCGGTTCGGATTTCGGCCTTGGACTTTATTTCGTACTCGCGTTTCCCTTCGCCCGTCGTCTCCGCCCAAGGGACCCGTTTTATCACCGGGATCGGGACTGACCTCGGGTGACCGTACAATCCCCACTCGCCCAGCGCGTTCCCGTGATCCGACGTGACGACGAAGACCGTGTTCTCCGGGTCGACGCCGTAGTACTCGAGCTTCTGCTGGACCTCCCGTGCGGTCGTCCGGGTGGAGACGACCAGCCGGTGGTCCGTGTCGATGTTGAGGAACTCCGTGTCGATCCGGTCGGTCTCCCCGGTGCTCGGATGGACGAGCAGCACGCCGGTCCCGCCGGGTATCGTCTCGGGGGAGCCCTCTATCGCGAGATCGTACTCCATACCTCCCTACGGGCAGCCGTCGCTCTTAAACCTCCAGTTCCGTTTGGCGCGAGCGATCCCGTGAGAATGACGATAGCTCCGTGCTCGTACACAGGATCGTCGATCGGTCGGACAACAGATTCGTCGGGGTCGGAGAGATCGAGGCTTTCGAGGTTTTCAGCCATCGTGTTGCCAGTCACTGTCATCACGTCGCCCTCGATCAATCCGGCATCTAACAGCCGCCGCAAAACGACTGGAATTCCTCCGTTCCGGTGAAGGTCCGTCATAACGAAGCCCCCGCTTGGACGAAGGTCACAGATCTGTGGTGTACGGTGACCGATCCGGTTGAAATCCTCGATGTCGAG
>PXRU01000029.1 GCA_003020945.1 Halobacteriales archaeon QS_6_71_20
GAGCGCGGAACGCGCGTGCGAGCAGGCCGGCGGCCGCCAGCGCGTCGCCCGTCGGACGGGCGTACACGCGGGCGAACTCGGCCGCCGCCAGCGCCGAGGCTACCCGTTCGGGGGCCGGCTCGGCGGCGTCGGCGGCGGTCGACATCGATGTGACTCTCGTGTGGGGTGGTTACCGGTCGTCCTGCAGGAGGTCGACTGCGACCTCGTAGCTGTACTGGAACTCCTCGTCGAGCTTGTCGCCGCGGTAGTAGTCCGCGAGGCGACGGATCTTCGACTCGGTGTTCTGGAGCGAGCGCTTGTTCTGGGCGTCCTGCTGGTTGTCCGCCATGTGCTCGCGGAGCCGGACCGCACGCTCCATGAGGTTGCGGATGTCCTCGGGCAGGTCCGGGTCGGCGTCGTGCTCCGCGAGGATCTCGGTGACCTTCTTGCCGGTCGCCTGCTTCACGTTCGGAACGGGCGTGCCCTTCACGCCCTCGTCGCGCAGTCGCATGCCGATGACGCTGGGATCGTGTCCCTGCTCGGCGAGGTCGACCACGCGCTCCTCGACGTCCTCGGCGTCGACGTCGCTCCACTCCGGGGGTTCGTCTGCCGCGGGGTGGTCCGAGCCGGACGACCCTCGACGGCGGGTGTGCATTCGTGCCATTGGTAGATTGGAACGTCGGCCGCAGAAGCGAGCCACCGCCGGCTGTCGCTCCCGAGCGCGCCGTTCGGCGCGGTCGAGTCGCCGACGGGGGCACTTCCGCAATCCCAAGCCCGTTCGGGCGAGTCGGAGTTGCGGCCGTGCTGTTCCCGTCCGACGACTCGCGCTCGCGGGTCTAAGGGCTTTCCATCCCGCGCTCGACCGTGTCGACGTGTGCCGTGGCCGAACCCAGTCGAAGCGCTTAACTATCGAACCGCGATACTCCGTACTGCGACGCGGGCTCGTAGATCAGTGGTAGATCGTTCCCTTGGCAGGGGAAAGGCCGCGGGTTCGAATCCCGCCGAGTCCATCCGGAATTTACTCCCCGAACGGAACCTTCTGTCTCAGTCCTCGCTCGCTCCGTCGTTCTCGCGCGGAGTGTCAGGCGGACGAGGTGGAAGTCGTTGCCACCGGTCCGTTCGATAATCCCGCCGGGACTGGCACTTTGTTATCTTGTCCGATTATTTGAACAATACGCTTATATAGGAGCCGGTGACAGACTGGTAGTACAGTACTACCGGGGGAGAGAGCCACGGGGGCTGTGCTAATACGAATCATGAACTTCAACGCACTATTCGACGACGACCGTGCCGTCAGCCCGGTGATCGGCGTGATCCTGATGGTCGCGATCACGGTGATCCTCGCGGCAGTGATCGGCTCGTTCGTCCTCGGCTTGGGCAACAGTGTCCAGCAGACTGCACCGAACACAAACTTCCAGTTCGACTATGAGGACGACGCTTCGGGGGCAGGTGACTACAACGTCACTGCTACTCACACTGGTGGAGACACGATCTCAGACGCCGAGAGTGTGAACCTGTCGGCAGATGGAGTCACACCAGTGAGTTTCACCACGCCAGTATCCGCGGGCAGCTCTGAGACTCTACCGAGTGTTGCGAACGATACGACCGTCCGCGTCATCTGGACGTCCGAGAGCGGCGACTCCTCGCAGGCGCTCGCGACCGGCGAGACGCCCTCGTAACGCCGTCGAACCGTTTTCCCGTTTTTCACGAAGTCGCCAGCGGCCGAGCCGACCGTCTCCCGCAGCCGCGGCTTCATCCTTGATACCCCGGAACCAATCCTTATGCCCCTCCTACTCCTCGACCGAACGATGCCAGTTCGGGGGGGCGACGACCGACGGGGCCAGGGCGACGCGATCGCGCTCGTGCTCCTGCTCGCCATCACCGTCGTCGGCGCGTCGGCGATCGTCGCGTTCGGCGGCGACGCCGTCGACGGGCTCCAGTCGTCGGCGACGACCGGCGCCGCCGAGCAGTCGATGACGCAGTTCGACTCCAAGGCGAGCCTGGTCGCGCACGGCGACAGCGGCGCCCAGCGCGTCCGGCTCACGGGCAGCGGCGACGCGACCCGGGCGGTCGAGCCCGACGCGGGGTGGATGAACGTCACGATCCGGAACGCGACCGACGACGAGGTGACGGCGACGCTGACGAACACGACGCTGGGCGCTGTCACCTACCGCGACGGCGACACGGTCGTCGCCTACCAGGGCGGCGGCGTCTGGCGCCGGACCGGCGACGGGAGCTCGATGGTATCGCCGCCGGAGTTCCACTACCGCGGCACCACGCTGACGCTCCCGCTCGTGACCGTCTCCGGCGACGCGCGCCTCGGCGAGCGCGCGCGCGTCACTCGCGCCGGCGACTCGACCGCCGTCTACCCGGACCCGAACACGACGAACCGGACGAACCCGCTCGACGAGGGGACGGTGGTGATCGTCGTCCACAGCGAGTTCTACCGGGCGTGGGGGGGGTTCTTCGCCGAGCGGACCCGCGGCAGCGTCTCGATCGACGACGGCAACGAGACCGCGACGATCGAACTACAGACGCCGACCGACTTGGAGCCGGTGCAGGCCGCGCTCACCTCCCGCGCGGTCGGCGACGACATCAGCCTCGCCGGCACCGGCAACGACAACGTGTGGATCGACAGCTACAACTCCTCGAACGGCCCGTACGCGGCCACCAACACGTCGAACGGGACCGTCGTCACCGCCGGCAGTATGGACATTCAGGGCAACGGCAAGGTCCTGGGGAACATCCGCGCCGGCGGTTCGGTGAACGTCGATACGGCGAACGGCAACGTCACCGGCACCGTCGAACACACGACGGGGTACAGCGCGAACCCGAACGCCGAGCCGCAGCCCGACTCCGACCGCGTCTCGCAGATCGACGGCGTCGCGCCCGGCAACGACCTCTCCCCGTTCGTCAGGTCCCGGCTCGGCGCCATCGAGTCGGACAACGACAACGGGGACGAGCCGTCGATCGTCGAGAACGACGGCGACCCCGCTCTCCAGTTCGACGCGAGCGACACCGCCACGCTCTCGGGCGACAACGGCACGGAGTACTACCTGTCGAGCGTCGACATGGGGAGCGGCGAGGAGCTGGTGATCGACACGGCCGGCGCGAGCGAGGTCGAGATCGCCGTCGGTCAGAGCGTGTCGCTCGACGGGACGAAGATCCGTGTCGAGGGCGGCGGCGTCGTCCGATTTTACGTCACGGACGACGTCGACCTCGACGGGGCGAACGTCTCGGTGCCGGACGAGCGGTCGCGGCAGCTGTGGCTGTACGGCACCCGCAACTCCGCCGTCGACATCTCCGGCGGGAGCCGGTTCGTGGGCGTGCTGTACGTCACCGGCGACGGCGGCAACAACGACTTCTCGATCCAGCAGTCGGAGGTGTACGGCGGCGTCGTCGCGGGCGAGATGGACGTCGGGAACGGGGGAACCATCCACTACGACCAGGCGCTCGGCGTCGAGCAGGTGGTCCCCGCCGACGCCGACATCCCGCGGGTCACCTACCTCCACGTGTCGGTCACGGAAGTCGAGGTCGAGGACTGACCCCGACGCCCGGCGACTGCCGTCGGCGACGGCGGTCTACCGTTCGAGGCGTACCTCGATCGTCGTCCTGGGAACGACCACGCGGTCGACGAGAACCCGATACGTCACCTCGCCGTCGCTCGCGTCGGCGTCCACGGCGGTCATGCCGGTCGACGCGAGGTAGCGGTTCCACGCGTCCGCCCGGGGGGACTCGACGGTGACGTTCACCCGGACCGGGCCGTCCGCGCCCGCGTCGATCTCCCGTGCGATCCCGCGGGAGGTCGCCTCCATCGAGACGAGCACCGTCGAGCTCCCGCCGATCGCGGACCGGCTCCCCGGCCGAGTCGTGACGGTCAGCGGGAGCACCGCGCGCTCGTCGTCGACCAGCCAGCCGGGGTCGTCGCGCATCGCCGCCGCGCCGCCGTCGCCCCGGATCACCGTGCCGAACGAGGCGGCAACGGTCGTGTCGCCGTCGCTGTAGGTGATCGGCCGCGTGGCCGCGGTGACGGTGAAGTTCTCCGTCGTCCGCGATTCGTTGGTCGCCTCGACGGTCACCCGGGCCGTCTCCTCGACGGCGAGGGTACCGCCGTTGAGCTTGATCTCCGTCGCGCGGCCCGGCGCGCCGTCCCGGACGATGTCGTCGACGTTGTCGTCCAGGACGTCGAACGCGCGCTCCATGTTCTCCAGCTGTTCGCCCGTCCGGAGGTCCGACAGCCCCGCGAACCCGGCCGCGTACACGGTCCCGATGGTCACCACGATGAGCGAGAAGACGAGCACGAACCCGATCGCGTCGCTCTGTGCGCGGGTCACGCCGACCGCACCTCCAGTCGACCCCCGGCGTACACGACCACGATGTCGCCGCCCGAGAGGCTCGCGTCCACGTCGGTCCTCGTCGCGTTCAACACGACCGTCGGCGGCGACCCCGACCTGACCGCGACCGAGTACGTCGACCCGGCGACGCTGTCGGGGAACGAGCCGCGGACGACCACGTCCGTCGCGTTCGCGGCGACGAGTCTGTCCGCGGCCATCAGCCGCGAGGTGAGCTGCTGGCCGACGACCTCGAGCGCCTCCCGGGTGGTCTCCTCCCGCTGCTGCTCGACGGTGCCGCCGGCGGCGATGAGCAGGCCGCTGATCAGCAGCGCGGTGATCCCCAGCGTCAGGACGTACGACAGCGCGGTCGCCGCCCCGCGGTCGCGGCCGGCGGAGTCGCCTCGGTCCCGACGCGCGCACGACGATCGGGGGCGCTCACGCATCCCGCTCACCTGGGGCGACCCGGACGACGGTTCGGTACTCCAGCTCGGCCGTCTCGTAGGCGGCCGGGAGCCTGACCGCGTACACCGCCGGGACGGAGTACGGCGTGGGGACCGAGGCTCCCTCGGTGACGTTGCCCGTCGAGACGGCGCCGGAACCCTCGGTGCGGACCGTGAGGTCGTAGCCGCCGCCGGCCGCGTCGCCGTTGCGGACGAGCAGGTCGTACCGACCGTCGACGTCGCCGCCGAGGGCGACCCCGCCGCAGTCCTCACCGTCGAGGGTGCCCGCGGTGAAGTCGACCGACGCGTTCGCGGCCGGCGTCGAACACGCTTCCGTCGTGTTCGACACCGGGTCTCCCGCCGCCTTGACCGCGACCGTGATGTTGCCGCCGTCCTCGTACACGTACGCGTGCCACGCGGCCGTTCCGTTCGTCACGACGACGTGGAACGCGTCGCCGGGATCGCTCGCGGACGCCGACGCCAGCTCCGACCCGTTAACGACGGCGACGTAGCCGCGGACGCCGCGAGTCTCGTTCAGATCGGTCGCGACCGTCCAGTTGGCCGTCCCCGTCGCGTCGGTGAACGGCTGCGGGTCCGCGGCGGTGCCGTTCTCCCGGATCAGGCTGCCGTTCACGTACGTGGCCGCCGAGTGGTTCGCCGTCGCGCTCGCGGCGCGGCGCGCCGCCGACCCCCGCAACAGCGAGTCGAGCTCGGCGGGCGGCGTTCTCGCGGTCGACGACCCCGCCGACGCCGTCGACGACCGCCGCTCGGTAGCCCAGCGCCTCGGCCTCGCCGACGCCGTCGTCGCGGGTGGCGAGGTTCTCGGTGTAGATGGCCGTGTTCGTGATCAGCACCAGCGCGACCAGCACCACCGCCAGCGTGAGTCCCGCCACGAGCACCAATTGTCCGCGATCCCGGTCCCCGTCGCCGCTGTCGTCGTGTCCGGCGGCCACGCTCGCGCCGGCACGGTCGCCGCCTCCGGAAGCTGTGTCGGTCATATCCGCCATACGACGATGCGCACCTCCATGACGCCGAACAGCGGTCCGTCGGGGTCCGCGTCGGGGGCGTAAAAGCGGCCGGACCCGGCGGCCGCGGAGACGTTGCCCGACCCGTCGGCGAGCGGGTCGTCGTCGTAGAGTACGACCGACCGCGTCGCGGCGACGGCGTTGTCGCTGGGCGCACCCATGTACACCATCTGGGCGCGCCCGAGACTCCCGTCCGCCCGGCGATAGCCGACCTCGACGTTGAACGCGATGCGGTCCTCGCCGAACGTCTCGTTCAGCGTCGCCCCGAACGGGGTCGGCGGCCCGCCGGCCGCGTACACGCCGTCCTCGCCGGTGTGCATGAACCGCTCGGTGGTCGTGTTCCAGTACAGCACCGCGGGACGCAGCGTGCCGTTGGCCTCCGCCGACGCCAGCGTCCCCTCCGCGACGGCGCTTTGCTGGTTCTCGATGTGCTGGTTCGACGTGCTCGCCGTCAGCGGCGTCACCGCCGTCGCCTGGAGCGCGAACAGCACGCCGCTCAACAGGACGATCGCCGCCGCGAACCCCTCCAGCGTGTGTGCCTGTCCGCGCACGCTCACCACACCCTCACGAGCACGGTCCAGTCGCGGTCGTCGAGCAGTACCGCCCGCCGCGACACCGACACGTCCGCCCCACGGGCGGGCTCGGGACCGGCGACCAGTTCCGTCCCGTCGAGCGTCCGGTTCCCCGTCCCGTCGACGAGCGTCACGTTCACCGACCGCGCCGGGGCGCCGATCCCGAGCGCGCCGGCGAGGTCGCTGGCGTTCGAGTCGTACCGGCAGTCGGCGGGGGTCAGGCTGTCGTCGAAGAAGCCGACGGTGCAGTCCGCATCGAGCACGGACGGCCGGGCCGGATCCGCCACGAGGAGGTCGCCCGTCAGCCGGTCGGCCGCGCGGTCCGCGACGACCACCGCGTCGGTGGCGTCGTCGGTGAACGGCGAGATCAGCGAGGGGACGAACCCGAACACGAACGCCACGACGAGCAGGAACACGCTCACGCCGACGGCGTAGTCGATCGTCGTCTGTGCGCGCCCCGAGCGCGGCGGTCCGCCGGCGCCCGCGCGGCGAGTGTGTCCGGACCGACCACCGTCGCGCCGGCTCACGCCACCACCACCCAGACGCCGAGCGCGATCGACAGGAGGACGACCACGAACTTCATCCCGCTGACGATGTCGGCGCTGCGGATGTACCCCGCGATCACCCCCGAGAGGACCGCCTGGATCGTCACCGCGTGGAAGAACAGCACCGAGAGGCGGTCGACGTTCACGCCGCCGGCGAACCCGCCCGAGCCGAGCTCGTCGCCCCCGCCCCCCGCGCCGGTCCCGCCGGCCTGCTCGGTGAGCCCCGCGAGCACGTCGAGGAACCGCAGCTTCAAGATCGCCATCACCCCCAACAGCGTGAGATACGTCATCAGGATGATCGCGACCTGCATCCGGGTGCGGGAGACGCGCTCGCGTACGATGTCGTCCTGGTTCTCCGAGGCCTGCGCGGCCGTCGTCAACACGTCCGTGATCTGGCTCGACGCCTGCTGGGCCTCCGAGATGAGCTTCACCGTCCGCGCGACCCGCGGGATGTGGTACTCGTTGTTGAACTCGACGAGCGCCTCCCGGAGGCTCATCCCGTAGTTCACCTTCGCGTACATCACCTCGAACTCCTCGGCGAGCTTCCCGGTCGAGGTGTCGGCGGTCGTCTCGATCGACTCCAGCAGCGTCTGGCCGGTGTCGTTGGCCGACGAGAGCTTCCGGAGGTTGTCGGAGAGCTTCCCGGTGATCCCCGAGCGTCGCCGCTGCTGCCACTCGTAGAAGACCACAAGCGGGAGCAGCGTGACGTACGCCGGGACGTACACCCAGACGAACGTCGCCCACACAGGCCGGTCGACGAACCCCTGCCACGTCGTGGGTGCCCGGCCCGAAGCCAGGGCGGTACCCAACAGCACCAGCGTCGCCGGCACGGTAAGCGCGAGGGTGATCAGCGGATTGTCGCGGAGGAAGTGGTGCGGCGCCCTCAGCAGTTCGCCGGTCTTGTACGTCCCCTCGCGCGAGCGGATCCGGTCGAACAGGGAGAACTCGCCGGTGAACAGCTCGATCAGGCCCAGATGGAGCAGCCCCTCGCGCTGCGTCTCGGCGAACTGGTCGTCGACGCCGTCGGGGTCGATGTAGCCGTCGCCCGGTTCGTCCTGCTTCACCGTCGAGACGAGCACGAGGAAGCCGACGCCGATCAGCGGCGTGAGCACGTAGACGGTCGCCGTCAGCAGGAACTCCTGGCCCTGGCCGAGCATCGACATGATGACGAGAATGATGATGAGCAGCAGCGGGAACAGCGACAGCGTCATGTACATCTCGCCGAACAGCTCCATCGTCTCCAAGGCGAGCTCCTGCTGCTGTTTCGAGGTACGGAGGTGTTTCTCCTTCTTGTCGTCGAGGAACCGCTCCATGTCGCCGCCGGAGTTGACGATCGACAACATGTCCGAGAGGAACTGCGCGAACTCGTCGCTGGGGGTGTCCGCCACCTGCTGGCGCACCGCGTTGCGGTAGTCCGTGCCGAAGTAGCTCGTCTCCTGGACGATGCTCTGGAACTCCTTTGCGACCTCGCCGTACGTGTCCTCCGCCTCCGCCATCGACTCCAGGATCTCCAGCTGGTTCAACCCCCCCACCGAGAGGGCGTACATGAACGAGACCGCGTCCGACAGGAGCATGTTGATCTCGCGCTCGCGGGCGTTGGACCGCTGGTACGGGATCGCGATCAGCGTGCCGAAGCCGAGCGCGAAGCCGACGGTCCCGAAGAAGAGCCCGCTGAACAGCACCGCGGCCGGCTCGGTGAGCGACCGCAACAGCGCGGCCGTCTCCTCGGAGCTGACGGGGATCCCGAGGGTGAACGTCTCCGCGCTCACGAGGCCGAACGCGAACAGCCCCCAGCCGACCGTCGCCCCGACCAGCCACAGCAGGACGCCGACGAGCACGCCCACGCCCAGCGCCCGCGAGACGTACAGTTCGACCGGCTGGTCCATCCGCGCCTCCGTCAGCTTCTCGTCGACCGTCCCGACGAAGTCACCCCCCTCGTCGAACAGCCGCGTGAACAGCGGGTAGAACGCGTCGGCGAACCCCTCCGCGCTCCCGAAGCTCCCTGTTTCCGTGTCGAGGCTCATCTACGCCCCCTCGTCGTCCGCCTCCTCCGGCGGCGCGACCTCCCCGAACCCCCAGTCGTCGATCTCCGCTCCGTCGTCGGCGTCCTCGCCGTCGTCGGCCTCCTCGCCGTGGTCGACTCCCCCGTCGTCGGTATCCACGCCGTCGTCGACCGTCCCGTCGTCGGACTCCTCGCCGGCGTCCGGCGTCGCGTCCGCGTCGTCGAACCCGGCGCCGGCGTCGAACGTCGCCGTCTCCGACTCCCCGGATGGGTCGGGCTCGGGGTCGGCGGCGAAGGGGTCCGGATCGCGGTCCGCGGCCCCGGTCGGGTCGCTCCCGCCGTCGGCCGCCCGCGGCTCGTCGGGGGCGCCGTCGACGTCCGGTCGCTCCGGGCCGACGGCGTCGAACGGCGCCGCGGTCTCGTCGGTCGGGTCGGGCTCGGCGGCGACCTCGCCGGCCGGCTCGACGTCGCCCAGCGCGGCGGCGACGCTGTCGGTGCGTTCCCCGCGGTGGCTCTCGAGGATCGACTCCGCCTCCTCGAGGATCGACTCCGCCTCCGCCCGCTGTGTCTCGTCCGGCTCGGGGCGGGGGACCATCTCCTCTTTCTCCCGGTCGACGTCGATGAGGACCGACTCCATCTCGCGGAGGTCCTCCAGGCTCGTCTCCAGCCGGTCGTTCGCCATCAGCGAGAGGATCGTCTCGGAGTCGTTGATGAACGCCTGGAACGTCGCGGCCACCTGCGTGTACGTGTTGAGCCCGCGGTCGATGAGGTACGCCAGTACCGCCCGCCGCTTCAGCAGCTCCTCGTTCAGCCGGTCGGCGTCCCACCCGCGGTCGAACATGATCTCCTGGAGGGTGCTGGAGTCACCCATGTGGAGGAACTCGTCGGTCTCCGCCTGCCACTGGTACACGTCCTGGACGTTGATCTCGTCGTTCTCGGCGTCGTAGTGGTTGATCTCGGTGAGCGACTTGTTGCGGCGGACCTTGCTCCCCTGCACCCGGGTCTGCGTCTGGATCGAGACCAGATCCAGCGCGGTGAACATCGTCTTCGAGACGTTGATCGGGTCGGTGGTGAACCGCTTGAGCACCTCGCCGACGTTGTCCGCGTGGAAGGTGGTGTAGGTGGTGTGACCCGTCGACATGACCTGGAACAGCGTCCGGCCCTCCTCGCCGCGGATCTCGCCCATCACGATGTAGTCGGGGCGCTGCCGCAGCGCGGCCTCCAGCAGGTCGAACTCGTCGACGTCGCCGCCGCCGTCGTCCGCGAACGACGGGCGCGTGACCGACGCGATCCAGTTGCGCTGGGGAAGCTCCACCTCGCGGGTGTCCTCGATGGAGACGATCTTCGAGTTCGACGGGATGAAAAGCGACACGGCGTTCAGGCTCGTCGTCTTCCCGGAGGCGGTGCCGCCGGCGAAGATGAGGCTCTTGTGGTTCTCGATACAGAGCCACAGGAACGCCATCTCGTCGAGGCTGAACGTCTTCCAGTTGATGAGGTCGATCGGCGTGAACGGGATCTCCTTGAACTGCCGGATCGTGTAGTTCGTCCCGTGGTCTGACACCTCCCGGCCGAGCGTCAGTTGTGCGCGCGAGCCGTCCGGGAGCGTGGCGTCTACCTGCGGGCGGCGCTTGGAGATGCCCTTCCCCGACCGCTGGGCCAGCTTCACGACGAAGTCGTCGAGTTCCTGCCGGCCGTGATAGACGTTCGAGATGATCTGCTCGTAGTCGGAGTGGTAGACGAAGACGGGGGCGTCGTAGCCGTCACACGAGACGTCCTCGACGTTGATGTCGTGTTTGATCCCGTCGATCCGCTCGTAGCCGACGAAGTCGCGTTCGAGGTAGTACAGCGTCTTCAACACCGTGTACTCGGTGAGGGTGTCGGGGTCCTCCGCCAGCACCGCCGGCTCCGGGCGGGCGGCGATCCCCTCGATCTCGCCGCCCGTCTCCGGCAGCGTCACGCCGAGCGCGCGGACCAGCCGTCCCGCCGCGCCCTCGTCGTCGACGTCCACGCCGAACAGGTCCGCGATCTTGTCGCCCAGCCCCGGTCCCTCGTCGCGCTCGTACAGGTCGTAGCGTTCGAGGAGTTCGTACGTCTCCTCCCGGATCACCCGCTTGCGGTGGTCGTCGTCGACGGCGACGGTCCCCTCGTCGGCGTACTTGATCGCCGAGCGGAGCTTCCCCTCCATGAACTCGACGAGGTCGGCCTCGATCGGGTTCCGGTACGGCTCGACCACGTAGTACTTCTTCTCGTTCTCCTTCGTGGAGTGGAACACCACGACGAACGCGTACGGCTCGTTCACCCAGTAGCGCTCCACCTCCCGGAAGTGTCGCTTCTTCGGGATCGGCACCGCCTTCTCCAGGTCGTAACGGTTGGCGATCGTCGTCGTCCCGGCGGCGTCGCTGAAGAACTCGTCCTCGTCGACGTCGTCGGCCACGTCGACCGTCCGCTCGTCGACGACCGCCTCCAGCTCCGCGGCCCGCTCCGACAGGTGACCGAGCGTCTCCTCGACGGCGTCGGGGTCGAACCCGAGCGCCTCCCGCCTGTCCTCGTCGGTGAACGCCAGCGGCTCGCCCTCCTCGTCCGTCGGCGGCTCCCCCTCCTCGTCGAGGAAGTACTCCTCGCGGTAGTCGTCCCAGGTGTAGACGTCCTTCCACACCGGGGTCTCGTCGTACGCCAGCAGCGGCGACTGCTCCGCGATCGACTCGCCGACCGCCCCGGCCACCCCGACCGCGTCCGGGAACTCCTCGGGGGGGACGCCCAGCGCGTCGGCGACGTCGGCGGCGACGCCCACGGCCCGGAGGTCCTCGGGGGTCGCCGCCCGGACCCGCGTCCCGACGACCTGCTCGCCGCGCTCGTCCCCCTCGGTCCCCTCCTCTCGGAGTCGCTCGGCGAGCTCGTCTGCCGCGTCGGCGCGGTCGTGATCGCGCAGGAAGTCGGGCCACGTGTACTCCCCGACGACCGTCGCATCCCCCCGTTCCGCCGCCCGCTCGCGGTCGGCTTCGCCCGCGGGCGAGGCGGCAGCGTCGTCGGTAGCCATTGCCCCCACTCAGTCAGGGTGCCGGGTTAAACCCTCGCCATTCGTATCACGTCTGAGAAAGCCCCGGAAGCGGGAAGCAACGCCGCCCGCGGCGCGGATCTCTCGCGTTCGTTTCGAGTTCTGAACAGCTTTCGACGCGCCGGAAACTACCGGGCCGGCCGGATCGGTACGAGTCCAGTCCACCGTGTCGCTGTGCCGCGGCGACGCGACCGACCGTGACCTCGCGACGATCGAAGTGACCGACCGACGATCGGGGTCCGCTCCACGGTCGGACGTGCTCGCTCCGTTTCGCGCGACCCCACCGATCCGGATCCCGTTCCGGTTCAGTCGACGGCTCGTTCCGCTCACCGCCCTCCCGTACGGGCGTGGCGGGACTCGAACCACGCCGAGACGCTCCTGCTCGGTCGCTATCGCTCCCCGCGCGGGCTGCGACTCGTCCACGTCGAACCCGCACGCTACGCTATCGGTCTCGTCGTGCTCGACACGATAGCGGGCGTGACGGGATTCGAACCCGCGATCTAGCGGTTAGGAACCGCTCGCCGTATCCGCTTGGCCACACGCCCCGCCGTCGAGAACCGGCGCCGAAGTGAGAACCCGCCCGGGATGCTCGTTCAGTTCCGCTCGGCGGCGGACTCCGTCGCGGCGGCGTCGGCCGACGACGCCTCCGCGTCGGCCGACGACGCCTCCGTGTCGGCCGAGGAGGTCTCCGTCGTGGTCGAGGCCTCGAACTCCTCGTCGCCCTCCGCGGACTCCCCCTCCTGCATTTCCTCCAACTCCTCCTCGACCTGTTCGCGGCCCTTCTTGAACTCCCCCATCGCCTGCCCCGTGGAGCGGGCGAGCTTGGGGATCTTGTTGGCGCCGAACAGCAGCACCAACACAAGCAGGATGATGAGCATCTCGGGGCCGCCCGGGATGGCGCCGAACAGCGGTAGGGTGGTGAGCATCTCTACCCCGGGCTTACCCGGTGTCGATTATAGGCTTTTTGCTCTCCCGTGCATCCGTATGTACGACGGCTCTCGGCGCCGTTCGCGTGGAGAACGGGGACCCGTCGCGTGTGGGACGTCGATCGGCTCCGTTCCCGACGGCGATCGGTTGGCGATCGATACCGACGGCGATCACGACGTCTCGGCGGTTCCGGCCAGGACGGCGGGAGGAAAGGGGTTTTGCGAGCCGCCGACGTGGACGAGGTATGAACGACGACGGCGACGACGCGCCGGCGGACGCCGCCGGAAGTCCGGGCGACTCCGACACGACGGTCGCCAGGGCGTACGATCCGGACAGCGAGCACGCCTTCCCCGACGGCAGACTCGACGACGTGCTCGCCGCGGTCGACGCGGACCCGGAGATCCGTACGTACCTCCGCGCGCAGAACGTCAACGCCGTCACCCGGATGGAGTACAACGACCACGGCGCCAAGCACATCGAGATCGTCCGCGACCGTGCGCTGCGACTGTACGACCTGCTGAAGCGCGGCGGCGTGGCGTTCAACGGCGCCGCCGACCAGGGACTCGACGAGGCCGACGAGCCGGTCATCGTCGCGCTGGCGGCGACGCTCCACGACGTCGGCCACGTCGTCCACCGCGACGACCACGTGTACTACTCGATCCCGCTGGCGGCCGACCTGCTGGACCGCTTCCTCGCCCAGTTCGACTACTACGACGTCGAGGCGCGGGTGCGGATGAAGGCGGAGGTGCTGCACGCGATCCTCTGTCACCACACCGCGGAGACGCCGCTGACCCGTGAGGCGGGGCTCATCCGCGTCGCGGACGCGCTCGACATGGAGCGGGGGCGCTCGCGCATCCCCTACGAGAAGGGGGGACGCGGCATCAACACGCTGTCCTCGCGGGCGATCGACCGCGTCGAACTCAAGCCCGGGGACGCGGCCGACGGCCACGACGGCGAGGACGCGCCCGTCCTCGTCGAGATCGAGATGGTGAACGCCGCCGGCGTCTACCAGGTTGACAACCTCCTGAAGGCGAAGCTACGCGACTCGCTCATCGAGGATCTCGTCCGCATCGTCGCCATCAACACGAAAGGCGACGACCGGTTGGTCGAGCGGATCGAGCTGTAAGGCTCCGGCCCTCCGCCCGCCGTCGGTTCGTCGCGACGTCGACCGTGTGAGAGCCTCCCGAAACCGTCCGGGATGACGGGGTTTATGATTGACCCTCGTTGTTTCGAGACGTAACGGTGGTGCAGTTCGGCAACTCCGTCGGACTCCTTCGCGACCGGGAGTTCTCGGCACTGGCCGGCACGGCGTTCGCGCGGAGTCAGGCGTACTCGACGCTGCTGATCGCGCTGGCGCTGTACGCCGAGCAGTTCGACACCACCGGGACGGTCGAGGGGATGTTCGGCACCGCCTTCGCCGTCGTCCAGCTGCTCATCGTTCTCCCGCTCGGCCGCCGCGTCGACACCGGCAACGCCAAGCGCTGGCTCCTGCTCGGACTCGCGGTCAACGTCGTCGTCTTCTTCGGGTTCATCCTCGTCGACAGCGCGACCCACGTCGTCCTGGTGCGGGTGTTGCAGGGCGTCGGCGCCTCAATCCTCTGGATCACCGGCTCGACCGTGGTCGGACACATCGCCCCCGACGGTCAGAACGGGCGCTGGCTCGGCTCGTACAACCAGGTGGCGGCGTTCTCCAGCCTCGCGGGCGACGTCGTCGGGGGATACCTCCTGTTCACCCGCGGGTTCACGTTCACGTACCTAGTGCTCACGGCCGTCACCGTCGCCGCGTTCCTCCTCGTGTTCCTCAACCTCCGCGACGACCCCGGCGGCGGCACCGAGAACGACGCCGGCGACGGTCTCAGCACGCTGAAGGCGCTGCTGGACCTCCCGATGATCCGCGCGCTGGTGATCTTCCGGCTCGCCTTCTCCGTGGGGAAGATGGCCGTCATCATCTTCCTCCCGATCCTCGCGCGGACGGAGTTCGGGACGACCGCCTTCGCGATCGGCTGGATCCTCGCGGGCGGAAAGCTGACCAAGTCGATCACCCAGGGGTACGTCGGCGACCTCTCGGATCGGGTCGGGAGCAAGGAGTACTTCGTCGTCGCCGGCGCGCTCCTGTACGGCCTCGGCACCGCGTTGATCCCGCTGAGCTACTACTTCGAGGGGGCCGTGGAGCCGGTTCGGTTCGTCGCGTTCGGCGGCCGGCAGGTGCTCGGGGGCGCGTTCTTCAGCCTCTTCGGCGCGTACATGGTGCTGGGGATCGCCGACTCCGTGCGGCTCCCCGCGAGTATGTCGCTGTTCGTCGAGGAGGGCGAGAAGTACGACTCGGTCGCCTCCGCGATGAGCCTCCGCTCGATCTCCTGGAAGGTCGGACAGGTCGCGGGGCCGGTCGGCATCGGCGCGATCAAGCAGTACGTCTCCACCAGCGTCGCCTTCTACACCGCCGCGGGGTTCATCGTCGTCGCGTCGGTCGTGTTCTGGTTCGTCTTCCGGCGGGCGCCACGCCTTCAGTACGGACTCACTCGCTCGGAGCGGTCTCGGGAGAGAGCCATGCGCCGGCCGGGATTTGAACCCGGGTCGATGGCTTGGAAGGCCATTGTCATACCAGCTAGACCACCAGCGCTCGGCGTCGGCGGATGCGGCTATCGCGTCGAGGAATAAGGGTCTGCCGTTTCGGGCCGCCGGGCCGCCGGGTCGCCGACCGACCGCTCAGTCGTCCGCCGTCGCCTCGGTCTCGTCGGCGTCGACCCGCGGGCCGGCCGCGTGGCCCTCGTGGGTGATCGCCGTCTGCATCAACTCCGACGAGATGGCCGGCACCTCCGACTCCGACACCGGGCCCCGCTCGTCGATCTCGTCGGTCGAGCGGGGGAACGCCCGCAGGTCCATATGGATCGCGATGCCGCACTTGGCGCCCTCGCCCATCGCGACGGGGATCTGGTTGTGGCCGGGCGTCAGGTCGCCGACGGCGTACACGCCCTCGACGGAGGTGCGGCCGTGGTCGTCGACGGCGACCTCGCCGGAGTCCTCGCGG
The DNA here is from genome assembly GCA_003020945.1 of Halobacteriales archaeon QS_6_71_20. GTDB lineage: Archaea > Halobacteriota > Halobacteria > Halobacteriales > Haloferacaceae > Halobaculum. Next base: position 15,908 of record PXRU01000029.1, read on the forward strand.
TCGAGCCCGAGCGCGCCGGCCAGCTCCGCGTGGTAGTCGGAGCCGTACATGGGGAACCCGCCCGTGTACTCGCGGACGGTGCCGTCCTCGAACTCGAAGCTCTCCAGCCAGCCGTCCTCGTTGCGCTCCATGCCGACGACGTCCTCGTGGACCACGTCGACCGGGTGGTTGTCCAGCATGGTCGCGGTGTCGTCGCTCCAGGTCGGCTCCTCCCCCCGGGTGAGGACTTGCACGTCGTCGGTGAAGTTCAGCATGATCATCGCGACGTGCGCGGCGGCGTCGCCGGCGCCCATCACGAACACGGGCTCGTCGACGAACATGTAGGCGTCGCAGTGGAGGCAGTAGTGCAGTCCCATCCCGGTGCGGGGGAGCGGCGGCTCCGGCTCCTCGTCGGAGAAGCCCGTCGCGAGGACGACCCGACGGGTCGTCACCTCCCCGTCGCCGGTGTCGACGCGGAAGCCGTCGTCGGCGCCGTCGCCGAGCGCGGCCACGTCCTCGACGAAGCCGCGGCGGTACTCCCCGCCGTAGCTCCGCACCTGCTCCTGGGCGGTCTGGAGGAACTCGTTGCCGGAGGTGTGCTCCGTGACGCCGATCACGTTGTGGGTGTCCCGCATCATCGCCGCGCGGCCGCCGCCGCGGTTCACGACCAGGGTGTCCAGCCCCAGCCGGGTCGCGTACAGGGCGCTCGTCAGCCCCGCCGGCCCGGATTGATACGAGGGCGGCCTGCGGCGCCGCGCGGCTCCCGTCGCGGGTCGTCGCCGCCGGTCACTCGGGCGCGACGACGGCGTAGCAGTTCCCGCTGGAGACGACCGAGTCGACGGCGTGGAGGGCGCTGTCGGCCAAGTCCGCCCCGAACTCCGCCGGCGCGTAGACGTGGTAGTAGCGCGGCACCGTCTCCCCGCCGGGCAGCGTCCAGTCGATCTCGGCGTCGAACCCCGTCGCGGCGTCCGCGTCGGCGTCGAAGCGGTCGTGTGCGGTGCTCCAGGCGCTCACCACCGCCCGGCCGTCCGGCGCGAGCACGCGGGCCAGTTCCGAGAGGGAGGCGATGCGGCGCTCGCGCGGGCGGAGGTGGTGGAGCGCGGCGACGTACACCCCGAGGTCGACGCCGTCGTCGGGCAGCGGGAGCGCCGCGGCGTCGCCGCGGACGAACGACACCCCGCCGGCGTACCCCCGGTCGCGGGCCCTCGCGCGCGCCGCCCGGACCAGCCCGCCGCTCACGTCGACGCCGACCGCGCGGTCGGCCCGGTCCCGGAGCGGCTCGCAGTGGCGGCCGTTGCCGCAGCCGACGTCGAGGCCGAGCGCGCCGTCGCGGCCGTCGAGGAACGACTCCACCTCCGGCCACGGATGCTCGCGGGTGGCCGAGAAGTGGTCGGCGATGCGGTCGTACGTCGCGGCGACGTCCTCGGCAGCCTGGTCTGTAGGCTCTCGGCCGTCCGCGTTCCCGCCGGCGCTGCCCCCGTCAGTGCCGTTCTCGTCGGCGTTGTCGTCGCCGTCGCCGTCCGCGGGTCCGTCGCGGGCCATCAGACGATCCGGAACATGAGGTACGCCGACAGCAGCATGATCGCGGCGTGTTTCACCCCGTCGCTGACGTCGCCCTCGCCGAGCTGCCCGGCGATGATCCCCGAGCAGATCCCCTGGATCGCCGCCGCGTGATAGAACAGGGTGAGGTACCGGTCGGTGTCGGCGCCGCCGAACCCGCCGACGACCCCGGTGGAGACGCCGCCGACCGAGTCGCCGGGCGGCCCGGAGAGCTGTGCCCCCTCGATCGCCGGGACGAACGCGACCGCCAGCGCCGCGATGATCCCGAGGAAGACGGCGAAGGAGATGTAGATCACCAGCAGGTACGTCACCATCACCCGTCGCCGCTCCCGGCGGAGCCGGCGGGTGGCGCGCGCCTCGTCGGCGGCGATCTCGAGCACCGGCGCGACGTCGCCGCTGGCCTCGATCGCGTTCGTCACCAGCGCGACCGCGCGCGACACCATCGGCGACCGGACGCGGTCGCGGAGCTTCGGAGGTGCCGAGCCGCTCGATGCTGTCCACGACGCTCATCCCCGCGTCGTTGATGCTGGCCATCCGGTCGAGGAAGTCCGGCACCGCGCGCTCGATCGCCCGCGTCCGCCGCTCGTCGAGCTCGTAGGCCGTCCCGTACGCGACGAGCACGACCAGCGTCGCCTCGATCGCCGGGGAGTCGACGATCCGGGCGAACGGCAGCGGCGACAGCGGGACCGCGCCGACCCGCGCCCACACCCACCAGAGCCCGAACGGGACGGTGACCCACAGCGTGTTCGCCGGCCGCTCCAGCACCAGCTTCCGCGGCCGGCCGACGGTCCGGACGAGCCCGGCGACGCGGTCGTAGGCGGCGAGCCGCTCCCGGGCGAGGCGCCAGCGGTCGCCGGCGGCGCCGTCCGCGACGGCGCCCCCGTCCGCGCGGGCACCGCCGCCGGCGTCGCCGTCGCCGACGCGGGGCGTCGACGCGGCCCGGACCCGAGGGTCGCCGGCGCGGTCGTCGACCTGGAACGAGTCGCCGACCGACCGCGTGATGGCGTCGACGTAGACGACGAAGCCGAGGCTCGCCAGCGGGACGCCCAGGTACACCACCGCCCGCAGCAGCGGCAGCGTGTCCTGGAGCACGATCCCGATGACGACGAGGATCGTGACGAAGAACAGCGGCCCGGCGACCAGCACGGTCACGTACGCCTCCGCGAACGTCGAGAGCAGCTCCAGGTACTGCCCCTGTTGGGCCTCGGCCTCCTCCTGGTAGCGCTCGTACTGGTCGCGGAGGAACGCCGAGAGGCTGCGGCCGCTCCCGAGCACGGACGCGAGGTTCTCGCCGAACTCCGACATCGACTCCGCGGGGGTCCGCGCCGAGACGCGCTCGAGCGCGGTGAGCACGTCGGTTCCGAACGTGTTCATGTCCCGGACGCCGACGCCCAGTTCGCGGGCCGCCTCCCCGTACACGTCCTCGTTGCGAGCCAGCGTGTTCATCACGGTCGGGAACGCCATGCCCGACCGCGACAGCGCGTACACGAACGCGACGGTCCGGGGGAGCGTCGCCTCCACCTGCCCGGCCCGCGCCTTCGCCCGCTGCCGGAGCAGCTCCCACCGGAGCCAGTACACCGCAAGCGCGGAGCCGGGGCCGACCGTCGCCGACGAGATCAGAAGCAGCGGGAACAGCTCCGCGACGCCCAGGTCGCCGATCCGCGTGAGGTCCGCGAGCAAGTCCAGCGCCGACGGCAGCGCCGCACGGATCGCGTCGCCGCCGACCCGCAGCGACGCGAGCCCGCCCGCGGCGACGTAGACGCCGATGACGCCGCCGGCGACCCCCGTCACCGCCGCGTACAGTACCGTTTTCGCGGCGTACGTCCGGTGGGTCGTCCCGACGTGGGCGGCCCGGAGCCGGTCGAGCTGCTCGCGCTTGCGGGGGCGCTCGCGGGCGACCGCGTCGCCGAACAGGTGGACGGCGACCCGCGTCACGGCGAGGTTCGCCGTCCGGCTCACGGGCGCGGCGACCACCGGGAGCAGCAGCGCGGCCGCGAGCACGAGCGGGACGAACGAGCCGAGCATCGGCTACGACCCGGGCTCGCCGTCGAGGCGGTCGCGGTTCGGCTCGACGGCCGCGTCGGTCGCTTCGGCCGCGTCGATCCGGTCCATCACCCGCTCGGCGTCGGCGTAGTACTCGTTGACCAGGGCCGTGAACCGGCGGTAGTCGGTGACGCCGTTCTCCCGGAGGTGCGTGAGGAAGCGCCGGCGGTCGCGCATCTCCGTGAGCAGCTCCGACCGGCTCCACCCCCGGTCGCTTTGGATCTCCTCGAGCAGCGAGGAGTCGTTGCGGCGGAACTCGTCGGTCCCCGCCTCCCACTCGAACACCGACGAGTAGTCCAGCTCGCCGGTCCGCTGGTCGATGTCGCCGATCTCGCCGACGGTCTTCGCTCGACGGACCCGCTCGCCGCCGAAGCGCGTGAGCGTCTGCACCGACAGTATGTCCAGCGACTGCACCATCGCCCGCGGCACGTTGATCGGCTCGTTCTCCAGACGGTTGATCACCGTCTCGATCGAGTCGGCGTGCATCGTCGAGAACGTCGTGTGACCGGTGTTCATCGCCTGGAACAGGGTGAGCGCCTCCGCCCCCCGCACCTCGCCGACGACGATGTACTCCGGGCGGTGTCGCAGCGCCGACCGCAGCAGGTCGTACATGTCGATGTCCTCGCCCTCGCCCGTCCGCTCGCGCGTCACCGACGAGAGCCAGTTGTCGTGGTACAGCGACAGCTCGCGGGTGTCCTCGATGGTGAGCACCTTCGAGCGCGGCGGGACGAACATCGACACGGCGTTCATCGAGGTGGTCTTCCCGGAGGCGGTGCCGCCGGCGAAGATGAGGCTCTTGTTGTGCTCGATGCACAGCCAGAAGTACGCCATCTGCTCGACGGAGAAGGTGCCGTACTCGACCAGGTCGATCGGGGTGAACGGCTCCTCGGCGTACTGGCGGATCGTGAACGCCGACCCCCGCGGGGTGACCTCCTCCCCGAGCGCCAGCTCCGCCCGCGAGCCGTCCGGCAGCGTCGTCTCGACGATGGGGTCCCCGACGGAGATGTGTCGCCCCGACCGCTGGGCGAGCCGGATGACGTAGTTGTCGAGGTCCTCCCGCTCGAAGACGACGTTCGTCTCGATGTCGGTGTACCCGTCGTGGTAGACGAAGACGGGGAGGTCGTAGCCGTCACAGGAGATGTCCTCGATGTGGCGGTCCGACAGGAGCGCGTCGACCTTGCCGAAGCCGCGGAAGTCGCGCCGGAGGTAGTACAGCAGGCTGTGGAACGTCCCCATCCCGGCGTCGACGCCGTACTGCTCCAGCAGCGTCCGCAGCTCGGCCCGCAGCGTGTCGTCGTCCGCCTCGCCCGCGTCGTCGCGGTACAGCAGCGGGTCGCGGATGTCGTCGACGACGCGGCGGAACAGCGACAGCTCGAACTCGTCCAGTTCGGGTTCGACGACGTGGTACAGGTGGTTGTCGTTCTCGGTGTCGTAGGTGACGACGACGTACGCGTACGGGGCGTTCACCCAGTAGCGCTCCACCTCGTCGTGGCCGGGCGGCGCCTCGAACTCGGCGAGGGGGCCGTCCGCCGCCGGGTCGAACGGGCGCACCGACAGGTCGGCCCCGCGCAACACCTCGACGGTCCGGGCGAGCCTCCGGCGCAGCGCCGACAGGCGGCTCTCCCCGACTCCGGACTCCGTCTCCCCCGACATACGTGGTTACGAGGCGTTGGCGGGTGTGGTACTTAAGTTCCCCACCACGGATCGCGGCGTCGATACTCGGCGGCGATCCCCCTACGGGACCCGCTCGGCCCGGAGGAGGACGACGCCGAGCACGAGCTGGACGACGGCGCCGAGCGGCACGGACACCCCCGCGAGCCCGCCGCCGACGCCGAGAGAGACGCCGAGGAACCGGTTCGGGAACAGCGCCGAGGCCGCGAGGAAGCAGACCGCGGCGACAAGCAGCAGCCCGCCCAGCAGGGCGACGGGGTCGACCGGCCACGCCTCGGCGCGCTCCTCCTCGCGGTAGTAGTAGAGGGAGACGCCGAACGCCGCGAGCATCACCGCGGCGCCGACGAGCCAGACCCCGAACGCCGCCTGCACGGAGGTGCCGCTCTGGAGGAGGTACGCCGACACCGGCGTCGAGACGTCCGTCGCCCGGACGAACGGGACGCCGAACGCGTAGCGGACCTGGAGGAACGGGAAGCGGACGAACAGAACGCTCCCGCCGCTCACCGTCGCGTGGAAGACGTTCCACGGCAGCAGCAGCGTGAGCCACGTCGACAGCACGGCGAGTTCGCCGGCGTACTCCGAGCGGACCCAGACCATGTGCCCCGGCCGCGGGGGCGGCGAATAAATCGCCCGGAACCCGCGTCGGGCGGACACTCTCCGGCGGCTTCCCGACCGACCGGACCGCGGGGCGGTCGTCGTCGTAGAGGGCGTTACGTACTTACACGCCGATCCCCTACACTAGAATACTGAATGAGGCGCGACTACTTCCAGTTGGATGTGGACCACGTGGACTGGGTCGACAGCGACACCGACCCGGAGAAGCCACACGTGTATATCGACTTCCGCGGCCCCGAGGACTCCCTTCGAGAGCGCCTCTCCGGCACGGACGGCGAACTGCTCGACGCCGAGGAGACCGACGTCGCGTTCCGCCTGCAGGGCGACCACGAACGCGACTCCGACGCCGCCGGCGTCGTGGGGGTGACCAACCGGATCACCGGCGACTTCGTCCTCGAACTGAACGAGGACGCCGAGGACGTGCTTCGATTCATCACGGCGGCCCGGGAGTACGGCCGCGAGAGCGACGGCGACGGGCGCTACCGCGTCGAGATCGACCTCGACGGCGAGTCGCTGGTCGACTACGAGAAGGAGACGTTCCTGGTGTACGACGCCGACGGCAACCTCCTCCGCCGGGAGAGCCTCATCCCGTCGGGCGTCGAGCTCTGAGGGATCGCCGCCTCAGGACCGCTCGAACGCGTATCTGTTCTCCGGATACGGCTCGCCGGCGATCCGTGTCTCCGCCTCGCCCTCGCGTTCGAAGCCGAACGACCGGTAGAACGCGTTGCCGGGCTCGTTGTCCGAAAGCACCATCGCGTGGATCCGCTCGACGCCGCGGTCGAACAGGTCGTCGCGGACGCGCTCCAGCAGGCTTCCCCCGACGCCCTCCCCGCGGGCCTCGGGACGGACGTACAGGCGGAGCACGTGACCGGACGCGTCGTCCCCGTCGACGAGCCCGTGCGCGAATCCGACGACGTCGCCGTCGCGTTCGGCCACGTACAGCAGTTCGTCGTCCGCCGAAAGCGCCCCGGCGAGGCGGTCGGGGTCGTACCACTCCTCGAACCCGTCCTCGACGGCCTCGCGGCTCAGGATGTCCGGGTAGTCCGCCTCCCAGGAGTCGCCGGCGACCCGTCTGATCGGGTCCACGTCGGCCGCGACCGCCCGTCTCACTGTCATACGGTACCATCCCGCTCGGTCGACGTAGCCGTTTCGGCGCCTCCGTTCGGTCCGCCCGGCGGCCCGGAGACGCCGTTTCGAACCGGAAGCGCCATTTCCCTCACCGGGCGTACTGAAGCCGTGAAGAACGTCACCGACCGCGTCTCGAACCCCTTCGGGATGTGCCCCGACTGCGACCGGTTCGTCCCCGGCTACGGCGACGCGAACGCCGACTTCCACGTCGTCGGCGACCACCCGGGCGTCCACGGCGGGGTCGAAACCGGCGTGCCGTTCACCGGCTCCGCCGCCGGCGAGCGACTGCTCGCGGCGCTCGTCCGCGCCGGCCTGCTCGGGTCCGCGGGCGAGTCCCCCGAGGTCGCCGCGACGTTCCTCTCGTATCTCCACATGTGCGTGCCGGAGGGGGAGCGTGCGGCCGCCGACGGCTCGCCCACCCCGGCGTCGTACGAGGACATGGAGCGGTTCTTCGACGCCGAGGTGCGCGCCATCGCGGCGCACGTGCTGCTCCCGGTCGGGGCGCGGGCGACCCGACACGTGCTGGAGACGTTCACCGCGCAGGCCCACAAGACGACGGTCGACATGGACGAACTGCACGGCCGAGAGATCGTGGGCGCCGGCTGGCTGGTCCTCCCGGTCAAGGACCCGGCCGACTGGACGACCCGCGACGCCGCGGCCGGGTCCGACCCCGCCGACGGGCGAGACGCGGACGACGCCGACAACGCCGGCGACGGCGCGACCGACGCCGACAGGCTCGTCGACGCCGTCGACACGCTCCGGTCGACGGACTTCCGCCGCGAGTCCGACCTGGGTCGGTTCGTCGCCGGCGCCGACCCGTACATGGTTCGGTGACCGGACGACGGCCCCCCGTCCGGGTCGGAATCCCGGCTCGTTCGGATGGTCCCCCGCCTCGGGTCCGTCGCGACCGCGACCGGTCGTCGACTCCGGTGGGCTCCACAGGCGCGTTCACAGTGTCGTTCGGCATATGAGTTTGTGGCATCGATTAGGACCCTCCCTGCCGCCCGGCGGGGGGAACCCCTCACGAGTCGCCGGCGGCCCGGTCGAGCGCGTCGGGGTCGGAGACGGGGTCGCCGTGGCCCGGGGCGACCGTCTCGGGGTCGGTCGCCTCGGCGAGGCACCGGACGCTGCGGTCGTTCTCCGCCCGGTCGCGGCTGAACAGCCGCGTCGGGGGACGGAGCCGGCCGCCCGACTCCCGGAGGAGGTCGCCGACGAAGGCGACGCCGAACTCCCCGTGGACGTACGCGACGTGGCCGCGGGTGTGGCCGGGCGTCCGGTGTGCGACGAACGGACCGATCTCCCGGCCGTCCTCGACGCGGTAGATCTGGACCTCGGGCGCGTCGACGATCCGCCCGGCGGCGCGCTGGAGCACCCCCTTGCGCGAGCGGAGCGACGGCCTGTCGCGGCCGACGAGGTAGCGGGCGTCGGGGTCGGCCATGTACACCTCGACGTCGCTGCCGTCGAGGGCGGTATCGTCGTCGACGATCAGCGACAGCCCCCCGACGTGGTCTGGGTCGTAGTGGGTGAGCAGCACGCGGTCGACGTCCTCGGGCCGGTAGCCGGCGTCGGCGAGGCGGGTCCGGAGGTCGCCGACCGCCCACGGCGGGCCGGCGTCCACGAGCGTCACCCCATCGTCGTCGACGAGATACGCGTTGACGCCGCCCAGAGAGAGCCGGTAGACGTGGTCGGGCGGAACTGACATGCGGGACCGTACCGTCCCGGAACGGATATGTGGTCCGGATGAGGCGTCCGCCGCCGGTCGGGCGTCGCGTCGGTCCGGTCGCGAGCATCGCCTGCGGCTCGGCGGCCTGTAGCGTCGGAAGGGTTCTTGTCGCCGGGACGATCATCCGACGGCGTGAAGCGGATCCGTCTCACCAACACCGTCTTCGAGGGGCTGAACGACGTCTACGTGCTCGACGGCGCCGCCGACGGTGCCGACCCGGGGGAGCTGGTGCTCGTCGACGCCGGCGTCGCGCTCCCGGAGGTGCGGGCGGAGCTCGCGGACGGCCTCTCGGCGCTCGGGCACGAGCTCGCGGACGTCGACCGCGTGCTGCTCACCCACTGGCACCACGACCACGCCGGGCTCGCGGGGGCGATCCGCCGGGCGTCGGGCGCGACGATCCACGTCCACGAGGCGGACGCGCCGCTGGTCGCCGGCGACGAGGACAGCGTGGAGCGGCTCCGGGCGCGCCAGCGCGAGCTGTTCGCGGAGTGGGGGATGCCCGAGGCGACGCGGGCGGAGCTGGTCGAGTTCATGCGCGACCACGCCGACCTGGCCGGCGAGCGGTGCGAGGTCGAGCCGTTCGCCGACGGCGACAGTCTCGCCGTGAACGGCCGGACGCTGGAGGCGGTCCACCTCCCGGGCCACGCCGCGGGGCTGACGGCGTTTCACGACCCCGGGGCCGACGAGTCGTTCGTCGGCGACGCGATCCTGCCGAAGTACACCCCGAACGTCGGCGGCGCCGACGTTCGCGTCGAGGACCCGCTCGGGAGCTACGTCGACAGCCTGCTCCGGCTGATCGACCGCGACCCCGGCGTGGCGTGGCCGGGCCACCGCGACCGCATCGACGACCCCGCCGGCCGAGCCGCGACGATCCTCCGCCACCACGTCGAGCGGACCGAGAACGTCGTCGGCGTGCTCCGGGAGTCCGGGCCGGCGACCCCCTGGGCTGTGAGCGCCGCGCTGTTCGGCGACCTCCACGGCATCCACGTGCTCCACGGTCCCGGCGAGGCGTACGCCCACCTCGACCACCTCGCCCGACACGGCGTCGTCGAGCGGGACGGCGACGAGTACGCGCTGGTCGCGGAGCCGGACGTCGACGCGCTGTTCCCCGATCCCGGCGTCGACCGCGTCGTCGAGCCGGCGGAGTGAGCCGCACACCCCGAGAACGCAATACTGAAACCTCCCTCCGGCGAACGGACGGCAGATGGAACTTCGCGTCATCGAGAAGACGGACGAGGAACTCCGGATCGAGATCGCCGACGAGGACCACACCTTCATGAACGTGCTGAAGGGGCAGCTGCTCAACACCGACGGCGTCGTCGCCGCGACGTACGACATGAACCCCGAGCAGTCGGGCGGACAGACCGAGCCGATCCTCTCGATCAAGACCGAGGACGGGCTGGACCCGCTCGACGCGCTGGGCGCCGCCGCCGGGGACGTCTCGGGGAACATGACGGAGCTGTACGACGACATCGAGGCCGCGTTCGACGGCGCGGCCGCCGCCGGGTCCTGAACGGGGACTCGCGCGTCGCTCCGGCGGCCGCCGCCTCAGAGCCGGACGGGGATCCCGCGCTCGTCGAGGTACCGCTTCACCTCGCCGATGCCGAACTCGTCGAAGTGGAAGACGCTGGCCGCGAGCCCGGCGTCGGCGTTCGCTTCGGCGAACACCTCCTCCATGTCCCCCGGCCCGCCGCAGCCGGAGGAGGCGATGACGGGCGTCGAGACGGCGTCACAGACGGCCCCAGTCAGCGGGACGTCGTAGCCGTCCTTCGTGCCGTCGGCGTCGATGGAGTTGACGAACAGTTCGCCGGCGCCGCGTTCCTCGGCCTCCGTCGCCCACGTCACCACGTCCCGTCCGGTCCCCTCGCGTCCCCCCTTCACGGTGCACTCGAACCAGCACTCCGTCCGCTCCCCGTCGCGCTCGACCTCGACGTAGTGGTCGCCCCCGTCGTCGAACCGCCGTCGGGCGTCGACGGAGATGACGATACACTGGCTGCCGAACGCGTCGGCCCCCTCCGTGATCAGTTCGGGACGCTCGATGGCGCCGGAGTTGATCGACACCTTGTCGGCGCCCGCTCTGAGCGTCTCCTTGATGTCGTCGGTCGTCCGGATGCCGCCGCCGACGGTGAGCGGGATGAAACACTCGTCGGCGACGGCCGACACCGTGTCCAGCATCGTCTCGCGTCCCTCGGCGCTGGCGGTGATGTCGAGGAAGACGAACTCGTCGGCGCCGGCCTCGTTGTACTTCCTCGCCATCTCGACGGGGTCGCCGGAGTACTCCAGGTTCTCGAAGTTGACGCCGGTGTAGACGGCGGCCTCGCCGTCCTCGTCCACGTCGACGTCGATGCAGGGGACGATCCGCTTCGTGAGAGTCATACCACGGGTAGTCCCGAGCGGGGTTTCACCGTTTCGCCCCTCGGCGGTGGCACGGATGGATGTCTTTTTGCCACCGGCGCGACGATGGCGACCATGGCCGACCACCACGATCACGACTACTTCAAGGAGTTCGACTACGAGCGCGTCACCGCGCCGATGCCGGACGTGACGAGCGGCAGCGCGACCGTCGGCGCCGTCGTCGCGCTGGTCGGACTGCTCGTCGTCTTCGGCGTCCCGCTGCTGCTCCTGTAGGAGGGCTCGCGATCGCGGTCGCGACGCTCACCCGTCGCCGTCGACTCGAACCGTCACCTCGCCGTCGCCGCCGTCGACGCTGGCGTTCCCCACGAACGCCTCGTCGCCCAGGAGGAGCACCACCGTCTCCTCGGAGACGCGCTCGGCGCGGACCGTCGAGGCGTCCGAGTCCCGGGCGGCCGCCCAGTCGGCCGCCGCCGCCCGGAACGCCGTCGCGTTCGCCGCGTCGTCGAACCGGAGCGCCCACGCGTGGCCGACGCGCTCGGTCCCCTCGGCCGTCTCGTTCTCGAAGCCGACCCTGGCGTCGTTGCCCCAGCCCGCCGCGGCCGTCGCGGCGGTTGACCGGTTCAACTGCGTGCGCAGGACGACCCGCACGAACAGCTCGCCGTGGGTATCGCGGCTCCGCGGGTTCGCGGTCCAGCCGTCGCCGTCGGCGTCCGCGACCGACAGCGACGCGACCGGCTCGCTTCCCGGCGGGAGGCCGTGGAGCAGTTCCTCGGCGGTCCGCGGCGGCTCGGCGTACACCTCCCGCACCGCGCTCGGGTCGTCGACCCGGGCGTCGACGTAGCGCGCGCCGGCGACGTACGGCGCGATCCCGAGCTTCGCCGCCGCCGAGCGGTTCCGCGCCGCCGCGGCCAGCGACCGCGCCGGCGGCTCGGCCTCGGGGACGTACCGCTCGCGGTACTCGCCCTGCACGTACGTCGCCGACCCCTCGACGATCGCCGTCCGCAGCAGTCGCCGGGCGCTCGACCCCGGCGGCGCGGCCGCCGTCCCGCGGAGTTCGTCGAACGTCCCGACTCTGAACTGGACGACGTGGACCGACTCGTGGGCCAGCGTCGACTCCGTCTCCGCGGAGTCGTTCAAGATCGCCTCGTTGACCGACACCCGCTCGGGCGAGGCGACGTACGCCGCCGCTGTGAGCGCGGAGTCGCGGTCCTCGGGCACGCTGATGCCGAGCAGGCGGTAGAACTCGGGGAACTCCCGTCCCCCGACGCTCATGCGGTCGTTCGGCCGGACGGTCACCCGCGACGGCGGCTCGACCCCCGGTCGATCCAGCATGACGGCGACCCGCGCGAACACGACCGGGTACTCGACCGGGAGGTCGCCGCCGGCGACCGCGACCTCGTAGTCGTCGGCGAGCGCCGACGGCCCCGGCTCGGCGGACTCCCCACCTTCCGGCGTGGACTCCGGAGTCGAGTCGGGCGCGTCCGCGCCGGTCGTCGCGGCCGGAGTGACCTCGGAGGAGCCGGCACCCGCGTCCGACGCCTCGGGGGGCGCGTTCGCGGGCGCCGTGGGCGCGGCACAGCCGGCGAGGACGACGGCGACGAGCAGGAGGGCCCGAGCGATCACGCTGATTGATCCGGAGCCGGACGCAAAAGCCTTCGTTCGGTTCCAGCGGCGCTGGTTTGTCGAGCGGCCGAAGCGCCGCTCAGTCGAGCTCCCGACCGATTACCCCGCGGAGGTCGCGGATCGAGGCGGCGTCGTGAGAGAGCGTCTCGCCGTCGACGGTGACCGAGAGGCGTCCGTCGGCGGTCGCCGACCCCAACTCTTTCACGGGCGCCACGCCGTCGAACGCCTCCCTGACGGCTTCGGGGTCGATCGTCTCGATCACCGCTCGCCCCGGCGTCTCATCGAACAGCGCGAGCGCGTCGTCGATTTCGACCGCCACACCCGCCTCCTCTGTCACCATCTCCGCGAGCGTCACGGCGAGGCCGCCGTGGCTCACATCGTGTACCGCGAGCGTCGCATCGGCGTCGGCGACGGCCGCAAGCGTCTCCACGACCGCGGGCGCGTTCTCCGGCAGCGCCGGGAACCGGTCGCTCCCGCCGGCGTGTGCGAGGTATCGCGACCCGCCGAGCGCGCCGCCGGGGGCACCGACGTGGAGCAGCGTTCCCTCCCCCGAGAGCGTCGCCGGGGGTGCCGAGACGCCCGCCTTCGTGCCGACGGCGGCCAGCGTGGGCGTCGGCGGGATCGGCCCGGCGGCGGAGTCGTTGTACAGCGAGACGTTGCCGCCGACGACCGGGAGCGAGAGCGACGCACACATCTCCGCGAGCCCGTCGACGGCCACGGCGAAGCCGCCGTACACGTCGGGTTTCTCGGGATTCCCGCCGTTGAGGCAGTCGACCGCCGCCAGCGGGGTCGCCCCCTTCGCGGCGAGGTTCGTGACGGTCTCCAGCGCGACCGCCCGGGCGCCCTCGTACGGCGCGGCGGCGGTCCAGCGCGGCTCCGACCCCGACGCCACCGCGAGCCCGAGCGGCTCGCCGGACGCCGACTCCACCTCGCGGACCGCCAGCACGGCGGCGTCGTCGCCCGGCGGCACCGCCGTCCGGACGCCGACCTCGTGGTCGTACTGGCGGTACACCCAGCGCTTGCTCGCGGTGGTGGGGTCGCCGACGACCGCCTCGAACGCCGAGCCGAGCGCGTCGGGTGCGGGGTCGCCGGAGCCGTCGACCAGTGTGGGGAGGTCCCGCTCCGGCTGTGACGGCTCCGTCCGTTCGAGGTCGTTCATCGGCGCGCCGTCCGCGAGGTACTCCGCCGGGGCGTCGACGACCGTCTCGCCCTCGAACGTGCAGACGTAGTCGCCGTCGGTCACCTCGCCGATCACCGAGCAGCCGAGGTCGAAGCGCTCGGCGAGTTCGGCGACGCGGTCGGTGTCCTCCGGCCGCACCTCGTACACCATCCGCTCCTGGCTCTCGGCCAGGAGGATCTCGGTCGCGTTCATGTTCGGCTCCCGCCGGTGGACGCGGTCGAGGGCGATCTCGGCGCCGAGCCCGCCCTTCGCGACGAGTTCGGAGGAGGCGCCGCCCAGTCCCGCGGCGCCCAGATCGCGGGCGGCCACGGGCAATCCCTCGTCGACGAGCGCCTCGTTGCACTCGATCAGGCGCTTCTCGGCGTAGGGGTCGCCGACCTGGACGGCCGGACGGTCCTCGGTCTCGGCGTCCTCCCCGAGGTCCTCGCTGGCGAACGACGCCCCGCCGAGGCCGTCCCGACCGGTCGCGTTGCCGACGAGCACGAGCGCGTCGCCGGGCGTCTCCGCGGTCGCGGTGACGAGCCGGTCGGGCGTCGTGAGGCCGACGCAGGCGACGTTGACGAGCGGGTTCCCCTCATAGCCGTCGTCGAACGCGACCGAGCCCGCGACCGTCGGGACGCCGATACAGTTGCCGTAGTGGCTGATCCCCTCGACGACGCCCTCGAACAGGTACTTGGAGTGCTCCCGGTCGAAGCCGCCGAAGTACAGCGAGTCCGCCAACGCGACCGGGTACGCGCCCATCGACAGCGTGTCCCGGACGATGCCGCCGACGCCCGTGGCCGCGCCGTCGAACGGGTCGACGTAGGAGGGGTGGTTGTGACTCTCGATGCCGAGCGTGGCGTACACCTCGTCGGCGCGGTCTCGGCCGCGTTCGGAGTCGGCGTCGGCCGACGACAGCGCGACGACGGCGGCGTCGTCGCCGGGGCCGACCACGACCGGCTCCCACGGGTCGCCCCGTTCCCCGTGTCCGTCCGAGGCGCTTCGCGCCTCGCTCTCGCTCTCGCTCTCGAACGCCGACAGCAGCGGACGCGACGAGCGGTACGCGCAGTGCTCGCTCCAGAGGTTCTCGAACAGCGCTCGTTCCGCCTCGCTCGGTTCGCGGCCGAGTTCGGCGCGGATCAGTTTCTCGTCCGCGGGTGCGAGACTCATTCACCTCTATGACTATGTCGAGGCGTTATGTGCGTTTCCATAGGCACGAACATGCATCCCGACAGGTTATCAGCATTTCAATATCCCGATGGATACCGCCGAATATCGTCGCGGTTTGAGACCCTACTTGCCTCGTAATATGCCATGACGACCGAAGTTCGAATGACGCTACCTCGTCCCCGGTCAAGTTTGGGTCAGCGTTTCATTGTCTACAGGGGCATTTCGCATCAAGGAATCCGATGTTCGAGCACGGGAGTAGAGACCGGTGTTGAGTCGTTTCGGTTTATCGGCTGTTCTTTTACCCCGCCGATTCATTTACTACTGACCGTAGCGTGCTCAGTGATTCATCTACTTCTACCGTAATAGCCGTGATCTTCGTCACACTTATTACGATGCCGATTGATAGGGACATCGAGCGCTAAACCCAGCACACGCACCCGTCGACCGTGGCAGGATAACGGGTGCGTGTGCAACGGCGCTCATCGAGCGGGCGCGCTCCCGTCGACGAGCATCGTAGCTTGTACGGCTGGAGTAATATGCGTACCGCTCAGCAAGAGTGGCAACCATGAAATCCCAGCATATACGGACCGAAGATGGGGAGTCGCGGCGAACAGCGTTGGAAAACCACTATATTCGAAGCCGACAGATCTCCCTCCGCGGGGAACAGACACGCGGACTCGAGATGAACCCTGTCGGGGTTGAAGCATCTACTGCTCTCCGTAATAGCCAACCGCCAAACCTTTCAGCCGAACCCTCCGAGGGTTCTTCACTTTCGTTCCGGTCTCACCACGTTTATGTAACAGCCACGGCACGGACATCGCATATCGTGTCAACGGATGGTGACTCTCCGTGCGCATCGTAGCCAGGCTCCGCGCCAGGGCCGACGCGGCGTACTTGACGGACTATCACGCGGCGGCCAGGGCCAGGATCTGGAATGCGCTCGCGGGGACCGCGTACGAGGGATCGCACGACGACAACGACCCGCCGGGGTTCGTCTTCTCGAACCCCTTCCCGCCGAGGGACATGGAGGAGGGCGACCGACGGACGCTGTTGATCTCCGCGCCGGACGAGCAGCTTCTGGTGCCCGTCGCCGAGGACCTCCAGGACGACCCCGAACTGAACCTCAAGCAGATGCCGTTCTCGGTCGAGGGCCTGTCGGTCATCCACCCCGACGTGGGCGAGCCGGGCTCCTCGGGCGTCATCGAGACCGGAACGGGACTTCTGGTTCGGATCCCGCCCTGGCGGTGCGACGACTACGGCATCGAACATCCTCAGGGAGCGGACGGCGACACGGCGGTGTACTGGCGGCCGACCCATGGGATCGAGCCGCTACGCGAGCAGGTCGAGAACAACCTCGACCGGAAACACGACCTGTTCGCTCACGACACCCTTCCCGGGCCGAGCGACCGGCCGGGAGCCCTCTTCGACGGCTACGAGCTGTTGAAGACGTTCGCCGTTCCGGTGCAGGTCACCGAGAACCAGGAGCTGACCTACGTACTGAACAAGTTCCGCCTCAGCTACGAGGTCCGCGACGACCACCACCGCCGACACCTGAACCTCGCGCTCGACTGCGGCCTGGGCGAGCGCAACGCTTTGGGCCTGGGGTTTCTCAACCTCGACGAGAAGTACGGCCCCTACGGCGAGCCGGCTCCGGAGGTGCACGCCGGATGAGTCTCCTGCCGGAGCCACACGAGTTCAACCAGGACCACGACGACGACGAGGCGCTCGCCGAGCAGCTCCCGGACAGGCCGATCACGTCGCTCCGGGACGTCCAGTACGTCTACGGGCGACTCTACACCCTGGCTACCGCCGGCGGCGGGGAGTTCGCGGCGTATCTCACGCCCGAGAAGTCGACGGACCTGTTCGACGAACCCGAGAGCCTGCTGTTCCTCAACGTGGATCTGACCGGCGACGAGCCCCGTCTCGACCCGGACGACCCGGTTGACGTGAAACAGTACGGCGAGGACCTGGTCGGCCCCGTCGCCCACTCGTGGTTCGACGCGGCACGCGGCTTCGACCACAGCATCACACACCGGACGGGACGGAACAAGGAACCGGAGAAGGTCGCGGAGTACCTCCACGAGCGCCTGACCGCGTGGGCGGCCGACGAGACGATCCGGGAAGCGGCCGCCGACCACGAGGACGGCTGGATCGTCGAGGCGTTGGCCGACTTAGGCGAGCGGGAGGGGATCGGCGGGCGGATCGAAGCGGCCGTCGCCGACCTCCTCGACGGCACGACGACCGCGCTGACGACGGTACGGGTCAAGCTCGACGTCGACGGAGACTACGAGTTCCCCGGCGCCTGCGGGAGCACGGTGTTCGACGAGGCCATGCGCGCCCGCAAGCGCTCGAAGCTCGTCTCGAAGGGAGAGGCCACCGATTCGGCCGGTCGGGCGACCGACCTGGTCACCGGCGCCGAGGGGCGGACCGTCGGGACCGCGGAGGACCCGCTGAACTACTTCCTCGGCAAGCAGCTGGAGACGTTCCCCGGGTTCGATCCCGACCAGGCCTGGCGGACACACCCCGTCTCCGAGGACGTGGCGGTGACGCTGATGAACGCGTCCACGTTCGTCGACGCCTGTGACTACTATACGATGGGGGCGAACGTCTACTACCTGCCGTACTTCTTCGGACGGCTCTCGGCGCAGGACGCTCGGGACCTCTACGGGCTCCTGTACGACCTGATCAATCGGGACGAGGAAATGAGTCCACTGCAGGAGACGTACCGGAAGTACCAGGACACGCCGAGGTACCGCGCCCTGGGCGAGCGGTTCCGGTTCTACGTCGCCGCGGTGATGGAACACCAGACCAAGCGCTTCGACGTGTTCGGCGACAGCCTGGACGGCACGCTGCTCTCGCCGGTGGAGCTGACCAGGGCGCATCGAGACGTCCTCCGGTCGTGGTACTTCGACGCCGACGGCGACGGGAACCTGCCACATCCCCGGGTCCGCCCGGCGTTTCCCACGCCGGAGAACTGGGACATCTTCGTGCCGGACGAGGGCCTGCTCGTGAGCACGCTCGCGACGGGGTGGTACTTCGAGCAGACCTTCGGTCCGCAGGACGACGACGACGCGTCCGCGGACGACTACCGCATCCGGGCGCTCGTAGCCGCCCTGAGCGGCGAGCCGCTGAGCGCGGAGGCGGTCCTGACGGAGTACGTCGACCGCCTGCTGGAGGACGAGGGCGAGGAGTTCCCGAGCTTCCGCGTCGCCGCACAGTTCGCACAGCTTTCCGCGCTCGCCGCCGCCGACCTGCTCGACGGTCGGGGAGCGTACGAATCGATCGCCGAGAGCCCGAGATCCCTCTCGGCTGACCACACGCCGACCGACGCCATGACACAGGACACGACAGCCCGGACCGACGGCGGCAGCGCCGCCGCGGCCAGGGAGACGAAGCTCGCACAGTTCCTCGAAGACACGCCCGCGCTCTCCAAGGAAAACCCCGAACGCCGGGGAAGCTTCCTGCTCGGCGCGCTGGTGGGCCAGGTGACCGGCTACCAGCAGGTGAGCGAGGGTCGGTCGACCACGATGGTCGACCAGTACCCCATCAAGGCGATCACCGAGTCGAAGCTCAAGCGTCTGGCCAGCGACGTGCTCGACAAGAACGTCGTCTACTCCCGGGAACGGGGGCTCCCGTCGACGATGTACGGCGAGGTGGTCGACCGGCTGGTCGAGACGCTCCCGCGGATCGACATCGATGACGACTGGGAGCTCGACACGACCGACCTCCGGTTCTACTACGCGCTCGGTGTCGCCTACGGGATGAACAACTGGACCACCGGCGACGAGGACGAGGAGGACGACGAGCAGTCGATCGACGAGACGCCCGCCGACCGGCCTGCGGCCACCAGCGAGGACATCCAATGACGACAGACGCCTACGACGACGACAGCTACGACCCCGTGACGAACCGATCCGAGATCGTCTTCTGTTACGACGCGGTCGACGCCAACCCCAACGGGAATCCGCTCAGCGGGGCGAACCGCCCGCGCATCGATCCCGAGACGCGGGAGGCCATCGTGACCGACGTCCGTCTGAAGCGCTATCTCCGCGACCAGCTCGACGACGACGGTCACGGCGTCTACGTCCGGAACGTCAAAAACGAGGAGGGGATGCAGTCCTCCCGGGAGCAGCTCCTGGCGGACCGTCTGCGGGATCTCGATCCCGATGACTGGGATCTCGGCGACCTGGACGACGAGGCGGAGGCCGAGCTTCGGGAGTTCGTTCTCGGAGACTTCCTGGACCACAGCGCCGACGTTCGCTACTTCGGAGCGACGATGAGCGTCGACATGAAGGGGAGCTACGAGGGGTTCGAGGACTACCTGCCGGACCACTTCACCGGCCCGGTGCAGTTCTCCCCGGGCAAGAGTCTCCACCCCGTGACCGAGAACGAGGAGTACAACAGCCTGACTAGCGTCATCGCCACCGGCGAGGGGAAAGAACAGGGCGGGTTCGACCTCGACGACCATCGGATCCAGTACGGCTTCATCGGCTTTCACGGCCTCGTGGACGAGCACGGAGCGGCCGACACCAAGCTCTCCGCCGGGGACGTGAAACGCCTGGACACCCTGGCCTGGCGCGCGATCAAGAACCAGACCATCAGCAGGAGCAAAGTCGGCCAGGAGCCCAGGCTCTACCTCAGGGTCGAATACGCTGACGAGAGCTTCCACCTCGGCGGGCTCACCCGAGACCTGGCGATGGACCGGGACGCCTCCGCTCCGGCCGACGAGCTGCGAACGATCCGGGACTTCACCCTCGACGCGACGGCGTTGATCGAGCGCCTGAGTCGACACGCCGACCGCGTGTCCACGGTTCGCGTGGTCGCCAGCGACGTGCTCGAGGTGACGGTCGGCGACGAGACCCACACCGCCGGCGACGATCTCGATTCACACGGCTTCTACGACGCCCTCAGGGAGGCAGTCGGTGACGAAGCCGTCGAGGTCGTGGACGTGTACGGAGAGGCCGGACGGACGATGCCCGTGAACTCCGAGTGATGGGTCGGTCGTCGACAGATGCCGGGGGGAGCGACGCCGGAGCGTCCGAGCGACCGAGGAGGGGCGACGCCCTCCCGGAGACCTGTCTCTCGTTCGAGCTTCGGGGCCCCTGGGGGCATTTCCGACGCGTGGCGGGGAACGTCGTCAAACAGACCTACCGGATCGTCCCGCGGACGACGGTAGCCGGCATCGTCGCCGCCATCGTCGGCCTGGATCGGGACAGCTACTACGACGCCTTCGGGCCGTCGGTGTCGGCGATGGCGGTCGAGCCGGTCGCCCCGCTGCGGACGATGAACCTCCCGCAGAACACCCTCTCGACGGCCAAAGAGCACATGGCGACGATGCCGAGTCGGGGCCACGCCCGCGTATCGCTGCCCGACCCCACCGAGCCGCGTCAGCAACACAACTACGAGGTGCTGGTCGACCCGGCGTATCGGATCGACCTCCGGCTGGCCGACGAGGAGTTGCGATGCCGACTCCGAGCCCGTCTCGAATCGGGGACCTCGTACTATCCGCCGAGCCTGGGGCTCTCGGAACACCTGGCCGAGGTGGAGTATCTGGGCAAGTTCGAGGTGACGCCGAACGACGCCGAGACGACGACCGTCGATTCCGCCGTCGTCGAAGCGGTGGACGACGTCGAGTTGGAACCCGGGAGCGAGGTACGGGTCGAACGCTCGCCCGCGTTCATGGAGGCGGACGGGGACGGACGGACCACGACCGGCTTCCGCAGCCAGGCGTACGCGGCCGACGCGAGTCCGCTCCGCGTCCACGACGTCGAAACCGCCGAGGTCGACGGGAGACGGGTGATGTTCGCGTGAGCGGGGGCGTGGACTGATGGCCGACTTCTCGAAGCGGCCGTCGCACGTCGCCCGTAGCGGCGACTGCGTCCCGCTGGACCGCCACCTCGGAGACACCGCACGGCGCGTCGCTCGGCTCGTTCCCGAGGACGCTGAGACGCCCGAGGGAGGATCGCTCCGGGACCTGGCGGTCACGGTCGCCCGACTCCACGACTTCGGGAAGCTGACCTCCTGGTTTCGCAGGCATCTGACCGGCGGCGACGAGGCTGACCCCGAGGGTCCGACCCACCACGCTCCCCTGGGTGCGCTGGTGGTCCGGCGCGTCCTCGCCGAGCGAGGGTTCGAGGGGACCGACCCCCTGCTGGGCTTCGTCGCCGTAGCACGACATCACGGCCGGCTCCCGGACGCTGCGCCGTACGTCCACGACGCAGCTGTCGGTCGCAGTGACCGACTGTCGGTGTTCTACCGGGAGGATGCTCCGTCCCAGGTCGAGAACATCGACGACCGGGCCGCCGACCTCGCCGGCGCGCTGCTCGACGATGCGGGCGTCTCGGCCGAGGTGTGGCGGACACTTCGAACCGAGATCCCCGAGGGTCGACAGTCCCGGGAGTTCCCGGACATCGCCGAACCCGTCTGTACGGGACGCGACCTCCGGGCCGCTCCGGGGAAGCTCCCGTCGGGCTTCTACGCCGCGGTGCTCCAGGTGTGGAGCGCTCTCGTACTCGCCGACAAGACCAGCACCAAGGAGTTGGTCACCGGCGTCCCCGTCGACCGGGAGGCGTACTCGGGGACGCGGCCGAGACGCGTGGCGATCGACGAGCACGTTCGCCAGCTTCAGGCTGAAAACGCCTCGGACGACCTCGACGAGGAGACGGTCGCGATGAACGAACGGCGCGAGGAGGCGAGACGGTCGATCCGTCGGCGGGCCGAGCTGTTCGAGGCGTCCGACCGCGACGTCGCCACCCTGCGGCTCCCCACCGGCATGGGGAAGACCCTCTCCGGTCTGGACGCCGCGCTGACGGTACTCGACCAGGGATCGGACGGCAGGCTCGTCTACGCGCTCCCGTACACGTCGATCGTCG
Source organism: Halobacteriales archaeon QS_6_71_20 (assembly GCA_003020945.1). Classification (GTDB taxonomy): domain Archaea; phylum Halobacteriota; class Halobacteria; order Halobacteriales; family Haloferacaceae; genus Halobaculum. The sequence continues at coordinate 37,806 of PXRU01000029.1, forward strand.
ACCAGGTCGCGGCGGAGAGCCGCTCGGTGTTCGACGCTACGGAGGGAGACGACCTGCTTACTGTCGACCACCACCTGGCAGAGACACTCGTCGATCTGTCCACCGAAAGCGAGGAAGTCCCCGACGACGCCGTCGAGGACATCGCCACGCTCTTGGGCGAAAGCTGGCGCTCCGGACTGGTCGTGACCACGTTCGTCCAGCTGTTCGAGAGCCTGGCGGGGCCGACGAACGCCCGAGCGATGAAACTCCCCGCGCTGTACGACAGCGTCGTCGTGTTGGACGAGCCGCAGGCGCTCCCGCTGGAGTGGTGGCCGCTGGTGAATCGGCTGGTGACCCTGCTGACCGAGCAGTACGGCGCGTCGGTCATCGCGATGACCGCGACACAGCCCAGGCTCCTCTCGGACGACGGACGGGAACCCTTCGAACTGGTCGAGGACAGCGGCCGGTACTTCGAGGCGCTGGACCGCCTGGAGTTCGACCTACATCCGACCGCGGAGTCGTATCTCGACGGGGACGGGGAACCGGAAACGCTTGGGTACGCCGAGGCGGCCGACACCCTGGCCGGGCGTCTGAGCGAAGGGAGATCGGTCCTGTCGATCTGTAACACCATCGACAGCGCCAGAGAGCTGGCAAGCGCAGTCGAGATGGCCACCGATCCGGTGGTCGTGAACGCAGTCTATCGGTCGAAGCTCGAGGAGCTCTCTCCTGACCTCGACGAGCCGGTGACGCGACGCGACGGATGGAGTCGAAGCCTCTCCCCCTCGGCGACGGTCGAGGCGGTTCTGGAGGCACGAACCGGCAACGAGGCGGTCCTTCTGCATCTCACGACCCGCCATCGGCCGTGTGACCGCGCTCACCTCATCGAGGTGACGGAGGAGCTTCTCCAGAGGGAGGTGCCGCTCGCGTTCGTCTCCACGCAGCTCGTCGAGGCCGGCGTGGACGTGAGCTTCGAGGAGGTGTTTCGGGACTACGCGCCGATGGACAGCCTGGTCCAGGCGGCCGGTCGATGCAACCGCTCGTTCGACCGCGACCGGGGTCGCGTGACGGTCTGGTTCCTCGACCCGCCGGAGGGCCGGACGACCCCGCCGGCGAGGGCGATCTACGGGTTCCACGGCGAGAGTCTGACGAAGGTGACCGCCGCGGCACTCTCGTCAGTGTACGAGGGAGAGCCGATGCCCGAGCGGGTGGTGACGACGGACGCGGTCGAGCGGTACTTCGAGAAGCTGGACGCCCGCGGTGTCGGGTCCGAGGAGTACGCCGAACACGTCGACATGGCCGAAGCGAGGCAACTCGGCGACCTGTCGCTGATCGACGAGAAGCGAGCGGTCGACGTGGTCGTCGCCCGGACCGAGGGGGAGCGGCGGCTCATCGAGGCGATCCGGACGGCCAGAACGGAGTCTCGGTGGGACGACGTGGACGATCTCGTCGACCTGGCCGGAGCGCTCCAAGTGTCGGTTCCGGTGTACCCGGACGACCGGAACGCGAGAGAGAAGGTTCGCGGACTGACCCCGCTGGTCCCCGGAGGCGAGCGTCGCTGGCTCGACGCCCGCGCGGGCCACGACGACGGGTACTTCGACGCGATGGAGGGGTTCGTACTTCCCGACACGACGGCGGGGGCTCGCCTGCTATGACCGAACGGAAGGAGTCGTCGACGGACGACCCCGTAGACAGACTCCTGGCCACGGCTCGCGGCGACGCCGTGGAGGAGCCGTTCCGCGTGACGGGCGTGATGATGCAGTACTATCACGTCTGTGAGCGGGAGCTCTGGCTGGCGAGTCGGAACCTGGAGATCGACCGCGAGAACGTCAACGTCGTTCGCGGGACCCGAGTCGACGAATCGGCGTACGCCGACCGAGGGAGACAGAACCTCAGGCTCGGGATGGTCTCGTTGGACCTGCTTGAGGACGGGCGTGTGGTCGAGATCAAACCCTCGTCCGCCCTGGAAGAGCCCGCGAGGATGCAGCTGTCGTACTATCTCTGGTATCTCGACCGGGTCGCGGGCGTCGAGCGCGACGGAGTGCTCGCCCACCCGACCGAACGCTCGCGAGAGACCGTCGAACTCACCCGGGACCGTGCGACACGCGTCGAAGGAGCGATACGCGGCATCCACACGATCGTCACGGCCGACTCGCCGCCGCCGCCCGAGGAGAAGTCGTACTGCGACGCCTGTGCGTATCACGACATCTGCTGGTGTTGACCAATGGACAGAAACTACCACGTGTTCTCGGACGGCCGCATCGAACGCAGCGAAGACACGATCCAACTCGTCACCGAGGCCGGGGAGAAGAAGCATATCCCGGTCGAGCACGCCGAGGCGGTGTTCCTTCACGGGCAGATCGACTACAACACGCGGCTCGTCTCGTTTCTCAACGACCACGGGATCGCGGTCCACGTCTTCGGCTGGAACGACCGCTACGCGGGGTCGATCATGCCCGAACGGGGGCAAACGAGCGGGCGAACGCTGGTCGAGCAGGTCCGCGCATACGACGATCCGTCGCGTCGACTCGACATCGCGTCGGCGTTCGTCCGCGGGAGCATCCACAACATGCGGACGAACGTCAGCTACTACGACGACCGGGGCCACGACCTGACCGGCGTGCTCGACGATCTGGATTCGGCCGCAGAGCGCGTCGAGGGCGCCGGCGACGTACCGGAGCTGATGGGCGTCGAAGCCTCCGCCAGGCGGGCGTACTACCGGCTGTTCGGCGCCGTGCTTCCCGACGCGTTCACGTTCGACCGTCGGGAGTACAACCCGCCTCCGAACCCGGTGAACTGCCTCATCTCGTTCGGCAACAGTCTGGTTTACATGAACTGCGTCTCCGCGATCCGGGCGACCGCGCTCGACCCCGCGGTGAGTTATCTCCACGAACCCGGCGAACGGCGGTACTCGCTGTCGCTGGACATCGCCGACCTGTTCAAGCCGGTTCTGGCCGATCGAGTCGTCTTCCGTCTGGTCAACCGTCGGCAGATCACTCGCGACGACTTCCGGGAGGAGGTCGGATCGTGTCTCCTCACCGAATCGGCACGGGAGACGTTCGTCAAGGCCTTCGAGGAGACGCTCGAACGAACCGTCGAGCACCCTGATCTGAACCGCAAGGTGAGTTACCAGTACCTCCTCCGACTGGAGGCGTATAAATTGAAGAAGCACCTGGTCGCGAGTGAGCCGTACGAACCGTTCGAACGGTGGTGGTGAATGTACGCCATCGTCGTCTACGACATGGAAGCCGACCGGACCCAACGCATGCTGCGGCTCTGCCGGCGCTATCTGACCCACGTCCAGAACTCGGTACTGGAAGGGGAGATATCTGAGGGGAACCTCGCCACGCTGAAAGGGGAGATGGAGGACCTCCTCAAGCCCCATGAGTCGGTCGTCGTGTACGAACTCTCGTCCGACTCGATCCTGAATCGAACTGTCTACGGGGAGGACCCGACCCAGGACAGTCGCTTCCTGTGAGGTCGACCCCCCGGGGGTTCAGGGGTGATCGGCGGTCGACGGCAACAGTGAAGTGAGACAGGGATGTAGCGGGTCTGTGTCCGCGAAACGTGGCATGGATTCAGACGAACCCTTGTGGGGTTGAAGTTCGACAGCGACGGGAACCGAACCCGAGCGCAGGTCGATTCAGACGAACCCTTGTGGGGTTGAAGTGGACGAGCTTGTAGCCTGCCATCGTTAGAACAGATTCAGACGAACCCTTGTGGGGTTGAAGTCGAGAATCCAGCCGTAGGGTGCTGCGACGATCGTCGATTCAGACGAACCCTTGTGGGGTTGAAGTAGCGCTTCGGCGCGAGCCGCAGCGCCGATCTCGCTCGCGCGCTCGGGATTCAGACGAACCCTTGTGGGGTTGAAGTAGTCGCGGGGTCGCCTGCCGTGTCGTTTGTCACGACGATTCAGACGAACCCTTGTGGGGTTGAAGTGCCATTGTGAGCACGTTCGCGACGACCGCGTCGAAAGATTCAGACGAACCCTTGTGGGGTTGAAGTTCCCTCCTCGAAGTGGTGGAGATCTACCGTTGCGACGGATTCAGACGAACCCTTGTGGGGTTGAAGTAATACAAGATGGGAACAAGTGAGAGATGCAATGGGAGATTCAGACGAACCCTTGTGGGGTTGAAGTTGACGGGACCGCGACCCCCACCCAACGGGCCGGGATGATGATTCAGACGAACCCTTGTGGGGTTGAAGTTTGATACCCGGGTGGTCGGTGAGATAGCGGTTGATCGATTCAGACGAACCCTTGTGGGGTTGAAGTAGGTCGCGGACGTAGCCGGCCGTGACCGTGCCGCCGGATTCAGACGAACCCTTGTGGGGTTGAAGTACCGGCTGTGTCGTCGCGGACTGTGCCGGCTACGGGATTCAGACGAACCCTTGTGGGGTTGAAGTCCCACGCGTGGACGCGCACGCGCGCGAGCGACAGCAGATTCAGACGAACCCTTGTGGGGTTGAAGTGAACCGAAGGAACCCGATGGGACACCCCAGTCGCGATTCAGACGAACCCTTGTGGGGTTGAAGTAGCGACCCAGGCCGGGCGGGTCGCCGCTGCCAGCGAGATTCAGACGAACCCTTGTGGGGTTGAAGTACTCGGGCGACGGTATCGAGGCGAGCGGTCAGGTGATTCAGACGAACCCTTGTGGGGTTGAAGTTTCACGCGGGTCGGGACTCTCGTCGCCATCTGACTGGATTCAGACGAACCCTTGTGGGGTTGAAGTCTCCTGGTCGGGCTCGCCGACGTCGTCGGCAACCGGAGATTCAGACGAACCCTTGTGGGGTTGAAGTGAGCAGGACGGATCGACCATCGGGAGCGAATGGGTCGATTCAGACGAACCCTTGTGGGGTTGAAGTGCCGCACGAGCGCCGACACCCCGGACATCGAGCCGATTCAGACGAACCCTTGTGGGGTTGAAGTGAACACGGCCGTATCGGGTCCAACAGCGAAGACATGGATTCAGACGAACCCTTGTGGGGTTGAAGTGAACGCGAGTTCGACGCGCTTGCGCTCGCGTTTCAAGGATTCAGACGAACCCTTGTGGGGTTGAAGTGACTCCGCGGCGGGGCCTCGACGGCCGTCGCGGCCGTGATTCAGACGAACCCTTGTGGGGTTGAAGTACGACCTCGCTGTCGGCCCCGCCGATAACCAGCGCGATTCAGACGAACCCTTGTGGGGTTGAAGTACACCGCTTAGCAGTTCGCGCGCGGTGGTCAAGGTGAGATTCAGACGAACCCTTGTGGGGTTGAAGTCGGGAGGCCGCGCCGGTCGCGGCATCCGCGGCACCCGATTCAGACGAACCCTTGTGGGGTTGAAGTAAGCGCACGCCGGACCGCCTGTCCCCGGAGCGGAGATTCAGACGAACCCTTGTGGGGTTGAAGTCGACTGCGTCGTGTGTGCGCTCATGCTTCGGTGACTGATTCAGACGAACCCTTGTGGGGTTGAAGTGAATCCGGCCGACCTCTCGGCGGCCGACGAGGAGCCCGATTCAGACGAACCCTTGTGGGGTTGAAGTGAGACGGCCGCCGAGACCGAGAAGGGCGACGAGGAGGATTCAGACGAACCCTTGTGGGGTTGAAGTTGGCTCACGACCGCGGCCTCGACGTCGCGCTCGCGGATTCAGACGAACCCTTGTGGGGTTGAAGTGCGTCGTCGTAGCTGTAGGACGTCACACGGATCGAGATTCAGACGAACCCTTGTGGGGTTGAAGTGTCGGGCTCGCGGCGCCGCAGACGACGCCCGTCGCGGATTCAGACGAACCCTTGTGGGGTTGAAGTACGACCGACCACCGAATCCCGGCCAGCCGCGCGAAGATTCAGACGAACCCTTGTGGGGTTGAAGTTTCTGGTCAAGGAAGGGTCGACTGCCCGGACGACCGATTCAGACGAACCCTTGTGGGGTTGAAGTCGCGTTGTCCTCGGGGACAGCGGCGACGGCGTGGATTCAGACGAACCCTTGTGGGGTTGAAGTAGCGGTATCGACAATCTCCCCGGCGAGGTCTTCCACGGATTCAGACGAACCCTTGTGGGGTTGAAGTCCGTAGGCGCCGGCCTCGGTCACCTCGGGGAGCAGGATTCAGACGAACCCTTGTGGGGTTGAAGTGTCCAATAGAAATACGCCAGCGCGCCGAGAACAGCCGGATTCAGACGAACCCTTGTGGGGTTGAAGTTTCCATGAACGGGGTGCATGGTAGTCTCCGTCCTCATGGATTCAGACGAACCCTTGTGGGGTTGAAGTAGTATACCGGCGGGGTGTTCGACGCGTGACGCCGCTCGATTCAGACGAACCCTTGTGGGGTTGAAGTGAACGGACTCAGCTCGAAAATCTCGACGAGGACCTGATTCAGACGAACCCTTGTGGGGTTGAAGTGACCGGATTGTCCTCAGTGCCGTGCTGAAACGTGTGATTCAGACGAACCCTTGTGGGGTTGAAGTCTGAGCGCGCCGCCGACGAGCATCAGTCCGTCCAGGAGATTCAGACGAACCCTTGTGGGGTTGAAGTCCAGTCACCAAACGTGGCGCACACGTCGTCCAGCAGATTCAGACGAACCCTTGTGGGGTTGAAGTATCCCGCGTGTCCCCATCCACATCCGACACGTCAATCGGATTCAGACGAACCCTTGTGGGGTTGAAGTCTACTGCACGACGCCCACGCTCAGGTATCACGCGGGATTCAGACGAACCCTTGTGGGGTTGAAGTGGCGGTCCCGCATGGGTCGAGCTACGCGACGAACTCGATTCAGACGAACCCTTGTGGGGTTGAAGTCAGTTGGTGCGGCACGCCCGCTACTTGCTCAGTATCGATTCAGACGAACCCTTGTGGGGTTGAAGTTCGGGGCCATCACCCGTGTCCTCGAACTTGTCGGCGGATTCAGACGAACCCTTGTGGGGTTGAAGTCGCCACTCCGCCGTCACGCGGATGCGTCGCGAGGGGATTCAGACGAACCCTTGTGGGGTTGAAGTGCTCATGGACGCGACCACCCCTCGGCGTCGCCGGTGGATTCAGACGAACCCTTGTGGGGTTGAAGTCTGGTCGCCGACGTCGACGTCGATCCGCGCGCCCGGATTCAGACGAACCCTTGTGGGGTTGAAGTTCGGTGACGCTGCGCTCGATGTATTCGAGCTCCCAATTGATTCAGACGAACCCTTGTGGGGTTGAAGTTGGGTGCGCCCCTTGCGCGATCGCGTGTGCGAGCGGCGATTCAGACGAACCCTTGTGGGGTTGAAGTCCGGCTCGCTGACGGTTGTCGAGCACAAGTCGGGGATTCAGACGAACCCTTGTGGGGTTGAAGTAGGTAGTCGAAGCTGCTGCCGCCGCCGCTCGACGCGGGATTCAGACGAACCCTTGTGGGGTTGAAGTGGCGCGTTGAACCGTCCGTGACCGAACTCCCGCGAGTGATTCAGACGAACCCTTGTGGGGTTGAAGTACCTCGAACGACTCCTCGGTAGTCGGGTCCAGGCACCGATTCAGACGAACCCTTGTGGGGTTGAAGTTCGTCCCGCCGGAGGCCGTCGAATACGGCGACGACGATTCAGACGAACCCTTGTGGGGTTGAAGTACCTCGCCCTGTCCGAGGTCGTCCACGGTCGCGCGGGATTCAGACGAACCCTTGTGGGGTTGAAGTCGATCCCGCTCGGCACGGTTCTGACGGTACCGGGACTGATTCAGACGAACCCTTGTGGGGTTGAAGTGGCAAGAAGAAGCGGTACGCTGGACTGATCCGCTGGATTCAGACGAACCCTTGTGGGGTTGAAGTCGGTCTGAAGACCTGTGGGGAGTGATCTTCATCGGCGGATTCAGACGAACCCTTGTGGGGTTGAAGTCGCAGTCGCGACGTCGACCTCATCGTCGCCGGCGAGATTCAGACGAACCCTTGTGGGGTTGAAGTGACGGCCGCGGTGGCTCCGAGTTCGAGGCCGACGGCGATTCAGACGAACCCTTGTGGGGTTGAAGTACTCGTGATCACGCTGAAGCTCGTCGTGTTCGTCTCGATTCAGACGAACCCTTGTGGGGTTGAAGTTGTTTCTTCCGGGCGCGCTCCTCGAAGAGGGACTGCGATTCAGACGAACCCTTGTGGGGTTGAAGTGCAAACAGGTGGATGGGGACCTTCCGGAGCGCGTCGATTCAGACGAACCCTTGTGGGGTTGAAGTGACATTGGGGGCGACGACCGGGAGTACGGACTGCTCGATTCAGACGAACCCTTGTGGGGTTGAAGTTTCGTCGCCATACGGTCCGGGTCGTCAACCTCCACGATTCAGACGAACCCTTGTGGGGTTGAAGTTGGGACAACAAGAATTGCCAGCAAAATCGAGAACAGATTCAGACGAACCCTTGTGGGGTTGAAGTGAACGATGGACGCCGCCGAGGTGGACACCTTCATCAGATTCAGACGAACCCTTGTGGGGTTGAAGTACGACCGGCAGGGGGATGTTCTGATGCTCCTCCCCCGATTCAGACGAACCCTTGTGGGGTTGAAGTGACTACTCTACCAGACTGAGTGGACCGACGTTGACGGATTCAGACGAACCCTTGTGGGGTTGAAGTGAGACGGGGACGGGACGGGGGACTACTGACGCCGATTCAGACGAACCCTTGTGGGGTTGAAGTCGTCGCCGTCCGTCCACGAGCCGTCGGCCGACAGCCGATTCAGACGAACCCTTGTGGGGTTGAAGTCAGCAGCGGCGAGATGATTTGCACGAGCGCGTCCTGATTCAGACGAACCCTTGTGGGGTTGAAGTGTGGTCGGCCGGGGCGTCCGGCAGGAACCGGGTGGGGATTCAGACGAACCCTTGTGGGGTTGAAGTGCGTGGCCGATCACGCCGCAGTCGCACGCGCTGGTAGATTCAGACGAACCCTTGTGGGGTTGAAGTGTGCGACCCGTGCCGACCGGGCAGCCAGGAATCGCGATTCAGACGAACCCTTGTGGGGTTGAAGTGTGTCGGTGTCGGTGCTGTCCTCGGGCGACTCGGCCGGATTCAGACGAACCCTTGTGGGGTTGAAGTCCGTAGGCGCCGGCCTCGGTCACCTCGGGGAGCAGGGATTCAGACGAACCCTTGTGGGGTTGAAGTTCGGACATGATAAGGTGGGAACTGTGGTCGGGGTGGATTCAGACGAACCCTTGTGGGGTTGAAGTATCGACGCCGTCGCCGAGCGCGTCACCGAGCGACTGATTCAGACGAACCCTTGTGGGGTTGAAGTGCTGGACGAGCCCGCGCTCCGCCAGCTGTCGGACCGATTCAGACGAACCCTTGTGGGGTTGAAGTAGCTCGAAGGGTCGATGGACCAAGAGACGTACGCCCGATTCAGACGAACCCTTGTGGGGTTGAAGTCCCACCGCGACGCCGTCCGCTGGCTGGGGAAGCGATTCAGACGAACCCTTGTGGGGTTGAAGTACAGATAGTCCCTCGCGCACGGACGGCAGAGCGGTTGATTCAGACGAACCCTTGTGGGGTTGAAGTGCTGCCCCACGACACGGGATCGTCGGCGGTGCCGGGGATTCAGACGAACCCTTGTGGGGTTGAAGTGCCCCCGGAAATGAGTAGTAGAAGCGCTCTATGCCGGATTCAGACGAACCCTTGTGGGGTTGAAGTGAACACGGTCGAGCCTGAGGACATGCTCACCAGCGAGGATTCAGACGAACCCTTGTGGGGTTGAAGTCTGGCAGGTCGACTACTCCTTACGTCGCCCCTACCAGATTCAGACGAACCCTTGTGGGGTTGAAGTGCCGAAGACACCGAAGAGGCGACCGCGAGCGTAGTCGATTCAGACGAACCCTTGTGGGGTTGAAGTGCCAACCTCCCCTCGCTCGCGCTCACCGGCAAAGAGGATTCAGACGAACCCTTGTGGGGTTGAAGTAGACATTGAGACGAAGAAAGCCGATGACCGCGGGCGGATTCAGACGAACCCTTGTGGGGTTGAAGTACCGACGGCAACGGCAACCCGAACGACGCCGCGTACGGATTCAGACGAACCCTTGTGGGGTTGAAATTCCGTGTGGGGGAACGTGGAACAGGTTTAAGTGTGGATTCAGACGAACCCTTGTGGGGTTGAAGTTCTAACTGCGACTCAGGGACCCACGCGTTCGTCGCGTGATTCAGACGAACCCTTGTGGGGTTGAAGTGTTGACCGGGACATCATGACCCGCAACGACGTGCGATTCAGACGAACCCTTGTGGGGTTGAAGTGCCGCTGTCGCCGAGGCCCAACCAGTTGCGGGCGATTCAGACGAACCCTTGTGGGGTTGAAGTGCTTCCCCGAGTTCCGTGGACGACCCGACCGGGCGCGATTCAGACGAACCCTTGTGGGGTTGAAGTGCCGCCCGGGGCGCGGGCCGGGTCACTGCGTGTCACCGATTCAGACGAACCCTTGTGGGGTTGAAGTTATTGGCGCCGGCCGTGTTGGCCGTCGCCTCGGCGGATTCAGACGAACCCTTGTGGGGTTGAAGTAACCGGCGTTGCTCAGGTAGTTTGGATGTGACTTGGTGATTCAGACGAACCCTTGTGGGGTTGAAGTGCTCCAGATCAGGATGTCACGCCCCCGGACACTCTTGATTCAGACGAACCCTTGTGGGGTTGAAGTTCCGCGCGGGCGGTGCCGAGCACGCGGCCGGTGTGAGATTCAGACGAACCCTTGTGGGGTTGAAGTTCGACCTCCGGCGCGCCCCCGAGGCCGAGCCCGGCGGATTCAGACGAACCCTTGTGGGGTTGAAGTTGGCATAAATCAGTGCCTCGGGGGAGGTCAGTTCTGGAGATTCAGACGAACCCTTGTGGGGTTGAAGTAACGACCGCCTGCAATCCGGCGAGATTGGCGAGAGATTCAGACGAACCCTTGTGGGGTTGAAGTGCGACCCCGACAACACGCCCGATCTCCTCGTCGGGTGATTCAGACGAACCCTTGTGGGGTTGAAGTGAGGCTGCCCCGAGGCCGGCAGAGAGACGCGCAGCGGATTCAGACGAACCCTTGTGGGGTTGAAGTATCGAGGACGAGCGGTCGCTGTACGAGCGCGCGGAGATTCAGACGAACCCTTGTGGGGTTGAAGTATCGCCTGCGTCCGCCTCGCCCCACGCGAGCGGGTGATTCAGACGAACCCTTGTGGGGTTGAAGTCCGGGAGCGGATGCGTCCGTGCGTCGGCTGTCTGTAGGATTCAGACGAACCCTTGTGGGGTTGAAGTTCCTCGCCGCCAACACGCGGGAACTGACCGAGCGCGCGATTCAGACGAACCCTTGTGGGGTTGAAGTGGAGGGTAACCCATCCGCCGACACCGGAGGAAGCAGATTCAGACGAACCCTTGTGGGGTTGAAGTCACCACTCGACCCCCTTACAGGCGTGACACACGTCCTGATTCAGACGAACCCTTGTGGGGTTGAAGCCGCGTCGACGGCGGGGTCCGGCGCGTCCGCGTGGACGATTCAGACGAACCCTTGTGGGGTTGAAGCTCGCCGCAGTCGGAGCCGTCCGCGGCCGCTCCCGACGGATTCAGACGAACCCTTGTGGGGTTGAAGCACGTCACGGGAGGCGGCCGGCTCGGTCGTGACGCAGATTCAGACGAACCCTTGTGGGGTTGAAGCTCACGTCGACGGACAGCCGCGGGTCACGACTCCTCGATTCAGACGAACCCTTGTGGGGTTGAAGCCTCGGCGGGCAGGTAATCGCCCTTGAGGATACCGGATTCAGACGAACCCTTGTGGGGTTGAAGCCTACCGCCCAAGTCTGGGCCCGTGCGAAAACGACGCGATTCAGACGAACCCTTGTGGGGTTGAAGCGTCCCGACCGCGGCGATACCCGCGGCCAGCAGTCCGAGATTCAGACGAACCCTTGTGGGGTTGAAGCCCTCGGGAGCAGGGAGTGTGTCGCGGTGTTCTCGAATGGATTCAGACGAACCCTTGTGGGGTTGAAGCGTCCCGACGGCGGCGATACCCGCCGCCAGCAGGCCGATTCAGACGAACCCTTGTGGGGTTGAAGCAGAGAAGCCGGGGAGGTCGTAGGCGGGAAGCCGACGATTCAGACGAACCCTTGTGGGGTTGAAGCGCGTCGTGAACCCGCCGCCGGTAGTTGTTCTGTATGGATTCAGACGAACCCTTGTGGGGTTGAAGCAGACGGAGCGCGAGAGCGTGCGGGGACGGCTGGCAGATTCAGACGAACCCTTGTGGGGTTGAAGCGCGCCGCGCACCTTCTGCGAGTCGTGTGGCTCCCAAGATTCAGACGAACCCTTGTGGGGTTGAAGCACACCCGTGAGACGCGCCGCTACCGGAGACGAGGACGATTCAGACGAACCCTTGTGGGGTTGAAGCACGCGGGTTTCGCGCAACCGATAGCGATCGCGCGATCGATTCAGACGAATCCTTGTGGGGTTGAAGCCGGGCTCCAGTCCGACCCGAGCGCCGAGGACGACACGATTCAGACGAACCCTTGTGGGGTTGAAGCGCGACCTGCTTGTCAACGACGAGCACCCGCTCGGGATTCAGACGAACCCTTGTGGGGTTGAAGCGGGCACCACCTCGCCGACAGACGGTACGTCGAGATCGATTCAGACGAACCCTTGTGGGGTTGAAGCCGTTTCGGAAGAACACGGGGTCGAAGCATACGGCGGATTCAGACGAACCCTTGTGAGGTTGAAGCCGCTACGCCGTGCCGCTAATTACTAGCGCTCTCAGTCGATTCAGACGAAGTCCGGAAGCACTGAAACCGAACGAACGTCCCGCTGACGGGGAGCGACGACCACATTTGACCGGTGGCCGCGGGCTCACCGTGGGGCTCTCACCGGAGACCCGTCGAAACCGAGGCGCTTTTGCACACATACCCAGAGTATGTGCCCGTGCTCTCCGTCGAGCTGCACAGTCACTCGGCGCTCTCACACGACGGCCGCGACCCCGTCGATATGCTGCTCGAACAAGCGGCGGCCGTCGGACTGGACGCGCTCGCTGTCACGGACCACGACGAGCTGTCGGCCAGTCTCGAGGCGGCGGCGCTGGCCGACGACTACGGCCTGGTCGGGATCCCCGGGATGGAGGTCACGAGCACGGCCGGACACGTCCTCGCGTTCGGCATCGAAAGGGCCGTCCCGGCGGGCCTCGACTTCGACGAGACGCTCGACCGGATCCACGACCAGGACGGCCTCGCGGTCGTGCCGCATCCGTTCCAGAAGTCGCGACACGGCGTCGCCCCCCACGTCACCGACGAGCAGCTGGCGACCGCCGACGCGATCGAGGTGTACAACTCCCGGCTGCTCACCGGACGGTCGAACCGGCAGGCCGAGCGGTTCGCGGTGAACCGCGGCGTCCCGATGACCGCCGGCAGCGACGCCCACATCGCGGAGATGGTCGGCCAGGCGGTCACCGAGGTCGGCGCGGTCGAGCGGTCGGTCGACGCGATCCTCGAGGCGGTCCGGGCCGGCCGGACGTCCGTCGTCGGCAAGCGGACGCCGTGGCGCATCTCCCTCCGGCAGGCCGCCGGCGGCGCGAAGCGACGCATCGGACGCCGGGTCGGCGAGTTCCTCTGATGGGGGCGCCGTCTGGAGCGGCGACGGCGATCGACGGCGCCGACGCCGCGACGGTCCGTGCGGCGCTCAAAGCCGGCGATCCGCTCCCCGGCACCGCCGGGTTCGCCGGCGCGGTCGACGGGGCGCTCGTCAGGGACGTCCTCGGCCGGCGTCCGGTGTTCGTCGACGCCGAGCGCGGAGGGTGGAGCTTCGATCCCGCGGATCTCGCGTCCCCTCGGTCGGTTCCGGCCGGCGGCGTCCGCGAACGGGGCCACGAGCGGACCGCCTGGACGCTCCCGGAGCCGGCGCCGAAGCGCCCGGACGCGGCGCTCGACGCCGTCGCCGACGCGGTGCTCACGAGCGTCCGTGGCGTCGATGACGACGGCCTCGCGGTCGCCTTCTCCGGCGGCGTCGACTCCGGAGTCGTCGCCGCCGGCGTTCCGGAGGCGCCGCTGTACGTCGCCGGCTTCGAAGGTGCCCACGACGTCGCCGCCGCCCGCGACGCGGCCGACGCGATGGGGCGGGAGCTACGGGTGGTCGACCTCTCGCACGCCGACCTGGAGCGTGCGGTCCCCGAGTTGGCGGCGGCGACCCGCCGGCGGAACCCGATGGACCTGGCGATCGCGCTCCCCCTCTACCTGGTCGCCGAGCGCGCGGCCGCCGACGGCTACGACCGCCTCGCGGTCGGTCAGGGAGCCGACGAGCTGTTCGCCGGCTACGCGAAGGTCGCCGATCCGGCCGGCGACGACCGGGTCGCGGCCGACACGGTCCGCGGGGCGCGCCGCGAGACGGTGCTAACGCTCCCGGACCAGCTCGAACGCGACGTGCTCGCGCTCCGCGCCGCGGGCGTGGAGCCGGTCGCGCCGCTGTTGCACGACCGGGTCGTCGCCGCGGCGCTCGCGCTTCCGGGCGAACTGCTCGTCGCGGACGGCGAACGGAAGGTCGCGCTCCGGGCCGCCGCGGAGAGCGTCGTTCCCGACCGCGTCCGCTCGGCGGAGAAGAAGGCCGTCCAGTACGGCACCTACGTCTCGCGAGAGCTCGACCGCCTCGCGCGCCGGGCGGGGTTCAAGCGCCGAATGGACGACCACGTCTCCCGGTACGTGGCGTCGCTGTGCGACGAGACGGAAGGACCCGCGGAGCCGTAGCGTCGGCTCCTCGGAGATCGGGGCTGACAGGCGACACTGCCTCGCGAGCCATCGGTCGGACGGCGCGGTGTCGCGCTCCCGCGGAGCGCCGCCCGCAATCGGTCAGGTCACGGGGCGGCTGGTCCCGGCCTCGTATTTCAGCCTTCGTGTCGTCTCCCGGCTCCTCTGCTTCGACCGCGCCGGGCCGGTCACCTCGCCCGGTCCTCGGCCGTCCTCCCGTGGCGCTGGACCGTCTCGATCGCCTCGATCCCGATCTCGACGGTGTCGCCGTCCAGGTCGCTCGCGCGGAGATCCTCGACGGTGTACCAGTCCCACCGCTCGGGACCCACCTCGTCGGCGCCGTCGGGCGATATCTCCCGCGAGTCGACCGCCGCGAAGAACACCGAGTCGACGTGCTGGTGGCCGACCGTGCCGTCGTCGTGGACGTCGATGTCGTACAACATCGTGTGCCGGGGCGTCGGGAGCGCCCGACCCGCCGGCGCATCCACCGTCGGCGTGTCGTCCACGAGCGTCGGCTCCAGTCCGGTCTCCTCTCTCGCCTCCCGAAGGCCCGCCTCGTGGGGGAGTTCGTCGCGGTCGACGTGGCCGCCCGGCGGGATCCGGATGCCGAGCCGCGGGTGTTCGTGCAGCGCCGTCGCGTCGCCCTCGACGAGATAGACGGTCGCGGTGAAGTGTCGGGTGGTCTCCATACCCGTGGCTGGCGGGTGGGACGCTTCGACGTTACGGAACGGGGCGAGTCGGAGCGGGAAGTGACGACGCGGTCGTCCGAACGGGGCCGCCCCCGCGGTGGTCGGAGATCAGTTGAGCTGGACCTGCTCCTCGGCTTCGAGCAGCTCGTGGTAGCGGTTGCGGATGGTGACTTCGGAGATGTTCGCCACCTCGCTCACCTCGCTTTGGGTCACCTTCTCGTTGGTGAGCAGGGAGGCGGCGTAGACGGCGGCGGCCGCGAGGCCGACCGGCGACTTGCCGGAGTGGACGCCCTCCTCCTTCGCCGTCTGGAGGAGCTGACGGGCGCGCCGCTCGGATTCGTCGGAGAGGTCGAGGTCGGAGGCGAACCGCGGCACGTAGCTCTCGGGGTCGGCGGGCTGGATCTCCAGCTTCAGCTCGCGGACGACGTAGCGGTACGTGCGGGCGATCTCGTCCTTCTCGACGCGGGAGACGTTCGCGATCTCGTCGAGGCTGCGGGGGGTCCCGGCCTGTCGCGCCGCCGCGTAGAGGCTGGACGTGGAGACGCCCTCGATGGAGCGGCCGGGCAGGAGGTCCTCGTCGAGCGCGCGGCGGTAGATGACGCTTGCGGTCTCGCGGACGTTGTCCGGGAGGCCCAGTGCGGAGGCCATGCGGTCGATCTCGCCGAGCGCCTGCTTGAGGTTGCGCTCCTTGGAGTCGCGCGTGCGGAACCGCTCGTTCCAGGTGCGCAGCCGCTGCATCTTCTCGCGCTGGCGGCCGGACAGCTGGTTGCCGTAGGCGTCCTTGTCCTGCCAGCCGATGTTGGTCGACAGCCCCTTGTCGTGCATCATGTTCGTGGTCGGGGCGCCGACCCGGGACTTCTGGTCCTTCTCCTTGGAGTCGAACGCGCGCCACTCCGGACCGTGGTCGATCTCGTCCTCCTCGACGACGAGCCCGCAGTCACGACACACGGTCTCGCCGCGTTCGGAGTCGTTGACCAGCTTTCCGCCGCACTCCGGACACTCGACTCGCTCGCGTTCCGAGTCGGACTCGGTCTCCGACTCGGTGGTCTCGCGCCGGCTCCGCTCGTCCGTGTAGCTTCGGACGTTCTCACTCATTGTTGGGGGTAGGGAACAGGGGTCGGAGGGGCCGCACTCCGACGGGGTTGATCCGTACGATCAACAGGAGCGGAAGCAACTTATACTTGCTGCCGTTTTCCAGTCGGCACGCACAGAAAAACTACCCGACAGCGTCGGGGTGTAACGAGCCGAGTCGGAACCGTTAGCTGACGCCTGAAACGTACTAAACTGAACGGTTCAGACAGCGGTTCCTGTTCCGAAATAATATCCGTCGCGGACTATGGCGCCCCCGGGGTATCGAAACCCTTACTCCCGGGCCGCGGCACCCCTCGCACATGACAGCGACGGACGACGGCGGGGACGCCGACGGCGTCGACCCGGAGGAGGTGCGCCACGTCGCGGACCTCGCGCGGGTCGACCTCGACGACGAGGAGGCGGCGGCGTTCGCCGAGCAGTTCGCGGACGTGCTCGACTACTTCGCCGCCCTCGACGAGGTGCCCGAGGTCGAGGGCGAGCGACGACGGGGGCGCGGGCGCGGACGACGAGTTCGACGCCTTCCTCGCCCGGGAGACGGTCGAGGGGGCCGCCGACGGGCCGCTCTCGGGGCTGACGGTGGCTGTGAAGGACAACATCTCGACCGAGGAGATCCGGACGACCTGCGGGTCGGCGATGCTCGCCGACTACGTCCCGCCGTACCATGCGACGGTCGTGGAGCGCCTGCTGGAGGCGGGTGCCACGATCGTCGGCAAGACGAACATGGACGAGTTCGGCATGGGCGGCACGACCGAGACGTCGGCGTTCGGTCCGACGCGCAACCCCGCGGACCCCGAGCGCGTCCCCGGCGGCTCCTCGGGCGGGTCGGCGGCGGCCGTCGCGGCGGGCGAGGCCGACCTCGCGCTCGGCTCCGACACCGGCGGCTCCGTGCGCAACCCGGCGGCGTTCTGCGGCGTCGTCGGCATCAAGCCGACCTACGGGCTGGTGTCGCGCTACGGCCTCGTCGCGTACGCCAACTCCCTGGAGCAGATCGGCCCGTTCGGCCGCTCCGTCGAGGACGCGGCGGCGCTGCTCGACGTTATCGCCGGTCCCGACGAGCGCGACGCGACGACCCGGTACGACGCCGCCGACGGCGTGTGGGACGCCGCCGGAGCGACCGACGAGGACGGCGAGGACGCCCACCCGGCCGAGGCGACCGAGTACGCCGCGGCGGCCGACGGCGACGTCGAGGGGACGACGATCGGCGTCCCGACCGAGCTGGTCGACGGCGCGGACGACGCGGTCCGGGCCGTGTTCGACGACGCGCTGGCGGCGCTTTCGGCCCGCGGCGCGGAGACGGTCGAGGTGTCGCTCCCCTCGGTCGAACACGCGGTGCAGGCGTACTACGTCATCGCGATGTCCGAGGCGTCCTCGAACCTGGCGCGGTTCGACGGCGTCCGATACGGTCCCGACGGCGACGCGGCGGCCGGCGGGGACTGGAACGAGTCGTTCGCCGCCGTCCGCGAGGAGGGGTTCGGCGAGGAGGTGAAGCGACGGGTGCTGCTGGGGACGTACGCGCTCTCGGCGGGCTACCACGACAAGTACTACGAGAAGGCGCAGGACGCCCGAGCGTGGGTGAAGCGGGACTTCGAGGAGGCGTTCACGGCGGCGGACGTGCTGGCGACGCCGACGATGCCCGTCCTCCCGCCGAAGCGCGGCGAGAGCCTCGACGACCCGCTGTCGCTGTACCTCATGGACGCCAACACCGTCCCAGTGAACCTCGCGAACCTCCCGGCGATCTCTGTCCCCGCCGGCGAGTCCGACGGGCTTCCCGTGGGGATGCAGTTCGTCGGCCCGGCGTTCGGCGAGGCGTCGGTCATCCGCGCCGCAAGCGCCGTCGAGGGCTGAGGCGACGACCCTCGCAGCTCCCGTCACGTGCGCTCCGACCGCGTCCCGACCTCGACCGCTCGGCGCCGTCGGTGTTCGGCGTGGGGCGGCCGATGACCGCCGCGTCGGCGCGGGGCGGCCGCGGAACGGTCAAGTCTCCGGCGACGTGTTCGGATACATGGACACCGTGTCCCACCTCGCGCCCGCCGGTCACGGCGTGGTGTACGCGCTCGTCGTCGCCCTCGGGGGCGTCGCCGGCGCGCTCCTGCTCGGACTCGGGCTCGCGGCGTTCCTCCGACGCCCCTCGCGGTCGTACCTCCTCGTCGCGCTCGCGCTGGGGGCGCTGGTCGGTCGAGCCGCCCTCGCGGGCGGCGCCGCCGTCGGCGTCGTCGGGGCGGGGACGCACCACTTCGGCGAGCACCTCCTCGACGTGGTCATGGCGGGGCTCGTCGTCGCCGCGGTGTACTTCGCGCGGGCCGTCCGGACGGAGGCGACCTCGTGACCGCCGACGCGACCCCGACGCGCGACCGCCTCGCCGAACACGTCCGCGCCCACCCTGGACTTCACTTCAACGAGCTGGTCCGCCGGCTCGATCTGGCGCCCGGGCAGGCACAGTACCACCTCCGCCGGCTGGCGCGCGCCGACCGCGTCGTCCGCGAGGAGGTGTCGGGGCGGACCCACTACTTCGACCCGTCGTTCGACCCGGCGGAGCGACGCCGCGTCGCGTTGTTCCGCCGCGAGACCGCCCGCGACGCCGTCGTCGAACTGCTCGACGGTCCCGCCCGGCCGGCCGCCGTCGCCGACGCGCTCGGCGTCGCACGGAGCACCCTCGAATGGCATCTCGACGGCCTCGTCGACGCCGGCGTCGTCGAGAAACGCCGCGACGAACGGGACCGAGTCACGCTCGCGCTCGCAGACCCCGAGGCGACCGCGCGGTCGCTCCGCCGGGTCGAGCCGTCGGTCCCCGACCGCCTCCTCGACCGGTTCACCCGGCTCGTGGACTCGATGCTCAAGTGACTCACGGGCCTCCACTCTCCCGTTCGGCGCGTGCCCCCGTCGCGTTCGACGCCCGCACCACAACCCCCTTTTCGGCGGACCCGATAGGGAGGGTATGACCGACCCGCACGCCGACGCCGGGGCCGACTCGACCGAGGGGGTATCCCGGCGCGAGGCGATGAAAGCCGCCGTCGCGGTCGGCGGCGCCGCGGGCCTCTCGGCCTGCCTCGACCGTCTCGACGACGCCGAGCCGGTGCCGACGGGCGACGGACCGGCGAGCCACCCGGAACGCCAGTTCGCCTGGAACGACTACCTCCGGACGGACGACGCGGGGAACTGGCAGCTTCCCCGCCATCAGACCCTCCTGTATCTCACGCTCCCGGGCGACGGTCCCCCGTCGGACGCGGACCGGCGGACGGTCGCGGACGCGCTCAACTCGCTCGACCGCGCGTACGCCTGGAGCCACGAGGGTCTCCTCCACTCGGCGGCGTACTCGCCGGCGTACTTCGACCGGTTCGACGACGACCTCGCGGTCCCCGAGGACGTGTCGCTTCCGGAGCCGACGCCGCTTGCGGACTACGAGACGCCGACGTTCGACACGCAGGACCTCCTCGTCCACCTCGCCTCCGACCGTGCGGACGCCCTGCTTTCGGCCGAGGAGGCGCTGACGGGCGAGGCCGCCGAGGCGAACGGCGTCGAGTTCGCCGCGGCGCTGACGGACGCCGTCAACGTGGACGACCGCCGGACGGGCTTTTTCGACCCGGGACGGCCACACGAGGAGGCCGACGGCCTCTCGGGCGTCCCCGAACCGAACCCGGTGCCCGAGGACGCCCCGCTGTTCATGGGGTTCGTGGCGGGGTTCCGTGGGAACCAGGCCACGGAGGACTCCGTCGCCGTCGACGAGGGCCCGTTCGCCGAGGCGACGACCAAGTCGGTCGGCAACTGGCGCCAGCGGCTCGACGACTGGTACGGCGAGCAGACCCGCGAGCAGCGAGTGATGGAGCTGTTCTCCTCGGGCCACGTCGACGAGGACCTCGTCGAGGGCGTCGGGACGAACCTCGGCGACGACTCCGGGATCGACCGGTTCCTCGATACGGTCGTCGAGGACGCGGAGGAGTACGGACGGGTCGGTCACGCGCAGAAGGCCGCCCGCGCGAACCGCGACGAGGACGGGAACCCCCTCCTGCTCCGGCGGCACTTCGAGTCGACCGACGACGACGTCGCGAGCCTCCACTTCCCGTCGCTCCAGCGGTCGGTCGACCGGTTCGAGGCGGTGCGTCGGGCGATGAACGGCGTCGACGCGACGGAGGCGACGCCGGCGGTCCGCCAGCGGGTCAACAACGGCATCCTGGAGTACGTCTTCCTCCGTCACCGCGGCTACTTCCTCGTCCCGCCGCGGAGCCTCCGGGCGCTGCCGACGCCGTCGGGCGACGCCGGCTAGCTCGGGAACGTCGGACGGCTCGACGACGAACCGACCGGTCCCGTCACTGAGTGCCGTTAGTGACGGGAATGAGAACGAGGACGGGGGTCGGCTACGGTCACAGAAGCGTGAACTCGACCGCGGCACCGACGGCCAGCAACGCGATCCCGATGCCCGCGCCGGCGCTGCGCGCACGGTCGGTGAGCACGCCCTCGCGGGCCAGCAGGAGTGCCCCGGAGAGGAGGACCGCGCCGGCCAGGGCGACTCCGAGGCCGGCCGACGAGAGCCCCGCGAGCGGTCCGCTCGGGGTCGCGCTGGGATGGCCGGGGTGCGCGAGAGCCCGCCCGGACAACGCCGCAAGCGCTCCCGCGGCGCCGGCCACGCGGGCGGCGGTGTCGAACGGTCCGTTCACGCCCGGAGGAAGGCGGCCGCCGCATAACACGGTTTCGTCGCGTCACTTCCCCGGCGGTACGTCCGACGGGACGACGCCATCAATGTACATGACGAGCGCCTCGCCGTCGCCGTCGAGGTACCCGAACGCCGGCGGCGGCGTCATCCGGACGTCGCCCTCGGCGAGATCGACGGTCCACTCCGTCCTCCCGGTCGCGTCGTCGAGCGCCGCCGGCCGGCACTCATCGTTCCCGGCGGGGATCGTCCGTCGTCGGCGCTCGGATCCCCACGGACGCGAACACTCCTTCTCGGGGACGGTGTTCGACGCGCGTACCGGCCGTTCGACGGCCGTACCAGAACCACCTTTCGTCGGCGTCTCCGACGGCGTGTATGGACAGACGCACGTTCCTCCGGAGCGCGGCCGCGGCCGGCGGCGTCGCCGGGGCGGGCGGCCTCGCCGGGTGTCTCGGCTTCGAACTCGCGTCCGGGGGAAGCGCCGCCCGTGCCCCGCCGGTCGTCGAGGACCGCCCCGACGGGGTGTACCTCCCGAGCCACGTCGAGGGGATGGCGATGGGCGGGACGGCCGCCGGCGGCGACTACGAGGTGGGCGTGTTCTACTCGTACGCCCACCGCTTCTGGAACCTCAACGGCGACGCCGTCAAGCGGACCGACATCGAGTCCGACGACGACGTCCACCTAATGGCGAGCGTCTGGGACCCCGAGACGGGGACGGTGCTCCCGGAGACGGGCGTGTCGATCGAGATATCGCGGGACGGATCGCTCGTCTCCCAGGAGGTGATCTACCCGATGCTCTCCCAGCCGATGGGCACCCACTACGGCGCCAACTTCGGGCTCGACGGCGACGGCACCTACACCGTAACGGTCTCGGTCGGCGGCGTCCGCACCCGACGGACGGGCGCGTTCCGAGACCGCTTCGGCGAGCCCGCCGATATCCCCGTCGAGATGGAGTACAGCGAGGCCGAGCGCGACGGGATCTCCTTTCGAACCCTGGAGAACGCGGGCGACCCCGGCGCCGTCGACCGCATGGAGACGGAGACGATGCCGGACGCCACGGCGCCGACGGTCGAGGAACTCCCGGGAACGGTGCTCGGCGAGGTGAACAGCGACGACGCGGTGCTCGTGGCGACGGTGCTGGGGGACCCGCCGGAAGGGGTCGACGCCGACGGACCGTACCTCGCGGTGTCGGCACGCACCCCGTACAACCGGATGCTGATCCCCGCGATGGGGCTGGAGGCTACGCTCGCCCGCGACGGAGACGAACGGTTCGCCGGAGAGCTCGTCCGTACGCTGGACCCGGATCTCTCGTATCACTACGGCGCGGCGCTGGACGGCGCGAGCGTCGAGTCGGGCGACGAACTGACGCTGACGCCGACTGTGTGGCCGCAGACCGCCCGCCACGAGGGGTACGAAACCGCCTTCGGCGCGCTCATGGGGGGGATGCCCGAGCGGACGCTGACGGTCGAGTGAGTGAGCGGCGACCGGGCGGAAACAGTACGGGCGGCGCGACCGTCGAGTTCGGATCCGGCCGAAGATGTCGCCGAGGCCGGCCGTCTCGAAGAGGAGGACGGGGACTCTCCGGGAAGTCGTGGATCGACTCGCTGATCGACCATCGCGACGGTTCGGTTGACGCCGATCCGAATCGCCGGCAGACACGACGGGAGGTTCTGCTCGTCGGCGGAGGCGACCACCGGGTCCGCGGCCGCTCCGCCGGCTCCCGGGGCTACCTAAAACAGCGAGAGAGTCCCGCTGGTTACGGCGTTGACGAGACGCGAAGCGTCTCGTTCGCACACCGGAACGCGAAGCGTTCCGGAGACGGGCGTGAATCGCGTGCGCTCCGGCACGTTCTTGTCCATCCGGCCCGTCCGTACACCCAGCCGAGGCGGCCTGCCCGCCCCCATGCCGGGACAATCGGACAATATCGGGATACCGTCGTTGGACCGTGGCAGGTATCCCTGCTGTCGGCAATCGGCGGATACCGACGCAAAACAATCAGGTACTCTCGAATCCCTCGCGGGATAGAGATAACGGGGGCGTGGCACTCCCCGCACCTCGTCGGTGTGCGAACGTAAGTTCCCAAATCAGCGCAGTTTGGTGCGGGCGTGGGAAGTCCCGTCATTGTCGGGCTACGCCCGACTGCAAGAGGCGCTCTGCGCCTCCCTGTTCACGACGGGGAGGATGTCACAGCGAGTCCGCGTCGGTGCGGACGGTCAGCGATACCTCCCGTTCGCTCCCCTCCAGATCGCCGACGGCCCGCCGGACCACGCGCTCGGCCTCCTCGGTCACGAGCCCCTTCACCTTCTCCAGCACCCAGTCGAACGACACCAGCGGCGGCAGCGACACCGACGAGGCGTCCGCGGAGTCGGGGTCGAACTGGATCTCCAGCCTCACCCGGCTGCCGGCCTCGGCGTCGTCCGGAGCGTCCTCCGGCAGCTCGTCGAGGGGATCGATCACCCACGCGCCGCGGGCGTCGATGTCCTTCCGGACACGCCAGTCGATCCGGGCGGGCGGCGTCACGTCGGTCACCTCCGATCGAGCGGTGTAGGAGAGCTTCCACCACGCGAACCGGAGCGCGTACCGCGTGCCGGGCCCGCCGTCGCCGTGGGTGCGCGACACGTGGTCGAGGTACTCCGTGTAGCGATCGTACCGCGGGAACTCGAGAAGGAACTCGTACGCCTCCGCCGGGGCGACGTACACGTCGGTCGAGACGACGAGCTCGTCCATACCCACCGATCGACCGGTCGGGTATAAAGTAGTGGCTCCGGACCGGCGAACTCCGTCGGTCCGACCGCGGGGACTCCTTCAGCGGATCCGAGATCCGAAGTCCTTATTATCGTTTAGGCGAGCCGAAAAACCACGATGGACCGACGGACGTTCCTCGGTGTCGGCGCGGGTGCGTTGACGACCGGACTGGCGGGATGTGCGGGTGACGACGGATCGACCTCCGGCGCGGAAGACGGGACGTCGGGATCGGCCGACGCCGCGTCGACCGAGACCGCGACGCCCGACGACGCGGTCGGGAGCTACTCGGTAGAGGCGGCGCCGGTCGGCGAGGTCGGATTCGACGCCGTCCCGGAGACGTGGGTGGCGAACAACGGCAGTTGGGCCGACATGGGGATCGCGCTCGGGCAGGAGGCGCCGCTCGGCGTCTGGCTCCCCAGCCGCTACCACACACAGTACTACGACGATATCCCGGGAGTCAGTGTCGACGGGAGCGGGATCCGGAAGCTCTGGGGCGACGGCGGCGTCGGCCGGGAGCAGTTCTACGACCTGGACGCCGACGTCCACATCGCGGACCCCAACTTCCTGATGAACCGCGGGCAGTGGGAGCGGTCCGACGTCGACGAGATCTCGGAGAACGTCGGCCCGTTCTTCGGCAACAGCATCTTCTCCCGTGGGTACGCGTGGCACGAGGACTACCGCTACTACTCGCTGTACGAGGCGTTCGAGAGGCTCTCCGAGGTGTTCCGGCAGCGGGACCGATACGACGCCTTCGAGGCGATCCACGACGACTTCCAGTCGGCGCTCGCGCCGGTCGTCCCCGGGCGGGCCGACCGACCCGCGGTCGCGGTCGTCTGGGGCGCTGGCGAGGAGCCCGAGCAGTTCTATCCGTACACCGTCGACGAGGGGACGAGCTTCAAGCACCTCCGCGACCTGAAGGTGAAGGACGCGCTGGCGACCGCCGACGTGAAGGACTTCCACAGCAGCCGCGGAGCGATCGACTACGAAACGCTCCTGGAGGTCGATCCGGAGGTACTGCTGGTCCGGGGCCAAGAGACGAGAACGGCCGAGGAGTTCCGGAACACGGTGGTGTCGTACATGGAGACCCACGACGTGGCGAGCGAACTCGCCGCGGTCGAGAACGGCGACGTCTACCGCGCGGGCCCGCTGTACCAGGGCCCGATCTCCAACCTCGTCGTCACCGAGCGACTCGCCGGCGACCTCTACGGCGCCGAGGAGCGACTGTTCGACCCCCAGCGCGTCGCCGACGTCGTCAACGGGACGTTCTGATCGCGGAAGGGCGGACGGTTCGACACGCTTTTACACGCTTAGGTCGCCCTAAACCGTATGCAACGGAAGGGGGGTCACTGTGGCCGGTGAGACGCGCGAGTCGGTCCCGCGGGTGGAGGGGCCGCTCTCGTGGGTCGACGCCTCGCTGGTGACCGTCGTGGTCGCGAGCACGGCGGTCGTCGTCGCGTCGGGGCTCGTGCAGGTGAGCTTCGGCGCGTTCACGATGTCCATCGGCGCCGCGTGGGCGGCGGTGTTCGACCCGCTCGTGTGGACGAACCCGCAGGTGCTGTTGCGCCTGTTCCTCGGCGAGGGCATCGGAAACGCCGTCGCGAGCGCGCTGGGCGTCTCCACGGCCGCCGTGGACCTGCCGAAGGAGACGCTCATCGTCTGGCAGATCCGGATGCCCAGGGTGATCGTCGGGGCCCTCGTGGGGGCGAACCTCGCCGTCTCGGGCGCGGTGTTCCAGGCGGTCACCCGCAACGAACTCGCCTCGCCGTTCATCCTCGGCGTCTCCGCGGGCGCGGGGCTGGCCATCCTCCTGACGCTCATCGTCTTCACCGGGCTGGCGGCGCTGCTCCCGCTTGTGGCCGCGGGCGGCGGTGCCGTGGCGTTCCTGATCGTGTACGCCATCGCCTGGAAGGGGGGAACGAACCCCGTTCGGCTCGTCCTCGCGGGGGTCATCGTCTCGGCAGTGTTCGGGTCGATCCAGACGGCGCTGTTCTTCTTCGCGGACGACCTGGGCGTTGTCCAGTCGGCCATCGCGTGGACCACGGGGTCGCTCACCGGGGTCGACTGGGAGCAGGTGCGGACGGCGCTCCCGTGGACGTTCGTCGCCCTGCCGCTCGCGCTGGTCGGCTCCCGGCAGCTGAACGTCCTCCTGCTGGGCGAACGGACCGCCAAGTCGCTCGGCATGTCCGTCGAGCGCGTCCGATTCGCGCTGTCGGCGGTGGCGGTGCTCGCGGCCGGCACCGCCATCGCCGTCGCCGGCGTCGTCGGGTTCGTCGGCCTCATCGTCCCCCACATGGCCCGCCAGCTCGTCGGCTCCGACTACAAGCGGCTCGTCGTCGCCTGCGTGTTCGCGGGTCCGGCGCTCGTCACGCTGGCGGACGTGGGTGCCCGGCTCGCGCTCTCGCCCGCACAGCTCCCCGTCGGCATCGTCACCGGCCTCATCGGCGGCCCGTACTTCCTGTACCTGATGCGCAAACGGGACGGGCTGGGTGACCTATGAGCGACGGCGACCCGCGCGGCGACGGCGGCGAGACGGTCGAGCCTCCGGCGGCGACGGAGACGGCCGAACCCACGACCGAACGGGGCTCCGAGGCGGAGAGCGGCGGCGACCGGACCGCCGGGACCCCGGCGGAGACGAGCGACTCCCCGCACCTGTCCGTCAGGGACGTCGCGCTGTCGTACGGCGACGGCGAGCCGGTCGTCGAGGCCGAGCGCCTGGAGGTCCCCGCAGGGGAAATAACCGCGTTGATCGGGCCGAACGGCAGCGGGAAGTCGACGCTGCTGAAGGCGATCGACGCGGAGCTGTCGCCGGATCGGGGCGCCGTGACGTTCGACGGGCGCGACGTGGAGGAGTTCGGAACGACCGAGCTCGCGCGCAGGCTCGGCCTGCTCTCCCAGGAACACGACTCCCCGGGGTCGACGACGGTCCGGGAGCTGGTGACCCACGGCCGGTACCCCCACCGCGGCTTCTTCGAGAGACTGACCGAGACGGACCACCGCGCCGTCGACCGCGCCATCGAGCGCGTCGGCGTCGAACACCTGGCCGACCGGCCGATGGGGGACCTCTCGGGCGGACAGGGCCAGTTGGCGTGGCTGGCGATGGTGCTCGCCCAGGAGACGGACGCGCTCCTGCTGGACGAGCCGACGACGTTCCTCGACCTCCACCATCAGCTCCGCGTGCTCGACGCCGTCCGGGAACTGAACGAGGAGCACGGCGTCACGGTCTGTGTCGTCCTCCACGACATCGGACAGGCCGCGCGCTTCGCGGACAACCTCATCGCGCTCAGGGACGGCGAGCCCTACGAGTGGGGACCGCCGGACGAGGTGATCACCGAGCGGCTTCTCCGGGACGTCTTCGGCGTCGAGGCCGAGGTCGGCTTCGGGCCGGACGGACCGCGGATCACGCCCAGACGCGCCGTCGACGACTGACGGCGCTCCGATCGCCGCCGGGTCCCGCCTGCCGCGTCGCTCGCCGCGAACGCAACGGTCAACCCTCCCCCCCGTCGACTCCCCACGACTCCCGTGTCCGTCGCCTCGAACCTCGCGTTCATGCTCGTCCTCCTCGCGGCCGGCGTCGCGGGCCGGCGCGTCGGCTTGCTGACGGACCGCCGGCGCGACGCGCTCACCGACGCCGCGTTCCTGATCGCGTTGCCCGCGCTGGTGTACAGCTCCACGTACGCCCAGCCGCTCGGGGAGCTGCTGTCGGTCCGGCTCGTCGCCGGCGTGGTCGGCGCGCTCGCGGTCGGCATCGGCCTGAGCTGGCTCGTCCACCGCCGCCGGTCGGACGCCGCGGTCAGGAGCGTCGCCGTCGTCCAGTCGTACCACGCCAACCTCGGCTTCCTCGGGCTCCCGATCGTCGCGACGACGTTCGGCGCCGGCGCCGTCGAGGCGGGGAAGGCGAGCGTGATCCTCGGCGTCGCCGCGCTCGTCCACGTGCCGGCCACGATCGCGCTGCTGTCGCTGGTCAACGACGCCGACGCCGACCTCGCGAGCGAGGCGCTGTCGCTGCTGCGGAACCCGGTGTTGATCGCCCTGGGCGCGGGGCTGCTCACCGCGGCGGTCGGCCGGGCACCCCCCGGCCCGGTCGCGGCCGCGCTCTCAGCCGTCGCCCGGCTCGCGCTCCCCGTCGCGCTCCTGGGCGTGGGGGCGTCGCTGGCGCTCGACGGCGTCTCCGTCGACTACCCGACCGTCGGCGCCGTCGCGACCGTGAAGCTGGTGGCGATGCCGCTGATCGCCCTCGGCGTGTTCTCGGCGCTAGGGGGCGCGCCCTCGACGGTCCGGGCGGGCATCGTCATGTTCGCGATGCCGACGGCCGTATCGACGTTCGTCTACGCCACCGCGCTGGACGGCGACGCCGGGCTCGCCTCGGTCAACGTGTTCGCGACGACGCTCCTCTCGGTCGGGACGCTGCTCCCGGTGCTGTGGTGGGTCGGGTGAGCCGCCCGGCGCCTCAAGGTGTCGATGTCGAACCGGGCGCCGCCCGTCCGGCTCTCCCCCGCCCGCACGGCCCAGCCGTGGGCCTCGACCACCCGCCGGACGACCGTGAGCCCGATCCCCGTCCCGTCGGCCTCGCCCGAGCGCCCCCGCTCGAACGGGTTGTCGATGTCGTCGGGTACCCCCGAGCCACCGTCGGCGACGTACAAGCCCGTCGGGTCGCCGTCACGGTCGCCCACAGTCACCCGGACGCAGTGTATGAGCGGACCATGACGGCATTGACGAGACCCGAAGTGTCTCGTTCGCACACCGGAACCTTCGATTCCGGGGACGCTGTATCCTCACCCTATCGCGCTACTCGGCCTTCGGCTCGCGTTGCTGCTTGAGGACGGGGGCTTAGCACCTGCATACAGCTAAGTCGCCCCGGCGAGTTTCGATCCGTGATGAGTGCCGCGGACGAGAGCGCGTTCGACGTCTACCGCGACAGGGTCGACCGCCCGCTGTACCGGCTGTTCACCGAGTACGGGACCGACAAGTGGCCGTGGCTGGTCGTCGGGATGACGGCGAACGTGATCGCCCGGGGGGCGAGCCTGCTCCCGCCGCTGGTGCTGGGGGTGGCGATCGACGCGGCCTTCACCGGCGACGAGCCGTTCACGCTCCCGCTCGTGCCGAACGGCTGGCTGCCGACGGCCGCGCCCGACGCGGCGCAGTTCTGGTTCTCCGTGTGGCTGATCGTCGGCGCCTTCGCCGTCACAGCCGCGCTGACGTGGGTGTACGGCATCGCGGCGAACAACTTCGCCCACCGCGTGATGCACGACGTCCGGACGGACTCGTACGCGAAGATGCAGGACCTGGACATGTGGTTCTTCGACGACAAACAGACCGGGGAGGTGATGTCCGTCCTCAACAACGACGCGACGAACCTCGAACGCTTCCTCGACGACGCCCTCCAGAACTCCGTCAGGCTCGGGGTGATGCTGCTGGGGATCGGGATCGTCCTGTTCGAGCGCAACGCCCGGCTCGCGGCGGTGACGCTCGTCGCCGTCCCGGGGATGGTGCTTTTCACCTACTGGTTCATGAAGGCCGTCGAGCCGCGCTACGCCGCCCAGCGCGAGGCGGTCGCAGACCTCAACACCAGGCTGGAGAACTCCCTGGGCGGGATGCAGCTGGTGAAGACGTCCGGAACCGAGGCGTACGAGACCGGGCGGGTGGCCGACTCCTCGTACGACTACTTCCGGCGGACGCTCGCGATGCTGCGGCTCAACTACGTCTACCGGCCGGGGATGGAGCTGTTCGCGGGCGTCGCGTTCGCGACGACGTTCGTCGTCGGCGGCGTCTGGATCGTCACCGGTACCGCGCCGGGGCCGCTGACCGGCGATCTGCGCGCCGGGACGTTCGTCACCTTCCTGTTTCTCACCCAGCGGTTCGTCACGCCGCTTGCGGAGGTGTCGAACATCGTCTCCCAGTACGAGAACGCGAAGGCCTCCTGCGAGCGCGTGTTCGGACTCCAGGACATCCCCGCCCGGGTCACCGACGCCGACGACGCCGTCGAACTCGACGACGTCGCCGGCGCCGTCGAGTACGACCGCGTCGACTTCGCGTACGACGACGGCGAGCCGGTCCTGCGCGGCGTCGACCTCGCCGTGGAGCCGGGCGAGACGGTCGCACTCGTCGGCCCGACCGGCGCGGGGAAGTCGACGCTGCTGAAGCTCCTCCTCCGGCTGTACGACGTGACCGACGGCGCGGTGCGGGTCGACGGCCACGACGTGCGCGAGGTGTCCGTCCGGTCGCTGCGGGAGTCGGTGGGCTACGTGAGCCAGGAGACGTACCTCTTCGACGGGACCGTCGCGGAGAACGTCCGCTACGGCCGCTTCGACGCGGACGACGCGGCGGTGCGGGAGGCGGCGAAGTCCGCGGAGGCGCACCAGTTCATCGCCAACCTCCCGGACGGCTACGACACGCGGATCGGCGAGCGGGGCGTGAAGCTGTCGGGCGGGCAGCGCCAGCGGCTCTCGATCGCCCGGGTGGTGCTGCAGGACCCCGACGTGCTCGTGCTCGACGAGGCGACCAGCGCGGTCGACACGGAGACGGAGCTGCTCATCCAGCGCAGCCTCGACCGCCTGGCCGCGGACCGCACCACGTTCGTCATCGCCCACCGGCTGTCGACGGTGAGGGACGCCGACGAGGTGCTCGTGCTGGAGGACGGCGAGGTCGTCGAGCGCGGCGGCCACGAGGAGCTGTTGCGCCGGGACGGGCTGTACGCGAAGCTGTGGGGCGTGCAGGCCGGCGAGATCGACGCGCTCCCGGAGGAGTTCCTCCGGCGCGCCCGCGAGCGGCAGGCGGAGACGCCCGTCGGCGACGCCGGCGACGACCTCAGATGTCGTCGACGATGTCGCTCATCCGCTCGATCGGGACGGCGCGCATCGTCTCCGTGTCGAGACCGTGGCGCTCGATCGCGATGGCGATCTGGATCGCGGCGTCCTCCTCCTCGACCTCGAAGGTGACCAGGAAGTCGGACGTCCCGACGAGCGCGTAGCTCTCGCGCAGTTCGCCGCCGAGCCGCTGAACGTCCTCCCGGATGTCCCCCCACACCGACACGAGCTCCTGGGGGTTCTGGAACTGGTCCTCGTTCACGTCCGCCAGAACCGTGTAGATCACCATGCCTCCGGGTTCGCCAGCCGTCCCCTAAGCCCTCGCCCGGCGGATGCAGGCCGTTCCTTCGGCGACGACGGATCGCGGTCGTCCCCCGCCGGCGACGGCGCGGGAGCGGGAGGATTTACGGCCCGGAGCCGCCAACCGCCTGTCAGATGAGCGATCTCCTCGGCGACACGAACGTCGCGCTCGGCGTCTCCGGCTCCATCGCGGCGGTGACGGTCGTGGAACTGGCCCACGAGCTCCGCCGCCACGGCGCGTCGGTCCGAGGCGTGCTGACCGACGCCGCGACCGGGATCGTCCACCCGTGGGCCGTCGAGTTCGCGACCGAACACGACGTCGTCACGGAGATCACCGGCCGGGTCGAACACGTCGAGCTGTGCGGCCGCGACGGCTGGGCGGACGTGCTGCTGCTCGCGCCCGCCACCGCGAACACGGTCGGGAAGGTCGCCGCGGCCGTCGACGACACGCCCGTCACCACCTGCGCGACGACGGCGCTTGGCGCGGGCGTGCCGGTGGTGTGTGCCCCGGCGATGCACGAGCCCATGTACGACCACCCGGGCGTGCTCGACGCCATCGACCGCGTCGAGTCGTGGGGCGTCGACTTCGTCGACCCGCGGATCGAGGAGGGGAAGGCAAAGATCGCCGCCGAGGCGGCGATCGTCACCGCGACGGCGCGGGCGGCCGGCGACCGCCCGCTGGCGGGGCGACGCGTCGTCGTGACCGCCGGCGCGACGAGCGAGGCGGTCGACGACGTGCGCGTGCTCACGAACCGCGCCTCCGGCCGGACGGGCCGCGCCGTCGCCCGGGCGCTCGTCGCCCGGGGCGCGGAGGTGACCCTGCTGCACGACGCGTCGGCCGCGGGGGAGGTGCCGTACGCGGACGTGGTCGACGTGGAGTCGGCCGCGGAGATGACCGCCGCGGCCGTCGACGCCTGCGCCGACGCGGACGCGCTGGTTTCGGCGGCGGCGATCGCCGACTACACCGTCGAGGCGGCCGACGGAAAGATCCGCTCGGGCGCGGAGTCGCTGACGCTCGAGCTGTCGCCGACGCCGAAGCTGCTCGACACGGTGCGGGCCGAGTACCCGGACCTCCCGCTCGTGGGGTTCAAGTCCGAGCCGGGCGGGGACGACGACGCGCTGACCGAGCGCGCCCGGGAGACGCTGGACCGGGTCGACCTCGCGTTCGTCGTCGCCAACGACGCGGCCGTCATGGGCGCGGCCGACACCCGTGCGCTCGTCGTCCGCCGGGACAAGCACGAGACATACGAGGGCTCCAAGCTCGGGCTGGGGCTGCGGGTCGCCGACGAACTGGCCGCGGAGCTGGAGTGACCGACGGGTCGGAAGCCGTCGGCGCCCCTCCGATGTCGAACGGCGGCGTGGTGCCGGCCCCGCGTCGGAAGCCGGGGGCCGGGTTCACCGGATCACAACGGTTTTGATCCGGAGTTGCCTACGATGGGATGACAGACAGTGACAGCAATCAGCTACCGGCGTGGCGACCGGCCGGACCGGCCCCCGGCGTTCGCGTCGAGGTGGCCGCCGTGACCGTCGCGGACGTGCTGGTCCCGGTGGAGGAGTCGACCACCCTCCGGAAGACGGTCGGCTACGTCGTGCGTCGGGCGGTCGAGACCGACGGGCCGACGACGCTGCACTTCGTGTACCCGCTCTCCAGTCGGGGGACGACCGGCGACGAGTACGAGCGCGCGACGGAGCTGCTCGACCGGGTCGCGATGTGGGCCGCCGAGGACGGCGGCGACGACGACCGGATCGCCGTCGAGACCGCGGCCGTCGCCGCCGGCGAGTACCTGTTCAGCCCCGGCGACTACGCCGACGCGGTCGCGGAGTACGCCGCCGACTACGGCGTCGACGCCGTCGTCCTCGATCCCGAGTACTACCCGAGCGGCTCGTCGCCGCTGCTGCCGGCGCTGGCGGCCGAACTCCGCGGCAGGGGACTCGAAGTCGAGGAGGCGCCCGTCGAGCGCGAGACGCGCCGGGGACCCCTCGTCCGTCGGTCCGGCGCCGGCCAGTTCCTGCTGCTTTTCGCTCTCTCCGCCGGCTTCTACCTGTTCCTCGCGGGGTCGCTGTCGCCGTACAACCTCCTCTCGGGGGCGGTGACGGCGGCGACGGCCGCGGGGATCCTGTGGCACGTCTCGCTGACCGGGTCGGTTCGGCCCCGCCGGGTGGCGGCGCAGTCCGCCCGGCTGACGCTGTACGTCCCCCTCCTGCTGTGGGAGATCGCGAAGGCGAACGTCCAGATCGCGTACGTCGTGCTCCACCCGTCGCTGCCGATCGACCCGAAGATCGTCGAGTTCGACGCGGACGTGTGGTCGACGCTGCCGGCGGCGACGCTGGCGAACAGCATCACGCTCACGCCCGGCACCCTCACCGTCGACGTCGAGAGCCGCCACTTCACGATCCACTCGCTGACCGCCGGCGCCCGCGAGGACCTGCTCGGCGGCAGACTCGAACGGGCGGTGCGGTTCGTCTACTACGGCCGCGCGGCCGCCAGGCGGCCGACGCCGGCCGAGCGCGCGGAGGTGGAGGAGTGAGCCTGATCGCCGACGCCCTGCTCGCCGCGGCCGCGGGCTTTGCCGCCGTCTCCGTCCTGGTGCTGTACCGCGCGCTCAGGGGACCGACGATGCAGGACCGCGTCATCGCGGTGAACGTCGCCGGGTCGAACACGGTGGTGATCGCCGCGCTGTTCGCGGCCGCCACCGGGACGCCGGGCGCGCTCGACATCGCGCTCGTGTACGCCCTGTTGAACTTCGTCATGAGCATCGCCATCTCGAAGTTCACCGTCGAGCGCGGGGGTGTGCTCTGATGGTCACCGTCACCGAGGGGGTCGTGATCGCGCTGCTGGGCGGCGGCCTCCTCTTCGCGGCCGTCGCGGCGGTCGGGCTCGTCCGGCTCCCGGACCTGTACACCCGGGCCCACAGCGCCTCCAAGAGCGACACCCTCGGCGCGGTGCTGACGCTTGCGGCCGCCGCCATCGCGTTCGACACCGACACCGAGACGCTGAAGCTGGCGCTGCTGATCGCGTTCATGTTCATCACCAACCCCACCGCCGCCCACGCGATCGTGCGGGCGGCCGCCGACCAGGGTATCGACCCGTGGACCGCCGACGACGCCGACGACGGGAGCGTCGAGGTCGACGCCGTCCCGCCCGACTCGGAGGCCGGGGACGACCCGGACGGCGCCGTCGCCGACGGGGGTGAGCGGTCGTGACGCCCGTCGAGGCGGTCGTGCTCGCGTTCGTCGTGGGCGCCGCGCTCGCGACGGCGCTGCTGCGCGACGTGCTCGCGTCGATCATCGCGTTCGCCGCCTACAGCCTCGGGGTGGCGGTCGTCTGGCTCCTCCTGCGGGCGCCCGATGTGGGGCTCACCGAGGCGGCCGTCGGCGCCGGCGTAACGACGGTGCTGTTCCTGTTGACGATCGCCAAGACTGTCCGCCCGGCCAGCGAGGACCTGTTCGTCGACGTGGATCCCACCGCCTTAGGCGTGTCCGCGCTGCTGGTCGCGGCGCTCGGAACGACGCTGTCGGCGCTGCCGCCGGTCGGCTCGTCGTCGGCGCCGGTGGCGACCTCCAGGGTGACGGCGTACTACCTGGAGAACGCCTACCACGAGGCGGGCGTGAAAAACGCCGTGACGGCGGTGCTCGCGGCGTACCGCGGCTTCGACACGCTCGGGGAGGCGGTCGTCGTGTTCGCGGGGTTCGTCGGACTGCTGGTCGTGCTCGACCGGGGGGTGCTCGCGTGAGCGCCGTCGCCGCGCCCGACGGGGACGACCCCGAGGAGTCGGAGTCACAGCGCCAGCGTGAGCGGGCGGACCGCCCGTACGTCGAGAGCCCGATCATCATGGCGACCGTCCGGATCGTCGCGCCGTTCGTGTTCACCCTCGGCGCGTTCGTGATGTTCCACGGCGCCGACTCCGCGGGCGGCGGGTTCCAGGGCGGCGTCATCGTCGGCACCGTGATCTTGATGGTGGCGATCGCGTTCGGCGTGGAGCCGACCCGCGACTGGCTTTCGGCGTCGCTGCTCACGACGCTGGTCGTGGTCGGCGTCGCGCTGTTCATGGGAGTCGGACTGACCGCGCTGGCGTTCGGCGGCGCGTTCCTGGAGTACACCGCGATCCCGGTCCATCACGCCAGCAAGTACGGCATCGAACTGGTCGAGGTCGGCATCGGGATCGTCGTCTCCGGCGCCGTCGTCGGCCTGTTCTTCGGGCTGGCATCCGGCCACGCCGGCGACGACGCGGAGGCGGAGTCGTGATCGACGTCGTCCTCGACCGGGCGTACTTCGTCGTCGCCTTCCTCCTGCTCGGGATCGGGGCGCACATGTTGATCGGGGACAGAAACCTCGTCAAGAAGGTGATCGGCATGAACGTGTTCCAGACGGGGATCTTCCTGTTTCTCATCGCCTCGGCGTACGTCGCGGGGGCGTCGGCGCCGCTGCTCACCGAGCCGGGGCCGTACGTCAGCCCGCTCCCGCACGTGCTCATCCTGACGGCCATCGTCGTCGGGGTGAGCCTCACCGCGGTCGCGCTGGGGCTCATCGTCCGCATCTACGGCGAGTACGGGACGCTGCGTGCGGACCTCGTCGGGGAGGTGGACGGCGGTGAGTGACCTCCCCGCGCTCGTAGTCGTGGTGCCCATCCTCGGGGCGCTCGTCTCGCTGCTGTCGGGGATCCGCTGGGACCGCGGCGGCTGGTACGTCGCCGCGGCGACGCTCGCCGTGCAGGTCGGGCTGGCCGTCTCGCTGGCCGCCGACGCGTTCGCCGGCGAGCCGGGTAGCTACGCCGTCGGCGGCTTCACGCCGCCGTTCGGCATCGAGCTGCTCGTGGACGGGCTGTCGGCGTCGATGGTCGTACTCGTGGCGGTCGTCGCGCTGGGCGTGCTGGCGTACGCCCGAACCGCCGGCCCGCGGTCGCCCCGCTTTTTCGCGACGTATCTCCTGCTCGTCAGCGGCCTCTCCGGGATGTCGATCACCGGCGACGCGTTCAACATGTACGTGTTCCTAGAGATCGTCGGGTTGACCGCCTACGCGCTCGTCGCCAGCGGCGAGGGCGGCCGCCCGGCGGTCGCGGCGCTGAAGTACCTCCTCGTGGGGACGTTCGGCGCCTCGCTGTACCTGCTGGGCGTCGGCTACGCGTACATCGCGACGGGGACGCTCAACATGGCCGACCTCGCGAGCGAGCTGGCGGCGGTCGGCTACGCCTCGCCGCTGGTGCGCGCCTCGTTCGCGTTCGTCGTCGTCGGGCTGTTCGTGAAGGTGGCGATGTTCCCGCTGCACACCTGGCAGCCCGGCGCGTACGCCGGCGCGCCCGACTCGGTGAGCGCGCTCATCGCGTCGCTCGTGTCGACGGTCAGCGCCTACGCGCTCGTGCGGATCGTCCTCACCGTGTTCACGCCGGAGTTCCTGGAGGCGGTGTCGTTCGCCCGCCCGCTGCTGGCGGCGACGGCCGCGGTGAGCATCGTGCTCGGCAGCCTGCTGGCGGTGGCACAGACGGAGATCGAGCGGATGCTCGCGTACTCCTCCGTCTCGCAGTTCGGCCTCGTCGTCGCCGCGCTGTCGGTCTCCAACGCCGCCGCGCTCGTCGGCCTCGCGGTCCACCTAGTGGGCCACGCCGTGATGAAGGGCGGGCTGTTCCTCGCCTCCGGGCTGGTGTCGACGGGCGCCGACGCCCGCACGGTCGCCGATTTCGACGGGCTCGGCTCCCGAATGCCGGTCGCGGCCGCGAGCTTCGGCGCGCTCGCGCTCGGCATGGTCGGCGTCCCCCCGCTGGTCGGCTTCTTCGGGAAGTGGTACGTCGTCCTCGGGGCGCTGGAGGCGGGGGCGTGGGGGCTGACGGCCGTCATCCTCCTGTCGACGCTGCTGACGCTGGCGTACTTCGCGCGCCTGCTCGAACGGATGTTCTTCCGGGAGACGCCCGAACCGGCGTCCGGGGCGGCGGTCGCCGACGGCGCCGGTGCCCCGGACCTCGCCGGCGACGGCGCGGGCGACACCGTCCCCGGCGCCGCGGACCTCTCCACGGGGATGTACGCCGCCGTCGTCGCGGCGGCGCTGCTTGCGGTCGGTCTCGGGGCGGCCGTGCCGGCGTACGAGTCCGCGCTCGCTCCGACGATCGAGGTGTTCCTCTCGTGACGGATATCGCGTCGTTCGGACCGCTCGCGGCCGTGCTCGTCTCCGCCGTCGCCGTCGGACCGATCCTGCTGTCCGGCGGCCGCCCGAACCTCCGGGAGTCGTGGACGGCGGTCGCGGCGCTGGTCAAGTTCGGCATCGTCGCCAGCATGGTGCCCGGCGTCCTCCGGGGCGACACGTACGTCACCGACCTCGGGGCGTTCCTCCCGGGCGCCCGGTTCGCGCTGGAGGCGGACGCGCTCGGTATCCTGTTCGCGCTGCTGGCGAGCTTCCTGTGGATCATCACCAGCAGCTACAGCGTGGGCTACATGCGCGGGCTGGACGAACACTCCCAGACCCGGTACTTCGCCGCGTTCGCGGCCAGCCTCTCGGCGGCCGTCGGCGTGGCGTTCGCCTCGAACCTGCTGGTGCTTTTCGTCTTCTACGAACTGCTGACCGTGGCGACGTACCCGCTGGTCGCCCACGACGAGACCGACGAGGCGCGGGCGGCCGGCCGGAAGTACCTCGCGTACACGTTCAGCGGCGGCGTCGCCGTCCTCGCCGGCACCGCGCTCGTCTACTGGCTCACCGGGACGGTGACGTTCACGCCCGGCGGCATCGCCGGCCTGGGCGGCGCCGACCCGACGGTCGCCCGGCTGGCGTTCGCGCTCCTCGCGGGCGGGTTCGGCGTCAAGGCGGCGCTGATGCCGCTGCACTCGTGGCTCCCCGACGCGATGGTCGCCCCCACCCCCGTGTCGGCGCTGCTGCACGCGGTCGCCGTCGTGAAAAGCGGAGTGTTCGGCATCGCCCGGCTCGTGCTCGACGTGTTCGGCCCGGACGCCGTCTCGGAGCTGGGTGTCGGACTCCCGCTCGCGGCCGTCGCGGCGTTCACGCTCCTCGTCGCCAGCGTGATCGCGCTCAGACAGGACAACCTCAAGCGGCGGCTGGCGTTCTCGACGGTGAGCCAGCTCTCCTACATCGTGCTCGGGCTGGCCGTGCTGGACCCGACGGCGCTTGTGGGCGGGCTGCTCCACATCCCGGCACACGCGTTCATGAAGATCACCCTCTTCTTCGCGGCCGGCGCGATCCACGTCGAGACACACACCGACGACATCTCCGGGATGGCCGGCATCGGCCGGCGGCTGCCGCTGACGATGACCGCCTTCGCCGTCGCGGCCGCCGGGATGGCGGGCGTCCCGCTGGTCGCCGGCTTCGTGAGCAAGTACTTCCTGCTCATCGGGGCGATCTCGGTCGAGCGGACGCTGCTGGCCGTCGCGCTGCTCGTGTCCGGCGTGTTGAACGTCGCGTACTTCTGGCCGGTCGTGTACACGGCGTTCTTCGAGTCCGCCGAGGACAGCGACCGGAAGCCGCTGATCGAGGGGCCGCTCGGCGGCCGGTTCCCGTGGGGCGCCGACGCCGCCGGCGACGCCGACCCCGGCCCGGTCGCGGACGGCGGCGCCGAGGGCGGGCGCGCGGCGGCGGCGACGGCCGCCGCCGGCGACGGCCGCGGACACGACGCTGACGACGCGGATCACACCGACGCGCACGGTCACGGCCACGCCGCCGGCGGCTGGGAGCGCCGCGGCTGGACCGGCGGCGAGTCGACGTGGTTCATGCTCGGCCCGATCCTGGCGGTCGCGCTCGGCTCCGTCGTCCTCGGGGTCGTCCCCGACGGCGCGGTGTTCCTGCGGATCGTCCGGCTCGTCGTCTCCGGCGTCACGGGGGTGAGCGTCTAATGGTCGACCCGGTCGTCCCGCCGTTCCTCCCGGTGCTGGTCGTCGCGCTGCTGGTTCCGCTGTTGGGCCGGCGCGCGGGCCACGCGCTCGGCGTGCTGGCGACCGCCGCCGTCGTGCCGTACGTCTGGCTCGTGCCGGGCGGCGAGCACCTCCCGACGCTGCTTTTCGGCTTCGACGCCGTCCTGTTCAACGTCGACGGCTTCTCCCGGCTGATGGGCGTCGTCTTCGGGTTCATCGGCGCCGTCGCGGTGGGGTACTCGTGGGCGACGGCGGCGGACGCCCGACAGACCGCGTTCGCGCTCGGCTACGTCGGCACCAGCCTCGGCGCCGTGTTCGGCGGCGACTGGCTCACGCTGATCTTCTTCTGGGAGCTGATGGCCGTCACCAGCACGCTGCTGGTGTGGCACTACGGCGGTCGCGCGGTGCGTGCGGGCTTCCGGTACGCCCTTCTGCACGGCGTCGGCGGCACGCTCCTGCTGGGTGCGATCGCCTGGCACTACGCACGGACGGGGACGTTCCTGTTCGCCGGCGACGGGCTCGACGGGACGGTCGCGCCGCTGCTTGCGGCCGTCGGCGTCGGCGTCAACGTCGGCTTCATCGGCCTGCACGCGTGGCTGCCCGACACCTACCCGCGCCCCCACGTCGCCGCCAGCGTCTTCCTCTGTGTGTACACCACCAAAACCGGCGTGTACGGCATGTTCCGGGTGTTCCCGGAGGGGGAGATCGCGGTCGCGTACATGGGCGGGCTGATGGCGGTGTTCGGCGCGGCGATGGCGCTGCTGCAGGGGGACATGCGCCGGCTCCTCTCGTACCACATCCAGTCGCAGGTGGGGTACATGGTCGCGGGCGTCGGCCTCGGCGGCGCGCTCGCAACCGCCGGCGCGTTCGGCCACGTGTTCAACCACATCCTTTACAAGAGCCTGCTGTTCATGACGGTCGGCGTCGTCATCTACCGGACCGGCGAACAGCACCTCGAGGAGCTGGGCGGGCTCTGGCGGAAGCTCCCGGTCACCGCCGTCGCGTTCCTCGTCGCCGCCCTGTCGATCGCGGGGTTCCCCGGGTTCAACGGCTTCGTCTCCAAGGGGATGGTGATCGGCGCCGCCCACAAGAAACACTACGACGTCCTCTGGTACCTGCTGCTGGCGGGGGGCGTCGGGACGTTCCTCTCGTTCATCAAGCTGGGCTACTACGTGTTCCTCCACGGGGAGTACGAGGGCGAGGTTCGGTCGGCGAACCTCGGGCAGAAGGCGGCGATGTCGGCCGTCGCGGCGCTGTGTGTCCTGTTCGGCGTCTACCCCGCGGCGCTGTTCGAGATCCTGCCGGACACGGGGAGCTACAAGTACACCACCTACACGATCCCCCACGTCGAGGAGGCGCTGATCCTCGCGGCGCTGGGCGTCGTCGGGTTCGCCCTCCTCAAGCGGCCGCTGAAGCGGGTGGGTCGTGTCCCGGACGTGGACGCGGCCTACAACCCCCTGGGGTTCCACGGCACCCGGGGACTGGTCGTGGGCGCCACGGAGCTGTACGCGGCCGTCGACCGCGCGACCGTCGCCGCCGCCGGCGCCGTCGCCTCGACGGTGCGCGACCCCGCGACCGCGCTCGGCCGCGTCGGGCTCGTGCGGTCGCTCGCGGGCGATGCCGAGGCGGACGGGGACCCGACGGCCGGGGAGACGGAGCGGGTCGACCTCCGGGCCGGCTTCGGCACGAGCGTGCTGCTCGTGACGGCGCTTCTGGTCCTCGCGCTGGTGCTGGTCGTCTGAGCCGCCCCCGGTTCCTCGCCGCGCCTCGCTCGAACGCCCCCGATCGTCAGGCTTTACGTGGGCCTTGCCGTCGGGTCGACATGGACCGCCTGCGTCGGTCTCTGCTGGACGCGCCGATCATCGAGAAGGGCGAGTACCAGTACTTCGTCCACCCGATCAGCGACGGCGTTCCGATGCTGGAGCCGGAGCTGCTCCGGGAGATCGTCATCCGGATCATCCGCAAGGCCGAGATCGAGGACGTCGACAAGATCGTCACGCCCGCCGCGATGGGGATCCACATCTCCACCGCGCTGTCGCTGATGACCGACATCCCGCTGGTGGTCATCCGGAAACGGGAGTACGGCCTGGACGGCGAAGTCGCCCTCCAGCAGGAGACGGGCTACTCCGAAGGGGAGATGTACATCAACGACGTGTTCGAGGGCGACAAGGTGCTCGTCCTCGACGACGTGTTGTCGACGGGCGGCACGATGAAGGGGATCCTCGACGCGCTCACCCACATCGGCGCCGACGTCGTCGACGTCGTCGCGGTGATCAAGAAGGCCGGCCCCAACAGGCTCGACGACACCGGCCACTCCGTGAGGACGCTCATCAACGTCACCGTCGAGGACGGCGAGGTCGTCGTCGTCGACGAGCACGGCGACGGGTAGCGACTCCCCGGTCCTTTTCACTCCGGCAGCCGCAGTGTCGGCATGGTCTCGACCCGGCTCCTCGGCGTGGTGAGCACGTCGATGCTCGTCGTGGGCGCGCTCTCCGTCGGGCAGGCGCTTCACCTCTCGGTCGTCACCGGCCGGGTCCCGATTACGGCCACCCCGGTCGTGGTGTACGGCGTCGCGGGCGTCGTCGCGCTCGCGATCGGCTACCGGGCCCGCCGGCCGATCGCGGAGGAGTACGGGCTCACGAGCGACGCGCGGCGGCGCGGCGAACGCGAGCGCCGCCGGTCACCGTCCACGGGGGGCGCCGCCGACGCCGAGGGGGCCGACGGAGCCGACGCCGCGACCGCCGGCGGCCCGGGGAGCGACGACGGCGACGGCTTCGACCCGGCGATGAGCCCGCTGGGCGAGGCCGAACCCGGGGACGCCGCGCGGGAGCGTCGCGAGGAGTCCGGCGACGCCGAAACCGAACGATAGCCGCGAGAGACTGGCGACGAGCGGGGGTGTCCCCCCGCGTCGACGGGAGCCCTCACGGCTCCCGCGACGGAGCCGGTGTGGCATGCCGTAGCGAGGGAGTTAAGACCCGGGACCGCGGTACCGAAACGTACGAATGTCCGTGAGCAATCGCGTCCCCGAGTCGCTGAAGGGTCCTCTCGGCGCCGCCTCGCTGGGCGTCATGATCCTCGGGCTGGTGGTGGGGTACATCCTCACCATGCTCGGGATCACGCTGTTCCTCGAGCTCAACGGGATCGAGGGTATCTCCACCGTCGAGTCGCTGACCGTGATCGGCACCGGCGTCGTCTGTATGGTCCTCGGCTACGTCGGCTGGCGGGGGTTCATGGGGTTCGCCTACTGAGATGGCCTACGACATCCGCGAGCATCCGCAGGCGCCGCCGGTCGAGGAGCTGCGGGAGTTCACCCTCGTCCCCGTCGGCCGCGAGGAGATCGCCGCACGCCGGGAGGCGGGGGCGACGCTGCGGGAGGTGAACCTCCGGGAGGAGCGCGACGACGTGTACGTCGAACTCGACCCCGACCCCACCGAGCGGGGGCGTCACGACGACATCGGCACCGCGCTCTACCGGCTCGTCCAGCTGTTCGGGACGCCGAACGTCCCGGGGTACGACGCGGGCGACGACCTCTCGGACCGGGAGGACACGACGTTCAAGTACCTCCTCCGGCTCGTCAACGAGTCCGACGCCGACGAGCGGACGCTCCCGGACGAGTGGCTGATCACCGTCTACGACTACCACGTCGAGCTCGGCGTCGGGCTCGCCGGCTGGGACGACGAGGTCGACCCCGGCGAGTACGACGACGCCGTCGAGCTCGTCTCGCTGGCGCTGGCGACGAACATCGTCACCGAGCCGCTGCAGTGCGTCTACAAGGACAAGTGGTACTGAGGGCGGTCGTCCGCCGGCGCCAGCGCCGACGCTGACCACGCCCGAACGCGCTCTCGCGTCTCGCCGCGCCCCTCCTACCGGCCGGTCGCGTAATGCATCACGGCGAACGCGGCCGCGACGGCCGCGACGAGCAGGCCGGCGAACGCGGGAACCACCGCCGACTCCGAGTACAGCCCCGCCCAGCGGCCGGCGTACGCCAGCGTCACCAGCGCGGGTACCGAAAGGAGGAAGAACAGCGACGAGAGGTACGACGCCAGCGTCGGGTCGTTGCCGTCGTTGGCGTACGTCCCGCGCTCGCGGACCGACTTCTCCTCCGTCGGCACGTCCTTCGACACACCGCCGCGTATCGGCCGCCGCGACAAAGGCCTGTCGTCGGGCCCGACGTCGGACCGAACCGACGCCCGCCCCCGGGAGCCGGACCGACGGTTCGACGAGCCGTTCGGTCCGCTCAGGCGGTCGCGCCGTCGTAGACGATGGCGACGAGATACCCCGTCAGCTGCAGCGGGATCTGGACGAACACGAGCAGCGTGATCACGTCGCGCAACGCCGGCAGCAGCGCCAGCCCGCCCAGCGTCGCGATGTCGAGCAGCAGGTACGGCACGACCGCCGTGGCGACCGCGAGGCCGGCGCCGGCGACGGTCGCGACCGCCAGCGCGAGCACGCTCGTCCGGAGGCTCTGACACAGCAGCTTCACGAGGGCGCCCGACACGAACACCAGCGTCGCCATCGCGGTGTCGTCGGCCCACGCGGGCGCCAGCGCCCCCCGACGGAGCGTGTACGCCGCCGCCGCGCCCACCAGCCCGGCGAGCAGCCCGACCGTCAGCGCCGACAGCAGCCGCTCGCGGCGACTCCCGTACGACGCGTCGGCGGGGCGGGTGAGCGTCGCCAGCGCCCCGCGCGTCCGCTCAGACATCGGCGGTGTCGCTGCGGCCGCGGACGGTCACGACGAACGACCCCGAGACGACGATCCGGTCGGCGTCGACGGCCTCGCGGGTCCGGTCGGCTCGCTCGGGCGGAA
Organism: Halobacteriales archaeon QS_6_71_20; assembly: GCA_003020945.1. Classification (GTDB taxonomy): domain Archaea; phylum Halobacteriota; class Halobacteria; order Halobacteriales; family Haloferacaceae; genus Halobaculum. The sequence continues at coordinate 81,342 of PXRU01000029.1, forward strand.
CGTCGGCGACCAGCGTCACCGTCGTCGTCCCGCCCGCCGGCACGGTCGCCTCCCGGTCGCCGGCCAGCCGCTCGGAGCGCGGGACGCTCAGCGTCGCCCCCGCCCGGGGGTCGCCGTCGTAGGCGACGAGCGCGCTCGGCCGAATCCGGGCGTCGACGGCCGTCGGGTTCGTCACCGCGAACTCGACGCGCAACGCGGGCTCGTCGCCGTCGACGAGCTCGAACCCGGTGGGCCGGAAGTCGATCGCGTCCCGCTCCTGCCACGCCAACTGCGCGGTCGCCGTCGACACGAAGGCGGCGCCGCTTGCGGCCACCAAGGCGGCGAACACGACGAGGAGGGCGCGCTGGGTTCGCGGGGACCTGACCACCGCTCAATCCTCCGCGGTCGCGGCGCTGAGTCCGCCGTCGTCGGTGCCGATCCCCTCGAGACGGTCGTCGTCGTAGCGGTGACAGGCCACCTTCCGCGTCCCCGACGGCAGGGGCTCGGGCGCCTCCGTCTCACACCGCGTCGTGACGACGTCGTCGACGGCGTCGACGGCCGCGTCGGGCTCGCCCCCGAGGACCGCCTCGGCGGCCTCGGTGAGGGCCCGGCGGGCGTCGCCGGGCAGATCCAGCGACCCGACGTCGACGCGGTGGCCGCCGGACTCGATCTCCGCCTCCGAGCGGTACTCCTCGGGCACGTCGAGCGTGAGTCCCTGCTCGACGAGCGCCTCGGCCGGCTCGCCGGCCTCCTCGCGGGCGGCCTCGGCGTCGAGCTCGCCCCGGCGGAGCCGTAGCTTGAACTGGTAGGCGCGCCGGAACGCCTCCTGGCTCCCGGTCCAGCCGTCCGGCGGGATGATGTGGGCACAGCGCGGGTGGTAGCGACAGCCGCTCGGGGGGTTCCGCGGGGAGGGGACCTCCCCGGTAGCGTTCGCCCGGCGGCGCTCGGCGCCCAGCTCGACGTCCGGAACGGCGTCGAACAGCGCCTCCGTGTACGGGTGTTTGGGGTCGTCGATCACGTCGTCGGTCGGGCCCTGCTCGACCAGGTCCCCCAGGTACATGATCCCCGCGCGGTCGCACATATACCGGATGAGCGAGAGGTCGTGGCTGATGAACAGGTAGGTGAGGTCGTACTCGGCCTGCAGATCCTTCATCAGGTTCAACACGCCGGCCCGGATCGACACGTCGAGCATCGACACCGGCTCGTCGCAGACGACGAAGTCCGGGTCGACGACCAGCGCGCGGGCGACCGCGACCCGCTGGCGCTCGCCCCCGGAGAGCTCGTCCGGGAACGCGTCGAGGTACACCTCCGCGGGGCCTAGGCCGACATCCTCCAGTACCTGCTTGACGCGGGCGCGCCGCTCGTCGTACCCCCCGACCATGTCGTTGATCTTCAGCGGCTCCGACACCGTGTCGTAGACGGTCATCCGGGGGTTCAGCGACTCGAACGGGTCCTGGAAGATCATCTGCACCCGTTTGCGGAACTCCCGCTCGTCCTCGCGGGTCAGCTCGGTGATGTCCCGCCCGTCGAAGCGGATGCTCCCCTCGGTAGCCTCGTACAGCTTGACGAGCAGCTTCCCGAGGGTTGTCTTCCCGCAGCCGGACTCGCCGGCGATGCCGACGGTGTCCCCGCGGTAGATGTCCAGGGAGACGCCGTCGACGGCACGCACCGGCTGCGGCTCCCGCCCCAGCACGGTGTCGATGATTCCCTGTGACTGGTCGAAGTGCTTCCGCAGCCCTTCGATCTCGACTAGCGGCTCTCGATCGTCTGATCGGTCCATGTGGATTCGTTGACTGCGTCGGTTCGAAGTCGGTCCAGCTCGCCGATCCGGTAACAGGCCGACCGGTGGGCCCGGTCGTCGGTCGTCTCGGTCACGCGACCCGTCGACTCCGCGGCCTCGACGTCGTACATCGGCGGGTGGCTCGCGTGACACTCCTCGACGGCGAACGGGCAGCGGTCGCGGAACCGACAGCCGTCGTCCGGGTCGCGCAGCGTCGGCGGCGTCCCCGGGATCGAGACGAGCTCCTGGTCGGTCGCGGTGATCGTCGGGAAGGAGTTCTTCAGCCCCAGCGTGTACGGGTTCGCCGTCCGCTCGAAGATCTCCTCCTTGGGGCCGGCCTCCATCACCTTCCCGCCGTACATGACGGCCATCCGGTCGCAGATCTCCGCCATCACCGAGATGTCGTGGCTGATGACGAGGATCGACACGCCGAACTCCTCCTGGAGGGTCTCCAGTTCCTCCAGGATGCGGTCCTGGATGATCACGTCGAGCGCGGTCGTCGGCTCGTCGGCGATGAGCAGGTCCGGTCCGCACGCCATCGCCATCGCGATGACGGCGCGCTGTTTCATCCCGCCGGAGAACTGGTGGGCGTAGTCGTCAGCCCGCTCCGGCTCGATGCCGACCCGTTCGAGCAGGTCCCGCGCCCGGTCGTCGGCTGCCTCGGCGGTCGTCTCCGGCTCGTGGCGGAGGATCGCCTCGACGATCTGGTCGCCGACCTTGTACACCGGGTTCAGGGCGTTCATCGCCGACTGCGGGATGATCGCGATGTCGCGCCAGCGCACGTCGCGGATCTGTTTGTTCGACAGCGCCGCGAGGTTCGTCTTCCCGTCCGCCCGGACGGGTTTGTCCGGGTCGTCGATGACGGACTGCTCGGGGTCGCCGTTCTCGTCGGCCCACTGCGGGAGGGTCGTGTCGAACCACACCTCGCCGCGCTCGATGTAGCCGTTGTCGTCGAGGAGATGGACGAGGCTCTTCGCGAGCGTGGTCTTGCCGCAGCCGGACTCGCCGACGAGGCCGTACGTCTCGCCGCGCTCGACGGAGAAGTCGACGCCGTCGCTGGCGTGGACCGCGGAGCCGTCGTCGACCGCGTACCGGATCGAGAGGTCGTTGACGTCGAGTAGTGTCATAGTCGGATCACCGCTGCGGGTTGGTCACGTCCTCCATCGAGAAGCCGATGAAGTAGAACGATGCGGCCATCAACATCAGCGCCACGCCCGGCGGGATGAGCCACCACCAGGCGCTGAAGATGTACCCCTGCGATTTGATGTTCTCGAGCATGATCCCCCAGGAGTTGGCGGTGAAGTCCGCCAGCCCCAGGTACGCCAGCGACGCCTGCGCGATGACCGCGCCCGCGGCGTCCTGCGCGAGGAAGACGAACGAGATGGGGAGGACGTTCGGCATGATGTGCCGGAAGATGATCCGCGTGTCGGAGGCGCCGGCCACCTTCGCCGACTCGACGTAGGAGCGCTCCTTCAGCGACAGCGTCTCCCCGCGGATCGTGATGCAGTTGTTGAGCCAGGAGGTGACGGCGATGCCGATGATGATGTTGGTGGTGGTGATCCCGCGGATGGCGACGAGGACGATCAGGAACGGCAGGAACGGCAGGCCGTACATGATGTCCACGAACCGCTGGATCGCCTCGTCGATCCAGGTGTCGCCGTAAAAGCCCGAGATGAGCCCCAGGGGGACGCCCACCAGGCTGGAGAGCAGCCCCGCCGCCAGCCCGATGTACATCGCGTTGCGCGCGGAGTAGATCACGAGCGAGAGGATCCCCTTTCCGTTGGCGTTCGTCCCCAGCGGCGCGAAAAAGGGGTCGCCGAACGCCGGCGGGTGGGGGAGCGAGCGCACCTGTTCGGCGGACATCCGGCTCTGGACCGGCGGCTCGCCGAGGTACGCGACCCAGTCGGCGGAGTGGGGCGCGAACACGCTCGGCGCGATCGCCCACAGCGTGTAGATCCCCAGGATGATCAGGCCGACCACGCCGATCTTGTGTTCGGTGTACCGGCTCCAGCCACGTTTCATCCGCTCCAGCCGCGGCTCCCACCGCCGCGTGTACGATTCGCCCTCGGTCTCGGTGTCTCCTTGTCCGGTAGCCATTATTCGCTCTCCCCGAACTTGATCCGGGGGTCCAGGTACGTGTACACGATGTCGGTGAGCAGCCGCATGATGACGACCAGCACGGCCAGCAGGAAGAACGTCGCCTGCGCGACCGGGAAGTCCCGCTCCAGCACCGACGAGACGATGATCTGTCCCATCCCCGGCCAGCTGAACACGTTCTCGATGATGATCGAGCCGTCGATGAGGAACGCGAGACCGACGACCGCGCCCGTCGCCACCGGGATGAGCGCGTTGCGCGCGGCGTGTTTGATCATCACCGTCCGCTCCGAGAGCCCCTTCGCCCGCGCGAGGAACACGTACCCCTCGTCGGTCACCTGGTTCATCGTCGGCCGCATGATCAGCATCGCCCCGACCCAGCCGATGAACGTGAGGCTCATGATCGGGAGGGCGATGTGGTACAGCACGTCCCGCATCACGGTGACGGCGGTCCACTGGAACTCGGGGAACTGCGTGAACATGTACGCGCTCGGCAGCAGGTTGAACTCGTAGTTGAACACCCAGATGAACAGCCAGGAGATCCAGAAGCTGGGCATCGAGTACAGCAGCAGCGACGTGCTGAAGATGGACTTGTCCTTCTTCGTGCCGCGCCACCAGCCGAGATACATCCCCACGAGCGGGCCGATGATGAAGCCGATGAGGAACGTCGCCCCGAACAGGATCAGCGTCCGCGGCATCCGGCGGATCATCAGGTCGGCGACCGGGGCGTTGTAGGTGGGCGAGCGCCCGAAGTTCCCGGTCTGGTAGTTGATCATGAAGTCGAGGTACTGCTTCCAGAGCGGTTCGTTCAGCCCCCAGGTCTCCCGTATCTGTTCGATCTGTTCGGCCGTCATTCCCGACGTGATCATGCTCGAGATGAACGAACCCGGCATGCTCCGGAGGAGGACGAACAACAGCGTCATGATCACGAGGAGCGTCAGGTACGAAACGACGAGACGCTTCGCGAGGTACGTTCCGCTGATTCTGGTCATGTGTGCTTGTGGGCCGCTCGGTGTGAGTACGTGGCCAAGGCGACGGTTTCAACCTGTTGAATGTCCGTCTCGGACGGGACAACGCCGTGAGAAACCCCGGATGGGACGGGATGCCCGGCGTCGCGCGCCCGGCGGACGCGCTACTCGTTCCGGTGGACCTGGAGGATCTGCGTGCCCAGGTACGTGGAGCCGGGACCGGGGATGTTCTCGACGAACCCGGTCCAGTCGGCGCTGTTGACCGGCCACTTCGTGACCTCGTAGCCGGTCACCATCGTGGCGAAGTCGAGGTAGATGCGCTCGACCGCCTGCCGGGAGACCTGGTTGCGCTCGTCGGGGTCGAGGGTGGTCCGCGCCTCGTCGATGAGGTCGTCGGCGCCCGCGTCCTCGAACACGCCGTACCCCATCGGGTTGTTGAGGAGGGTGTCGGTGTTGTCGTCGTCGCCCTCGCTCTCGGCGACGGAGTGGTCGTCGGCGTTGTCCGAGTGGTGGAGGCTGTACAGCGTGTTCGTCGCGAACGGCGAGAGGTTCACCCAGCCCATGGTGAACATGTCGAAGTCCTCGGAGCCGTACGCCCGCTGGACGCGGGTGTTGAACGAGACGACCTCACGGTCGACCGGGATCCCGATCTGCCGCAGCGAGCTGATCCAGTCGTCGACCATCTGGGCCGTCTGGGGCGCCTCCTGGGCCGGGCTGAGCAGCATCGTCAGCGGCCCGTCGTGGACGTCGGTGAGCAGTTCGCCGTCGATCCGGATCTCCTGGTCGGGCTCCTCGTCGGCGTTGACCAGCACGTCCGACTCGACGGACCCGAAGCTGTAGTCGTGCTTGGGCTCGCTCTGGCCGGCGGTGACGCCCGTCAGGCTGCCGGGGTACTCCTGGCCGACGTAGGTGCCGCCCTCGCCGGTGATGATCTGCCCCTCGGTGAGGAACGACCGGATCCCCTCGACGTCGGGGACGCTCGGGCTCGTCTGCCGGAACGAGAACGCCTGCGTCGCGGATCCTTCGAGCACTTCCTGGTCGCTGTCCGTCTCGGGACGGACCGCGGTGTACCCCGGCGGCATGACGAAGTCGCCCTCCTGGGCGTAGCCGCGCTGGAGCTGCTCGGTCCAGTAGACGTCGTCGTACGCGAACCCGAGCACCTGCCGGAACGCCGTGTCGTCCAGCGGCGTCCGGCGGGTGTTGAACGAGTAGTGCCCGTAGCCGGTGTCGAACCCGTCCAGCAGTTCGAGGCGATCGCTGTCCTCGGCGTCCTGGATCCGCGAGGTGCGGATGTTCTCGTACAGCGTGTCGATGTCGCCCTCGAACAGCGCCTGGTGGAGCGCCGACTGCGAGGAGTACACCCGGATCCGCATCGCGTCGACGAACGGGCCGCCGGGGATGACGCCCGGCACCTCGCTGCGCCAGTCGAGGTCCGAGAGGTTGTACTCGCCTTCACGCTCCGCGAACGAGACCTCGACGGAGGTGTCGGGGTTGTACTGGGTGACGACGCCCGGACCGAGGCCGACGGGGCCGAAGTCGGTGTCGGCCGGCTCGTACGTCTGGTAGTCGTCGACGTCCTCCCAGCGGTGTCGCGGGAGGATCGGGAGGCCGAACTGGTCGTACGCGAACGTGCCGTTCGGCTGGTTCAGCGTCATCAGGCAGTCCCGGTCGTCGCCCTCCTCGACGCTCTCGATGGGGGCCAGCGACGCCGCGAAGCCGCCCGGGTTCTGCTCCAGCAGATAGTTGTACGTGAAAATCACGTCGTCGACGGTGAACTCGGTCCCGTCGTTCCAGGTGAGACCGTCCGTCCGGACGTCGAAGCCGATCTCGACGTTCGGCTGGTCGGTCTCGCCGGTCTCGTCGAGCACCTCCGCCTCCCAGTCGGTGAAGACGTTCGGGTGCATCTCGAAGTTGACCGGGTCGATGGCCGCGCCGGACTCGTAGATGCGGTCCGTGATGACGCCGACGTACGCCGAGGAACTCGCCAGGTCGTTGAGCGTGTTCGGCGCCGTTCCCATTCCGAAGTTGAAGATGCCGCCCTCCGGGATGTCCTCGGCGTCCCCGACCTCCGTGGGGGTCTGGTCCTCCGTGGGGGTCGACTCCTCGGTCGTCTCCGTTTCGCTGTCACCCTCACCGGAACAGCCGGCGAGGCCCGCTGAGACCGCCGCGACGCCGGTCCCCTGCAGGAACCGTCGACGGCTCGATCCGGACTGCTTCTCTGACATACAGAGCCTCGTTATGGAATGCCGTACTTAACTATGCGGGTTTCTCCCATGAGGAATCGATACATTCCGTTTAGGACAACGCATAACGCGATAGTAATTCGAGTGTTCGAGCGCTCATAAGGGGGCGTAAGCGAACGCTGTCGGCGGTAGCTCCCTACTACTGTACGGCGAAAAACTGTCGAAGCCCCGATCTCAGATCCCGGCGGACTCGCCCCGACCTCGACGCGCCGGACTCACTCCCCGCGAGCGCGGCCCCGCGACCGGAGCCCGAAGTACATCGCCAGCGTGACCGCGGCCATCCCGCCGGAGAGGTACGTCCGTGCGGGCGTCGCGACCTCTCCCCGCTGTGCGAGCTCCATGCCGAGGAACGCCCACACCGCCGCGGTGGCGAAGCCGACGGCCATCGCGCCGAGCCCGGCGCTCTCGCGGCCCGAGGCGTGGAGGTAGATGCCGACGGTCAACACCGCCCCGCCGATCAGCGCGAGCACCGTCCGGGTTCCGACGGCCATACCCCACGTAGCGACCGACCGCTCATAAACCGCCCGAGGTCGACCGGGTCCGCCGTCGCCGTTACCGCGGGCGTGGTCGCCCCGGCAGGAACGCCGGGACGGGTCTCCGCCGGCAACACGCTTTCCGGTGACAGGCACGTTCGATCGGACGCATGAGCGAAGCACGCGTTCTGTTCGTCGTCAGCGAGGAGGGATACTGGGCCGAGGAGTGCATCGAGCCGCTCACGACGCTTGCCGACGCCGGCGTCGAGGTGACCGTGTCGACCCCGTCCGGGTCGCCGCCGGTCGTGGACGAGCGCTCGCTGGACCCGGAGGACGTCGGCGAGGAGGCGGTCGAGCGGTACCGCGAGGTCCACGAGACCGACGAGCGACTCCGCGACCCCGAGCCGCTCGCCGCCGTCGAGGCGACCGAGTACGACGCGGTCGTGTTCCCCGGCGGCCACGGCACCGAGTGGGACGTCAACGGGGACCGACACGCCCGCGCGGCGCTGCGGGAGGCCGTCGCCGGCGACGACGGCGTCGCGCTGGTCGTCTGTCACGCCGTCGGAATCCTAGCGTTCGCCCGGACCGACGACGGGGAGTTCCTCGTCGACGGCCGCGAGGTGACCGGGTTCCCCAACGAGTGGGAGGAGGGTATCGTCGACGAGCACGACCGCATCGAGGGGCGCAAGCTTCCCTACTGGGTGGAGGACGAGGTGGTCGCGGCCGGCGGAAACTGGGACGCCGAACTCGACGCCGACACCAGCGTCACCGTCGACGGCGACCTGATCACGGCGCGCGGCCCGGGGTCCTCGACCGCGGCCGCGGAGACCCTGTTGGCCGAGCTGGGGATCGAGGCGACCGCCTGAGCGGGGGGTCGACGATCGGCGACGACCCACGCCGTCGCCGTCTCAGCCGTCCGACTCGATGAGGAACGTCGGCTCCGCGACGTTCTCCCCCCTACACTCGGGACACCGCGAGGGGGCGTTCACGCGGTCGTCGAAGCCGTCGAAGCCGCAGTCCCGGCACTCCGGCGGGGCGACGAGGAACGTCTCGCCGGACGGCAGCGACCGGGCGACGTGTTCGACGTGGTCGTAGACGGCCGACCGCGTCAGGTCGAACTCCGTCGCGAGCGCGCTCCCGGACCGGGGGTGTTCGCGCAGTTCGTCCGCGATCCGTTCGCGCGTGGTCCGTTCCGGCACGGGTCGACGGAGGACGGCAACGGTCGAATCGCTTTCGACTCCCGGCGGCATACCCGCCGGCGGGCTCCGACCTCGCCCCAACAGTGGAAAAATCCTTGTCGGTCCGGCCTGACGGCGTTGGCATGAAGGCAGTCGTTCTCGCCGGCGGGTACGCGACGAGGCTCTGGCCGATCACGCGCCACCGACCCAAGATGTTCCTCCCGGTCGGCGACAGCACCGTCATCGACGAGATATTCGACGACCTGGAGGCCGACGACCGGGTCGACGAGGTGTTCGTCTCGACGAACGAGCGGTTCGCCGACGAGTTCGAGGCGCATCTCGCCGAGTCGGAGTACGAGAAGCCGACCGTCTCCGTCGAGGACACCAGCGCCGAGTCCGAGAAGTTCGGCGTCGTGGGCGCGCTCGCGCAACTGATCGAGCGCGAGGGGGTCGACGACGACATGGCCGTCATCGCGGGCGACAACCTCATCTCCTTCGACGTGGGCGAGTTCGTCGACTTCTTCGAGGCGCACGACACCCCGACGCTGGCGGCGTACGACGTGGGGTCGCGCGAGCGGGCCGCGAGCTACGGGCTGGTCCAGCTCGACGGCGACCGCGTGACCGACTTCCAGGAGAAGCCCGACGACCCCGACAGCACGCTCGTGTCGATCGCATGCTACGCGTTCCCCCGGCGGACCCTGCCCGACTTCGAGGAGTACCTCTCCGACGGCAACAACCCGGACGAGCCCGGCTGGTTCCTCCAGTGGCTCCAGTCGCGCCAGCCGGTCCACGCGTTCACCTTCGACGACGCCTGGTTCGACATCGGCACCGCGGAGAGCTATCTCGACGCGGTGGCGTGGTATCTCGACGGCGAGCCGGTCGTCGACCCCGACGCGACCGTCGAGAACTCGGAGCTCGGCGAGGACGTCCACGTGATGGCCGGCGCCGAGGTGACCGGCTCGTCGCTGTCGGAGTCGGTGGTGTTTCCCGACGCGACCGTCCGCGACGCCGACCTCCGCCGCAGCATCGTCGACGAGGAGACGCTGGTCCAGGGGCTCGACCTCTCGGACGCGCTCGTGGGCGCCCACTCCCGGCTGACGGCCGACGACTGACGACCCGGCCCGAGGCGGGGCGGGCGTCACCCTGTCCCGGTCTCCGGGGACGGGACGATGGAGCTACTCCCCGAGCCGCGCGTCCGTCACCCGGATCCGCCCGCGCGTACCGTCCCACTCCGTGTCGTACTCCAGTTCGATCGGGCGGTCCATATGCGGGCCGTCGGTGACGAACGTCTCGAACTCCCCGCCCTCGCCGAGCAGGTGGACGCCGTACTCCTCGCCCAGCGCCGCCAGTTCCCCCAGTGCCTCGCGGTCCAGCGTCCGGCCCAGCCACGACTCGTCAAGCCCCGCGGCGGCGACCCGGAGGACCGTGATCTCGAAGCCGGCGTCGAGCATCGCCTCGCCGAGTCCGCGGGGGTCGCGCTGCCACAGCGGCGCGAACAGCCCGATCCCCAGTCGCTCGCACATCGCCTCGATCCGGGCGGTCTGAAACTCCGACTCGACGGCGCCGGCGGTGACGCCCGAAAGCGGGAGCTCGGCCGCGATCTCCGCCAGCGCGGCCTCCATCGGCTCCAGTTCGCTGTCGCCCTGCGCGCCCGAGTCCGTCGCCTCGGCGGCGCCGAGGTCGTCCGGCTCGACCTCGACCAGCGGGATCCCGATGCTCTCGGCCGCGAGCGCCGCCAGGCGCGTCTCGGGGACGTGATACATGTAGGAGTCGCCGGCCGGATGCACCGTCAGCAGGCGCTCGACGGGAAGTCCCCGTTCGAGCGCGCGGTGGACGGCCCACGAGGAGTCCTTGCCGCCGGAGAACAGCCCGACATACGCGCCGCTTTCGGGGTCGGCACCCGTCCCGTCCGTTCCGGCGTCGTCGCTCATACCGTCCCCGGGGGCGGACGCGGCCTTACCCGTGACGGTTCGGCCGAGAAGCGGCGGTCGCGGCGACGGTCCTTCGATCGCGGGCGTCAGCCCGCCGTCGTCACATGTAGCCGAGGTCGCGCAGACGCTCCATCAGGTCCTCCTTGTCCTGGGCGCGGCCGGCGCGTTCGGTCGTGTTCTCCATGTCCTGCAGCCAGGCGGGCTCCTCGGCGGACTTGTCCGTCGAGATCTCCGAGCCCAGCGAGCGGAAGCCGGCGAAGTACTTCGGCGACACCGGAACGTCCTCGATCTCGATCCCCTCGGGGAGGTCGTCGAACCCCTGCGGGACGTAGCCGTCCTCGGGGTAGCCCTCGACGGTCTCGGGGACGACGAAGTACCAGAAGGCGTCCCACACGTCCGCCTCTTCGAACTGGAGGATCGGCTGGATGCGGTCGTGGGGCGGGTAGATGTCGGGGTCGTGGCGCGGCGAGAGGAACGTCTCGTCGGCGCGGGCCTCCTGCTCGTCCCACCGGATGCCCGAGATGATCCCGTCGATGTCCCGGGATTCGAGCGTGTCGTTGAGCGCGACCGTCTTCAGCAGGTGGTTGCCGACGTACGTGTCCAGCAGGAACGGGAACGTGTCCTCCTCGTACTCGAGGATGTTCCGGATGTGGTGCCGGTTGTGCTCGGAGAGCTCCTCGACCGGGATGTCGTCGCCCGGCTCCAGCCCGTGCTCGTCGACGTGATCGCCCACGTCCGTGTTGCGGGCGTAGACGACCTCCAGGTTCCACTCGTCGGCCCAGTGTTCGACGAACTCCATCAGCTCGTCGAAGTGCTGGAAGTGGTCGATGAACACCGTCACCGGCAGCTCCAGCTCGTCGTGCTGCTCGACGACCTCCTTCACGAAGTACAGCGTGAGCGTCGAGTCCTTGCCGCCGGTCCACATCACCGCGGGGTTGTCGTACTCGCGTAGGCCGGTCTCGACGACCTCCAGCGCCTTCTCGAGCTTGTGCTCGATGCTCGGGTAGTCCGCGGGCGACTCGCCCTCGCCGTCGGCGTAGTCGACGTCGAGGTAGTCGGGGAACGTCCGTTCTGTCTCGCTCATGCTACTAATGAGATGTAATTACCGGGATAAAGTTCTTTTGTCCCGAACCGAGGTGCGGACGACTGGTAGGCGGTGGCTATCGGTCCGTGTGGCAACCGCCGCCGAGGACGCCGATCAGCTGATGAACTTGTTGTCCCGCCATTCGACGCCGCCCTTCTCTCCCTCGCGGTTCGGGGTCTCCACGACCTCGACGCTGGCGGGTCGCTTCTCGCCCTCGACGATGCGGTGCGCGTGGAGTTCGTCGTCGAACTCCGTGATGGCCGTGAGGGTACCCTTCTCCGACAGCAGCGCGATCTCGCGCAACACGAGGAACATCGGATACTGGAGCGCGGAGTTCTGGAGGACGGTCTCGCGGTCGCCCTTGAAACAGGCGAACTCGACCAGCTCCGAGGGGATCTCCTCTTCCTCCTCCTGCATCCAGCCGCCGCCCGTACGCGGCGGCTCCTCCTCGTACACCCGGGTCTCGGAGACGCTGGCCTTCAGCTGTGCCGTGGGGGTGTACTTGCCGATGGACTCGTCGTCGGAGATCGCCTTGAGGATCAGCGTGTTGTTTCGGCGTGTGATGTCGACGTCCTCGACGCCGTCCGGAAGCTCGGGGTCGCTCGCGAAGTGGTCCTGCAGGTCTTCGAGTGGCAGTTCGAGCGTCGAGTGAAGTCGGTATACGCGGCCTGTCATACGTGAGTTGTGAGGGGGTGGGTGGGGGGGAAGGGGGGGCCGCGGTCGCCCGCGGCTGTCCGGCGATCACGTCCCTACTCGTCGGTATATACGCGCCCGATGCGTAAAACATCTGTCCCCGAGCCGCGAGCGACCGCCCGACGGGCCGCAAGCGGGTCGCGGCTCGCCTTACGCCGCCTCGAGCGTCTCGGCGAGTTCGCCGCGCTCCTCTAGCTCCGCGAGCACGTCGCTGCCGCCGACGAACTCCCCGTCGACGAACGTCTGCGGGATCGTCTCCCAGCCGCTCTCCGCCGAGAGCGCCTCGCGGTACTCCGGCAGCGCGGGGAGGACGTCGACCGTCTCGAACTCCTCGACGTGCTCGGAGATCAGTCCGACGGCGCGCTTCGAGTAGCCGCACTGCGGCATCAGCCGGTTCCCCTTCATGAACAGCACGACGTCGTTGTCCGCGATCGCCGACTCGACGCGGGACCGCGCCTCCTCGGACGAGAGCTCGCTCTCCGGTTGAAACGTCACGAGCGTCGGTAGGCGACTCCGGTTCAAATGCGTTGCGTCGGGCGGCCTCGGCGTCGGTCGGCTCAGTCGCGGCCGACGCCGATCACGTTGATGAGCGAGTACACGGGGACGCCGTCGACGGCGTCGAGCCCCTGCTTGTCGACGATGACGACGCACGCCTCCGGCTGTCCGCCCTCGGCTTTCACCGCCTCGACCGTCTCGGCGAGGGTCGTCCCCGAGGTGACGGTGTCGTCGACGACGTAACATTCCCGCCCGCGAATGCCCGCGAAGTTGCGCGAGAAGCCGCCGCCGGTCTGGTCGAGGTCACCCTCGTCCCACTGGTGTTTCGCGGGCGCGTACGCGGCCATGTCCGTGTCGAGCTCGCGGGCGATCGTCGTCGCCAGCGGCGTGCCCGCCTTCTCGATGCCGACGGTGAGGTCGACCGCCTCGCCCTCCTTCGCGAGCAGGTCGGCCATCGCGCTCCCGACGTGGGCGAGCCGGGCGGAGTCGCGCCCGATCGCCGACCAGTCGACGTGGATGTCCTGGGGGCCGGTCGGGCCGGCGGCGTCGCCGCTCGCGTCCGGGTCCGCCGGCTGAGCGCCCGAGCGGTCGACCAGCCACGACGCCGTCTCACGGGAGACGTTCAGCTCGTCGGCGATCTCTCCCTTGGAGAGTCCGCGCTCCGCCAGCTCGGCCGCGTCCTCGATCAGGTCGTCCACGTTCTTCATAGTGAACCGAGTTCCACCGCCGTCTTGATAGTGGTGTCGTCGTCGACGTCGAACGCGCGCTCGAACTCGTCGAGCCCGTACACTCCGGTGACGAGCGCGTCGGTGAACCACTCCGGCAGCGCCGCCACCGACTCGACGGCCCGCTCGAAGTGGCGGACGCCGGAGTTGACCGAGCCGACCAACGCCTTGTTGTGGAGCACGAACTCCCGGTGGAGCGTGCCGCCGTCCACCTCGAACTCCCAGTCGCCCGGCACGCCCAGCAGCGCCCCCACGCCGTTGGGCGCCAGCGCCTCGATCGTCTCGAAGGCGTGTCGCGCGTAGCCGGTCGCCTCGTACACGAAGTCCATCGGCTCGTGGACCGCCGACACCTCGTCGACGGGCGTCTCCCGGGAGTCCACGTACGTCGCGTCCAGTTCCTCGACGATGTCGATCGTCGGGTCCGGCCGGTCGCGGCGACCGAGACAGTATAGCCGGTCGAAGGCGTCGTCGAGCATCGCGACGGTGAGCAGCCCGAGGCTCCCGTTCCCGAGGACGAACGCCGACTCCGGCGTCCACTCGAACGCAGAGCGGCTCGCCCGCGCGTGCTCGATCGCCTTCTCGGTGATCGACGCCGGCTCGACGAGAAATCCGAGCTCGGCGATCGCCGCAGGACAGCGGACGAGGTGTTCGGCGGGGCTGACGAAGTACTCCGCCATGAAACCGTGCGCGCCGTCGATGCCGCGCTCGTGGTACCGTCCCGCCGGCGCCATGTCGGGCTCGCCACGGTCGAAGTAGCCGTTCGACCCGTTCGGCCGCCGCCGCACCGTCGGGACCACGACGTCCCCCTCCGAGAGCCCGGTCCCGTTCGGGTCCTCGACCACGCCGACAGCCTCGTGGCCCAGCACGATGTGGTCCTCCCCCTCGGGACACCCACCGTGGCTGCCGGCGATCACCTCGTGGTCCGTCCCGTCGACGCCGACCCGAAGCGTGCGGACGAGCGCCTCGCCCGGCCCCGGCTCCGGTCGTGGCTTCTCGACGAGGGTCGGGGACCCCTCCCCGCGACGGACGGCGATAGCGTACATGACTCACGTTACCGCTCGCGGCGGCAAAAGGGTTATTCTATCCCGAGTAAATCGTTTGCCCCGCCGCGGATCCGGCGCGCCCGGGGCGCTCCGGCGTCCGCCGGCCGGCGCGGCCGCCGGGCGCCTCGGCTGTCGGTCTCAGACGGTGGCTGTATTGACCGGTGCTGCCGGGAGTGGAAGAACGCGAACGGGGTCGAGCACGAATGTGGGCCGGCAGTCCCCCGTGATCGGGGCACGTGGCGGAGCAGCGCCCCCAGCTGGACCCGACAGCCCTCGTTACTCTACGGACTCGTCGCTCTCGGGCTCCGCGAGGAGGTCGAACTCGTCGAGGTAGCCCTCGACGGACGCGGCGTCGTGGTCGACGTACCGGGGATCGTCGGCGTCGATCGTCCCGAGACCGACGCCCTCCGGCTCCAGGGCGTCGTCCTCGTCCGACTCGGCCAGCGCTTCGAGCGCGAGCTCGATCCCCTGTTCCATCGAGAGGTTCTCGGTGTATCCTTCTTCCAGGCGCTCGCGGACGTCCGTGCGGTTCGCGCCGATCGACAGCGCCTTCCACTCGTACGGGGTCCCGGAGGGGTCGGTCTCGAACAGGCGGGGCTCGCCGTTCTCGATGCCGCCGACGATGAGCGCGACGCCGAACGGGCGCGCGCCCCCGATCTGGGTGTACTGCTGGATGTGGTCGGTGACCGACTTCGTCAGCATCTCGATACCCATCTCCTCGCCGTAGCGCAGGCGGTTCACCTGCGCCTGCCGGCGGGCGAAGTCGATGAGCTGTCGCGCGTCGGCGACGTGGCCGGCGCTGGCGATGCCGACGTGGTCGTCGATCTTGTGGAGCTTCTCGACGGAGGCCGGCTCCATCAGCTCCGAGCGCGACCGCTTGTCGGCGGCCAGCACGACGCCGTCCGCGGTGCGGACGCCGACGCTTGCCGTCCCCCGTTTGACCGCCTCCCGGGCGTACTCGACCTGGTAGAGGCGCCCGTCCGGCGAGAAGATGGTGATACCGCGGTCGTACGCCTGCTGTTGGGCTTGTCCCTGCATCGTGTATCAGTGATCTCGGTGTCCGTTCGAGTCCGTATGCTCCGGGTCGGACCGCTCCGGAACGGAGGTCTCCGCGTCCGTCGCGCCCACGAACGTCGACCCGACGGCGACATCGACCGCGCCGTCGTCCCGGCGGCGGCCCCGTCCCGTCGTTTCCGACGCCGCGAGCTCGACGTGGCTTTCATCAATGAATCCGCCCGCGCCGCCTAAATACCTTTCTTCACCGGCCCGTATCGTGCCCGAGACGCCGCGGACGCGCACGCCGACCGGGTCGCCGTCCACGGCGTCCACACACGCCAGCGCGGCGCGCCCACGCCCGACCTCGCCCCGGCGCACGCGCACGACCGACTCGCCGGTCCCGTCGCCGAACGCGAACCGCACGACCGTCAGGTCGGCGTCGGCGCTGCCCGCGTCGCCCAGCAGGTTCTGGGCGGCGTACCACAGCTCGCGCTGGAACGGACCCCGGGAGAGGTCGGTCTCGGGCCACGCCTCCAGCCCGACGGCGAGGTAGCGCCACCGCGGCCGGAGGTGTTTCGGGAGGTGCTTCACCTCACGGCTCCCCGCTCACGACTCCCGACCGCCCGAGACGACGCGCTCGGCGGTGATGACGCCCACCTGGTCGTGGACGCGGTCCACCTGGGTCACCGCGTAGCCGGCGTCGGTGAAGTGATCGACGAGCGTGCCGACCGTCGCCGGGTCGTCCACCTCCGGGCTGTAGAACGGCTCCTCGGGGTCCGGCTCCCCGAAGAACATCACGTCGCCGAGGACGATCCGTCGGGGTCCCACCGAGTCGCTCCGGCCGGGCGTGCCGCCGCCGTCGAGGGCCGCCCACGTCCCGATCGCCTCGCGTTTCTCCCCGTCCGCGAGGTGATGCAGGGCGAAGTTCGAGGTGACGACCTGCGCCTCGCCCCCGTACTCCGGCTCCCGGAACTCGCCGTAGCCGAACTCGACGTTCTCGATGTCGGCGTCGGCGGCCTTCCCGCGGGCCCGCTCCAGCATCCCGTCGCTCACGTCGCGGCCGACCACTCGCTCGGCGTCGCCGGCCAGCGCGAGCGCGATGGCGCCCGTTCCGGTGCCCAGATCGAGCACCGTGTCGGTCCCGTTCGGGGCGGCGCGACGGACGACCAGCCCCGCGCAGGCCTCGTACTCCTCGCTGTTCTGGTCGTCGTCGTACTCGCCGGCGGCCGCGGAGAAGCGGGCCGCGTGTTCAGCGATCGTTTTCTTCACACCCGTCCACTCGGACCCCCGGGGAAATGAACTCCGCGGAGCGGCGCTCCCGGTTGCGCGCGGCGAGCCGCCCCCACTCGGCGAGTCCGGCGTGGATCCGGCCGTCGTCGAACCCCAGCTCCGCCCCGAGGGCGACCAGCTCCCGCGGCGAGCGCAGCTCCAGATGCGACGACGGCCGCGCGCTCACCACGTACGGCGCGTCGTAGTGGTCGACGATCTCCCGGAGCTTCCGCAGTCCCTGGATCGCGCGCACCCGGCTCCCGCCCGACGCCCGCAGCGCCGGTCCGAGGTCGAACTCCACGCGGGTCCCGTGTTCGACGGCGGCCTTCGCGAGCACGTGGTTGAACCCCCCCTCGCCGGACAGCGGCGCCGCGAGCACGTCGACCCGGTCCTGTTCGACCGCGAACCGGTTGAGCGCGTCCGTCCCGCCGCGAACGAGCACCAGCGGGAAGTCGGGCCGGAAGTTCCCCACCGCGCCGCTTGCGGAGGACGGCTCGTCGGCGACGACCTCCACGGCCGGCACCACGTCGACGCCGTAGCGGTCGCGGAGGGCGTCGGCGTCGAACGCGGCCTCCCGAGTGCGGACCACGAGGCCGCCGTACCCGAACCGGCGGGCGGTCCGGGCCAGTCGACCCGCCGTCGCGTCCCCCTCCGGGTGGGCGTGGGCGGCCTCGTACGGCGGCGCCTCGCGCGACGGCTCGCCGGACCTGGAGGCGTCGGCGTCCGTCACGGCCGGTCACCGCCCGCGGCGCCGCCGTCGAACCCCTCGGGGTCGGCGGCCGCGTTCGCGACCCCGACGGCGGCGACGTTCGCGGCGGCGTCGTGGACCCGGACGATATCGGCGCCGTTGGCCGCCGCCAGCGCCGTGGCGGCGACCGTGCCGTGGGGGGCGTCGCCGGCCGTCTCGCCGGTCAGCTCGAACATCGACTTGTGGGAGTGACCGACCAGCACCGGACAGCCGAGCGCGTCGAACTCGCCGAGCCGGCCCAACAGCTCGAAGTTCTCCCGCCGCGACTTCCCGAAGCCGATCCCGGGGTCGACGATCACGTTCTCGCGGGGGATGCCGGCCTTCTCCGCGAGCAGGACGCGCTCGCCCAGCTCCGCGATCACGTCCTCGACGACGTCGTCGTAGTCGGGGTCGCTCTCCGGGTCGACGGGGGCGTCGATGCTGTGCATCACGATCACCGGCACGTCCCGCTCGGCCGCGAGAAAGCGCATCTCGGGGTCCTCCAGGCCGGTCACGTCGTTGAGCACGTCCGCGCCGGCGTCCAACGCCGCCGCCGCGACGGCCGCCTTCCGCGTGTCCACGGAGATCAGCGCGTCGGCGTCGGCGACCGCCTCGACGACGGGGACGATGCGCTCGATCTCCTCGGCGGCGGGGACCGGGTCGGCGCCGGGACGGGTCGACTCCCCGCCCACGTCGACGATGTCGACGCCCGCCTCGACCAGCGCCTCCGCCTGCGCGAGCGCGTCCGCCTCGTCGACGTACTCGCCGCCGTCGTGGAACGAGTCGGGGGTGACGTTGAGGATCCCCATCACCGCGGTGCCGTCGTCCCACGGGTAGTCGCTGGCGCCGCCCGCCGCGCCGTCCGCGGTGTCCGCGATGTCTGCGACGTCCGCACTTTCCGCGGCGTTAGCGCCGTCAGCGCCGTCTGCGTCGTCTGCGCCGTCATCGACACCCCCCCCGAGTCCGATCGCCTCCCGGAGGTCGGCCGCGACCCCGGAGAGCCCGTGACCGAGGTCGGCGAGCGCGTCCGCGAGCGCGTCGAACTCCGTCCGGCTCCCCGAGAGCACGACCTCCGAGCGCTCGCCGGCGTCGACGCCGCCCACGCCGCAGGCGACGCCCGTCCGCGCCGCCTCGCGGCGGAGACGGGTCGACTGCGACTCGGAGACGCGGGTCCGCACCGTCTCGTGAACGACCGCCCCGGCGGTCCGGTCGACCGCCTCCTCGGGCACGTCCGCGTCGGCGAGCGTCCCCCTCGCGTCGGCGACGTCGGCCGGCGACTTGGGGACGATCTGGCGCGTCCACGTCGTCCGCGCCTCGGCGACGCAGAACAGCGACCCCGTGAGCAGCACGCAGTCCCCCTCGTCGGCCGTCTCCCGGGCGGCAGCCAGCGCGTCGGCGACGGCCTCGCCCGCGGTGACCGCGGCGTCGCTCGCGCGGTCGAACACCCGCGCGAGCACCTCGGGGTCCTCCGCGCGCTCCAGCGCGGGCGCGCAGGTGTGGACCGTCGCCGGCGCGGGGAGCGCGGCGGCCATCTCCGCGTGGTCCTTGTCGTGCATCGCGCCGAACACCAGGTGGAGGTCGTCGTAGTCGAACTCCGCGAGCGTCTCCGCGACCGTCGCGCAGGCGGCGGGGTTGTGCGCGCCGTCGAGGACGACCCGCGGCGACGACTCCATCACCTCGAACCGGCCGGGCCAGTGGGCGTTGCGCAGCCCCCGCGCCAGCGTCGCGTCGTCGCCGACGCCCAACTGTCTCGCGAGCGCGGCGGCGACGCCGGCGTTGGTCGCCTGGTACGCCCCCAGCAGGGGGATCCGCGTCTCGACGGTCCAGCCGTCGCCCGCGAGCGCGACCCGCGACTCCTGGCCGCTGACGGCGCCCTCGTACGTCGCCGAGATCGCCGCCTCGTCGGCGGCCGGGCCGCCGGTCGGCCCGCTCACCGTGACGATCTCGCCGGCGACCTCCCGCACCGTCGACAGTGCCTCGCCCTCGGTTGCCGTGACGAGAGCGTGCCCCGACGGGTCGGGTGCGACCTGCGCCTTCGTGCGGGCGATCTCCGCGACGGTGTCGCCGAGGACGGCGGTGTGCTCCAGGGAGACGTTCGTTACCGCCGCGGCGACGGGGTCGACGGCCGAGGTGGCGTCGAACTCCCCGCCCATCCCGACCTCGAGCACCGCGGCGTCGACGCCGGCGCGGTCGAACCGCCACAGCGAAAGCGCCGTGACGACCTCGAAGAACGTGAGCGGCTCGCCGTCGGCGGCGCGGTCGACCAGCCACGGCTTCGCCGCCTCGACGAACGCCGTCACCTCCGCCTTCGGCACCGGGCGCCCGTCGACGCGGACCCGCTCGCGGAGGTCCTCG
This sequence comes from Halobacteriales archaeon QS_6_71_20, assembly GCA_003020945.1. Lineage (GTDB taxonomy): Archaea > Halobacteriota > Halobacteria > Halobacteriales > Haloferacaceae > Halobaculum. The sequence continues at coordinate 101,375 of PXRU01000029.1, forward strand.
AAGTGTGGGGAGGTGTACAGCCCCACGCTGCGGCCGTCCTCCCTGAGGACGGACTCGACCATCCGGGCGACGCTCCCCTTCCCGTTCGACCCCGCGACCTGGACGAAGTCGATCCCCTCGTGGGGGTCGCCCAGGTGGGCCAACAGGTCCCGAACGGACTCGATGCCGGGCTCGACCTGGAAGCGCCGGAGGTCGAAGAGGAAGTTCGCCGCCTCGTGGTAGCGCATACGCTCACCGATCCGCGGCGCGCGCTTATGAGTAACGGGACCGGGTCGGAGGGACGCGCGGTCGACCGGTTCCGTCGGCCCGGTCCACGCCGTGTCCCAGGTGGTTCCGCCGGACCAGTCCCTGCCGTTCCCTGGGTGGTCCCGCCGGACCGATCCCTGCTGTTCCCTGGGTGGTCCCCGACGGTCCGCTACCGCGAGGGCGCGAACTCGAACCGCGCGCCGCCCTCGTCGCCCTCGGTGACGTCGGCCGTCCACCCGTGAGCGTTCGCGATCTCGCGGACGGTCGCCAGCCCGACCCCGGTGCCGTCGTCGGCGGTCGTGTACCCGCGGTCGAACACGGCGTCCCGGTCGTCGGAGTCGATCCCGTCGCCGTCGTCGGCCACCGCGAAGCCGCCGTCCGGAAGCGGCTCGACCACGATCCGGACGTCGTCGCCGCCGTGCTCGACGCTGTTGCGGAAGCAGTTCTCCAGCAGCGTCCGGAGCCGTTCGGGGTCGGCCAGGACCTCGGCGTCGCCGTCGACGTCGAGGGCGGCCGCGGGGGCGTCGACGGTCGACCACGCCGCCGCCGCGACCGTCGACAGCCGGACCGGCTCGGGGTCGTCGACCGCCGCCCCCTGTCTCGCCAGCTCGAGCATCGAGTCGACGAGCGCGTCGATCCGGTCGAGCGCCTCGGCGGCGCTCTCCAGTTCCTCGACGTCGCCCGTCTCCCGCGCCAGGTCGACGTACCCCCGGGCGACGCTCAACGGGTTCCGGAGGTCGTGGGACACGATCGAGGCGAAGCGGTCGAGCCGCTCGTTCTGCCGCTCCAGTCGGGCGGTCCGCTCGGCCAGCGTCGCGCGCCGCCGGGCACGGTCCATCGCCGCCTCCACGTTGGCCGCCAACACCCGGGCCAGCTCCGCGTCGCCGCGGTCGATATCGCCCGACCGGTCGGACCCCAGCGTCACGACGCCGTGGTCGTCCAGCGGGGCCACGAGCATGCTCCCCTGGCCCGCGCGCGGGACGTCGTCGTCGATCTCCGTGACGTCCTGGAACACGAGCAGCTCGCCGTCCTCGAACGCGTCCCACTGCACCGTCTCTCCGCGGTCGTACGCGCTCCGCCCGCCGGTGCGTTCCTCGAGGGCCGCCGACACCGCCGTCGGGAGCAGCCGGTCGGTGTCCGGGTCGTACAGCCGCACGGTGTGCAGCGAGAACCCGAGAACGTCCGTCGCCGCCGTGGCCGCGATGTCGGCCACCGCCTCCCGGGAGTCCGCGCGCATCATCCGCCGCGTGGCGCCGTGCAGGCTCGCGAGCTTCTCCGGGGTTTCCGCGTTCTCCTCGGCCGAGCGTCCCTCCGTCATCCGATATCCTCTGCGATACTGTGGTCCCGGGAGTGTGACGACAAATACGGTCGCCTCGGATTCACCGCTCGCGCACCGAAATCAACTCCGAGCGACCGACGGGCACCGCGACCGTTCGCGGACATCTCAGTCGTGGCGGAACGCACGGTCGCCGGTGAACACCATCGCCATGTCGTGGCCGTCCGCGGCCGCGATCACGTCGTCGTCGTTGACGGAGCCGCCGGGCTGGATCACCGCCTCGATGCCCGCGTCGGCGGCCGCCTCGATCCCGTCCGGGAACGGGAAGAACGCGTCCGAGGCCATCACGGCCCCCTCGGCGGACTTCCCCTCGGCGTCCCGCTCGGCCTTCATCGCCGCCAGCTCCACGGCGTCGACGCGGCTCACCTGCCCCATGCCGACGCCGACCGTCTCCGTCCCCGTCGCGAACAGGACGCCGTTCGACTTGACGTGTTTCATCACCCGCCACGCGAACAGCATCGTCTCCATCTCCCCGTCGGTCGGAGCGCGCTCGGTGGCGACCTCCAGGTCGTCGCGCTCGGGCGCCCGGAGGTCGCGCTCCTGGACGAGCCGCCCGCCGACGATGGGCTTCTCGGTGAGCGGCTCGGCGCGGTCGCCGAACGTCGCCTCCTCGCCCGCGTCGAGCACGCGGAGGTCGTCCGACTCCAACAGCACGTCCAGCGCGTCGTCGGCGTAGCCGGGCGCGACGACGACCTCCTTGAACGAGTCGACGATCAGCTCGGCGGTGTCGGCGTCGCACTCGCGGTTCAGCGCGACGATGCCGCCGAACGCCGACTTCGCGTCCGTCGACAGCGCGTCGGCGTACGCCGCCGCGAGCGTGTCGGCGGTCGCACAGCCGGCGGGGTTAGTGTGTTTGATCACGGCCGCCGCGGGCTCGTCGAACTCCTTCACGAGGTTGCACGCGCCGTCGGCGTCGTTGTAGTTGTTGTACGAGAGCGCTCTGGCGCCCTCGTTGAGCCGGTCGGCGGCGACGACGTTCGCCTCCTCGCAGGTCGTGTCGGCGTACAGCGCGGCGTCCTGGTGTGGGTTCTCGCCGTACCGCAGTTCCCGCACGCGGTCCTCGCTGCTCGCCCGTCGTTCGGGGAACCGCCCGCCGTCGTCGCCGTCAACCGTGACCGTACCGTCGTCGAGGTCGACCGACACGCGGTCCTCGGCGAACCACCTGAGGGCGCGGGGGTACGCCGCGAACTCGGCCTCGTACAGCACGCGCTCCTCCAGGTCCGACACGTCGTCGCCCTCGTACACGGGGACGGACTCCTGGGTGACGATCGGGCCGTCGTCGACCGCCTCGGTGACGACGTGGACGGTGCAGCCGGTCCGGCGGACGCCCGCCTCGAGGGCGCGCTCGTGGGCGTTGCGTCCGGGAAACGACGGGAGCAGCGCCGGGTGGACGTTCAGCGTCGTCGGCGTCGCGTCGAGGAAGGTGTCGGTCAGGACGCGCATGTAGCCGTCCAGACAGACGAGGTCGAACTCGTACCCGGAGAGGGCTTCGAGGACCCGCTCCTCGTGGGCCGCCCGGTCCTCGCCGTCGGCGCGCTCGACGACCGCCGTCGCCACGCCCCGCTTCTCCATCGCGTCGAGCACCGGCGCGTCGGCGTCGTTCGTCACGACGACCGACAGCTCCGCCCCGCCGGGAGCCCGGTCGGCCACGTTCCGAAGGTTGCGCCCGCGGTTGCTCGCCATGCCCGCGATCTTCATACGGGAACGCTCCCGCGCCGCCGGAAAGAGCGTTGCGGTCCGCGCCCGCTCGGTATGCACGGACGCGCATCGAAACCGGCTCGCGCATCGACGATTTCCAGACACGTATGCACACACGTGGATGCCGCCGCCCGCGCCGACCGAAACCGATTTGCCGCCGGCGTCGGGAGCGCGGGTATGGAGATCCCCCGCGAGGACCCCCTCGCCGCCGTCTCGCCGCTCGACGGTCGCTACGCCGGTCGCACAGAGCCGCTCGTCCCGTACGCCGGCGAGGCGGGACTGATCCGCGCCCGCGTCCGCGTGGAGGTCGAGTACCTGCTCGCGCTCGCCGCCGAGGCGGGCGTCGACCTCGACCTCTCGGCCGAGGAGCGCGACGGCCTCCGCGCCGTCGCCGACGACCTCTCGGCCGCCGACGCGCGCCTCGTCAAGCGGCTGGAGACGGAGGGGGCCGAGGGGTACGCCGCCACCGGCCACGACGTGAAGGCGGTGGAGTACTTCCTGCGCATCGAGACGCCCGAGCGGCTCCACCCGTGGATCCACTTCGGGCTCACCAGCGAGGACGTGAACAACCTCGCCCAACGGCTCCTGATCGGGCCGGCCGTCGAGTCGGTGCTGGTGCCGGCGCTGCGGGACCTCCGCGACACGCTCGTCGCCGATGCCCGGACCCACCGCGACGTGCCGATGCTCGCGCGGACGCACGGCCAGCCCGCGACGCCGACGACCTGGGGGAAGGAGCTGGCCGTCTACGCCGCCCGACTCGCTACGGCCGTCGGCCGCGTCGAGTCGGCCGCCGCGTCGCTGTCGGGGAAGCTCGCGGGCGCCTCGGGCACCTACGCCGCCCACCGCGCCGCCTATCCGGACGTGGACTGGCGGGCGTTCTCCCGGGCGTTCGTCGGCTCGCTCGGGTTCGACCACGCGCCGCTCTCGACCCAGGTGAACCCCTGTGACGACCTCGCGGCGCTGTTCGACGCGCTCCGCGGCGTCAACAACGTCCTCCTCGACCTGGACCGGGACGCGTGGCTGTACGTCTCCGACCGCTACCTCGGGCAGGACGCGACCGAGGGGGAGACGGGCTCCTCGACGATGCCGCACAAGGTGAACCCCATCGACTTCGAGAACAGCGAGGGGAACCTCTCGAAGGCGAACTCGGAGCTGACGTTCCTCGCGGACTACGTCACCACCTCGCGGCTCCAGCGCGACCTCTCGGACTCGACGGTGAAGCGGAACGTCGGCGCGGCGCTGGCCCACTGCCTCGTCGGCTACTCGAAGACCGCCGACGGCCTCGCGACGGTCGTCCCGAACGAACGCGTGATGCGCGAGGAGCTGGAGGCCACGCCCGAGGTGATCGGCGAGGCCGTCCAGACGATCCTCCGCCGGGAGGGCGACACGGACGCCTACGAGCGCGTGAAGGAACTCACGCGGGGCGAGCGCGTCACGCTGGCGGAGTTCCGGGAGCTGTTCGACGACCTCGACGTCGCGGAGCCGGTCCGCGAGGAGCTTTGCGCGCTGACGCCCGCCGGCTACGTCGGCTACGGCGGCGACCTCGTGGACGAACTGGACCGGGCGGAGTAGCGCTCAGCGCGGGCGGACGGAGGCGAACCGGTCGTCGTCGAGATACACCGCGCCGTCGCGAACCGCGACGCCGACGGGGTCGAGCTCCTCGCCGACGCACGGTCCCCACGTACAGAGCCCGTCGCCGCACTCGAAGCGTGCGCCGTGCTCATGGCAGACGATCTCCCCGTCCTCGACGCGGGCTCCCCGGCCGGTGTCGAGCGGCACCTCGGGCCGGTGGGGACAGGAGTTGCGCCACGCGAACACCTCGGCGGCGTCGGCGTCGCGCCGGAGAACGAACTCGACGCCGCGGCGGCCGTCCGGCCGCATCGCCGTCCGCCGGATCGTGGTGTCGGTCGGCACGTCCGACAGTGACGCGACGAACAGCGGGTCCGTCTCGGTGTCGTCGCCGTCCACGGCGGCGTCGGCGTCCGCGCCGTCCGCCCGCCCCTCGTCGACGTCGAACCGGAAGGTCGCGCCGTCGGCGTCTATCTCCCCCTCGGAGTCGTAGACGGTCTCCCGTTCCGTCCCGTCGTCGGTCTCCACGGTCACGCGCACCGGATCGTCCATGTCGGCGTCCGTAGCCGAGGCGGGGGGATATGGGTGTCGTTCGACGGACGCCCGCGGACGGGGTCGACGCTCGCCGAGGGGACCGTCCTCAGTACTCCTCGTACGTGAGGTTCATCAGCCACTGCGTGAACGCGTCGGAGTTGGGGTCGATCTCCTCCTCGCCGATGAACGGCGAGAGCATGTCGCCGGCCATCAGCAGCGCGAAGTCGAGGTCCTTCGCGGTCGGGTGGAGGAAGTAGGTGTTGTGGCCGTCGTACACGGCCTCCTCGCGCTCGATGAGCCCCCGGCTCTCGAGCGTCTCCGCGATGCGGCTCCCCTTCCGGGAGGAGACGTCCAGCTCCTTCCAGAAGTCGGACTGGTGGATGCCGCCCGTCTCCCGGACGAGTTCGAGCCCGGCGAAGTCGTCCTCGGAGAGGTCGGCTTCGGCGTCGGCAGCGCTCATACACGTGCCAACGGCACGGGTCCCGTTTATCCTTTCCATTCCGGTCGGCCGCACGCGCCGGTCTCACCCGTCGATCCCGACCGGCTCGAACGCCGTCTCACACGGCGGCCCGTCGGCGTACTCGTAGCGGGTCCCGTCGTCGCCGACGCGAAGCAGCGACGACGATACCGTCCCGAACCCGTCCCCGTGGACGCAGACGCCGAACTCGTGGTCGCCCAACGCCGCGCCCGCGCGGTCGAGCCACGCGTCGGCCGACTCCCCCGGCTCCGGGGCGAGATGCGCGCGCAGTCGACTGGCGTTGTGGCCCTGCTCGGGGCCGGCCGCGGGCCGGCCCGGGGGCTCGAAGTAGTCGCCGTCGTGACCGACGTTGACGACGACGTGGACGCCCGGCGACAGCGGCGTCACCGAGAGCCGGCCGTCCCACTCCAGCAGGATCGCCGCCGTCGCGTCCGCGAGCACGAGGTTGAAGCCGTCGTACTCGTGGTCGCGACACGACGCCTCGACGAGCCGCGCGGCCTCCTCCGCGGCGTCGGCATGCAGGCAGTCGTCGACGAGCAGGCCGCGGGAACGCTCGCCCGCGAGGCCGTCGACCCACCGGTTCGTGATCCCGACGAACAGCCCGTCGCGGGTGACGCCCATCCACGTGCCGCCGGCCTCGGCGTCGCGGGGCGCGATCACGCCCGGCTCGCGCTCCGCCGGCGGCTCCGACGGCCGGCCGTACGACTCGTCGCGGTTCGCCGCCACGGCGACCGGGGCACCGTCGAACGCCCGCCAGGCAAGCGTCAGCGTACACATGGTTTCGGGTAGCACACCGGCAGCAAAAGCGCCGGGGGTCACGGCTCCCGGAGCCGATCCGCCTCGGTCAGCCGACGAGCGTCTCGACCGCCCGGCGGACGGCCTCGGCGGCGTCGCGGACGCGGTCGACGCGGACGTACTCGCGCTCGCTGTGGGCGACCGCGCCGGCGTCGTCCGCGAGGTGGCCCGGGCCGAACACGACGGTCGGAGCCGGCGAGAAGTACGACGCCTCGGTCGCCGCGCCGAACGGGCGGACCTCGCCGTCCGCGTCGCCGCCGGCGGCCCGCGCGGCGTCGCGCGTCGCCGACACGAGGGGGTGATCGGGGTCAGTGTCGAACGCCTCCAGGAACGGGGTCGAGCGGTCCGCGAGGTCGAACGAGACGCCCACCTCGTCGGCGACGGCCTCGCGGACCGCGGCCGCGAGCGCCTCCCGGTACCCCTCGGCCGTCTCCGGCGGCACCGAGCGGCGGTCCAGCGTCAGCGTCGCCGCCGCGGGCACCTGATTGGTCGCCTCGCCGCCCGTCGCGCCGGTCGGCACCAGCGTCGGCGCGCCGAGCATCGGGTGGGCCGCCCGGTCGTCGTCGAAGCCGCGGACCGCCGCGAGCGCGTCCTCCAGCGCGGCGACGGCGTTCACGCCCGAGGCCGGCTCGGCGGCGTGGGCCGCGGCGCCGGCGAGCGTCAGCGTCCCCTCGAACCGGCCGCGCGCGGCGACGCAGACGTCGCAGTCGGTCGGCTCGCCGACGAGGTACAGGTCGCCGTCGACGGGGTCGACCGGCCCGTCCGGGTGGTCGGCGTCGCGGCCGCGGACGAGCGCGTCGGCGCCCGTCGACGCCGTCTCCTCGTCGGCGGTGACCGCGAGCGTGACCGCACCGCGGGCGGGCTCGACCGCGAGGAAGCCCGCGAGCAGCGCCGTGAGTGGTCCCTTCGCGTCGCAGGCGCCGCGGCCGCGGATCGCCTCGTTCCCCTCGGCGTCGACGGTCCGCTCGAACGCGACGTGGGGCGGCACCGTGTCGATGTGGGTGTTGAGCACGAGGTGGGGGTCGGCGACCTCCCCGGGCGAGTCCGCCGAGTCGCCGTCCGTCTCCCCCGCTCCGGTGCCGCCGTCGGCGCGCCGCGTCGCGCGGACGGTTCCCGCGGCGTCGACGCGCGCCTCGACGCCGTGGTCCGCGAGGGTGTCGACGAGGAGCGTCCGCATCGCGTCGGGCGACTCGTGGGAGGCGACCGGGACCGCCTCGGCGAGGAACGCGACCGGGTCGAACTCCGTCGCGGCGTCGCCTCCCCGTTCCCCGGTCATCCGTCGACCCCCGGCACCGCGAGGTCGACGTCGAACTCCCGGGCGGCCGGCCCCGTCAGCGTCGCCGCCTCGCCGTCCGGAACGGCGATCCGCAGCGTTCCGCCCGGCGGCGAGACGGCGAACTCGGTCCGGTCGGTGCGGCCGAGCGCGCGGGCGACCGCGCCGACCGCGACGGCGCCGGTGCCGCAGGCGCGGGTCTCCCCCTCGACGCCGCGCTCGTACGTCCGCTGCGCGAAGCTGTCCGGTCCCGTGCGCGCCGCGAGCGTGACGTTCGCGCCGTCGGGGAAGACGTCAGCGTGTCGGACCGCCGGCGCGACCGCGTCGAGGTCGACCGCATCCACGTCCTCGACGAACGCGACGGCGTGGGGGACCCCGGTGTCGACCGCCGTCACCGTCAGCCCCCCTACGTCGGTCTCGATCAGCGGCTCCTCGCGGCCGTCGGCGAGGGGGACGTCGGCGGGCGCCAGGGAGGGGCGACCCATGTCGACCTCGACGGCGACCGCGTCGGGGTCGGCCGCCGGCCCCTCGTCGACGACCGCCCGCCGGACGCCCGCCGGCGTGTCGAGGTCGATGACGCCCGCGCCCGTCCGCTCGCGGACCCACGCCGCCGCACAGCGCGCCCCGTTGCCGCACATGGCGGCGACGGAGGCGTCCGGCTGGACGAGCGTCATCGTCGCCCGGGCGACCGACCCGGCGGCGTCGTCGTCCGTCGCGGCCGCGCCTCCGGCGTCCGTGACGTCCACGAACAGCACGCCGTCCGCGCCGGTTCGCTCCTCGCCGGCGACGCCCGTCTCGCGGTCGCAGTGGCGGACCGCGAACGCGCCGCGGTCCGGGACCGGCTCGTCGGCGTCGACGACGAGGAAGTCGTTGCCGGTGCCGTGGTACTTCGTCGCCGGGACCGTACGGCCGCCCCCGGCGGCGGGTTCGGCGTCCCCGCCGGCCGACGGCTCGAACTCGCTCATTCCTCGACCCCTCCACGCTCCAACCGGGCGACTCCCGCGAGCGTCTCCCGTTCGCGGAGGAGGGTTCCGTCGAGCGAGACCTCCGCGGGCCGTGGTCGGGAGTTGTACGTCGAGGCCATCTCGTAGCCGTACGCGCCGGCGTTGCCGACCGCCAGCAGGTCGCCGCGCTCGGGAACCGGGAGCTCGCGGGCGTCACAGAACGTGTCCCCCGTCTCGCAGATGGGGCCGGCGACCGTGACGGGACCGACCTCCCTCCCGCGGTCGGCCGCCGGATCCGGCCCGGCTTCCGCCTCGGCGTCGAGGTTCCGGATCGCGTGGTGCGCGTCGTACATCGCCGGCCGCAGGAGGTCCGTCATCCCGGCGTCGACGCCGGCGACCGTGACCTCAGGCGTCGGCTTCGCCGTGTTGACCGTCGCGAGCAGCACCGCGGCGTCGGCGACGAGGTAACGGCCCGGCTCGACCGCGAGGGCGGCGTCGACGTCGCCGAGCGCCTCGCGGGTCGCCGCGGCGACAGCGTCGAGGTCGAGCGCGGGGTCGTCCTCCCGGTAGGGGACTCCGAGGCCGCCGCCGACGTTGACGTACTCCAGGTCGCCCGCCGACCGCGCGAGCTCGCCCAGTCGGGCGACGAGGTCGCGGTGGGCCGCCAGATCCGCCTCGTCGCGGATCCCCGACCCGGCGTGGGCGTGGACCCCGACCACGTCGAACCGCTCGCGCGCGTCGGCGAGGAGGACGGGCGCGCGGTCGGCCGGCACGCCGAACTTCGGGGCCGTGCCGGTGGTCACCTTCTCGTGGTGGCCGGCGCCGACGCCGGGGTTGACGCGGAGACACACGCGGCCG
>PXRU01000030.1 GCA_003020945.1 Halobacteriales archaeon QS_6_71_20
CTGTTCGTCGGGGATTTCCGCGACCGCGACGCGTTCTTCAAGCTGCGGGAGGGGCTCCGGCAGTATCTCGAACGGTATCGGTCGATCGCCGACCGGACGACCCTGGTGGTGTTCTTCGAGCCGCCCGACGGGGAGCAAAGCGAGCGGGAGTACCGGGAGCAGTTCTGGCGGATCCTCGAGTTCCTGAACGAGCGGGACCCGGAGCCGTGGCCGGACGACGTGCCCGCCGACCCGAGCGACCCGGAGTGGGAGTTCTGCTTCGCGGGGGAGTCGATGTTCGTCGTCGGCCGCGCCCCGTTCTACACCGACCGGAAGAGCAGGTACACGCCCCACGGACTGGAGCTGACGATCCAGCCGCGGAGCGTCCTCGACGACGTGGGCGGCGAGACGGTCGACGGCCGGCGCGCGCGCTCAGTGATCAGGAACCGGCTGGCTGACTACGACGACGTCGACCCGCATCCGGACATCGGCGACTACACCGACCCCGACAGCCGGGAGTGGAAACAGTACTTCCTCCCGAGATCCGGGGGCGAGAGCATCGACGAGTTCCCGTTCGAGATCACGACGGAGCGCCTGTAGTGCTCCGTCGATCGTCGATCGAAGGGGGAGGTCTGCGTAGTTCGATTCGCGCGTCTTCGGACGCGAATCGCCGGTCGACGTCGGAATCCTCGCCGTTCAGTGCGTTCGTCCGGGTCGACGGCGACCCACTCCGTCGCGGCGGTCCCGTCCTCCAGCCCGGCCGGAAACGGGTACTCAGGGGCGAGCCGGTAGTCGACCGAGACGACGACACAGTCCGCCTCGTCGGCGAGCACCCGATAGATCCCGTCCGCGGTGTCGAGCGAGCCGATCACCCAGCCACCGCCGTGGAGATAGACGAGCGTCGGGAACGGCCCCGTTCCCTCGGGCGTGTACACCCTGACCGGGATCTCGCGGTCGCCCCCTCCGTCGCGGGCGGGGACGGTCCTCGACGGTCCCCGGGTCGGGCACGTCGGTCGGGGCGCCGCATCATTCGGCGAAGAACTCCCGCGCCTCCGGCGGCGAGAGGTCCCGCAGGTCCGGCATGTCGGCGTCGGCCATCGCCTCCAGCAGCGCCATCGCCTCCGGTGAAGGTCGTCGTCGCGGTCTATTCCGGCCGATACCGATGGACGGGAAATAAATCACCGCCCCGGTCGCCCGGCGGGGGCGCGGCGACCGCGTCGCCGGCCCCGCTCAGGGGAGGTCGACGTCGACGCCGTGCTGCTCGGCGGCGGCGTTCACCGTGTTGTACAGCAGCATCGCGCGCGTCATCGGGCCGACCCCGCCGGGGACGGGGGTGATCGCCCCGGCCGTGTCGCGCACGCCCTCGTAGTCGACGTCGCCCACGAGCGTCGACTCGCCGTCGCGCTCGACGCGGTTGATCCCCACGTCGATGACGGTCGCGCCCTCGCTCACCATGTCGGCGGTGATCATCTCGGGGACGCCCGCGGCGGCGACGACGACATCCGCCCGGCGGGTGTGCTCGGCGAGGTCCTCCGTCCGGGAGTGACACACCGTGGTGGTGGCGTGTCCGCCCTCGCCGCGGCCGAACAGGAGGTTCGCGGTCGGCTTGCCGACGATGTCGGAGCGGCCGACGACGACCGCCTCCGCCCCCTCGGTGTCGACGCCGGCGGCGTCGAGCAGGCGCTGGATGCCGTGGGGCGTGCAGGGCTTGAAGCGGGGGTTGCCGGCGACCAGGCGGCCGACGTTCTCGGGGTGGAACCCGTCGACGTCCTTCGCGGGGTCGACCGAGCGGAGCACCCGGCGCGTGTCGACGTGGTCGACGACGGGCATCTGCACGAGGATCCCGTGGACGCCGTCGTCGGCGTTCAGTTCGTCGATCGTGTCGTACAGCTCCGCGGCGGGCGCCTCGCTGTCCACGTCGACGTGAACCCCCTCGATCCCGACCTCCTCGCAGTCGTTCTGCTTCATCGAGACGTACGTCTCGCTGGCGGGGTCGTCGCTCATCAGCACGGTCGCGAGCGCGGGCTCGACGCCCGCCTCGGTCAGCGTCTCCACGCAGTTCGCGACGCCGGAGCGGATCTCGGCGGCGACGGCGCTGCCGTCGATGTCCGTCATACCCGGGAGGCGGACGGCGGAGCGTAAGTATCCTCGGGTTCGTGCACACCTACGCGTCTCTCGACGGATAGATGTTCACGTTCGTGGATAGCCGTCGGGCGAATCTCGGTCCGTCAGTCGTACAGCGGATGCTCGTCGGTGAGTTCGTCGACGCGCTCGCGCACCTCGGCGATCACGGAGTCGTCATCGACGTTGTCGACGACGCGGTGGATGAGGTCGCCCACCTCGCGGTGGGCGGCCTCGTCGAACCCGCGGGTGGTGAGCGCCGGCGTGCCCGCGCGGATGCCCGACGGGTCGAACGGGGAGCGCGTCTCGCCGGGCACCGTGTTCGCGTTCAGGACGATGCCGGCGTCCGCGAGCGCGTCCTCGGCGTCGCCGCCGGAGACGTCCGGATGCGACTCCCGGAGGTCGACGAGCACGAGGTGGGTGTCCGTGCCGCCGGAGACGACCTCGAAGCCGTTGTCCGCGAACGACGCCGCCAGCGCCTCGGCGTTGTCGACCACCTGCCGGGCGTACGCCTCGAACTCGGGCCGGAGCGCCTCCTCGAACCCGACCGCCTTGCCCGCGACGTTGTGCATCAGGGGGCCGCCCTGCCCGCCGGGGAACACCGCGGCGTCGACGTCGTCGGCGTACTCCTCGTCGCACATGACGATGCCGCCCCGCCCCGCCCGGATCGTCTTGTGGGTGGAGCCGGTGACGAAGTCGGCGACGCCGACCGGCGAGTCGTGGACGCCGGCGGCGACCAGTCCCGTGATGTGGGCGATGTCCGAGAGGTGGTAGGCGTCGACCGCGTCGGCGGCCGCCTGGATGCGGTCCCACTCCACCTCCCGGGGGTACGCCGAGAACCCCGAGACGACGATGTCGGGGTCGAACGACTCCGCCCGCGCCGCCAGCGCCTCGTAGTCGATGTACCCCGTCTCGGGGTCGACGCGGTACTGCTCCACATCGAACAGCTGGCCCGTGAAGTTCGCGGGATGGCCGTGGCTGAGGTGGCCGCCGTGTTCCAGCTCCAGCGAGAGGATCCTGTCGCCCGGGTCGAGCACCGCCAGGTAGACGGCCATGTTCGCCTGCGTGCCCGAGTGGGGCTGGACGTTGACGTGGTCGGCGCCCCACAGCTCCTTCGCGCGCTCGACCGCGAGCTGCTCGACCTCGTCGGCGTGCTCGCAGCCGGCGTAGTAGCGCTCGCCGGGGTAGCCCTCGGCGTACTTGTTCGTCAGGGCGCTTCCCTGCGCCTCCAGGACGGCCTCCGAGACGTGGTTCTCGGAGGCGATCATCGCGAGCGTGTCCTGCTGGCGCCGCACCTCGCCGGCGAGGGCGTCCGCGACGGCGGGGTCCGTCTCGCGGACCTGCGGGTGTTCCATACTCACGTTCCGGGTAGCGTCATCAAAAAGCCATCCGTACCGTCACGAGTCGCCCCCGACAGGGCTAAATGGGGTCACTTCGGAGAGGGGGGACGTCGATGCACGTCGAGACGACCGACGAGGGGTTGCGCGCGGTCGACGCCGCGAAGAACTCCCTCGCCGTCCGAACGGAGCGCTGGTCCCCGACGCCGGAGGGGCCGTCGCTCGTCGACGGGATGCGGGCCCTCGGACTCGGCGACTCCGCCCCGGACGCGATCCGGACCGGCACGGTTCGGCGACTCGACTTCCCGCCGGTGTACGCGCCGGTCCGCGACGTCCACACCGGGGAGGTGTTCGACCTCGGGAGCGGCACCGGCCCGCTGTCGGTCCCCGAGGGGTCGTACGTCATGCGCGTCGAGAGTCGGGTCGACGCGTACGTCCGGTTCGACGGCGCGGCGACCGTCGAGAAGCCCCGCTACGAGCGGCTCCACGTGTCGTTCCCCGAGGAGACGGCCGTCTCGGTCGGGTTCGCGGCGGCCGTCGAGGAGGACGCGCCGACGGTCACCGTGCCGGAGACGCCGTCCGGCGTCGCCGAGGCGCTGTCGGCGTTCCCGACGGGCCACCGGACCGCGACGGCCGACCGCTCGTTCGCGACGATGCGGGGACGCCCCCCGCGCGTCGAGTTCGGCGACACGGTCTCCGTCCCGGACGCCGTCCGGGATCGACGCGGCGACTCCGACGTCCGCGTCGTCGTTCCGGACGATCTCCGCTACCTGTTCACCGTCGCGCCGTTCGCCCACTACGTCGGCGCGCGCGTCGTCGCCGAGCCCGGCGCCGACCCCTCGCTGTCGGTGTGCGGCGAGCGTCACGAGCTTCCCGCCCTCCCCGAGTTCCAGTCGGAGGCGGGCTCGCTGCTGGAGCGGGCGTTCTACCTCGACTGTCTCGTCCGCGACGCCGGGCCGTACGGCTCGGGACTGTCGATCGCTTCGGTGCTGGAGGAGCTGGAGCTCGACGCCGAGGCGCTGTACGCCGCCTCGCCGGGCGAACGGCTGCGCGCGTACCTCGCGGCCCCGTTCGGGACGGTGGCCGACCGCTTCCCCGAGTGGCACCTCTCGATGGCGATCGACCCGCGGTACAACCACGTCCCGACGCTGTCGCATCTCCTGGCGAACGTCCCCCACGTGACCGTGGCGAAGGCGACCTCGCTGGGGGAAACCGAGTGGCTCGACACCTCCCTCGGCGACTTCTACCGGAGCGACCCCGGCGACGTCGCCTCGGTCGAGCTGCTCCGTCCGGAGCTGGGCCCGGGTCGGACGCACGGCTGGCTGGCCGACGGCGTCCCGATAGACGCGTTCAAGACGGTCCCGGTCGCGTACGAGAACCGCGCCCGATACCTGGGCTCCGGCGGGGAGTCGACCTCCGTCGTCGCGGTGCTCAACGACGGCGAGATGCGCGAGGAACACGCCGAGGCGGTCGACCACTACCGCCGGCGCGCGGAGGCGCTCGACCTGGAGATCTCCCTGCGCGAGCACCTCACGGTCGAGGAGCTCGCGACGGTGTTCGAGTCGGGCACCGACCTCCTCCACTACGTGGGCCACTGCGAGTGCGACGGGCTCCGCTGTGCGGACGGCTACCTCTCGGCGTCGTCGCTCGCGGAGTCGAACGCCCAGACGTTCTTCCTGAACGCCTGTGGCTCCTACCGCGAGGGGATCGAGCTGATCCGGAAGGGGAGCGTCGCCGGCGGCGTCACGTTCGACGAAGTGCTCGACGGCCAGGCGGCGACGGTGGGGACGATGTTCGCGCGGCTGATGGTGAACGGCTACTGCGTCGAGCGGGCGCTCGGCAGGTCGCGCCGTCGGATCCTCACGGGAAAAGACTACGCCGTCGTGGGCGACGGCACGCACGTCCTCACGCAGTCGGAGGACCTCATCGGGGCGGAGATCGAACTGATCCGGACCGACGACGACCGTTTCCGGGTCGACGTCTCCATGGGAGCGCCGTGGACCGCGGGCGGGTTCTTCAGGCCGTATCTCCAGCGGAGCGACGAAACCCATCTCGCCGGGTCGACCGTCGAGTACGAGGTCGACCGAGAGGAGCTGCTGGGGTTCCTCTCGTACGCCGACAACGCCGTCCTCTACGAGGGCGACCTCCACTGGTCGGACGTGCTCGCCGACCGACTGGCGACCGACTGATCAGGGACCCTCGGAGGCGTCGCCGACGGAGGTGGTACCCGCGTCGAGCGCCTCCGCCGACGCGGGATCGCCCGCCAGCAGCAGTAACGCCAGCATACCCACGGTCAGCGCCACCCGGGGACGGGCGGCGACGACGGTAGTCGGACGCGAGCCGAGTACCCGGTCGAGAACGCCGTCTCGCTTCATACCCTTCGTGATATACCACTGATTATTAAAATCCATGCCGGCGACGGCTTCCATGCGTCGGTAGTCGGGGCGTATTTCCGGGTTAGAGGTCTTGATTCTCCATAATTCCCGTTAGTATTAAATATATACGTGCCGGAGTCACAGGTACGATGACCGCGAACCTGCTCGAACGGACCACGGAGGAGATCCTCCGAACGCTCCTCGACCGCGCCGAGGGCGATCTGGTAGTCGTCGACCCCAGCGAGGACGTGATCGAGTCGCTGATCGACGTCGCCGCCGACTACGACGGCGACCTCCCGACGCTGAACGTACTGGCCGACGGCCGGCTGCTGAAGACCGTGATGGACGACTTCCTCGTCGCCGGCGACGCCGCGAACCTGGTCGACGCCGACGAGATGACGATCCGCGAACTCGACGCCGACGCCGACAACACCCTCGTCGTCGGCGAGGACGAGCTGTACGCGCTCGTCACCGCCGCCGAGCACGTCGCCGCGCTGGCGGCCGACGACGACGAGTTCATCGCCGACGCCTACGAGACGTATCGCGGCCGATGGGCGGACGCCGACGAGTTCAACCTCCGGACGCCGGCGCTGTCGCGGGTCCGGTCGACGCTCGACGACGACATCGGCGATGGGGTGCGCGCCGACTTCGACAGCGTGCTGGCGTCGCTGGAGACCGCCCGCGGCGACGGCGAGGGGCTCGACGAGGTGACGATCTCGCTGCTCGTCGCGGCAAAAAACGACGTGCTGCTGTACGACATCAGCAAGTGGGGCGAGGACGTGGGGATCGCCTCGAAGGCGACGTTCTCGCGGACGAAGACCCGCCTCGAGGATATGGGACTCATCGACACCGAGAAGGTGCCCATCGACGTCGGCCGCCCGCGGCTGCGCCTGAAGCTCGGCGACGACCGGCTCCGCGAGGCGGACGCCGGCGAACTTGCGGGCGTCGCCCATCGGATGCTGAACTGAGGCCGCACCGCGCTTTTTGTGCCGATCGCCCCACCGCCGAGCATGGACATCGCCATCGTCGGCCCGGAGCCGGCCGCCGAGCCGGTCCGGAGGGCGCTCGACGGCGTCGAGGCGAACGTGATGGCGGTCGAGGCCGGCCTGCTGGACGGCTTCGACCACGCCGTCGTCGTCGGGACGACCGGCGACGCGGCGTTCCGGACGGCCGCCGGGGCGGTCGACGACTGGGTCGCCGTCGAGATCGGCGGCGTCGGCGGGCGGGCTGTCGAGGACGTTGACGCCGCGGTCGGCGTCTTCTCGGCGGAGTCGGGCTGTTACGACTGCCTCCGCGACCGGGTGAACGCGAACGTGCCGTCGACGGACGCGACCCCCCGGGGACGACGCAGCGCGGTCCGGTTCGCCGGGGCGCTGGCCGGCCGGCGGGTCATCCAGCATCTCTCCGGCGAGCCGGTCGCCGGCACCGTCACCGAGGTCGACGGGCGCGAGCGGTCGTTCCTCCTGTCGCCCGGCTGTGACTGCGCCGCCGAGCCGACCGGCTTCGAGCTGCGCGAGGCCGAGGCGGGGGTCGACCTCGACGACGCCGTCGACCGGATGGACCGCGCGGTCGACGACCGCCTCGGCGTCGTGACGGAGGTGGGCGAACGGGAGTCGTTCCCGGTGCCGTACTACATCGCGCGGACGACCGACACGGCGTCGTTCGCGGACGCCCGATGTGCGGAGTTCGCCGCCGGCGTCGCCGTCGACTGGGACGCCGCGTACGCCAAGGCGGTCGGCGAGGCGCTGGAGCGCTACTGCGCGGGCGTCTACCGCGAGTCGGCGTTCCGCTCGGCGCCGACGAACGCGGTCGTCGACGCGGTCCCGGTCGACCGGTTCGTCCGCCCGGCCGACGTCGAGACGCCGGACCCGGACGAGCCGCTCCCGTGGGTCGAGGGCGTCGACCTGGCGACGCGGGAGTCGGCGTCGCTGCCGGCCGAGTTCGTCGTGTTCCCCCCGCCGGCCGAGCGGTACGCCCCGGCGATCACGACGGGACTCGGGCTGGGGAACTCGACCGCCGAGGCGACGCTGTCGGGGCTGTACGAGACGGTCGAGCGCGACGCCGCGATGCTGTCGTGGTACTCGACGTTCGAGCCGATGGGGCTGGACGTCGACGGCGAGGCGTTCGCCGCGCTGCGGCGGCGGGCGAGCGCGGAGGAGCTGACCGTGACGCCGCTGCTGCTCACGCAGGACGTCGACGTCCCCGTGGTCGGCGTGGCGGTCCACCGCGACGCCGACGACGGCGAGTGGCCCCGGTTCGCGGTCGGGTCGGCGGCGGACCTCGACGCCGCCGCGGCCGCCCGCGACGCGCTCGCGGAGGCGCTGCAGAACTGGATGGAGCTTCGGGCGATGGGGCCCGAGCGGGCCGACGAGCAGGAGGGCGCCATCGGCGCGTACGCCGACTTCCCCGAACGCGTCCGCGGGTTCGTCTCCCCCGAGGTGACGGTCCCCGCCGCCGACGTCACCGACGCCGCGGCCGCGGAACTGTCTGGCGTCGCCGAGGCCGAGGCGGTGCTCGACCGGCTCGACGCGGTCGGTCTGGACGCGTACGCGGCCCGGCTCACCGCCCGGGACGTGGCCGAACTCGGCTTCGAGGGCGTGCGCGTGCTCGTCCCCGAGGCGCAGCCGCTGTTCACCGGCGAGGCGTTCTTCGGCGACCGCCTCGACGACGTGTCGGCGTCGATGGGGTTCGAGCCGCGCCCGGAGAAGGCGTACCACCCGTTCCCTTGAGACCGGTAGCGCGAGGCCGACTTCGCACTCGCCGGGCCGAAGCCGGAGCGTTCTTGCCGTCCACGCCGCTTCACCGACACGACCGAATGCCGCGTTTCGTCCACTACTCCGACATCGAGAACGTCTACGACGACCCCCAGCGCGCGGGGCGGCTCGCCGGCCGCATCGCGGCGCTTGACGGCCCGGACGCCGCCGTCGTCGGCTCCGGCGACGACACCTCCCCGGGCGTCGCCGCGACGGTCTCGGAGGGCCGGCAGGCGATCGACCTCTACCGGGCGGTCGACACGGACGTGGAGACGTTCGGCAACCACGACTTCGACTTCGGCGCCGACGCCGCCCGCGCCGTCGTCGCCGACTCCCCCCAGACGTGGGTGTCCGCGAACGTCCGCGACGCCGACGGCGAGCCGTTCGGCGCCGCCGAGGGGGTGGTCCCCCACACCGTCGAGCGCGTCGACGGCGACCGCGTCGGCTTCTTCGGCGTCACCGACCCCGCGACGGACTCGCTGAACCCGATGGCGGCCGATCTGGGGTTCACTGATCCGTACGAGGCTGCCCGCGACGCCGTCACCGATCTCCGCGAGGCGGGCGTCGACCACGTCGTCGCCGTCTCCCACCTCGGCGGCGGCGACGACGAACTCGCGCGGATCGATGGCGTCGACCTGGTGCTCGGCGGCCACGTCCACAGCGAGCGTGCCGAGCGCGTCGACGGGACGCTGTGTACCCGCCCGGGCGTCAACGGCGAGACGGTGCTTGAGGTGACCCTCGACGCCGACGGCGACGCGACGGTCGCCCGCCACGGCCCCGAGGGGGCGCCCGTCGACGGGCGCGTCGCCGACGCGCTCCGGGAGCGGATCGCGGCCGCGGGCCTGGACGAGCCCGTCGGCCGCGTCGCGGAGCCGATCGAGCGCACCGAGGCGGCGATCCACGGCGGGGAGTGTCGCATCGGCAACCTCGTCGCCGACGCCTACCGCGAGGCCGCGGACGCGGACGTGGGCCTCCAGAACGCCGGCGGCCTGCGGCTCGGCCACGACCTCGCGGGCGAGGTGACCGAGGCGGACCTGCTGTCGGTGCTGCCGTTCGAGGAGCCGGTCGTGCTCGTCGAGCTCGCCGGGGCGGAGCTGCTCGACGCCCTCCGACAGATGTCCGCCGCCGTCGTCGACTTCGGCGAGGAGGACTGGTGGCACGGCCACGTCAGCGGCGTCGAGGTGGTCTGGGACGACGACGCCGCGGAGCTGCTGTCGGCGACGGTCGACGGGGAGCCGGTCGATCCCGAGCGCGTCTACCGCGTCGCGACGCCGGAGTACCTCCTCCACTCCGACCACGAGTTCCCCGCCATCGACGAGCGCCACCGCGCCGGCGAGTACGGGATCCAACACGAGGTGCTGGCGGAGTACGTCCGTGAGCACGGGATCGACCCGCAGATCGAGGGACGGATCCGGCGGGTCTCCGGCGACGAGCGGGCCGACGTCGAGGCCGCGCACGCGGATCGACGCCGACACGGGGATCAGCGCCAGCACGGGTCGTCGCCGGGCGCCGCCGGCGACGAGTGAGCGGCGCGACCACCGTCGACCGGCTCGCGGATCGGGCCGGGGGCCGGCGGCGGGAATGGGGCACGCGACAGGACCGGGCACGTCGGACGGTCACGGGAGGAAGTGTTTACTCGGGCCGTCGCGTGGCATCGTCAATGACGTCGGCCGTCGACCCGGCGGGGTACCCGCTCTTCGACTCCGCCATCGGATCGTTCATCGAGGGAAAGCTCGACGCGACGACGATCACCGTCCGCGCGAACGGCGAGACGACCGAGCTCGCGGCCCCGGAGAGCGGCCGCGGCGAGCCGTGACGGGAGCCGACGGCGGGGCCGGAGCCGGGAACGAGGCCGGGAGCGGACGGGCGGACGTCGGCGTACCGGCGACGCGGCGCGCGCTGCTTGCCGCCCTCGCGGACGGTCCGGCGTCCGGGCCGGCGCTTGCCGATCGCCTCGGCGTCTCGCGGGCGGCGGTGTGGAACCACGTGGAGGCGCTGCGCGAGGCGGGCGTCGCCGTCGAGAGCACCGGCGACGGCTACGCGGTCGCCGACGTCTCCGGCTACTCCGGGGAGGCGATCGCGCTCGGGCTGGCGGCGCCGTTCGCCGTCGACTACCACGACAGCGTCGGCTCGACGAACGACCGCGCCCGCGAGCTGGCGGACGCGGGCGCGGACGACGTCGCCGTCGTCGCCGACGAGCAGACCGCCTCCCGGGGGCGGCTCGACCGCGAGTGGGTGTCGCCGCCGGGCGGCGTCTGGCTCTCCGTGCTGTGTCGCCCGGACGCGCCGCCGGCGCACGCGCCCGCATACACGCTGGCGATGGCCGTCGCCGTGGCGCGCGCCTGTCGGGAGGCCGGCGTCGACGCCCGGATCAAGTGGCCCAACGACGTGCTCGTCCCCGACGACGGGGACGCCGAGGCGGCCCGCGGCGGGCGCAAGCTCTGCGGGATCCTCACCGAGATGGAGGGGGAGGCGGACCGCGTCTCCCGGCTCGTCGTCGGCGTCGCCGAGCGCGGCGAGCCGGTCGACCGGCGCCTGCTCGTCCAGCGGGTCCTGGAGGCGTTCGACGGGCTCCGTGGCGACCTCCGGGACGCGGTGTCGGCGTGGACCGAACTGTCCGACACGGTCGGCCGGCGCGTCCGGGTGGAAACGCCCGACCGCGTCGTCGAGGGGGCGGCCGTCCGCGTCGAGTTCCCCGGCGCGCTCGTCGTCGACACCGGCGACGGCGAGGTTCGGGTGACCGCCGGCGACTGCGAACACCTCCGCCCGGTCGACGGGTGAGCGACGGTGGCCGCCGGCTCGGTCGGCGTCGCCCCGCCACTCAGTCGCCGCCGGCGACGCGAACCGTGAGCACGGGCACCGACGACGCGCGGACGACCTTCTCGGCGACGCTGCCCAGCAGGAGGCGGTCGATCCCCCCGCGGCCGTGCGTCCCCATCACGACTAGGTCGCAGTCGGCGTCCTCGGCGTAGCGGACGATCTCCGCGCTCGGCGAGCCGTCGACGATCGCCGTCTCCACGGGGACGTCGTGGTCGTCGCCGACCGCCTCGACCAGCGACACCGCGTCCTCCGCGTCGCTCCGGAGCAGCTCGTCGATCCCCTCCCAGCTCGACTCCATCGGCATCCCGGCGTACGACGCCGAGTTGACGACGTACAGCGCGTGGACGGTCGCGCCGTGCCGGACCGCGAGGTCGACGGCGTGGCGGACGGCTCGCTCGACGCCGTCGGAGCCGTCCGTCGGGACGAGGATCCGGTCGTACATCCCCATGTCGAACTCTGCCGTACCGTGGCCGGGGACCCGCAATAAGGCTTCCCACGGGACGCCGGGGCGCTCGCCCGCCCAGCGCGGGTCTGACGACGGGGCGACGTACGACCCGATCAACTCCGATGGGGCCGGACCACCGGCGACGGCGAAGCCGCGGCTCGGGGGCGGCGGACGGCGGAGAGAACGGCTCGCGGGGCGTCGGCGGGGAGCCGGCTACAGCCGGCCGACTTCCTCGACGCTGACGGACTCGACGCCGTCGACGTCGGAGAACGACCCCTCGACGGCCTCGGTGCCGCCGGCGTCGTCGGGGACGACGACCATCGGCAGCAGGGCGACGAGGCCGAACGCGACGTCGTCGCGCTCGACGCTACGGATCTCGGCGCCCTGTGGCAGCGACTCCTCCAGCTTCCGCTGGAGCTCGTCGAGGTCGATGTCGGGACTCTGCGGCATCACCTTCATCTTCGCGGCGACCTTCCCCATCGTCAGGGCCCCCGGAAGCCGCAGTCAGGACACTCGTAGAGGTTGCTCTGCTTGCGGCACTTCGCGCACCGGCAGATACTCGTGCCGCAGTCGGGGCACTCGAACATCGCCGCGGACGTCCCGGCGACGTTGATGCCGCAGGAGACACAGCGTCGCTCGGACCCCTCGTCCGACTCTGACTGGCTCATACGGCTAGGAACCGGCGCGCGGCTTTTAACGGTTGTCTTTACTCCCGACAGGAGGCCTCGGCGGCGGCGTCCACCCGGGGGATCGGGACGCCCGTGTCCGCCAGTTCGAGAGCCACCGCCGTGGGTGGGGCAGCCGGCCGGAATCGAATCGGCGCCCGTTCACGCGAGGATCAGCGGACCGAGCAACACCCCCATGAGGTGGACGCGACGACAGCGGAGCCGGACCGGCACGAACCCCACCGCCGCGGCCGCGACGAGCACGCCGACGCCGAACGGGCCGGCGAAAAGCGCCGACAGCGCGACCAGCCCCGCCAGGACGCCGCCGACGAGCGGGCCGTACGGGAGCGCGCCGACGGCGCGCAACGCCGCGTCGCCGACCACCACGACCCCGAGCGTTCCGACGGCGCCGGCGACGAGAGCGACGGCCAGAAGCGGCGGGAGCGCGGCCGGAACCCCGACGTCGCGCATCGCCACCAGCACGCCGGACCGAGGGGCGTCGAACGCCCAGTAGGCGAACAGCGCGAACACTGCGGTCGCCGTATTGGCGCCGCTGGTCGCGACGACGTACTCCCGCGCCGGGTCGCGGCCGGCGGTCGCGGGCAGCGCGAGCACGGCGGCGACGCCCGCGGAGACGCCCGGCAGGTAGCCGCCTGCGGCGGGACGCCCGCGCCGCCGAGCGCGTCGACGAGCACGGGGACGCCGAACAGCCCCGCGAACAGCGGCGCGAGGATCCCCCCGGCGGAGACGAGCGGGTCGGTCGGGGCGTCGAGCGCGACCAGTCCCAGCGCCGCCGCAAGCGCGAACGACGCCGCCCCGGCGACCCGTCTTCGGGTCGTCGACTCGGTGGCAACGAGCAGGAGCGCGACGCCGGCCAGCACCGCCGGCAGCCACGCCCGGAGGAGGGGGTACGCCACGCGCATCGCCGTGGTGACGGCGACGGCCGCCGGGACGGCGATCAGCAGCGCCAGCCCGGAGCCCGCCGCGGAGAGCCGCAGCGCCTCCCGGCCGCGCCCCTCGGCGACGAGCCGGTGGCCCGGGAGCGCCGCCGCCGCCATCGCCGCGTCCGGGACGCCGAACGCCAGCGACGGCACGACGTCGAGGAACGTGTGGACGACGCCCGCCGCGAGCATCGCACAGCCCAGCGGGAGCGGCGGCGCGTCCAGCGTCGGCGCGGCGGCCGCCAGCAGGAACGCGAAGTTGTTGGCGTGGAGGCCGGGAACGAGCCCGCTACAGCAGCCGAGCGCGCAGCCGGCGAGGGTGTACGCGAGCAGCGGGAGGTGGGCCGGAGCGCCGGGGAACTGGAGCACCGGGCGAGGTGGTGTCGTCATCCGGTTTCAACCCTCGCGGCGCGGGCGATCGAGTCACGCCGGGGACGGGTCGGCGACGTCGCCGGGGAGA
This sequence comes from Halobacteriales archaeon QS_6_71_20, assembly GCA_003020945.1. Lineage (GTDB taxonomy): Archaea > Halobacteriota > Halobacteria > Halobacteriales > Haloferacaceae > Halobaculum. The sequence continues at coordinate 13,897 of PXRU01000030.1, forward strand.
CCGGCGCCGCCGCTGTCCGGCACGCGGCTCGAAAGAAGGTGTGGTCTCGGGACCGACCGGTCGAGCGGCGGCGAGCGCCGGCGTCAGCCGAACAGCTCGCCCAGGCCCTCGCCCGAGTCGCCGTCGTCGTCGTCCTCGTCGGCGGCCTCCTCGGCCGCGTCCTCGGACTCCTCCTCCTCGTCGGCGGCTTCGGCCTCCGCCTCGTCGGCGGAGCCGGCGGCGCCGCCCGCGGCGCCCGCGGCGGGCGCAGCGGCGGCCGTGCGGCCTCGAGCACCGCCGTGACGTTCTCCTCGTTGATCTCTCCGTCCGTCTCGTTCAGGATGAGTGCAGCGTAAACGTATTCCATGGTCCTGTGTCGTGTGTGTCAGCCGAACATCTCGCCGAGGCCCTCGGCTCCGTCGTCGCCGTCGTCGTCGTCGGCGTCGTCGGCGGGCTCGGCGTCCGTGTCCTCGTCGTCGCTCGATTCGTCCGTCCCCTCGGTCTCGGCCCTGTCGGCCGCGGCCGGCTCGGGCGCCTCGACGCCGCGGAGCTCCTCGGGGAGCGCCTCGTCGTCGTCGATGGCGGCCGCGAGCGACCGCACCTGCGCGTCCGCACGGGAGACGAGCTCCGGCATGAGATCCTCGTCCTCGACGGCCGCGAACAGGCCGACCGCCTTCGCGTCGCCGGCGGCCCGCGCGAGCAGCGTGCCCGCGGTGCGGGCCGTCGGGTAGCCGGCGTCGACCGAGAGGTTCCGCGCCGCCGCCGCGGCGGACTCCACGTCCGCGCGGTACTCGTCGACGTCGATGGCGAGCTCGTCGGGCTCGAACAGCACGCCGTCGCCGTAGACGGCCCGCAGGTCGAGGCCGACCTCCTTCGGCTCGATGCCGAGCTCGCCGAGCACGTTCGCGAGCTCGGCGGAGACCTCCTCGCCGGCGTCGAGCACCTGCGAGTCGGACATCACCTGGATGGACCCCTCCTGGATCCGCGCGTCCGCTCCGACCTGCTGAAGCTCGCCGACGAACGGTCCGGGGTCGACCCCCGTGTCACCCTCGGGGACGACGACGGCGTTCGGGGCGACCTCGCCGGCGCCGATCGGCGCCGAGGTCTTCGACTCCTCGAGCTGCTTGAACAGCCCGAAGGGGTTGTCGTCCGTCCCGATGAGGCCGACGTGGCCCGAGACGAAGTCGGCCAGCTCCTCGATGCCCTCGTTCACCTCGGCGAGCGCGCGCTCGATGAGGGTGTTCCGGGACATCCGGAGCTCGGCCTGCCCGTACAGCTCCCGACGCATGTCCTGGAGCTGGCGGCTCGGGATCCCGGTGAGGTCGACGACGCCGACGGCGTCGTAGGAGTCGACGAACTCCGTCAGCTCGCCGACCTCCTCGCGCTTCCACTCCGGGATCGTGTCGGTCTCGCGCGTCTCCGGCGTGCTGCTCATACGGGTACCTCCACGGACGGACCCATCGTCGTCTTGACGTAGATCGCGTCGATGTTGAGCGGCCCCTTCTCCAGGTCCGCCTCCAGCCGGCGGACGATGACGTCGATGTTGTCGCCGATCTCGTCGGCGGTCATGTCCTGGGCACCGACGCGCGTATGGAACGTGCGGCGGTCGCCCGACCGGATCTGGACGGTGTTTTTCATGCGGTTGACGGTCTCGACGATGTCGTCGTCGGGCTGGAGCGGCGTCGGCATCTTGCCGCGCGGCCCCAGGACGCGTCCGAGGTTGGACGCGACGTCCTGCATCATGTCGGCCTCGGCGACGAAGAAGTCGGTCTCGTCGGCGAGGTCCTTGGCGTCGTTCTCCTCGGACGCCAGATCCGAGAGGTCGTCGTCCGACAGGACGTCGTCCGCGACGTCTTCCGCACGGAGGGCCGTCTCGCCCTCCGCGATGACGACGATCCGCGTCTCTTGGCCGGTGCCGGCCGGGAGCACGACTTCGTCGTCGACTCGATTCGACGGGTCGTTGAGGTCCAAGTCCCGGAGGTTGACCGCCAGGTCCACGGTCTCTCGGAAGTTACGTGGGGGGGCGGTCTCCAGTGCTCGGGATACTGCGTCCTCGATTGAATCTGCCATCTTTCACCTCCGTAGTACGCAGGAACGCTCCTACGGGTCAGTGAAACAGGCGTGAACCTGTCTCACCGACGATTCGGCCCACGCGGCACTTAAGACCGTCGAAGGACCAAGCGGCGGGAGAGACGTTCGCACGGCCGTCAGTCGGCGGCATCGAGCGGCGACACCGGGTCGACGCCGTGTCGCTCGCAGCGCCGGGTCAGCGCGTCGACGCGCCCGTCGTACGCCTCGGGGGAGTGGGCGTCCGTGCCGACGGTGAACGCGACGCCCCGGTCGAGCAGCGCCTCGAACAGCTCGCCCGTCGGGTGGAACGCCGGCCCGTCGTCGCGCTCGGCCCGCTTCGCGTTGATCTCGGGAACCGTCCGCGACGCCGCGACCGCGTCGGCGACCCGGCGGACCTGCTCGTCGGTCCGCCGGCCGGCCAACTGCGGATGCGCCTCGACGACGTCGAGGTGGCCCGCCACGTCGAACAGCTCCGACTCCAGCAGCGAGACGACCGCGTCGTAGTAGTCGGCGACGACGGCGTCTGGATCGGGGGTGCCGGCCGTCGAGAAGTCCTCGAACGAGAAGACCGTGTGTTCGCCGACGTAGTGGACGCTTCCGATGGCGTACTCGAAGCCCGCGTCCGCGAGGAACGACTCGATCCGCTCCTCCGCGGCCGGGTCGGGCTCGTAGTCGACCTCGACGCCGTCGTGGATCGCGACGTCGTACTCCGCCCGGAGCCGCTCGACGGCGGCGCGTCGACGCTCGTACGTCAGGTCGAAGGTCCGGGCGTAGCGGTCGCGCTGCCGCCTCCAGTGCGGGTCCCGCGTCACCGAGCAGTGGTCGGTGAACCCCACCCCGTCGAGGCCGGCGGCGGCGGCCGCGTCGAGCATCCGTCCGAGGTGGCCGCCGTCGGAGTACGCCGAGTGGGCGTGGTAGTCGTGCATACGAACCGACGGGTCGGCGCGGGCCTAACGGTTCCGGCGCCGGCCTGACCGTTCCGGCGTCGGAGCCGGGGAGTCGACCGTCGACCCTCCGACCGTGTACCGACACCCGGATCGAGCGTCGGCGCCCGCGGTCACCGCGCGTCGTCGCCGACGCGGTCGCTGACGGGAAGTAGGTCGCGACCCGGCCGCCGAACCCGGCGGTCGGAGACGAGAAGTGGAACCGTGGGGTTACGCTGTCGCCTCGGCCTCGTCGTCGACGAGCACGTCGTCGTACTCGCCGGCGTCGACGCGCTCGTTGAACGTGCGCGCGTCCTCGCCGTCGACGGTGACACCCAGCGACGCGCAGGTGCCGCCGACCTCCTTGGCGGCCGCCTTCACGTCGTACGCGAGCAGGTCCGACAGCTTCTGCTCGGCGACCGTCCGCACCTGTTCGACGCTCATGTCCGCGACGAACTCCGTCTGGGGCTCGCCCGAGCCCGTCTCGAAGCCGGCCTCGTCCTTGACGAGTTCCGCCGTCGGCGGGACGCCGACCTCGATGTCGAACGAGCCGTCGTCGTCGTACTCGACGGTGACGGGTACCTCCATGCCGTCGAAGGCGGCGGTCTCGTCGTTGATCTCGGAGACGACCGCCTGCACGTCGACCGGCGTCGGGCCGAGCTCGGGGCCGAGCGGCGGGCCGGGGTCGGCCTGGCCGCCGGGGATGAGCACTTCGATGGTTCCAGCCATGTCTCGGGATTCCCCGTCGCGTCGTTTAAGCGTTGTCTTTGCGTCCGTAGCGGCGCCTCCGTACGTGTGAACCGGTCCCACTGGAACCGGGTCGGCTCGGGACGCGGGGGGTGCGGCGGCTTCGAACTGCCGGAGCGCGAGGCCAGTTTCGAACCGCCGGAGCGCGGGGATTTATCGCGCGGGCGGACGGCGACACGCCCATGGACGAAGCCAGCTCGATGGAGTACACGCGTCTCGGCGACACCGGCATGGAGGTCTCACGGCTCTGTCTGGGGTGTATGAACTTCGGCTCGGACGAACCGTGGATGATGAACGACCGGGACGCGAGCGTCGACCTGATCCACGAGGCGCTGGACCTGGGGATCAACTTCCTCGACACGGCGAACGTGTACTCGACCGGCGAGAGCGAGGAGATCGTCGGCGAGGCGATCGCGAGCGCGAACCGCGAGGAGGTCGTGGTGGCGACGAAGGTGTTCGGCGACATGTTCGACGGGCCGAACGGTCGGGGACTCTCCCGGAAGCACATCCTCGACCAGGTAGATGCGAGCCTCGACCGGCTCGGCACCGACTACATCGACCTCTACCAGATCCACCGGTGGGACGAGGAGACGCCGATCGGGGAGACGCTGGCGGCGCTGGACCGCCTCGTCGAGAGCGGTCGCGTGCGCTACATCGGCGCCTCGACGATGACGGCGTACCGCTTCACGAAGGCGCTGTACACGAGCGACATCGAGGACTACGCCCGGTTCGCCTGTATGCAGCCGGAGTACAGCGCCGTCGACCGCCACGAGGAGGCGAACCTCCTCCCGGTCTGTTCGGGGGAGGGCGTCGGCGTCATCCCCTGGTCGCCGCTGGCCGGCGGGTTCCTCACCGGGAAGTACGAGCGGGGCGCCGACCCGGACGAGGGGCAGCGCGCAGAGGCCGACGAGTACACCCGCAGCCGGTTCACCGAGGAGAACTGGGCGGTGCTCGACGAGGTCCGCGCGGTCGCGGACGAGGTGGACGCCACGCCGGCCCAGGTCAGCCTCGCGTGGCTGCTGGGTCGGGACGTCGTCGACGCGCCGATCATCGGGCCGCGGACGAGCGACCACCTCCACGAGAACGCGGGCGCGGTCGACGTCGACCTCACCGACGAGCAGATCGACCGGATCGCGGCGCCGAAGACGCCGCGGTGGCCCGCGCCGGGGAAGGATTGACTCGGGCGCGTCGAGTGCGCCCCTCGGCGGCCACGCGGATCGCGGAACGAAGGCAGTGAACGGACGGCCACACGGATCGCGGACGGGGACGGGAACGGGCGGCCCCGCGCGACCGCGGCCGCGCAGACGGTACGGTTTTCTCGGTCCCGCTCGGCCGTCCGATATGGAGACGGAGTCGCTCGTCGAGACCCTGGAGGCGGCCGGCCTCTCGCCGTACCAGGCAGAGGCGTACGTGACGTTGCTGGAGCTGGGCACCGCGTCCGCAACCGACGTGGCCGAGGCCAGCGGCGTGCCGGCGCCGCGTATCTACGACGTGCTCCGTTCGCTGGAGGAGCGGGAGTACATCGAGACGTACGAGCAGGGGTCGCTGCGGGCGCGCGCCCACAGCCCGACGACGGTGCTCGACGACCTCCGCGAGCGGGCCGACCGGCTGGAGCAGGCCGCCGAGGAGGTCGAACACCGGTGGGAACAGCCGGAACTGGACGCCGGCGACGCGAGCATCGTCACCCGCTTTCGCACCGTCGTCGAGCGTGCGGAGTCGTTCATCGCCGACGCGAGCCACCAGATCCTGCTGTCGACGACGGCGACGAACCTCCGCAGACTCGCCCCGGCGCTGCGGGAGGCGAGCGGGCGGGGCGTCTCCGTGCGCGTCTCCGTCCACACCGCCGACGGGGAGGCGCCGCCGTCGCCGGAGCTGTTCGACGGGGTCTGTCTGGAGGCGAGACACCGTCCGCTCCCGGCGCCGTTCGTCGCGCTCGCCGACCGGCGACAGGCGTCGTTCGCGCACCACCCGGACTCGTACGACCGCTACGGCGTGCTCGTCAACGACCGGGCGCACACGTACGTGTTCTACTGGTACTTCCTCACCTGTCTGTGGGAGCCGTGGGAGACGGTGTACGACGCCGCCGACGAGGGGATGCCGACCGAGTACCTGGACGTCCGACACCTGGTCCGTGACCTCCGGAGGATGGACTGGAGCGAGACGCCGGTCCGGATCCGCGCCGAGGGGTACGAGACCCGCAGCGGCGACGAGACCACGATCGAGGGGACCGTCGTCGACGTGCGTGTTCCCTTCGCCAACGGGGCGCAGATGGGGTTCGACCTGGCCGGCCAGGTGACCGTCGACCTCGACGTGGACGGGGAGCACGTCAGCGTCGGCGGATGGGGGGCGATCGTCGAGGACGTCGAGGGGACGAGGCTCACGCTCGTCGACGGGCCGCCGCCGTAGCCCGATTCTCCGACCACGTCCGGAACGAGGTCTGCCCGCCGGCGACGGCGACGGCCGCCGCCCGGTCGGCAGGTCCTCTCGAACGATCGATTAACAACTGTCGTTGTAAAGGCCCTTGACTATATTAATGATTGTTCCCTATGACAGTCCGATGTCCGATACGGATACACGGAACGGCGTATCGCGGCGGGGGTATCTCGCCGCTGCGGGTGGATCGGGGGTCGCTCTCGGCCTCGCCGGCTGTATGGGCGGCGGGGGCGGCGGGGGCGGCGACGGCGAACCGATCGACACCGAGCCGCCCGAGGAGGACGTGACCATCCAGGTCGCGGCCGACTCGAACTTCGCGAACGCGTCCGACGAGATCGTCCGGACGCTCCGCGAGGACGGCGGCCTCCCGGAGAACATCACGATCGAGTTCCTCGCCGGCTCGTTCACGACCGGCGACCGGCGCTCGCAGTACCAGCAGCTCCTCTCGGGGGGCGAGGAGCGACCGACCGTTCTGATGATGGACAACGGGTGGACGATCCCGTTCATCGCCCGGGAGCAGATCGCGAACCTGAGCCAGGAGCTGCCCTCGTCGATCACCGAGCAGATCCAGAACGACTACCTCTCGAACATGGTCGCGACGGCACAGAACACCGACGGCGACCTGTTCGGCGTCCCGCTGTTCGCGGACTTCCCGACCGTTCAGTACCGCAAGGACCTGATGCGGGAGGCCGGCTACGGCGACGAGGACTTCGACACGTGGGCCACCGAGGCGATGACGTGGGAGGAGTTCTCCTCGGTCGTCGCGGAGACCCAGGAGGCCGCCGACGTGGACAGCGGCTTCCTCTGGCAGGGCGCCTCCTACGAGGGGCTCTCCTGCTGTGACTTCGTCGAGTTCATGGGCTCGCACGGCGGCTCGTACTTCGGCGAGTTCGAGAACTACTTCGGCCCCGTCGGTGACCGCGAGATCACCGTCGAGGAGGAGAACGTCATCGACGCGATCCGGATGATGCGGACGTTCATCAACGGGAGCAGCGACGAGGTCGCGCTCGACGGCTACGAGAACATCTCGCCGGACGCGGTCGTCCAGTACACGGAGGAGCCCTCCCGCGAGCCGTTCACGAACGGCAACGCGGTGGCGCTGCGCAACTGGCCGTACTCGATCAACATCAACGCCGCGGAGGACGCCTTCGGCGAGGACCTCGGGGTCATGCCGATCCCGTACGCCGTCTCCCAGGAGGAGTCGCCGTACGACTCGATCGGCGGCAGCACCTCCGCGCTGGGCGGCTGGCATCTCACGCTCAATCCGAACGCGAACGACTCGCGCAAGCGCGCCGCCCTCCAGCTGTTCCAGGCGCTCCAGGAGGACGAGGTCCGCCTGCGGATGTTCGAGATCGGCGGGTGGACGCCGCCCATCGCCGACCTGATCAACACCGACCGCACGCGGGAGCTCGACGTCATCGGCCGGTACGTCGACACCCTGCAGGTGGCCGGCGAGAACGCGCTGCCGCGGCCGGTCACGACGGTCTGGACCCAGCAGTCCGCACAGATCCACAAGGAGGTGAACGCGAGCCTCCGCCAGCAGAAGACGCCGACGCAGGCGATGAGCGACCTTGCCGAATCCCTGGAGTCGATCGAAAGCCAGGCGTAACCGGACCATACACTTATTGTCATCATGAACGATCGTTACCAAGCGACATGAGTACCGAACGACAATCGGGCGGGACGCCCCGACGGGAGCGGTCGGGGGTGTACGTCGACACCGTCAGGTGGATGGAGAACCTGACGGAGACGCAGTACGCCTACCTGCTCCTGTCGCCCGCGCTGCTGCTGCTGGGGGTGATCGCCCTCTGGCCGCTGCTGTCGACGTTCCGGCTCTCGCTGTTCTCCGACAGCCTCGGGGCCGCGGCCGTCGGCGGGTTCCTCGGCCTGGAGAACTACGTCGCGATCCTGACGGGAGAGCGGTCGGCGCTGCTGCCGTCGCCGTTCCTGCCGCAGTCGCTGACGGTCGACGCGCTGTTCGGGAGCGCGCTCGCGGTGACGCTGGTGTTTACGGTCATCAGCGTCTCCTTCGAGACGCTCATCGGCTTCGTGCAGGCGCTCGTGCTCGACAAGGAGTTCAGCGGCCGGCGCTGGGTCCGGGTCGCGATCATCCTCCCGTGGGCGATCCCGATCGTCGTCCAGGGGATGATCTTCTTCCTGATGTTCCAGCCGAACGTCGGCTTCCTCGTCGGCACCGCCGACAACCCGGCGCTGTTGAACCGGCTCGGGCTGTTGACGACGACGCCGTTGGCGAACGCACAGGACGCGACGATGATCGTCATCGTGGCCGACGTCTGGAAGACGACGGCGTTCATGGCGCTACTTATTCTGGCGGGGATGCAGTCGATCGACCGGAGCCTCTTCGACGTGGCGAAGGTGGCCGGCGCGTCGCCGTGGCAGCGCTTCAAGTTCATCACGCTCCCGATCATCCTGCCGACGGTGCTGGTCGCGATGCTGTTCCGCACCATTCAGGCGATGCGGATCTACGGGCTCATCGAGACCGTCTCCGGCTGTACGACGGTGCCGTCGCTGTCGTGTCTGGTCGTGACGACGTTCAGCAACCGGATGCTCGGCTCCTCGGCGACGATCGCGTTCGTTACCGCCGCCATCATCGGCATCGTCGTCTCGGTGTACATCGTCGGCTACGCGAGGGGTGAACTATGAGGGACGGACCGCGTTCGGACGGCGGCGTCGCGACGGAGCCGGAACTGAAGCGCGGCCCGCTCCAGCGGTGGGTGGCGAAGTCGATCGACGACCCGCAGCGGGTGTACCGCGCGATGTTCTACGTCGCGACGATCTTCTTCCTCGTCACCACGCTGTTCCCCTTCTACTTCCTGCTGGTGCTCGGCGTCACGCCCGAGAACGTGCCGCTTGCCGTGGTGCCGACGGCGGTGGACTTCTCGGTGTTCGTCGAGGTGTTCCGGCAGGTCGACTTCCTGCGGTACATGGTCAACAGCCTCGTGTTGGCGCTGACGACGACCGCGGTCGTGTTGCTGCTGTCGAGCCTGGCGGGGTACGTGTTCGGCCGACTGGAGTTCCCCGGCCGGGCGCCGCTGATGCTGGCCGTGCTGGCGATCAGCTACTTCCCCCCGGCGGCGTTCTTCGTCCCGCTGTTCCAGCTGTTCACCGGGAACGTGATCCCCGGGTTCAGGCTCTACAACACGCCCGGGGCGATGGTCCTACCCTTCAGCTCGCTGTTCATGCCGCTGTCGATCTTCATTCTCACGACGTTCTACGGGCAGATCCCCGACGGGCTGGAGGACGCGGCCCGCGTCGAGGGGACGACGCGGCTGGGCGCGCTGTTCCGGGTGATCATCCCCCTGTCGGCGCCGGGCGTGGCGACGGCGGGCGTGCTCACCTTCATCGCCGTCTACAACGAGTTCTTCTTCAGCCAGCTGATGAACAACGGACAGCCGGGCAACTGGGCGCCGATCGTGGGCGGGCTTCTCGGCCTGCAGCGGTCGGGCCAGTTCGAGGTGACGTACGGCATCATGGCGGCCGGCAGCATCATCGCCGTGGTGCCGGTGGCGATCCTCGTGGTCGTCGCACAGGAGAAGATCGTGAGCGGGCTGACCGCGGGCGCACTCAAGGAGTGATACAATGGCACGAGTTCAACTCACCGACGTGACGAAACGGTACGAGGACGTGACCGCAGTCGACGAGATGAACCTCGACATCAGGGACGGGGAGTTCATCACGCTCGTCGGCCCATCGGGCTGCGGGAAGTCGACGACGATGGAGATGATCGCGGGGCTGACGAAGCCCAGCGACGGGACGGTGACCATCGGCGAGCGCGACGTGACGACGCTCCCGCCGAAGGACCGGGGCATCTCGATGGTGTTTCAGAACATCGCGCTGTTCCCGCACATGGACGTGTACGACAACATCTCCTTCGGGCTCCGCCTCCGCAACTACGAGAAAGGGGAGATCGACCGTCGCGTCGAGGACGCCGCGTCGATCGTCCAGATGGAGGGGATGCTCGACCGGATGCCCGACGAGATGTCCGGCGGCCAGCGCCAGCGCGTCGCCATCGCCCGCGCCATCGTCCGCGAGCCGGACGTGTTCCTCATGGACGAGCCGCTGGCGAACCTCGACGCGAAGCTGCGCGTCCACATGCGGACGGAGCTCCAGCGGCTCCACCAGGAGCTGGAGACGACGATCGTCTACGTCACCCACGACCAGGCGGAGGCGATGACGATGTCCGACCGGATCGCCGTCCTCAACCGGGGGGAGCTCCAGCAGTTCGCCGCGCCGCTGACCTGCTACAACGAGCCGGCCAACGAGTTCGTCGCCGGCTTCATCGGGTCGCCGGCGATGAACTTCACGAACGGGGATATCACCGCCTCCGGCTTCAGTTCGACCCATTACGACGCGAGCTTCCCGACGGAGGGGGTCGCCGTCGCCCCCGGCAACCCGGTGACGCTCGGCGTCCGGCCGGAGGACGTCTACCCCGAGGAGTTCATCGAGGACGCGGTCGACCCGACGGAGCTGATCGGCGCCGAGGTCGACGTGCTGGAGCCGATGGGCGACGAGATCTTCGTCTACCTCATGCTCGGGGAGAAGGCCGGCTCCGGAATGGGCGGCGACGTGAGCGGCGACGACAGCCTGCTGATGAGCGTCTCGCCCGACAGCACCATCGCCGAGGGCGACCGCGTCGAGGTGGCGCTGGACCGCGCGAAGATCCACCTGTTCGACGACGCGACCGGGGAGGCGCTCGTCCACGGCGTCTCCCGGCGGACCGGCGCCGCGACCGACGCCCGCGGGGAGGAGGCCGAGTAGGATGGTCGAGGCGCTGTATCTGGCGGCGGTGACGCTGCTTTTCGTCCCGTGGGTGTACGGGCTGTACGCGTTGGTCCGCGACGGGAGGAACCGGTTCCTCCCGCTGGCTCGCCGGTACCTCCGGGGACGTCGCAGTCGTGCGAAACAGCGGGAGGAGGAGCGGGAGCGCGAGGAACGGGAACGACAACTATACTGACGCCCGTACCGTCGCTCCCGGTACTGATGGTGTACTCGTATTCGAGTAGTTCCGAGGTGGGTCGATGAGCGTGGTCGACGGGTTCGACCCGTCGGAGGTCCGCGTCGGCATCGTCGGGCTGGGGGGGATCGGCCACCACCACGCCGACCGGCTGGAGTCGATCGACGCCGACCTCGTCGGGGGGATGGACGTCGACGCCGACGCCAGGGAGCGGTTCGTCGCCCGGTTCGACGCCCACGTGTTCGAGGACGTCGACGAACTGTACGACCTGATCGACGCCGTCCTCGTCACGACGCCGAACCGCTTCCACGAGGAGTACGCCGTCGGCGCCCTGGAGGCGGGCGTCGACGTGCTGCTGGAGAAGCCGCTGGCGCACACGCTGGAGTCCGCCGAGCGCATCGCCGCCGCCGCCGACCGCGCGGACGCGTTCTGCATGGTCGGGTTCAACAACCGGTTCAGCGCGCCCGTCGAGGTGCTGAAACACTACCAGGACACGGGCCGGTTCGGCGAGGTGCGCCACGTCGAGGCGAACTACATCCGTCGCCGGGGGATCCCCGGCCGCGGCTCCTGGTTCACGAACGACGCGGTCGCCGGCGGCGGCAGCCTCATCGACATCGGCGTCCACGCCATCGACCTGGCGCTGCACTTCCTCGACTTCCGGGAGGTGGTCGAGGTGTCGGGCGTCACCCGCTCGGAGTTCGGCGACCGCGAGAACTACGCCTACATCGACATGTGGGGCGACGACTCCGCCGGCGGCGAGTTCGACGTCGACGACTCGGTCTCGGCGTTCATCCGCACGGTCGACGGGGCGACGGTGTCGCTGGAGACCGCGTGGGCGACGAACCGCCCGGAGACGAACGAGTTCTTCGTCCGGGGGACGGAGGCGGGCGCGTGTTTCGACCGCGGCGCGGGCGACCTCACCCTGTTCGAAGCCGGCGTCGGCGGCGGCCACCATCTCACCGACACGGACGTCGACACCCGCGAGGTCGACACCCACCGCGCCGAGCAGTTGACGTTCCTCGAGGCGGTCGCGACCGGCGAGGCCCCCGGCCGCAACACCATCGAGGAGGGGCTGGCGGTCCAGCGGGTGATCGAGGGGATCTACGAGTCCACCGAGACCGGGCACGCGGTCCGGCTGGACGGGTAGCCGCGGGCACCCGGAGCGGGTCAGCTTTTGCCGCTCCCGGGAGAACCGAACCGTCGAGATGGTCACCACGTCGATGTCCGCGGCGGAGGTCGCGGTCAGGCTGACCGCGGGCGTCGGGCTGATCCTCGCGAACGGCTTCTTCGTCGCCGTCGAGTTCGCGCTCACGCGGGCCCGACAGTTCACCGAGGCGGAGTTCGTCGGCGACACGCCCGCGCTGGAGCGGGCCTGGGAGATGACACAGAGCCTGGAGATCTATCTCACCACGTGTCAGGTGGGGATAACCGCCTCCAGCATCGCGGTCGGGATCGTCGCGGAGCCGGCGCTGGCGGCGCTGTTCGAGCCGCTGTTCGGGGACACGGGCCTCGCGTCGATTGGCGCCGGCGCGCTGCTGGCGTTCGGGGTGATCAACCTCCTCCATCTCACCCACGGCGAGCAGACGCCGACGTATCTCGGGGTGGAGCGCTCGCGGCAGGTGTCGCGGTACGGCGCGGCGCCGCTGTACTACTTCCACGAGCTGATCTCGCCGGTCATCAGGTTCGGCGACTGGGTCGCGAAGGCGACGCTGAAGCTGTTCGGCGTCGAAATGACGGGCGCGTGGCTGGAGGCCGGCGAGGACGTCGTCGAGACGCGCGCCGACCTCCGGCGCGAACTGGCGTCGACGCTTTCGGCGGGCGACCTCTCCGAGGAGCGCCGCGAGGAGGTGGTCAACGCCCTCCGCGTGGGCGAGCGCACGGTCGGGGAGGTGATGGTGCCGCGCGAGGAGATGGTGACGCTGTCGACGGGGGAGTCCCGCGCCCGGAACCTGGAGACGATGCGGGAGCATCCGTTCACGCGGTTCCCGCTGCTCGACGAGGACGGGACCGGGTTCCTGGGCACGGTGTACGTCCCGGCGTTCATCAGGGAGGCCGACGCGTTCGCCGACGCCGACGTCGACCTCCGGGAGGTGGCCTCGGAGCCGATGACGGTCTCGCCCGACGTGACCCTCTCCGACGTCATCGACCGCTTCCAGCTGGAGGGCCAGGAGCTGGCGCTGGTCGTCTCCGACGGGGCGATCCGCGGGCTGGTCACCGCGACCGACGCGCTGGAGGAGGTGGTGGGCGAACTGGAGGACCCGATGGACAGGCGCGCGAACGGCCCCTCGACCGAGCGCGGCGGTTGAGGCGACCGGACCGCGCCGGCGACCACGGCCGGAGCCGGGACGCCGTCGTCGCGTCGACACAGGGATTTATTCGCCCCGTTGTACAATCCGCGAGCATGGACATCGGCGTGCTGACGGTTCCCCTTAGCGGCGACTCGCGCGAGGAGGCGTTCGAGTATCTCGCCGACATCGGCGTCGACGCGGTCGAGCTCGGGGTCGGCGGCTTCCCCGGCGCCGACCACGTCGACCGCGAGGCGCTGCTCGCGGACGAGGACGCCCGGGCCGCGCTCCGGGCGGACCTCGACGAGTACGACCTCCGGGCGAGCGCGTTCGCCACCCACAACAACCCCCTCCACCCGGACGACGACCGGGCCGCGGAGGCCGACCGCGAATTTCGGGAGGCGGTCGAACTGGCCGACGAGTTCGGCGTCGACACGGTCACCTGCTTCTCGGGGCTTCCCGCCGGCGGGCCGAACGACGAGGTGCCCAACTGGATCACCGCGCCGTGGCCGACGGAACACGCGGACGCCCACGAGTACCAGTGGGAGGTCGCCGAGGACTACTGGAGCGACCTGGCGGCCCACGCCGACCGCCACGGCGTCGACGTCGCGGTCGAGATGCACCCGAACATGCTCGTCCACGAACCCCACGGCATGCTGCGGCTCAGGGAGCTCACGAACGACCGCGTCGGCGCGAACTTCGACCCCTCACACCTCTACTGGCAGGGGATCGACGCGACGGCGGCGATCCGCGCGCTCGGCGAGCGGGACGCGATCCACCACGTCCACGCGAAAGACACCGAGGTGTACGAGGCGCAGACCCGCGAGAAGGGCGTGCTCGACACGACCGATTACGCCGACGGCGCGAACCGCTCGTGGCTGTTCCGCTCGGTCGGCTACGGCCACGGCGAGGACCACTGGAAGGACGTGGTGAGCACGCTCCGGCTGGTCGAGTACGACGGCGCGCTCTCGATCGAACACGAGGACGCGCTCACCTCCTCCCGGGAGGGGCTGGAGAAGGCCGTCGACCTGCTGGACCGGGCGGTGTTCGAGACGACCCCCGGCGACGCCTACTGGGCGGAGTGAACGCCGATGACCGACGAACCCATCGACATTGGCGTCCTCGGCTATCGGTTCACGGGTACCACCGTTTTACTGCGGGGGGCTTCCTCGCTCGCGGCGGGGACTCCCGAGGTGACCACGGCATGACGGACGAGCCCATCGACGTCGGCGTCCTCGGCTACCGCTTCATGGGGAAGGCGCACGCGAACGCGCTCGACCGCCTGCCAATGTTCTTCCCGGACGCGCCGGAGACGAACCGACACACGGTGGTCGGCCGCGACGAGGACGCGCTGGCCGAGGCGGCGGGGACGCTCGGCTTCGACCACACCGCGACCGACTGGCGCGACGTGGTCGGGGAGGTGGACGCCTTCTACAACCTCGGCCCCAACCACCTCCACGTCGAGCCGTCCGTCGCCGCCCTGGAGGCGGGCACGCCCGTCCTCTGTGAGAAGCCGCTGGCGCCGACGCTGTCGGACGCCGAGCGGATGCGCGACGCGGCCGCGGCGGCGGACGTGCCGGCGGCGTGCGCGTTCAACTACCGGTTCGTGCCGGCGATCCGCTACGCGCGGCGGCTGATCGACGCCGGGGAGCTCGGCGAGATCCGACAGGTTCGGGGGCGGTACCTCCAGGACTGGCTGTCGGACCCGGAGGCGCCGTGGAGCTGGCGGAACGACGAGGAGCTGGCCGGCTCCGGCGCGCTCGGCGACCTCGGCGCCCACACGGTCGACCTCGCCCGGTTCCTCGTCGGCGACCGCGCGGGCGAGGTCCGGTCGGTGTCCGGTCGGCTCCGCACGTTCACCGAGAAGCGGCCGGTCGAGGGCGCCGACGGGGAGACCCGTCCGGTCACCGTCGACGACGCCTATTCGGCACACGTCGAGTTCGAGAGCGGCGCCGTCGGGACGTTCGAGGCCTCCCGGGTGGCCGAGGGACACAAGAACGACCACACGATCGCGGTCCACGGCAGCGAGGGGAGCGTCGAGTTCTCGCTGGAGCGGCTCAACGAACTGCGCGTGCTGACCGGCGACGACAGGGGGTACGAGACGGTGCTGGTCACCGACGCCGACGACCCGTACGTCGACCACTGGTGGCCGCCGGGGCACGTCCTCGGCTGGGAGCACACGTTCGTCCACGAGAACTACGAGTTCCTCACGGCGGTCGCCGGCGGAGCCACGGGCGTCGCGGGCGACGCCGTCGGCGACGGGGACGACGCGCGGTTCCACCCGAACTTCGCGGACGCCTACGAGGTGCAGCGCGTCCTCGACGCGGTCGAGCGCTCCGACGCCGAGGGACGCCGGATCACCCTCGGGTGAGCAGGTCGACCCGTGTCGGAGGGCGGGTCGATCAGACTTCGAGGACGCCCTGGTCGGTGATCACCCGGTCGACCAGGGAGACGGGCGTCGCGTCGTAGGCGGGGTTCTCGACGGCGATCCCCTCGGCGGGTTCGAGCATCACCTCGCTGGGCGGGCGGAACTCGTTCTCGAAGCGGAACCCCTCGTCGACCAGCTTCGTCCCGGAGCCGACGACGACGACCGGCACGCCGACCGAGGCGGCCGCCGCGGCGATCGGGAACGTGCCGACGCGGTTGTACAGCACGTCGTCGACGATGCAGTCCATCCCGACGACGACGCGGTCGGGGTCGACCTCCCGGAGGAGGCGGCCCGCGGCGGCGTCGACCGCGAGGTGCGGCTCGACGCGGTCGATGGCCGCGAGGGTGCGGGCCGTCTTCCGGCCGAGATGTCTCGGTCGCGCCTCGGTGACGTAGGCAGTCAGGTGCGCGCCGTCGGCGGCGGCCGACTCGACGGCCTCCAGCACGGTCGAGGAGTAGTCGTGGGTGAGGAACGTCTCCCCGTCGTCGAACGTTTCGGCGGCGCGCTCGGCGGCCCTGCGCTTCCCGTCCTCGACGCGCGCGACCTCGCGGTCGATGGCGGTCGAGAGCAGCTCTTTCGCCTCGCCGACGTCGGCGGCCGCCCCGACCACCGCGTCGACGATCGCCCGCGTGGTCCGGTGGAGGCTGGCATGAGACGGGTTGGCCCGCCGGAGCGCGCCGGCGTTGTGGTCGAGGTCGCGCTCGAACTCGTCGAGCGTGGCGCACTCGCGGTCGAGCAGGTCGCGCAGCGCCCGCGCGGCCTTCACGGCGACGACCGACGAGGAGTGGGTCTGCATCTCGCGGATCTCGGCGACCGTCTCGTCTATCATGCCTGAGCCGTCGGTGCTTTCGGGGTTATGTGTTGCGGGCGGTCGGTCCCGGCGGGACGGAGCCGTCGCTCCCGAGCGGACGTCCGGAGATACGGCGGGTCCGGTTCGGTCGGCGGTCCCCGCGCTCACCCGAGCTGGCCGGCGACCGCGTCGACGACGGCGTCGGTGACCTCGTCGCGCCGACCGGCGAGGTACTCGACGCGGCCCTGGCGGACGCCGACGGCTGTGACGCCCGCGTCCGGCACCGCCATCGCGGCGTCGCCGGCGGCCGACCGCACGTCCACGTCGCCGTCGGCGCGAACGTACAGCTCGTCGGTGCCGTACACGACGGTCGCGTCGCGGTCGCCGCGACGCTGTAGTTCGTCCGCCAGCAGGGTCGTCGACGGGAAGTCGAATCGGTGGCTGTACGCGTCGGCGTCGAGCGTGGCAAACGTCCGTCCGTCGACCTCGCGCTCCTCGACGTTGGCGGCCGCGGTGTCGAGCTCCGTCTCCAGCTTCTCGCGGAACTGCTCGGCGACGTGGCCCGCGAGCGCGGCCCCCTCCTCGCCGAACAGGATGTCCGCGACGAGTTCGCGTTTGTCCTGGTAGCTCTGGTAGTACGCCTCCAGCGCGACCGCCTCGCGGAGCTCGGCGAGCCGGTCGGCGTCGTAGCCGGCGTCGGTCGCCAGCTCCGCGTAGGCGTCGGGCGCCCCCTCCCAGTAGCTGACCGCCGGGAGGTGGGCGACCTCGTCGGCCACCTCCCCGTTGACCGTCGCCGAAAGCACCGTGGCGAGCGCGCCGGTCGTGAGGTCGTCCGTGTCGGCGCCGGCGAGCCCGGGGTTGACGAGCGTGGCGACGCTGTCGGCGATCTCGGGGTCGGCCGTCGCCGCGTCGACGACGACGCGCTCGGCGTCGTAGACGCTCAGCAGCTCCAGGCCGTCCTCGGAGTCGACCGTCGAGCCGGTACCGACCAGAAGCACCAGCGGAAGCTTCTCGCCGTGGCGGTCGCGGTCCTGGAGCATCCGCGTGGCGTCTTTCGTCGCGGCGTCCATGTCGTAGACGGGGTCGTCCAGCGGGCGCCGCGTGAAGTAGTGGTACTCGGCGTCGCTCTCGGAGTGCTCCTCGCGGACGAGCGGGAGGACGGCCCGCTCGATCGCGGCGCCGGCGACGTAGCCGTCGGCGGTGGCGGCGTGTCTGACGACGACTGGCCGGGACTCGATGACGGCGCGGCGGATCGCCTCCGCGGCGTCGAGCAGCTCGTCGTCGACGGCCGCGACGGCGTCGTGGCCGCCCAGCGTCGCCAGCTCGTCGGGGCGTGCCTCGTCGGTGAGAGCGTCGGCTAACCGCCGTCGTACCGTCTCGGCCTCCTCGCCCTCCAGCGCGACCAGCGCCTCCGTCTCGACCTGGATCTCGTTGCGGCGGACCTCCACCTCGCCGTCGAGGCGGACGACGTCGCCGGTGTCGATCCCGGGGTACGCCCGGACGCCCGCCTGCACGAACGCCGCGCAGTCGACGATGCCCGTCTCGTCGCGCAGCTCGAAGACGGTCGGCCCGCCGGTCTGTCGCGCCGCCGTCACCTCGCCCTCGATCCGAACCTCCTCGCCGACGCGGTCCAAGAGCGTGCCGACGGCGACGCGCTCGAGGTCGCCCTCGGGGGTGGCCTGGTTCCGCTCGCGGATCGCCTCGATGTCGTCGCCGTCGTCGGACTCCGTCTCCGCCTCCTGCGTCTCCGCCACGGCGGCCGCCGAGCCGCCGGAACCGTCCGAGCCGCCAGTGTCGCTCGACCCGCCGGAGCCGCCCGAGTCGCTGGAGCCGTCGGTCCCGCGAGGGTCGTCCGGGGTCGGCGTGTGGGTCACGACGGCGCCCCCGTCGTCGTCGCCGTCGGAGTCGTCGGAGTCGGGCTCGCGTTCGTCGGTTCCGTCCTGGACGAGCGCCCCGCGGAACTCCCGGTCGGACTGCCGGATCGACCACGCCAGGTCGACGTCGCCGTTGTCGCGGACGTTCTTCACCTGGACGAACACGCGGTCCCCGGGCTCCCAGTCCAGCGACTCGATCCGCCGGTCGAGCTCCGAGCGGTGGAGCAGTCCGGTGACGTTCGACGAGACGTCGATGAACACGCCGAAGTCGGCGTAGCCGTCGACGATGCCGGTGTAGAAGCGGTTCGAGACGAGCTGGTCGGGGTCGTCGCCGCGGAACTCGAAGACGACGTCCTCCTCGTGGGAGGAGCAGATGCGTCCGTCCACGGACGCACCACAGATGATACACTTACCCATTTGATTGAGCCAGTGGCCCCTGCCTAAAACGGTTGTCGAAACGTGGACGGTCCCCTCGATGCGTCGTCGCCGCCGGCCACCCTCAACCCGGCGGGTTCGGGACGGGAGAACCGCCGACACCCCCGAACACCGGCGCGCCGGCGTCCGGCTCAGATGATGTACCAGCGAGTCAAAAGCGTCGCCGCCGCGTCGAAGCCGCGGAAGCCGTAGCCGAACACCAGCGCCGCCGGGACCGCCGTCGCCGCGACCGCGCGCTCGGTCGTCGTCCGGTGGACCTCCCGTGTCCCGAGCGCGAGCAGTCCCGCGCCGTACAGCGCACACGCCGCCCGAAGCTCCGGCACCGGGAGACCGGCGAGCGCGCACGGCGCGCTGGCGTACGCGACCACCTGGACCGTCTCGCTGATCCCGGCGCGGTCCCGGACCAGCAGGATGAGCAGCACCGTCTGCAGCGCGGCGGTGAGGTGGAGCGCGGCCGGCGCGAGGAACACCGCGACGAACGACAGCGAGACGACCGCCGACACGCCCGGGCCGCCGAACGCGGTCGGGATCGCGCCGGGGTCGAAGACGAACAGCCCGCCGGCGAACGCCAGCGCGACGCAGACGGCGAACGCCAGTCCGGGCGCCTGGTCGCCGGGCGCGACGCCGCTGCGGAAGAACCGCGTCGGCCGGACCAGTACCTCCACCCACGCCCGGGCGAGCGCGCCCGGCCCGCGTGCCCGTCCCCCCTCCGGGTTCTCGACCCACGTCGTCACAGCGGGCGTTGCGGCGGGGCGGTGATGACGGTTCCGGTGGACGAGAGCCGCCGCCGCGGGCGGGGGAAGCGCGACGCGGTCCCGACGCCGACGCGCGGCTCAGCCGCGCTCGACGACGTGGCAGTCGCGACACCGCGCCTCGTAGCTCTCGTCGGCGCCCACGAGGATCGTCGGGTCGTCCTCGTGGGCGGGGTCGCCCCCGATGAGCCGCTGGTTTCGGGCGGCCGGCTCGCCACAGACCGCACAGATGGCCCGGAACTTGTCGACGTACTCCGCGACCGCCATCAACTCCGGGAGCGGGCGGAACGGCTCGCCGCGGTACGTCTGGTCCGTTCCCGAGACGATGACCCGGCGGTCGTCGTTCGCCAGGGCCTGACAGACGTCGACGAGCGCGTCCGAGAAGAAGTTCGCCTCGTCGATCGCGACCACCTCCTCGCCGTTCACCGCGTCGACGACGTCCCACGGCCCGTTGCCCTCGTTGTCGACGACGGTCGCCGTCCGCGAGGCTCCGTTGTGGGTCCCGATCGTCGTCTCGCCGTACCGGTCGTCGAGGGCGGGCGTGAAGACGGCTATCTCCTGGCCCGCGATCTCCGCCCGACGGAGCCGTCGGAGCACCTCCTCGGTCTTCCCGGAGAACATCGACCCCGAGATCACCTCGATCCACCCGGAGCCGGTGATCGCGTGCATACCAGTCGACGCCGTGTCCTCCCGACAAAACCGTTGTCCTCTCCCGCTCCCCGGCGACGGACGGCGCCGTCGCTGTCGGGTCGATGTCGGAAGGTTGTGCGTGGGTGCTGTCCGTAGGGCGCCCCGAGGGGCGTACAGCACCCGCATCCGTGCGGCGCGGTCGGCGCCGCGTGAGATGCGTGTGACCGGATCCGAACCACGGTCGCGCGGAACGCGCTCCCCGGCTCGGATCCGCCCGCGTACGCATCACGTGGGATGCGTGGGACCGGATTCGAACCGGCGGACCTCTACAGGACAGCGCCCTCAACGCTGCGCCGTTGGCCTGGCTTGGCTACCCACGCATCGTGCGTCAGTACGCACCCCGTCGTAACCCGGTTACCGTTAAATGGCTTTCCATCCCGCCCGGTTCGCGCGCCGAACCCCCACACCGCGGCGCGGTCGATCGGACAACGGCTTTGACCCTCCCGCCCGTCCCTCCGTCAATGAGTACCGACACATCGACCCCGGTTCGCGGGGTCCGCGGGTTCGCTCGCCGGCACAGCCTCGGCGTCGCGGCCGCGATCTCGGCGGTCGCGCTCGGCCTCGTGTTCGCCGTCGTCGGCGGCGTCGTCCCGGAGACCGCCCTGCCGCGGGCGCCGGCGGCGGTCGTCGACGCCATCCCGACGCTGAACGCGGTCGTCTCGCTTGCGGCCCTCGCCACGATCCTCGGCGGCGTCCGCGCCGCCCGCGGTCGCGACTACGAGGCCCACCGCCGGTTCATGCTGGCGACGACGGCGCTGTTCGCGGCGTTCCTCGTGATGTACCTCTACCGGATCGCGCTCGTCGGGACGACGGAGTTCGGCGGCCCGGCCGCCGTCGAGCGATTCGTCTACCTCCCGCTGCTGGGCGTCCACATCGTCCTCGCGATCGTCTGCGTCCCGCTGGTCGCGTACGTGCTGACGCTCGCGGCGACCCGCCCCCTGGGCGACCTGTTCGACACCGCGCACGCCCGCGTCGGCCGGATCGCGGCGTCGCTGTGGTTCGTCTCGTTCGCGCTGGGCGTCGTCGTGTACGCGCTGCTGTATCACGTGTACTGACCCCCGGACGACGAACGGTCCGTTCCCGCCCCGGCGAACGTTGAAATACCAAAGCGCGACCACCCCCGGCGATGCGGTGAGGACCGCCGCGGGCCGCGAGCGGGTGTGCGACACGACGGTCCGCGGGTCGTCCAGTGTCGCCTGTTCGCACCCCCGAGTCACGGGCACCCGTCGGCGAGCGGTCGGCCGAGACCGCCCTCGGGCGTCGCTCGTCAGTCGTCCGCCGGCGGCGGCTCCCCGACCGCCGGCCGGCTCACGTCGCGGTCGGCGGTCTCCCCGTCGATGTCGTACGGGTACTCCCCGGTGACACAGCCCAGACACAGGTCCGCCCTCGACGACGCCAGCGCGTCGGCGACGGCGTCGACCGACAGGTACGACAGCGAGTCGGCGGCGATGTCGTCCCGGATCTCCTCGACGGGTCGGCCGGCGGCGATCAGCTCCTCCCGGGTCGCCATGTCGATGCCCATGTAGCAGGGCGCGACGATGGCCGGCGCGCCGATCCGGACGTGAACCTCCGCGGCGCCGGCGTCGCGCAGCAGCTCCACCAACTGCGTCGACGTCGTGCCGCGCACGATGGAGTCGTCGATGAGCGTGACGGTCCTCCCCTCGACGGTCGAGCGGATCGGGTTCAGCTTGAGCCGCACTGCCCGCTCGCGCTCGTCCTGGGTGGGCATGATGAACGTCCGGCCGACGTAGCGGTTCTTCATCAGCCCCTCCGCGAACTCCACCTCGGCGCCGTCCTCGGCGGCCGCGTCCGCGTAGCCGGAGGCGAACGCGCGCCCGGAGTCGGGCACCGGCATCACCACGTCGGAGTCCACGCCGGACTCCTCCCACAGCGCGCGACCGAGGTCGCGTCGAGCTTCGTACACGAGCGTGTCGTCGATCACGGAGTCCGGCCGGGCGAAGTAGACGTGTTCGAAGAAGCAGCGGGCGGTGTGCTCCTCCTCGAACAGCTGGTAGGACTCGAAGCCGCTCCCGTCGGACTCGAGGACGACGAGCTCGCCCGGGCGCACGTCGCGGACGAGGTCGCCGTCGAGCGTGTCGATCGCCGCCGACTCCGAAGCGAGCACGTAGCCGTCCTCCAGCTTCCCGATGCACAGCGGGCGGTTCCCGAGCGGGTCCCGCACGCCCAGCACGGTGTCGTCGTGCATCACCGTCAGCGAGTAGGAGCCGTGAACGCGGTCCATCGTCCGCTTGACCGCCCGGATGAGGTCGGCCTCGATGAGATTGCGAGCCAGGTCGTGGGCGATCACTTCCGTGTCTCCCCGGGAGGTGAACGCGTGCCCCGAGGAAGCCAGCTCGTCGCGGATGTCGTCGGCGTTGACCAGGTTCCCGTTGTGGGCGAGCGCGAGCGCGCCCGACTTGAACGACACCGAGAACGGCTGTGCACACCGGGCGTTCACGCCGCCGGCGGTCGGGTACCGGACGTGACCGATCCCCGCGGAGCCGGCGAGCCCGTCGAGGTCCGTCCCGTCGAACGCGTCGCCGACGAGGCCCATCCCGACGTGGCTGTGCTGCTGGAAGCCGTCGTGGGTGGCGATCCCCGCCGAGTCCTGCCCCCGGTGCTGGAGCGCGTACAGCGAGTAGTACAGCGGCCGCGCGGCGGCTCGGTCGGTCAGGGAGACGCCGACGACGCCGCACTTCTCCGTCGGCCCGTCGGCGGCGGCCGGCGCTCGATCGCCGTCGTCGAGCGGGTCGGTGAGAGAGGTGACCGGAGCCGCCGCCCCGTTCCCGGGATCGCCCTGTGACATGAGTCGGTCTGGGCGCTCGCGTCACAAAAATCCCCGTTATCGTGCGTAGGTCGCCGGCGGAATCGGCCGAGGTATGCACGTACGTGTTCCCTGCGGGCGATCCCGAGGCGTAACGGCCGACGGGCTACCGGTGTGAGATAGCTCGCGAGAAGCGGTCGGACCGGAGTACCCGCCGGCAGGGTACCGGCGGTGAGCGGCTCAGTTGTCGCCCGCCTTCGACTGCCACTCGTAGTCGCGCCGCTTCGCCGACTTGCCGAAGCCGCACGAGGAGCACTGCTTCTTCTTCACGTGGTACGACTTCTCGCCGCAGCGTCGACACTTGACGTGTGTCGTCTTGTTCTTCTTCCCCTGAGACGGCGTGCCGGCTCCGGTCATACGTTGATCGAGACGACGTTGTCGCCACGGATAATCGTTGTGTCTTCCACCTCGTCGTCGGTCGTTCCCTCCAGTTCGGTGGGGTCGAGCACGACGTTCATGTGCTGGTCGTAGCCTGCGAGCACGCCGAAGTGAGCGGTGTCGTCCTTGAGCCGGACGGTCACCGGCGTGTCGAGGGCCTCCTCGAGGACGTCGAGTGGGCGGCCTGTCATACCGGGCCGTCGTTCGATTCGGGTTTAAGCGTACCGGACCGGACGGGAGACCGACGGACCGCGTGGCGATGCCGTGACACGACCCGTCGGGCCGACGAGTGGGCGCCGAACCCGAGCAGTTTTATCACCGGACGTGTACAGTTCTGACACCAGAGCCCGCGGGTAAGTACGGGACCGACCCGTATAGCGGGATGCGGACCGACGCGCTGCAAGACGCCGGGGTCCACAGCGACCCGTACCGTACCGGGGCTTTCCGTACGAGCATCGGCCGCGCGCGACGCGCGGAGTTCACGCTCGCAACACCGAGACCAAACCACATGGAAGTAGAAATCGCGACAATCGGCGGCTACGAGGAAGTCGGCCGCCAGATGACGGCAGTCCGCGCAGGGAGCGACATCGTCGTGTTCGACATGGGCCTCAACCTGAGTCAGGTCCTGATCCACGACAACGTCGAGACGGAGAAGATGCACAGCCTGGACCTCATCGACATGGGCGCCATCCCGGACGACCGGGTCATGAGCGACATGGAGGGCGACGTGCAGGCCATCGTGCCGACGCACGGTCACCTCGACCACATCGGCGCCATCTCGAAGCTGGCCCACCGGTACGACGCGCCGATCGTCACGGCGCCGTTCACCATCGAACTGGTGAAACAGGAGGTTCAAAGCGAGAACAAGTTCAACGTCGACAACGACCTCGTGGCGATGGAGGCCGGCGAGACGATGTCCATCGGCGACTCGGGCAACGTCGAACTGGAGTTCGTCCACGTCACCCACTCGATCATCGACGCGATCAACCCGGTCGTCCACACGCCCGAGGGCTCGGTCGTGTACGGCCTCGACAAGCGGATGGACCACTCGCCGGTCCTCGAGGACCCCATCGACATGAAGCGCTTCCGGGAGATCGGCCGCGAGGGCGAGGGCGTCCTCTGTTACATCGAGGACTGCACGAACGCCGGTCGGAAGGGCCGAACCCCCTCGGAGTCGCACGCGCGCAACCACGTGAAGGACACCCTGATGAGCATGGAGGACTACGACGGCGGCATCGTCGCCACGACGTTCTCCTCGCACGTCTCCCGCGTCTCCTCGCTCGTCGAGTTCGCACAGGAGATGGGCCGCGAGCCCGTGCTCCTCGGGCGGTCGATGGAGAAGTACTCCGGCACCGCCGAGCGGCTGGACTTCGTCGACTTCCCGGACGACCTCGGGATGTACGGCCACCGGAAGTCCGTCGACCGCACGTTCAAGCGGATCATGCAGGAGGGGAAGGAGAACTACCTCCCGATCGTCACGGGCCACCAGGGCGAGCCGCGCGCGATGCTCACCCGCATGGGTCGCGGCGAGACCCCGTACGAACTGGACGAGGGCGACAAGGTCGTCTTCTCGGCCCGGGTCATCCCGGAGCCGACCAACGAGGGGCAGCGCTACCAGTCCGAGCGCCTGCTGAAGATGCAGGGCGCCCGCATCTACGACGACATTCACGTTTCGGGCCACCTCCGCGAGGAGGGGCACTACACCATGCTCGACGCGCTGGAGCCCCAGCACGTCGTCCCGGCCCACCAGGACATGAAAGGCTTCGCGCCGTACGTCGACCTCGCCAGCCGGAGGGGGTACAAGCTCGGGCGTGACCTCCACGTCACGCAGAACGGCAACATGATCCAGCTGACGGAGTGACGATGACGCAGGACGCGACCGCCGAACGGGTGCTCGCGGCGGTCCGACAGCGCCGCGACCGCGTCAACGACGCCATCGACGAGGACCTGCCGATGGCGGAGCCCGAGCGACTGTACGAGGCGACCCGGTACATCATCGAGGCCGGCGGCAAGCGCCTCCGGCCGACGGCCGCGCTCCTCGTGGCCGAGTCGCTCGCCGAGGTCGACGCCGACGCCGGGACCGACTACCGGTCGTTCCCCGCGCTGGGCGGCGAGCGGTTCGACCTCATGCGCGCGGCGGTCAGCGTCGAGGTGATCCAGTCGTTCACCCTCATCCACGACGACATCATGGACGACGACGACCTCCGGCGGGGCGAGCCGGCGGTCCACCGCGCGTACGACACCGAGACGGCGATCCTCGCCGGCGACACGCTGTACGCGAAGGCGTTCGAGCTGCTGTCGGGCGCCGGCGCCGCGCCGGCGAACACGGTCGAGGCGGTCAACCGGCTCGCGTCCGCGTGCACCCGCATCTGCGAGGGCCAGTCGCTCGACGTGGAGTTCGAGAACCGCGACGGCGTGACGCCCGAGGAGTACCTGGAGATGGTCGAGCTGAAGACGGCCGTCCTCTACGGCGCCTCCGCCGCCATCCCGGCGGTGCTGATGGGCGCCGACGACGGGACCGTCCGGTCGCTGTACGAGTACGGCGTCGACTCCGGGCGCGCGTTCCAGATCCAGGACGACGTCCTCGACCTGACGGTGCCGTCCGAGAAGCTGGGCAAACAGCGCGGCTCCGACCTCGTCGAGGGGAAGGAGACGCTCATCACCCTCCACGCGCGCCAGCAGGGCGTCGACGTGGACGGGCTGGTGAGCGCGGAGACGCCCGCCGAGGTGAGCGAGTCGGCGGTCGACGACGCCGTCGCCGTCCTCGAGGAGGCCGGCTCCATCGCGTACGCCCGCGAGATGGCCGAGGACCTCACCGAGCGGTCGAAGGAGCGACTGTCGGTGCTGCCCGAGAGCGAGGGCCGCGACCTGCTTGCGGACCTGGCGGACTACCTCATCTCCCGCGGCTACTGAGCGGTCCGGGCCGCCCCCCCGGTCTCCCGGGGCGGCTTCCGACCGACGGGACGAAGCGTGCGGTCCGGGACCGAGTCGGGAGCGCCGCGGCCGGAGCCGGTCCGTGCGGGGCGAGGCGACGCGGTGGTCGGGGAACGTGCGGCCGCAACGGAAACGCCGAAGTCACTCCCGGCCGGCGGTCCGACCGTGAGTTCCGCCCGCAACGCCGCCCTCTTTCTCGCGCTCGGCCTCTGCTGGGGCGCGAGCTTCCCCGCCATCGAGGTGGGGCTGACCGAACTCGACCCGCTGCTGCTGGGCGCGTACCGCTTCGACGTGGGCGCGCTCGTCGCGCTCGCGTACGTCGGCTGGCGCTCGGCGGAGCCGCTCCCGAACACGCGCGGCGACATCGCCGCGGTCGCGGTCGCCGGCCTCCTGTTCGTCGTGGCCAACATCACCTTCCTCGCGTACGGACAGCGGTACACCACCGGCGGGATCGCCTCGATCGTGTACAGCCTCAACCCGATCCTCACGACGTTTTTCACCGTCCGGCTGCTGGGCGAGGGGAGTCTCGACCTCCGGGGGTACGTCGGCGTCGTCCTCGGCGTCGCCGGCGTCGCGCTGGTGGCCCAGCCCTCCCCGCGGAATCTCGCGGGCGACACGACGATCGGCGTGTCGTTCGTGTTCGTCGCCGCCGTCGCCGTCTCGTTCGGCAGCGTCGCGATCCGGTGGCTCGACCCGGAGTCGGAGGCGCTCCCGCGCACCGCCTGGGGGATGGCGCTGGGGGCGGCGGTGCTGCACGTCGGCAGCCTCACCGTCGGCGAGCCGCAGGCGGTCCCCGCCGCGCTGTCGACCGACGTGGTCGCCGCGCTGGCGTTCCTCGGGGTGTTCTCCTCGGCGGTCGGCTACGCCATCTACTTCGGGCTGCTCGACGCGCTCGGCCCGTTCGAGATCAACCTCGTGAGCTACGTCGTTCCGGTGGTCGCCACGCTGTTGGGCGCGCTGCTGCTCGCGGAGCCGGTGACGCCGCTCACCGTGCTCGGCTTCGTCGCGGTCGTCGTCGGCTTCGGGCTGGTCAAACGCGAGGCGATCCGGCGAGAACTGCGCGCCCGCCCGCGGTGAAGGGTCGCTCGGGATGAGAACCCCTTCGGACGAGCGGTCGTCCAATGCGAGAGACCACTCGAAGCGAGGGGCCAGTCGAAGCGATGGGCCGACCGTCTCGGGGAGCCGTCGGTCGGGACGCCGCTACGCCCCGTCGCGGAGCTCGTCGAGGTCCGCAAGCAGCTCCTCGGCGTGGTCCTCGGGGGAGACCCCCTCGTAGGTCCGCTCGATCCGGCCGTCCGGGCCGACGAGGTACGTGTTGCGGAAGACGCCCTCGACGACGTTGCCGAACACGTTCTTCTCGCCGTATGAGTCGTACGCCGACGCGACCGTTCCGTCCTCGTCGGAGAGCAGCTGGAACGGGAGGTCGTGTTTCCGGGCGAAGTCGGTGAGGTCGTCGACCGGGTCGTCGCTCACGCCGAGGACCGCGGCGTCGCGCGCCTCGAACTCGTCGTGTGCGTCGCGGAACCCGCACGCCTCCGTCGTGCAGCCGGGCGTGTCCGCACGCGGGTAGAAGTACAGGACGACGCGACAGCCCTCGAACTCCGACAGCGAGACCTCGCGACCGACGTGGTCCGGGAGCGTGAAGCCGGGCGCCTCGGTTCCGGTATCGAGCATGGCCGGGGTGTCGGGGGCCGTATGAAAAGCGGTGTCGATGGCCGCCGACGGCGGGGTCGGTCGGCGCCCCAGCGGGCGAGCTACTCGACCGGCTCGGCCGCGTCGCGCTGGACCAGCGGCTCGGCGTTCTCGCTGGGGAGCGTTACCACGTCCTCGGTCGCGAGTTCGTACTCGATGTCGTCGACACCGAGGATCCGCCCCACGTCGCGGGTGATCCTGACCGTCCGGCGGTCCGACTCGCCCCCCTCGCCGGTCGACCGGTCGCCCGAACCAGGGGTCCCCGCGTCGTCGGCGCCGGCGTGGCCCGCGGCGGCGCCGCGTCCGGGGGTTACCGCGTCGTCGCCGGCCCCCTCCGACTTCGCGTCGCCGGTGCGGTCCGGCTCCGAGCCGGAGGCGAACTCGTCGGCCGGGGACGGGCCGGGCGCGGGATCGGCGCCGGGGCCCCCGGAGTCGGGGGACGGGGAGGGGTCGGCAGGCGGAGAGGAATCGACAGTCGGCGCGTCGGCGGTCGAGGCCCCGCCGTCGGGGGCCGGATCGGCCGGGGTCGCGTCGGCGTCGCCGTCGGCCCCCCCCGGGCCGCCCATCGCGTCGGCGAGCACGCCGCCACCGCCGGCAGATTCGCTCGCCGCCGTCGGCGACTCGGGCGGAGCGGCCGGGCCGCCGTCGGCGTCGCGTTCGTCGGGGGCGCCGGCCGCATCGCCCGCGACAGAGGGGACGTCCGCCTCTGGCGTCACCGCCTCACGATCGGGGGTCGCCGCTGTCTCGGCGGCCGGTCCAGCCGGCGTCGCGTCCGCGCCGCCGTCCAGCACGTCCAGCACGCGACCCTTGTTCTGCTCGATGCGGACGACGAGGTCCTCGAACAGCTCCGCCTCCTGGACGGTCATGCCGTCGGTGTCGGTGGGGGCGCCGGCGGCCGCGAACGACGCGAGCTTCACGACCTTGCCGACGCGACGCTCGTACAGGGACTCGACGACCTCCTCGGCGGTGTCGATCTCGTCGGAGAGCTTCCTGACCTCCGAGTCCGAGAAGGGGTCGTCGACGGCGGCCGCGCGCTCGTCGCGGCGACGCTTGCGGTCGAGGAGGAACGTCGCCACGTCCTCGTAGAAGGAGCCACGCAGATGCTGGAGGCTGTCCTTCCGCCGTTCCTTCGACTGTACGGAGCGTAGTTCGTCCAGATCCATCGTCACTCTCTCGCCTTCTGTGCGCGTCCGCGAGCCATGAGGAACACGCCGACGTATTCCGGGACGGAGACGATACCCTCCTCCAACTTATCTCTGTCGTCGCCCACGTCGACCGGCCCCGGCTCGGCGACGTCGACGAGGATGTCGCGGCCGCGGAACCGGTCGGGGACGGCGTCGGTCAACGGGTCGAACGACGCCAGTTCGTCGCGCTCCAGCGGCCGGACCACCAGACCGCTCCCGCCGTGGATCGACTCCGGGAGACGGATGAGCCGTCGGACGTCGGTCGTCACCGGCTCGTCGATCGGCGCGGTCTCCTCGGCGGTGACCCGCTCCGCGGTCGCCCGCACGAGCGTCGAGGCGCCCGGTCCCAGCTCCACGTTGCCCGACTTCACCCCCTCGGGGTTGCGGTCGAGGACGCCATAGATCGTGCGGGCGGTCTTCTCGCCGACGCCGTCCATCTCCTGCAGCTCCGCGAGGGCGTCGGCCTCGTCTAGTTCCCGGAGCCGGTCGGCGTACGCGACCAGCGCCCGGTGGACGCGGCGCCCCCAGCCGCCCTCGGTCCGGAGCGTCTTCTGGAGCGTGCCGCGCTCGTTCGGGCGCTTCTCGATGAGGCCGTCGTAGTTGAGGTCGACCGCGCGGACGTAGTCGACCACCTCCCGGCGCGCCGTGGAGTCGAGCCCCGCGACCGCCTCGTCGCGGACGTGGACGTGGTAGCCGCGCCCGCCGGAGAACACCACCTGCATGTCGTCGTCCGCGAAGCCGAAGTCCGCCTCCAGCACGTCCAACAGCGCCCGCACCTCCTCCTTGCAGGCGGCGAGCATCTCGCCGTAGCTCGTCGCCTCGGGGTCGACGCCGGGGAGGTGGTCGGCGTCCAGATCGAACACCAGGTCCGCCGAGCGCCAGCCCTTGTCACTCATCGAGCCGTTCGCGGGGTCGTCGTACCGGGCCGCCGAGAAGTAGGCGTGTCTGGGAGTCTCGCGCGCCAGGAACTCGCCCACCTCGCCGATGTCGAGCAGCGACTGGTGGCGCACCATCGTCGTCCCCTCGCCCGCGGTGAAGGGGATGTGACCCCACTCGCGCTCGTTCGCCTCGGGCGGCGGCGAGACGCTCGCGCTCCGGTAGTAGTCGCCGAAGCGTCCCCGCAGGTACTCCCGAGTGCGCCGGTTCATCGGACGAGGCCTGGGTTGTGGCGGGGCGATATGAGTGTTGCCGTCTGGCCCGACCCGGCGATGGGGCGGGGTCGACCCGGTCGAACGAAACCCTTAGGCGGGAAACGCGACCACTCACACCCAATGAGCGGGACTGCGGGACCGGACGAGGCGGCGCCGGACGACGCCGACGGGTCCGAGGAGTCGGCGGCGTTCGAGCGCGCCTGCGAGCGCCTGGTCGACCGGATCGTCGCCGGCGAGATCGACCGCGACGACCTGGAGTCGGCCAAACTCGACGCCTGCTCGGAGTTCTCCTCCCCGAAGGTGCCCCGGAACACGGACCTCCTCCGGCGCGCTCCGGAGGGGAACCGGGAGGCGGTCCGCGAGGTCGTGCAACGTAAGCCGGTTCGCACCGCCTCGGGCGTCTCCCCGGTCGCGATCATGACCTCGCCGCACACCTGCCCGCACGGGAAGTGCCTCTACTGTCCCGGCGGCCCCGCCTCGGAGTTCGACTCCGCCCAGAGCTACACCGGCCACGAGCCCGCGGCCGCCCGCGGCAAGCAGAACGACTACGACCCGTACGGGCAGGTCACCCTCCGGCTCGAACAGCTCCGCCATATCGGCCACCCCGTCGACAAGGCGGAGCTGATCCTGATGGGCGGAACGATGACGGCCCGCTCACACGACTACCAGGAGTGGTTCGTCAAGCGCGCGCTGCGGGCGATGAACGAGTACGACACCGACGCCCGGCCGGACCCCGCGGAGGGACGGAGTTTCGCACAGGATCCCAGGGAGTACGACTTCGCGTACCTGGAGGACGTGAAGAGCCGCAACGAGTCGGCGGACGTGCGCTGCGTCGGCATCACCTTCGAGACGAAGCCCGACTGGTGTGACCCCGAGCAGATCGACCGAATGCTCGACCTGGGCGGGACGAAGGTGGAGGTGGGCGTCCAGACCACCTACGAGCGGGTGAACCGCGAGATGCACCGCGGTCACGGCACCCAGGCGTCGAAAGATGCCAACCGCCGGCTCCGCGACGCCGCGTTCAAGGTGGGCTTCCACATGATGCCCGGCCAGCCCGGGATGACCCGCGAGATGTGCCGGGAGGACTTCCGCCAGCTGTTCTCGAATCCGGACTGGCGGCCGGACTACCTGAAGATCTACCCGACGCTGGTCGTCCGCGGGACGCGGGTGTACGACGCCTGGCGCCGCGACGAGTTCGAGCCGCTCGACAACGAGGCAGCGGCCGACCTCGTCGCCGACGCGATGGCGGAGATCCCGAAGTACTGCCGGCTCCAGCGCGTCCAGCGCGACATCCCCGCGGACTTCATCGACGCCGGCGTCTGGAAGTCGAACCTCCGACAGCTCGCCGAGCAGCGCGCCGCACGGAAGGGGTACGAGCTACGGGACATCCGCTCGCGGGAGGTGGGGCACAGCGACGCCGACCCGAACCCGGAGGACGTCGAGCTGGACGTGACCGAGTACGAGGCGGGCGGCGGCGTCGAACAGTTCATCTCCGTCGAGGACACGGCACAGGACCTGCTCGTCGGCTTCTGTCGCCTGCGGTTCCCCGCTCACTCCCACGCGGCCCCCGGTGCCGGTCCGGCCGCCGACGGCGACCCGGTTCGGCGGGAACTGGCGGACGCCGCGCTCGTTCGCGAGCTCCACGTGTACGGGTCGCCGGCGACGTTCGACGGCGACGACGGCGACTGGCAACACCGGGGCTACGGGCGACGGCTGCTCCGGGAGGCCGAGGAGCGCGCGGCCGATGCCGGCTTCGGGAAGCTGTCCGTCATCTCGGGGGTCGGCGTCCGCGACTACTACCGCGAGAAGCTCGGCTACCGGCAGGACGGCCCCTACGTGAGCCGGCGGCTGTGACGGCGTCGGTCGGTGCGACGGCCGCCACGCCGCCCAGGCTCGGTCGCCCGCCCGTCATCGCCGCCGTCGTCCCCGCGTCGACCGGTAGCTTTTGATGCACCCCGGGCGGCGATGCGGTATGTTCGAGGAGCTGTTCGTCGGTCTCGTCGGCACGGATCCGGTGAGGCAGGCGCTGGCCGGCGGGGTCGCGATCGCGGGCATGAACATGGTCGGCGCCCTGCTCGTGCTCGTCTACCGCGAGCCCACCGACCGCGGCCTCGACGGCGCGCTCGGCTTCGCGGCCGGTGTCATGCTCGCGGCGTCGTTCACCTCCCTCATCGTACCGGGGATCGAGCTGACGGAGATCGTCGTCCCGGGCGTCCCCGCGACCGGGATCTTCGCCCCGATTCCGGTGCTCGTCGGGATCGTGGCCGGCGTCGTCGTGCTCGACCAGGCCGACCACTGGGTGCCGCACGTCCACGTCCTCATCACCGGCCGCGAGCGGTCCGACCAGACCGTCGTCGACACGAAGGTCGCCTCCGTTGTCCTGTTCATCGTCGCGATCACCATCCACAACATGCCCGAGGGACTCGCCGTCGGGGTCGGCTTCGGCTCCGGCGAGGTGGCGAACGGGCTCTCGCTCATGCTCGCTATCGGCCTGCAGAACGTCCCGGAGGGGCTGGCGGTGTCGGTCGCCGCGGTCAACGCCGGCTTCGACCGGCGGACGTACGCCGTTCTCACGGGAATTCGCTCGGGGCTCGTCGAGATCCCGCTCACCGTCGTCGGCGCGCTGGCGGTCGCCGTCGCCGCGCCGATCCTCCCGTACGCGATGGGCTTTGCCGCCGGCGGGATGCTGTTCGTCATCTCCGACGAGATCCTCCCGGAGACTCACTCCCGGGACAACGAGCGGATCGCGACGCTCGGCACGATGGTCGGCGTCGTGGTGATGCTATACCTGGACGTGGCGCTGGCGGCGTAATCGTATTCTGGTCATTCGTTAATCGAGGCCCCGTCCGCTCAGGATACCGTGACGACGACCGCGAAAGCCCCCGCGGCTGTCGCCTCGGTGCGGGCGTCGCGCTCCTCGCCTCGGTCGCGTCGCTCCCTCGGCTGCGGTGCTCCACGCTCCGCGCCTTCGCCGACAGCCGCGGCCCCTTTCAGTCCCACCTGCGGTCGGACGGGCCGTCGTCGCCGGCGGTTCTCCGGCGACCGTCGCCACGGACCCCCCGTGAACCACGACGGGGGTCGGCTGTCGTCTCCTCGCCGGATAGCTAGCTCGTCCTCATTCCGCGCCGGCGGCGTCGGCGATGGCGCCCGCCATCACCCGGGTCGCGGCGGCGCAGTCGTCCCAGTCGGTCCACTCTCGCGGGTTGTGGCTGATCCCCTCGCGGGAGGGGGCGAACAGGAGGCTCGCGTCCGTCACGTCCGCGACGTGCATCGTGTCGTGGGCGGCGCCGGAGTGGAGGTCGAGCGTGTCGAGCCCCGCCTCCCCGCCGGCCCGGTGGGCCGTCTCGCGGAGCCGCTCGGACATCGGCGTCGGTCGGAGGTCGAACGGCCGCGCGAACTCCGTCTCGACGCCGCGCTCGGTCTCGATCCGGTCGAGCGTGTCGCGGACGGCGTCGACGACCGCCTCCATCGAGTCGTACGTCACGTCGCGGACGTCGACGCCGGCCCCCACTCGCCCCGGGACGACGTTCGTCGCGTTCGGCGTCACGTCGAGCGAGCCGACGGTCCCGACCGCGGAGTCGCTGGCGGTCTCGACCACGTCCTCGGCGGCCGCCTCCACGTCGAGGACCAGTTCCGCGGCGGCCGCGAGCGCGTCCGTGCGGTCGCGCATGTGGGTCGCGCCGGCGTGGTTCGCCTCCCCGCGGATCTCGACGTCGAGGTGCGTGATCCCCGTGATCGTGGTGACGACGCCGACGGGGACGTCGGCCTCCGAGAGCGTGGTGTCCTGCTCGATGTGGAGTTCGTACCAGGCGTCCCACTCGGCGGCGTCGAGGCAGCCCTCCCCGCGGAAGCCGATCCCCGAGAGCGCCGCCTCCAGGGTGACGCCGTCGTCGGCGGTCAGGGCCAGCGCCTCCTCGACGGCGCGGTCGCCGGCGGCGACCGACGAGCCGAGCAGGCCGTCCGCGAAGCGCTGGCCCTCCTCCTCGGTGAACGAGACGACCGCGACCGGTCGGTCGAGGGAGACGTCCGCCTCCTGCATCGCGCGAACCGCCTCGAGCGCCGCGTAGACGCCGAGCGGGCCGTCGAAGATGCCGCCCTCGGGCACGGAGTCGAGGTGGCTGCCGGCGGCGACGGGGGCGGCGTCGGGGTCGGCGCCGTCGGGCGTCCACGTCCCGGCGACGTTGCCGACGGCGTCGACGGTCACGTCGAGGCCGGCCCCCTCCATGCGGTCGACGAGATACTCCCGTGCCTGCCGGTTCGCCTCGGTGCCCGTGAGGACGGTTCGGCCGCGGCCCTCGGCGGCGTCCGTCTCCCCGAACGCGGCCGTCTCCTCGATGTCGGCGCGGAGCCGGTCCGCGTCGATGGCGATCGTCATGCCGGCGACTTCGGCGGCGCCGGTGTTGGCTCTTTCCGAAGCGGCGGTCGAGCGTCCGACCGTCGGACCGTTCCTCCGCGTCGCCGCCCGCACGCCGCGGTCGCTGCGGACGCCGTCACACGGTTCGACAAGACTTATTCGCGCGCCCCGGCACCGGTCGCGTATGAGCGATATCGTCGTCACCCTGCCGGACGGGTCGGAGCTGTCCGTCCCCGAGGGTGCCTCCGTCGCGGACGTGGCGTACGAGATCGGCCCCGGCCTCGGGGAGGACACCGTCGCCGGCGTCGTCGACGGCGAGCTCGTCGACGAGGCCGACCCGGTCCACGACGGCGCGCGGATCGAGATCGTCACCGACCAGTCCGAGGAGTACCTCCGGGTGTTGCGCCACTCCGCGGCGCACGTGTTCGCGCAGGCGCTCCAGCGGGAGTACCCGGAGGCGGAGCTGGCGATCGGCCCGCCGACGGAGGAGGGGTTCTACTACGACGTCGCCGGCGTCGACATCGACGAGGAGGACTTCCCGGCGCTGGAGGCGGAGATGCGCGACATCGTCGAGTCGGACCACGACATCCGCCGGGTCGAGCTCCCCCGCGAGGAGGCGCTGACCGAGTACGAGGACAACGAGTACAAGACCGCGATCCTCGCGGAGGAGGCCGCCGGCGAGGACCGCGTCTCCGTCTACGAGCAGGGCGACTGGCGCGACCTCTGTAAGGGGCCCCACGTCGAGTCGACCGGAGAGATCGGCGCGATCGAGCTCCTCTCGATCTCCTCGGCCTACTGGCGCGGCGACGAGGAGAACGACCAGCTCACGCGGGTGTACGGCACCGCGTTCGAGTCGGAGTCCGCCCTCGAGGAGTTCCTCGAGATGCGCGAGAAGGCACAGGAGCGCGACCACCGGAGGATCGCCCGCGAGATGGACCTGTTCTCCATCCCGACGATCACCGGGCCCGGGCTCCCGCTGTACCACCCGCCGGGCAGGACCGTCCTCTCGGAGCTGGAGTCGTACGTGGACGAGCTGAACGAGGAGGCCGGCTACGGCGAGGTCGAAACGCCCCACGTGTTCCGGACGGAGCTGTGGGAGGAGTCGGGCCACTACCAGAACTACCAGGACGACATGTTCCTGTTCGACGTGAACGACGAGGAGTACGGCCTGAAGCCGATGAACTGTCCGGGCCACGCGACCATCTTCGACCAGGGCTCGTGGAGCTACCGCGACCTCCCCGTCCGCTACGCCGAACACGGGAAGGTGTACCGCAAGGAGCAGCGGGGCGAGCTGTCGGGGCTGTCGCGGACGTGGGCGTTCACCATCGACGACGGCCACCTGTTCGTCCGGCCCGACCAGATCGAGGCGGAGGTGCGACAGGTGATGGACGGCATCGAGCGGGTGCTCGACACGTTCGACCTGGACGTCTCGGTCGATCTCGCGACCCGCCCCGAGAAGTCCGTCGGCGGCGACGAGGTGTGGGAGCAGGCCGAGTCACAGCTGGAGTCGGTGCTCGAGTCGTCGTCGATGAAGTGGGGGATCGAGCCCGGCGACGGCGCCTTCTACGGCCCGAAGATCGACTTCGGCTTCGAGGACGCGCTCGGCCGCTCGTGGGACGGCCCGACCGTCCAGCTCGACTTCAATATGCCCGAGCGGTTCGACCTCACCTACACCGGCGAGGACAACGAGGCCCACCGCCCGGTGATGATCCACCGCGCGCTGTACGGCAGCTACGAGCGCTTCTTCATGGTGCTCATCGAGCACTTCGGCGGCGACTTCCCGTTCTGGCTCGCGCCCGAGCAGGTGCGGATCCTCCCCATCTCCGACGACAACCTCGGCTACGCCCACCGCGTGAAAAACGAGCTGTCGGCGTTCCGCGTCGAGGTGGAGGACCGCGACATGACTGTCGGCCGAAAGATCCGCGCGGCCCACGACGACCGCGTGCCGTACATGGTCGTCGTCGGCGACGACGAGGAGGGGGCGGGGACCGTCTCCGTGCGCGACCGCTTCGAGAACGAGCGCGACGGCGTCGAGGTGTCGACGTTCGCCGCCCACCTCCGCGGCGAGGTCGACGACCGGACCGTCGAACCCGACTTCGTCACCGACCGCGGGGAGTGAGCGCGGTGACGCGCGCCGTGCCGGTCCGCCCGGCGCGGGCTACCCCGTCACCCGTGCTAACATTTAACACTGTGTCGGCCGTACCCACTGTCGATGGTCGGACGGTCCTTCGTCTGTCGCGAGTGCGGGAACAGCGTCAGCGTCACCTCCTACAGAGCGACGTGCCCGGACTGCGAGGGACCGCTCGAACAGACGACGCCGACGGACGCCTGACTCGCACGTGAGCGACTCCGAGTCGGACGACCCGGAGGCGATCCGCTCGCTGGCGGTGACGACGGAGGACGTGATCGCGGCGCTGGAGGCGAGACAGCGCGGCCGCCGCGACGCCGTGCTCCGTGTCACCCCGCCGTTCGCCGGCCGGATGCGCGCC
Source organism: Halobacteriales archaeon QS_6_71_20 (assembly GCA_003020945.1). Lineage (GTDB taxonomy): Archaea > Halobacteriota > Halobacteria > Halobacteriales > Haloferacaceae > Halobaculum. Next base: position 51,284 of record PXRU01000030.1, read on the forward strand.
CGGCTCCACGTTGAGGGCGCCGAGGGCGGGTACGCCGACGACGACCCGATTCATATCCACCCCGAGGCGTTCCTCCCGGAGGGGTTCCCGCGGTTCCCCGGTCGCGGCGCCGAGCGCTGGCGCTCGCGGGTCCGGACGTCACTGCAAGAACGGATCGAGTTCGATGGCTCCGACGGACCGGTTCGGGTCCGGGTTCGATACCTGGGGTAGTCGCGTCCTACAGCCGCTGGAGGTTCGTGGCCCGGGGGCCCTTCTCGGCCTCCTCGACGTCGAACTCGACTTCCTGTCCTTCCTCGAGATCCGGGCCGCCGACGTCCTCCATGTGGAAGAAGACGTCGTCGTCCGCGTCCTCGGTCTCGATGAATCCGTAACCGCCGGTGTCGTTGAAGAATGCGACCGTACCTTGCGCCATTCGCGTGTACCTCTCCCGACTTAACGCGGCTTTGAAATAAATATCTGTGGGTGAGAGGCGGACACAGCCGGCGCTGTCGCGGCCGTCAGCCGTAACGCTGATATATCATAACAAGAAAAGTGTCTACCGCCTACGGACGGCCGTCCCGTCGTGTGCCTCTCTCATCCCCCCCAGGTACGACGTGGCCCCCGTGGGCACCTTCGATACCGCGCTCGCGACGCTCCCGGAGCGGCGGCGCCGACCCGCCGGAGCGCACGCGGGGACGGGAACCCGCGACGAACGGGAGCCGCGGGCGGCCGACAGTGACCCCGCGAGTCGCCGACCGGACGCCCGTCTCAGCCCTCGGCGATCTCCTGTCGGTCGAACTGCTCGCCGGCCTCCGAGAGCTCCTCCAGCGCCTGCTCCTCCTCCTGGAGGTTCTCTTCGAGCAGATCGGCCGCCTCGTCGTGTCCGAGCTTACCCGCGAGGGAGGTCACGTTGCTGTAGGCGGCGATCTCGTAGTGTTCGATCTTCTGTTCGAGCGCGATGTTGTACCGGTCGAGGGTGGGGCCCTCGTTCTCGCCGGCGAACTCCTCGTGCTCCTCGATCATCGCGTCCACGACGCGCTCCCGCTTGGTCTCCTGCTCGGCGTCGATCAGCTCGAACACCTCTTCGAGCCGGTCGACCTGTTCCCGCGTCTCCTCGCGATGCTCGGAGAACGCCCGTTCCGCGTCCTCGTGTTCCGTCTGTTCGGAGAGGGTGTCCAGCGCGTCGAGCAGCTGCTGTTCGGTGTAGTACAGTTCCTGTACGCCCTCGGTCAGAAGCTTTCGAGCCGGTTCTGAACTCATCGTTGCCCCCGTTGTCACGATCTCCAGGAGGATCAATAAGTGCGAACGTTGTGCCTGCAGGGTCGCCCTATGGCCGCGGCCCCCGCCGACCGCACACGTGCGGCGGGCCACCGCCGGTTTCTCCCGCGGGTTATAAGTTCCCTACCGGCGCTCGCCACACCCGAGCGGACGGCCCCGCGAGCGCCCGATCCGCCACGCTCCCGGTTCGACCTCTTCCGTCGACCGATCTCGTTCGTTTCGGTTCCGTTCGTCGCGGCTCGCTGTCTGGACGGTCCGCGGCCGATTCTCCCCGGCTCAGTTCTCTCCACGGTCCCTCGATCGGACGGCGGCGGCTCCTTACGGTCGGCGGGTGTCAACCATCCGCAAGCCTTTATTGGCCGGCCGGGATATCGGACCGCGTATGGTCGAGGCTTTCGTTCGGCTGGTGTGCCCCGAGTGTGGGAAGGACTGGGAGGACGGGCCCCACGACCTCCCCGGTCACCGGGAGAACTTCTCGTGTCCGTCGTGTCACGCGACGCGGCGGCTCGCGGAGTTCATGCGAACCGAACGGGACCTCGACACCGTCAAGCAGTTCGAGTGAGCGGCGGGGACGGCCCCGTCGACGGCGGAGTCGGGACGGCTACGTTCCGAGGCCGCCGATCGCGCCGCAGGCGTCGCACTTCAGTACGTCCGCGCCGTTCTGGTCGACGATCCGCGTGTCCGGCAGTCCACACTCCGAGCAGATGACGTGCCCCCGTGTGTACTCGTCGACGGCCGCCGCGACGCGGCGCCGTTTGAAGCCGCCGGTGAGGCGCGCGCGGCCGGACTCGTCGATCGCCGCGGCCGTCCCCAGTTCCTCCTGAAGGTACCGCAGCAGCGCCGACTCCGACCGGTTGAGCCGGTCGACAAGCGCCTGGAAGTTCTCGACGACGGTGACGTTTCCCTCCTGGCGGATCTCCGGGTCGGGGACCTCGAAGCGCGACTCCCGTTCCTCGATGTCGGGCGTCTCGTCGATCGCGCGGTCCAGCATGTCGTCGTACTCCATACGTCACCGTAGGGGTCCGGCGACCCAAAAACGTTCCCGGCGGGGGGTTCGACGCCCCCTCGGGACCCCCTCCTCCGGTCGCCGCGGCGGATGCGCGCGAGCGGGCGAACCCGATACGGAACGCCGATCGGCTTCGAACGCCGCCGGTCCGTTCGAGCGCGCGCTCGGAACGTCTCCGCCTCCGCCGAGAACGGCCCGTTAACGCCGGTATAACTAACACCGCCGGGGATCATGCTAACGAGCCTCAGGATAAGTCTTTAACCCTCCGGTGGCAAGCGGAATCCGTCCATGAAGAAGCAGGAACTCATTCACCTGCACGGCCTTCTCAGCGAGGTACGAAGCGAGTACGAGGAGTGGGGAACGGACCTCGACCTCGGACAGTACAACGACCTCGGCGTGAAACCGACATCGATCCATCGATCGAAGACGGACCACAAGGCTGCCGTGTTCAAGCTGGCATCGGGAATCACATCGTCCGCGGAGACGGAGAAAGCGGAGTCGGAGTCGACGGAGACGGTCGCGGCGACCGCCGACTGACGCCCCGCAGTTGCTCCCCGCGAACTCGACCACATCCGCCAGCGACTGCTCGGTCCCGGCGCACCCGTCGGGTGCCGGGAACGACGACCTCGCTCGCGCCGACCGCGACGGCGACGCGGTCAGCGCTCCTCCTCGACCATCTCCTCGAACTCCGGGAGGAGCCCGTCGTCCCCGTCCGGCCCGGACGACCCGCCGTCGGCAGTCGAATCCCGCGTGGAGTCGCCCCCGGTCCCTCGATCAGATCCGTCGGTCTCGCCCTCGTCCGTCTCCTCCAGTGACTCAACGCGCAACACCTTCAGCGGGATGTTCTGTAGCCGCTGGCCGATCTCCTTGCGCGCGATCCGGGAGGCGTGCTCCTCGCGCTCGACGTTGAACACGGACATCTCCAGTTCCAGCGCCACGAGCGCCTCGTCGGCCGCGATGAACGCCGGGGGGAGCTCCTCCCCCTCGGGGGTCGTCCGCGTGCGCATCGATATCTCGACGTAGTTGAGGTCCGGGTTCAGCATCTCGCCGGTCTTCGAGATCGCGATCCGGACCGCCTCGTCGGTCGTCTCGACGTCGTACACCGGCACAGCCGCCTCGACGACGACCCTACAGTCCATGTCACTCGATAACACTGGCTCGGCCATGAAGCTTCGGCCGGCGAGGCGTGAGCAACCGTTAATAGTCAGTGGTATCACTAGGTGTTCGCATGCAGTTCGACGGCTTCACCGACGCGGGAGAGGCGACGGTCACCCGTGCCATCGCGGACTCCTGGCACGGCGAGTTCATCGACAGCACCGACGTGGACGCGATCGTGGTCGGCGGCGGCCCGTCGGGACTCACCGCGGCCAAGGAGCTGGCCGAGCGGGGCGTGGACGTGACGGTCGTCGAGAAGAACAACTACCTCGGCGGCGGCTTCTGGCTCGGCGGCTTCCTGATGAACAAGCTCACCGTCCGCGAGCCGGCCCATCGCATCCTCGACGAGCTGGGCGTTCCCTACGAGGAGAGCGACGAGACGGAGGGGCTCCACGTCGCGGACGCGCCGCACTGCTCGTCGGCGCTCATCGAGGCGGCCTGCTCCGCGGGCGCGCGGATCCAGAACATGACGGAGTTCACGGACGTGGTCGTGCGGGAGAACCACCGCGTCGCGGGCGTGGTGATGAACTGGACGCCGGTCCACTCGCTGCCCCGGGAGCTCACCTGCGTCGACCCCGTCGCCGTCGAGGCCGACCTCGTCATCGACGCGACGGGCCACGAGGCGGTCGTCGTCTCGAAGCTCCACGAGCGGGGCGTGATCGACGCGCCCGGCGTCGAGCACGCCGCCGAGCACAACACGGGGATGGACGCGAGCGCGGACGGCGAGTACGGCGCCCCGGGGCACGACTCGCCGGGTCACGACTCGATGTGGGTCGCCGACAGCGAGGACAAGGTCGTCGAGCACACCGGCGTCGTCCACGACGGCCTCGTCGCGGCGGGGCTGGCGACCGCGACGGCCCACGGGCTCACCCGGATGGGGCCCACCTTCGGCGCGATGCTCGTCTCGGGGAAGCGCGCGGCCGAGATCGCGCTGGCGGAGCTGGAGGTGGACGCCTCGCCGATCGAACTCGGCGCGACGGGCGCCCCCGCCTCCGCGGACGACTGAGCCGTGACGTCCGACCTCGACCCGGACCGCGCGAGCGACGCGACGGCGACCCTGCCCGTGGCGCTCACGGTCGCGGGCACCGACAGCGGCGGCGGCGCCGGCGTCGCGGCGGACCTCAAGGCGATGGCCGCCCGCGGCGCGTTCGGCACCGCGGCGGTCACCGCCGTTACCGCCCAGAACACGACCGGGGTCGCCGACGCGCACCCGGTGCCGCCGGCGACGCTCGCCGCCCAGGTCGACGCGGTGGT
>PXRU01000031.1 GCA_003020945.1 Halobacteriales archaeon QS_6_71_20
CGGAGGCCGCCGCCGTCGCCGTCGACTTCCTGGAGTACGCCGAGGGGCGCGCCGAGACGTACGACGAGTTCGTCCCCGAGCTGCGCGCGTGGGGACAGTCGCCGATCTACGCCATCGCGTGGCGCGACCTCCACGCCGAACTCGCCGCGCAGGTGTACGAGCTCGACTGGCTGGCCGAGCGCATCGACCGCGAGCGGAACTACCGCCTGGTCGACGACGGGATCCGCTTCGGCAAAGAATAGAAGCCGTTCCCGTCGGTCTCGTTGCCGTCAGTGGCGAGGCCGTCTCTGGTGGTGTGACCGCGACCGCGACGACCGCGACACCGACAGCCACGTTCGCCGTGAAAGCCCCTGACCGTCTCGGCTCGGTTCCTCTCAGTCCCACCTGTGGCCCGGACGAGTCGTCGCCGCGGTCGGATCGACCGGCGTGCGGCCGCGGTCGGTCGGGACCCACGCGCCGAGTCAGTCGTCGGCGGTCGCCGCCTCCCCGTCCCGCTCGGCGCGCTCGCGCTTGGAGAGCAGCGGCGTGCCGTCCGCGTTCGGCCCGAGCGTCGGCCCGAACGGGCCGCCGTCGTCGGGGTCGATCCGGCGGCGCCGTCGGTAGTCGGTCGACCGCTCGACGGGAATCCGACCGACGGAGGCGATCAGGTCGACGTAGTCGTCGAAGCTGCGGAACTCGCCGAAGGAGCCGCCCGCGCGCTTGGTGATCTCCTCGGAGAGGATGGTGCCCATGAAGTCGTTCGCGCCACACGAGAGGGTCTTCAGCGCCTTCGCGTCGCCGTACTTCACCCACGACGTCTGGATGTTCTCGACGTTGTCGAGGAACAGCCGGGAGACGGCGATCATCAGCTCGTCCTCGGCGTCCGTGGCGCCGCCGTCGACGACGCCGTGGCGGTAGAGGGGGGTGCGCTCGTGGACGAACGAGAGGGGGACGAACTCCGTGATCCCGCCGGTGCGGTCCTGGAGGTCGCGCACCCGCTTCAGGTGCATCGCGCGGTGCATCTCGTTGTCGACGTGGCCGTACATGATCGTCGCGGTGGCGTCGAGCCCGGCGGCCATCGCCCCCTCCATCGCCTCGATCCAGCCGTCGGTGCCGATCTTCCCGGGACAGATCACCTCGCGCACCTCGTCGACGAGGATCTCGGCGGCGGTGCCGGGCGCGGAGTTCAGTCCCGCGTCCGCGAGCTCCCGGTACACCGCCTCGTAGCTCCAGTCGGTGCCGCGGCGGGCGTGGTACGCCTCCTCGGGCGTCATCGAGTGGAGGTGGACGCCGTCGACGCTCATCGCGCGCATCTGCTCGACGTAAGTGCCCGGGTCCGTGTCGTACCGCTCCGGGGGCGTGTAGTTCGCCTCGCTGGCGGGGCTGTCGAGCCCGCGCAGCACCTCGTGGTGCTCGTCGTTCAGCGCGAACGCGGGGTGAAGCCCCGAGACGGAACACACCTCGTACACGCCGCGCTCGACGGCCGCCCGGACCGTCGCCCGCGACTCGGCGGGCGTCTTGGTGAAGCCGTCGTGGGAACCGTCATGGTCGGTCTCGAACCGGCGGGCGGCGTCCTTGAAGTTGCAGAACAGACAGCCCGTGTTGCAGGCGGTGGTGACGTTGTTGTTGAGGTTGGCGACGAACGTCACCGCCTCGCCGACCGCCTCGGCGCGCCGGCGGTCGGCCGCCGCGAGCACCGCCTCCTTGCGCTCGGGGTCGAGGTCGGCCGCCGACGGTCGCGTCATGGTCGTGATATGCTCGTCGCGGGGTGAAAAGCGGGGCGATACCGGCCACCGCGGCCGGACGCGTCCCGGCCGCGCCGGAGCCACCCCAGCGTTGAAGCGGCTCCGCGTGTGGACTGTCACCATGAGCCAGACCGCGCCGCGACACGACGTCTCTTTCCTGGAGGCGCTGTCGCTCGACGGCGAGGTGTCGTTCGCGGACTCCGAGCGCTCCGAGCACGCCGGCGACTGGGGCACCGAGGAGGCGGAGGAGGTCCTGCCGGACGTGGTCGTCTACCCGGAGTCGACGGCGGACGTGTCCGCGGTCGTCGCCGCCGCGGACGACCACGGCGTTCCCGTGACGGCGTACGCCGCGGGCACGGGGTTGGAGTCGAACGCCGCGCCGGTGGAGGCGGGGATCAGCCTCGACATGACCCGGATGGACGACATCGGGGAGGTCCGCCCCGACGACCTCCAGGTCGACGTTGGGCCGGGGGCGATCGGCGCCGACGTCGACGAGGCGGTCGCGCGTCACGGGCTGTTCTTCCCGCCGCTGCCCTCCTCGGGCGACATCTCCACGGTCGGCGGGATGATCGCCACCGACGCCTCCGGGATGAAGACGGTCAAGTACGGCGAGGTGGCCGACTGGGTGCTCGAACTGGAGGTCGTCCTCGCGGACGGCTCGGTCACCGCCGTCGGCTCGACGGCGGCCAAAAGCTCCAGCGGCTACAACCTGAAGGAGCTGATCGTCGGCAGCGAGGGCACCCTCGGGATCGTCACCCGGGCGACGCTGGAGCTGGCGGGTCGCCCCGAACAGATCAAGGGCGGGCGGGCGACGTTCCCCACGCTCGACGACGCGACGGCGGCCATCTCGGACGCGGTCACCTCCGGCGTCGACGTCGCGAAGATCGAGCTGTTCGACGGGGAGACGGCGATGCTCGCGAACGCCTACAGCGACACCGAGCTCCCCGAGCGCCCGATGGCCTTCGTCGAGTTCCACGCCGACCACGGGGTCGACGAGGAGATCGACTTCTGCCGGGCCGTCTTCGAGGCCCACGACGTCGAGGCGTTCGAGATCGCCGCCGGCCGCGAGATGGACGACCTGTGGCAGGCGCGCAAGGACATCACCTACGCCGCGGAGTCGTACGACCCCGACCGGGTGCCGGGCCAGCCGGGCGACGTCACCGTCCCCGTCGGCTCGTACCCGGAGATGATCCGCGCGGTGAAGGAGATCGCCGACGAACACGACCTGCTCGTCCCCACCTTCGGCCACGCCGGCGACGGCAACCTCCACTACTTCGCCCTCTACGACCCGGACGATCCCGACGAGACGCGCCGGGCCGAGGCGGCGTACGCCGAGACGGTCGAGCGGGCCCTGGAGATCGGCGGGACCGCGACCGGCGAGCACGGCATCGGCGAGGGGAAGCGGAAGTACCTCCGGCGGGAACACGGCGACGCCGCCGTCGAGGCGATGCGCGCGATCGCGGAGGCGCTCGACCCCAACGGGACGCTCAACCCCGGGAAAGTCGTCCCCGACGAGTAGCCCGCCCGGGCGGGGCGCGGGCGACCGCGGTCCCGCCGCGGGTCCGTCAGCCGAGCGCCCTGTCGGTCACAGGTGGGCGATCCGCCGGCGAAACGCCGCCGGCAGCACCTCCCAGCCGAGGGGCGTCTCGCCCGGCACCGCGTTCGTCTCGAACCCGGCCCGCTCGGCGGGCGGCCCCCCGCGATTTCCGCGCGGAGGCGCGCCGTGTGCGTGGACGCCGTCCGGGTTGGGGTACGCCCACACGTGCATCACCCACGGCGTCCGGCACGACAGCGACGCGACGAACTCGTCGCCGGCGTCCGAGTAGGCCTGGCGGAACTTCCACCACGCGTATCGGCCCGGAAGCCCTACGTGGGCGTGCCAGGGGGCGCACCGCTCGCCGTCCTCGCCCCCTTCGCCGGCCTCACTAGCCCCACCGTCCTCGCCGCCTTCGCCGTCGTCCCCGTACACCGTCGGGGGCGGGGAGATCCGGCGTCCGTTCCGGGTGGCGACGTACATGACGCCGATCGGGCGCCACCACCGGTGGTCGACGAGCACCGCCTCCGGCCGTTCGGGGTCTATGACGCCGTCGTCGTCGACGTACGCCGGGTTGATCCAGTGGGACCAGGCGTCCGCCCCGTCGGCGGCGAGGAAGTCGAAGTAGGGGACGTACCCTTCGTCGATCAGCGCGCCCACCGTCGGATAGCGGGTCGCGAGCGACCGCTGTACGTCGGCCTTCAGCGCCACCGCCGTCGGGTGGTCGTCCGAGCAGTTCCCGATGTCCCCGTCCTCGTATCCCACCTCGTCGGGGCCGAGGGTGGTCTCGGAACAGCCCTCGCTCCGGTCGTCGTCGTGGTCGCTCGACCGCGAGCGAAGACCTCCCCCGACGCCGACGGCTCCGACCGACGCACGCAGCAGATCCCGACGGGAGACGCGGCGAAACACGTCGTCACGCATACCGGAACGAGAGCGTGTTCGGCTGAAAGTCGTTCCTGCCGGTTCCGTCCGCGTAAGTTGTCACTTCGACGAGTCTCGCGGCCAGTTGTCGTCGCGTGCGCGGCCATCCTCCGGCAACACACGGGCGTCCGCCGCCGGAGGCGAACCGAGCCGCCGCCGCCCGGTCACCACGAACGTGTATGGTTCTCCGTTCCGGGTCCGTTGGTATGGGCACGGGAGTGGAAGGACTCTTGCCCCCCGCGACCCCTCTCCCGCCCATGACGAGCGTCAAGGAGTTCCTCGTCGAGCGCGAGCCGGCCGCCGGGGAGCTCGGCGTCGGCCGCTTCGCCTTCACCGACGACTACTCCGTCTTCGACTGGGGGAAGATGCCCGACGCCGTCCCGGGGAAGGGGGCGTCGCTGTGTACGATGGGCGCGTTCAACTTCGAGCTGCTGGAGGCGGCGGGCGTCCCGACCCACTACCGCGGCGTCGGGCCCGACGCCGAGCCGCTGTCGGCCGTCGCGGAGCCGCCCCGGGAGCTCGCCGTCGAACTGGCGTCGGTGCCGGCGCTCCCGTACGCCGACGGCGCGTACGACTACGACGCCTTCCACGAGGAGGCCGCCGCGGCCGCGGGCTACGTCGTCCCGCTTGAGGTCGTCTTCCGCAACGCCGTCCCCGTCGGCTCCAGCCTCCGCTCGCGCGCCGACCCCCGCGAGGCGGGGCTCGACCGCGACGACTGGCCCGAGGGCCCGGTCGAACTGCCCGAGCCGGTGGTGGAGTTCTCCACGAAGTACGAGCAGCGGGACCGCTATCTCGACGCCGCCGAGGCCGACCGGATCGCCGGCGCGGCGCCCCGCCCGGAGCTCGAGGCGGTCGCCCGCGAGGTGAACGAGCTGGTGACCGAGCGCGCCGCGGAGGCGGGGTTCGTCCACGAGGACGGCAAGATCGAGTGCGTGTACGTCGACGGCGAGGTGCGGGTCGCGGACGTGGTCGGCACGTTCGACGAGAACCGCTTCGCGTACGACGGCCAGGAGGTGTCGAAGGAGGTCGTCCGCCAGCACTACAGGCGCCGCCACCCCGACTGGGTCGAGGCGGTCGGCAAGGCGAAGGCCCGCGCGGACCGGGAGGGGGTCGCCGACTGGCGGCCGCTGTGCGAGCGCGAGCCGCCGGCCCTGGAGCCGGACGTGATCGAGCGCGTCGCGGACCTGTACGCCGCGGGCGCGAACGCCTACACGGGGACCGAGTGGTTCGACGCCCCGGCCGTCGCCGACGCGGTCGACGCCGTCCGCGACCTCTGAGGCGACCGTCGTCCGCGTCGGCTCGGAACGTCGGCACCGGCTCCGGCAGCGTCCCGAGCCACCCGGCCACGAGGTACAGCGACGACCCCGGCGCCAGCGGCGACAGGACCGGCAGATCGGGTCGGGGTTCGGGCTCGGTCGCCGGCGGGCCATGGAGGCCGGTCGCACCCCGGGACGAATCACCATCGGGGCGGCGTCCGGGCAGTCCGTCGCACGCCGGCGGGACGGTTTCCCCCGGTGCGCCGAGCGCCGCCGCTCGGCGGGGTTGTGCGGCCGTCCTCGAAAACGACGGGGCCGCGGTCGGTCAGTCGGCGCCCGAGCCGTACGAGTCGGGCAGCTCGACGGACATACGCTCCGAGAGCAGGTACGTCGACAGCGCGACCGCGAGCAGGCCGATCGGGAGCCCGATGTACGGCGACACGCCGTACCCAGCCAGGAGGAACAGACCGGTGGCGACGACGCCCGCCAGCGCCGCGTACGGTATCTGGGTGTTCACGTGGTCGACGTGGTCGCTCGCGGCGAACATGCTCGACAGCACCGTCGTGTCGGAGATGGGCGAGCAGTGGTCGCCGAACAGCGCGCCGGTGAGGATGCCGGCGATGGCGGGCGCCAGCGGCGATCCGATGGCGGCGGCCAGCGGGATGGCGACCGGGAACATGATGCCCATCGTCCCCCAGGACGTCCCGATGCTGAAGCTGATGAGCACCGCGCTGAGGAAGATGACGGCCGGGAGGATCCCCGGCGTGACGACCCCCTCGCTGATGGCGACGACGTAAGGGCCCACGCCGAGCGTCTGGCTCACGGCGCCGATGGACCAGGCCAGCGACAGCACCGCGACCGGGAACATAACCATCTTGAACCCCTCGAAGATGGCGTCGCTCACCTTCTCCAAGGAGACCCGGGCGTGGCCGGCCAGAATCGCGAGGATGACCCCACAGCCGGTGAACGACGCCCAGACGATGGAGTCGGCGGTGGCCGCGTTCGCCAGCGCGTCGGTCACCCCCCGCCCGGCGAACCCGCCGCCGGTGTAGTACAGCGAGAACCCCGTCATGACCACCAGTGTCAGGATGGGGGCGGCGAAGTACCACCAGCGCGGGTCGACGTGGTCGGGGGTGTCGATATCGTCCTCCTGGGTCTCCATCAGGGGGTCCGCGTTGTCGCCGAGGACCTTCCCCTCGGTCTGTGCCCGCCGCTCTGCCCCCTCCATCGGCCCGAAGTCCCACTGGGTCAGGGTCAGAATGAACACGAGCGCGATCGCGAGCAGGCTGTAGAACCGGTACGGGATCGACTCGAGGAACAGGAGGAACGCGCTCCGGTCGACGCCGATGTTCGACAGCTGTTCGGCGATCAGTCCGACCTCGAAGCCGAGCCACGTCGAGACGACCGAGACCGACGCCGTCGGCGACGTCGTCGAGTCGAGGATGTACGCCAGCTTCTCCCGGCTGATGTCGAAGCGGTCGGTGATGGGCCGCATCACCGAGCCGGTGATCATCGTCGAGGCGTACGAGTCGACGAAGATGGTCATCCCGAGCAGCGAGGTCCCCAGCGCGGCCTGGCGTCGGGTGCGAATCCGCTCGGCCATTCGTCCCGCGAGGGCGTTCATCCCGCCCGAGAGGAAGATCATCCCGAGCATCGCTCCGATGAGGAACGTGAACAACAGCAGCTTCACGTTGAACGACGCGGTGACGTTGTCGACCACGAACTGGAGGCTCCGTGCCGCCCCGGCAGCCGGGTTCCAGCCGACGAGTATCGTCGAACCGATCCAGATGCCGGCGAACAGCGACATGAGCACCTGCCGGGTCACGAGCGTCAGCCCGATCGCCAGCAGTGCCGGGAACAGGCTGATGAGTCCGTACGTTTCCGGGGGCATGGACGCGCGATAGGTTACCGGAACCCGCTCATAACGATGGCGACCGGCGGTAGGTTTTGAGAGAGGCCCGGGCGTTTTACGTTTCGAGAGAGAAACCGGTCGCCGAACTGATCAGTCGGCCGTCGCCCCGGTCGGCGGACCGCGCCGGGGGCTGTGGCGATCGAAGACCGGCGCACCGCTCGGGACCCGTCGTCTGAGCCGCGCCGTCGTCGGCGCGCCGGAGGCGGATGTCGACGCCGAGGCCGTCCCCGATGGCCCGGAGGTCCTCCTCCGGCGTCCCGGGTTCGCAGACCGTCCCGTCGGCGTCGGCGTGCGGGCGCATCCGGAACCGCCGTCGCGCACGTCCCGGTCGAGGTCCTCGATGTCGCATCCGCGCTCGAACAGCGGGGAGGTGACTCGGGCGATCAGTCCGGTCGCGTCCTCGCCGCCGACTATCTCGGTGTCCCAGCGCCTCGCGTTCGGCCGGTCGGCCGGTGCCGTGGAGCCGTTCGCTCGCCGGCGAGTAACACGTGTCGCTCCGCGCGACGACTGCCGTCCACGAACGTGGATATCGGATCGGTCCCGAAACGGATTTTGCGCATGAACTCGCAGACACGAACGATGACCGGCTACACCGCCACGGTGACGGTCCGCCCGAAGCGCGGCGTGCTCGACCCGGAGGCCGACACGACCGAGCGCGCGCTCTCCCGACTCGGGTTCGAGCTTGAGGACCTGCGCTCGGCCGACCGCTTCGAGATCGACGTTGACGCCGCCGACGCCGAGGCGGCCCGCGACCGCGCCGGCGAGATGGCCGACCGGCTCCTGGCGAACCCCACCATCCACGACTACGACGTGGCGGTCGCCGAGCGAGAGTGACCCCGGTCGTGTCACTCCCTGCTCACGACCGCCACCGGGGGTGGAGTTCGTGACGGTCGCGGCCTCCACGACTCCGACCGTCAGTGGCCGCTCGACCGGAGGCGAGGCGGCGTGACCACGGTCGTGTCACTCCCTGCTCACGACCGCCACCGGGGGTGGAGTTCGTGACGGTCGCAGTCGTCCAGTTCGGCGGCTCCAACTGCGACCGCGACGCCGTGCGCGCGCTCTCGCATCTCGGCGTCGACGCCGAGCGCATCTGGCACGCCGACGGCCTCCCCGATGACACCGAGGGGATCGTCGTCCCCGGCGGCTTCAGCTACGGCGACTACCTCCGCGCCGGCGCGATGGCCGCCCGCCAGCCGATCATGGAGGCGGTGCGCGAGGCCGCGGCCGACGGGACCCCCGTCCTCGGCGTCTGCAACGGCGCCCAGATCGGCTGTGAGACCGGGATCGCCGAGGGGGCGTTCACGACCAACCGCTCGGCGCGGTTCCAGTGCGAGCACGTCCACCTCCGGGTCGAGCGCGCGGACACGCCGTGGACCGCCGCCTACGAGGCGGGTCAGGTGCTTGAGGTGCCGATCGCCCACGGTGAGGGGCGCTTCGAGATCCGCGAGGACCGCCTGGAGGCGCTTGAGGCCGAGGACCGCGTGCTGTTCCGCTACTGCGACGCCGACGGCGCCGTCACGGACGCGGCGAACCCCAACGGCTCGACCGCGAACGTCGCGGGGCTGCTCGGCGCGCGCGAGACCGTCGCCGTGATGATGCCCCACCCCGAGCGCGCGACGCTGCCCGACGTCGGCGGCACCGACGGGCAGGGCGTGTTACGCGCGTTCGCGGAGTGAGGCGGCGACGCCGGCGGCCGGAGCACCCGGCGGCCGCGCGGCTCGACCGCCGTCGACCGAACCCGAGAGGGGCTGGTCGCCGACGCCTGGCCGACGGTTACCGGGTCAGCGGCTGCGCGTAGGCCGTCTCCTCCGCCAGCACCAGTTCCCACGTCCGCTCGCACTCGCAGGACACCTGCTCGAACACCGACGGGTCCTGGCGGAGGTCGAAGTCCTTGATCGCCGTCTGGACGCGCTCGTCGCAGTCGCCGCAGTTGTGTGCGCCGCGGTCGGAGCCGGCGCCGACGGGGTCGGAGACGACGATGGCGTCGGCGTCCGCGGTGCGCTCCAGTACCGCCGCGACCGACCACAGCCACGGCGGGCGGTAGCCGCCCCGGAAGTGGAGCTCGTCGACCATCGTGTACCGCTGGACGTTGCAGGGGTTCATCGACACCGTGTGGCAGTTGTCGACGGCCGCGCAGCGCTCGACCGACGACACCATGTCCTCGAGCGCCTCCGACTCCGCGAGGAACGGCGGCTTCATCAGGAGGTACGCCTTCACGCCCGCGCCCGCCTCGGCGGCCGCCGCGCAGGCGTCCTCGAAGTCGGAGAAGTCGAAGTACTTGTTCACGCAGTCGTGGCGAACGCGGTCCGTGGCGGTCTCCAGCCCGACGGCCACGTCCGTCTCCAGCCCCCGCTCGGTGAACGCCGAGAGTTTCTCGGCGGAGACGAAGTCGGGGAGCGACTCGACGACGATGCGCTCGCGGTCGGCGAACGTCTCGGCGATCGCCGCGCGGCTCTCGGCGGCCACCTCCCGCTCGTCGAGGAACGAGCCCGACGTGTAGATCTTGACCTGGTCGGCGGGCTCGTCCGCGTTCTCGGCCTCGTGTTCGAGGCAGGCGTCGATCTGGTCCACGAGCGCATCGTGGGGGACGCTCCCCCCCTCGACGGACTCGGCGACGTAGCCGCACATGGTGCAGCCGCCGGCGCGGGCCCAGCGACAGCCGCCGGTGTTGAGGATGATCGTGAGGCTGGTTTTCACCCCGTCGGGCGTGTTGTCCTCGTCGAGCCACACCCGGGTCGGCTCGTGGGGGTCGTACGTCTCGTCGCGCTCGGAGCGGATCTCCCGCATCGCCGCGTTGTGGGCGTCCATCCCGCGGTCGCGCTCGTAGACCTCGGGGCTCGACTGGCTCATTGTCGGGTCTGGGCGACAGCCGCGGAAAACCGCTTCGCTCGGCGGCGAACGAGGGGCGGGGGGGTAGCGAATCCCTTTCAGGAGGGTGAGCGCCCGGATGAGCTTGATACCGCCGACCGTCGACCCGGCCGCCGCGCCGACGCCGTTCGCGACGGCGTCCAGCGTCGACGGGGTTCGCCCGGGGACGACCCCCTGTGCGACCTCGACACCGGCGCCGACCCCCGCCGCGACGACCACGACGCCGACGAGCGCCGCCGCCGGAAGCCCCGTTCGGTCCGCGTCGCCGCCGCGCCTTCCGGCGAGCGTGCCCGCGAGCGTGTACGCCGCCGCGGCGTAGCCGACGAGATGCAACAGCGCGTCGGTCCCCGGCGGGGCGACGGTCCCCGACGCCCCATCCGGCGCGGCGGGGACCGGGACCAGCGACGCCGAAACGACTATCGCAATGACGACGGCGAATACCGTCGCGGCCTCGCGCTCGTCGCCCATCGGGTCGATCACCGGACCGTGCCCGGAAAACGTCGCCGCCGTCCGGCGCCGGCGACGCGGACGGGAGAAACCGAAATGAGTTACCCCGAAGTGACAACGGCTAACACGCTCCGGTCCCTCATAACGAACGTAGATTAACCATGACGGACCTCGGCGGATTCAGGGACCACGTGGCTCACGTGGACCTGTCGGCAGGCGACGTATCGTACGCGGGGATCGACGACGAGGACGCGAGGAAGTACATCGGCGCGCGCGGCCTCGGCGTGAAGTACGTGTTCGACGCCGGGCCGGACGTCGACCCGATGGGTCCCGACAACCGGCTCTGCTTCATGAACGGCCCCCTCACGGGCACGCAGACGGTGATGTCGGGCCGGATCGCCGTCACCACCAAGTCCCCGCTGACGGGGACCGTCACCGACAGCCACCACGGCGGCTGGTCGGGCGCGCGCCTGAAGTGGGCCGGCTTCGACGGCCTCGTCTTCGACGGCAAAAGCGAGGAGCCGGTGTACGCCGTCGTCGAGGACGGCGAGGTGGAGCTGCGCGACGCCTCCCACCTCTCCGGGCGGGACGTCCACGAGACGGTCGAGACGCTGGGCGAGGAGGTCGACGGCGACGTCGGCAAGAACCTCTCGGTGATGGCGATCGGCCCCGCCGGCGAGAACGGCGTGAAGTACGCCTGCATCGTCAACGAGGACGACCGCGCCTCGGGCCGCGGCGGCACCGGCGCGGTGATGGGTTCGAAGAACCTCAAGGCGGTCGTCGTGAAGTCCGGCACCCGGATGCCGAAGCCGGCCGACCCCGAGACGTTCCAGGAGGGGTACCAGCAGGCGATGGAGGTGATCCAGGAGTCGGACGTGACCGCGCCCAACGAGGGCGGCCTCTCGCTGTACGGGACGAACGTCCTGATGAACGCGACCGAGGAGATGGACGGCCTCCCGACGAAAAACGCCAAGTACACCTCCACGGGCGCGATGCACGACGCGGAGGGCGTCGACATCGACGCCGAGCGCGTCTCCGGGGAGAACGTCCGCGAGAACATCCTCGCCGACGAGCCGACGTGTCACTCCTGCCCGGTCGCCTGCAAGAAGGAGGTCGACGTGTCGGTCACCCACAAGGGCGAGGAGATGAACGTCGAGACCGAGTCGTACGAGTACGAGACGGCGTTCGCGCTGGGTCCCAACTCGGGTCACACCGAGCGCGACGAGATCGCGCTCATGCTCCAGCGGTGTAACGAGATGGGCGTCGACACCATCGAGATGGGCAACATGATGGCCATGGCGATGGAGATGTCCGAGGAGGGCAAGCTCGACGACCTGGACGAGCAGCTCGACTGGGGCGACACCGAGCGGATGATCGACCTCATCGAGGAGACGGCCCGCCGCGACGGCGAGCTCGCGGACGCGCTCGCGGCGGGCGCCGACGGCCTCGCCGAGCACTTCGACGCCGAGGAGAACTCCCTGGCGGTGAAGGGACAGACGATCCCGGCGTACGACCCCCGCTGCATGAAGGGCATGGGGATCGCGTACGCCACCTCGAACCGCGGCGCCTGCCACCTGCGCGCGTACACGCCCGCCGCGGAGATCCTCGGCATCCCGCAGAAGGTCGACCCCTACGAGCACGAGGGGAAAGGCGAGCTGACGGTCACCTTCCAGGACCTGCACGCCATCTCGGACAGCTTCGACATCTGCAAGTTCAACGCCTTCGCCGAGGGGATCGAGGAGTACGTGCTCCAGTACAGCGGCATGACCGGCCTCGACGTCACCGAGGACGACCTCATCGAGGCGGGCGAGCGCATCTACAACCTGGAGCGCTACTACAACAACCTCAACGGTTTCGACGCGGCCGACGACTCCCTGCCGGCGCGGTTCCTGGAGGACGGGATCCGCGGCCAGGGCGGCTCCGAGGGCGAGTACTGCGAGCTTCCCGAGATGAAGGCGGAGTACTACGAGGCCCGCGGCTGGGTCGACGGCGTCGTCCCCGACGAGAAGCTGGACGAGCTCGACATCGAGGTCGGGCCGGGCACGGGCGTCTCCTCGGGCGACTCCGGCGTCGCGCCCGCGGACGACTAGGAACCTCTTTTCCGACAGGGGTTTCCTCGCTCGCTTCGCTCACTGCGGGAACCCCTGTCGAAAACCCGTTCATGTCGTCGGATTCCGAAGGAATCCGGCTACTAATCAGACGCCTTCGGCGTCTGATGATGCCAAAACCGCCGCTCGCTCGCCAGCCTTGCGGCTGGCTCGCTTCGCGGTACAGGGTACTGATGACCGGTGGCTCTCCAACCCTCGTCGCGGATCCGAGTTCCCTCTTTCACTGTCCCAATCTATCAGCCCCCCGTGAGCGGGCGCTCGCACGGGAGCGCCGCGCGGCGGTTCTCGCGAGCGACCGCGCCGGCGACGAGGACGGAGATCGGTCGCGCCCGACCCGTCCGCCGTCCGCGCGCCGTCACAGTAGGAACCGCGCGAGATGGAGTCCGACCATCCCCGCCGCGACCGTCCACAGCACGTCCTCGGTGCGCCACGCGACCGCCACCGCGGCGGCGCCGCCGACGATCTCCGGAGTGAGAAGCGCCGCCGGCGTCGCCGTCGCGGGCGCGAAATCGGGGGCGACCAGCGCCGCCAGTACCGCCGCGGGGACGTACGCGAGCGCCCGCCGGAGCGGCGACGGCACCTCGTCGACGCGCCCGAACAGGTGGATGAACGAGAGGCGGATGGCGAACGTGGCGAGGCCGCCGACGACGATCACCGCCCACACCGACAGCGGGCCGTAGCCGGTCGTCATCGGTGCCCCTCCGTCGCGTCGGCGCCGTCGCCACTGCCCGGCAGGAGCGCGTCGGCGGCGATGCCGACGGCGACACCGACGACGGCGCCCGCGAGCAGCCCCGCGTTGAACGGGAGTCCGGCGCCGGCGACCGCCACCGCCGCGGCGACGACGGCGGTCGCGAGCTCCGGCGCGTCCGAGACCGCGGGAACGAGCAGCGCGAGAAACACCAGCGGCACCGCGAAGCCGAGCCGCCAGCCGTCGGGCACGGCCGCGCCGAAGACGACGCCGACGACGGTGCCGGCCTGCCAGACGACCCAGAGGGTGACGGCGACGCCGAGGTAGTAGTACGGCCGCCGGAGCTCGCGGTCGCCGGTGTAGCGCGCCAGCGCCAGCGCGTACGCCTGGTCGGTGAGCAGGTACGCGCAGCCGGCGCGGACGCGCGCGGAGAGGTCGCGGAAGTACGGCGCGATCGACGCCGAGTACATCAGCATCCGGAGGTTGATCACCACCACCGTGACCACGACGACGCCGAGGGCGGCGTCGCGTCCGAGCAGGTCGATGGCCGCGAGCTGGGAGGCGCCGGCGAAGACGACGACCGACAGCCCCACGGTCTGCAGCGGGGAGAGGCCGGCCTCGACGCCGGCGACGCCGGCGACGAGCGCGAAGGGGATCACCCCGAGCAGCAGCGGGAACGCGTCGCGGACGCCGTCGCGCAGCTCCGGCGGGAGGCGACTGTCCATGTCCCGACGCCGACTCGCGGCCCCAAGGCGTCGTCGGTCGCGGCAGGCGCGTCGGCCGTCGCTATCGCGGGACGACGGCGGCCTCGCGCAGCTCCAGCGCCGACTCGAACTCCTCGCGCCGGCGTCGCCGCGTCCCGACCCGGAGGAGGTGTTGCTCGTGGGCGCGCCGGAGCGCGTCCGTCTCCCGGCGCCCCAGCCCCATCGCCTCGCCGACCTCCTCCCAGTGGCCGTCGGGCACGAGGTACGTCGCGACGCCGTCGGTCTCGTCGACGCGCTCGTACGTCCGCTCGTACTCGTCGGCGCGCTCCCGGAGGTGGTCGTCGGCCGCCCGCAGCAGCTCCGGCAGCCGTCCCGCGCCGACGCTGGCTTTCGCCGCCGCGATCATGAGTGCGTTGCCGTCGATGGGGTGGCCGGTCGCCCGCGTCTCGGGGTCGTACTCCGGGTCGGGGGCGGCGCCGCGGTCCCCGTCCGTCCGGTCTGCCGAATCCATCGCGTCCGTCGGATCCGCCTCGTCCGGGGCGTCGGGGACGTCGCTCCCCTCGTGGGGGTCGTCCGCCCCCCGGTCCGGCCCGTCCCGCTCCCCCGTCCCCCGCCGGCGCGCATCGCCTTCTGTTCGAACCGCCCGATCAGGTCGTCGAGCACCGCCGGGTCGCCCTCGAACCGCACCGTCACCTCGGTGAGGGTGATCGAGCCGGCGGACGTCACCGTGTCGGCGCTCAGTTCGGCGTGCCAGTCGTCGCCGTCGACCGCGGTGACGTCCTCGTCGGCGCCGTCGGCCTCGCCGCCGAGGTTCCGGAGGTAGTGGACGGCGAGCCGGCGGGAGATGCCCCGGAACGACTCGGCGCGCGTCTCCGTCGCCGACCCCGACCCGCCGGCGACGGGCGGGAACACCGCGACCGTGTCGCCGTCGGAGACGGCGGTGTCGACGCCCTCCATGTGCAGCACCTCGCGGCCGTTGAGCAGCACGTTGATCTGCGGCCTCAGGTCGCCGTCGACGAGGAGGTCGCCGCCGAGGTCCTCGTACTCGGCCTCCAGCGCGGCGAGCACCTCGCCGACCGTCGACGCGTCGGCGAACTCCCGGTCGACGGTCTTCGAGCCGACCGCCTCCCGGAAGGTGGCGAAGAACTTCAGCGTGAGTTCCATCACCGGATCGTCGGCGAGCCCGGGTAAAAAGCTACGCGGGGAGAGCGAGACGCGAGTCCGCGAGCGTCTCGAACCGAACGGCGAGCGGAGCGAGCCGTAGGGGCGCGGCCGAGCGAAGCGAGGAGTGCGCGGCCGAGAGAAGCGAGGTCGCGAGACGCGAGCGGGGAGGAACGACCCGCGAGCTTTGGGGTGCGCGATCGGGCGAAGCGAGGCCGCGGGACGCGAGCGGGGAGGAACGACCCGCGAGCCATGGAAGTCCACGGCCGAAGGAAGCGAGCAGGCGTCCGCCCCGCCGCCGCGACGGCGAAACCGTCACCCGTATGCCGGCGACGGCCCGAAAGGCCATATGAGCGACACCCTCGACCGCGACCTCTACGAGCGGACGAAGGCGCTGCTGGAGCCGGGCGACATCGAGCTACTCGGGATGGTCGTCCACACCACGCTGGACGGCCAGGAGGACCTGGAGATGCACGAGCTCACCGTCGAGCTCGACGGGGCGATCGCCGACCACGCCGGCGTCGGCGAGTCGTTCATCTACGCGGGCAACGACGACCCCGAGTTCTCCTCGAACCAGTTCCAGGGGCGGACCCTCGACGACGAGGCGTTCGTCTGGGAGTGCCAGCAGCTCCTCCGGGAGGGGACGTTCGACCTCGTGTTCTACTACGAGGCCGGCGTCGACCAGGAGGCGCTCGCAGCCGACGTGCGCGCGCTCGACGGCGTGGACGACGTGACGCTCGTCCCCTGAGGCGGGTGAACGGCCCCCACGAACGCGACGCTTATCCTCGCGGCGTCCCGAGCACGTGTATGGACGAAGTCGGGACGGACGTCGACCTCTCGCGGCTCGAACGCGCCGTCGTCAACGCCTACCAGGGGGGGTTCCCGGTCGTCGAGCGGCCGTGGGAGCCGGCGGCGGCGGCCCTCTCCGAGCGCGGCGTCGACGGAGGAGATCGGCGGCACGGCGACGCTGGTAGCGATGCACGCCCCCGAAGACGAGTTCGAGGAGATCGCCGAGACGGTCAACGGCTTCCGCGAGGTGGCGCACAACTACGAGCGCGAACACCCCCACCTCAACATGTGGTTCGTCGTCAGCGTCGCGGGCGAGACGCCGGACGCCCCGGAGGCGAGCGGCGGAACCGCGAGCGAGGCGGTGGAGCGCGTGCTCGCCGACATCGAGGCCGCGACCGGGCAGGAGACGTACAACCTGCCGAAGCGCGAGGAGTTCCACGTCGGCGCGAAGTTCCTGCTCGAGGGCCCCGCGAGCGACGGCGACGTCGACCTGTCGGACCGCGGCCCTGCGGTGGAGCCGTCCGACGGGCGGGGGATCACGCCCCGCGAGCGTGACCTGGTCGTCGAGATCCAGGGCGGGCTGCCGGTCACCGAGACGCCGTACGCCGACGTCGCCGCGGCGGTCGACCAGCCCGTCGAGTGGGTCGTCGAGACGATCAAGCGGTTCGAGACCGAGGGGAAGGTGCGCCGCGTCGGCGTCATCCCGAACCACTACGCGCTCGGGTACACGGAAAACGGGATGACCGTCTGGGACGTCCCCGACGACCTGCTCGGGGAGGTCGGCCCGGCCGTCGCCTCGCTGGGCTTTGTCACCCACTGCTACCACCGCCCGCGCCACGAAGGGGTGTGGCCGTACAACTTCTTCGCGATGACACACGGCCGCGACGAGGCGGAGTCGGCGGCCCGCGTCGAGCAGGTGCGCGAGCTGATGGCCGAGCACTGGGACGTGGGGGAGGACGACTGGGACACGCTGTTCTCCACGCGGATCTTGAAGAAGACGGGGATCCGGCTGGACGAGCGCGCCGACGCGCAGGTGCGCGAGGGGACCGACCCGGCGGACGCCTGACCGTGCGTGTACCGACGCCCGCCGGCGGCGCCACGACCCCCCTGGTCGACCGCGTTCGGGGCCGGGGGTATCACCCCGGAGAAGACGGCCCGAGCGACGTGGACGGTGCACCGTGATCCCGCTGCTGCACGACTTCGAGGGCGAGACCGTCCTCGTCGTGGGGGGCGGCCCCGTCGGCGCGCGGAAGGCGCGGCGGTTCGCCCGCGAGGCGCGCACGGTCGTCGTGAGCCCGGCGTTCGCCGACGCCGACTTCGGCGACGCGGAGCCGGTGCGGGCGGCGCCCGACCCCGACGGGGTGGGCGAGTGGGTCGACCGCCTCGCGCCCGCGCTCGTCGTCGCGGCGACCGACGACGACGGGGTGAACGAGGCGGCCGAGCGGGCGGCCCGCGACGCCGGCGCGCTCGTCAACCGCGCTGACCGGTCCGGGGGCCGCGACGCCGGCAGCGTCGTCGTCCCGGCGACGGTGCGGGACGACCCGGTCGTCGCCGCGGTCGCGACCGGCGGGGCCGCGCCGGCGCTGTCGCGGGAGCTGCGTCGACGGATCGAAGCGGAGATCGTCGACGCCGGCGCGATGGCCGAGCTGGTCGGGGAACTCCGGGCCGATCTGAAGGCTGCGGACGTCCCCTCGACCGACCGCCGGGAGGCGATTCGAGCGGTGGTTCGGTCGTCGTCCGTTTGGAAGGCTTTACAAGAGGGAACCCCCAACGCACGCCAAGAAGCCGATCGCCTCATGGAGGAACGACATGACTGACACCGGCGTCATCGCGGGCGTGAGCGTCAGCCACTCGCTCGCGTCCGTCGACGAGATCGAGTCCGCGCAGTCCGTGGACGTCGCGACGCTCGTGTCCGGACTGTCGGCCCGCGAGGGCGTCGAGGAGGCGTTCGCCGTCCAGACGTGCAACCGCGCGGAGGCGTACGTCGCGGCCGACGACGCGAGCGCGGCCCGGGGCGCGCTGGAGCCGTTCGCCCCGGAGGTGCGCGAGGGCGCCGTCGTCCGCCTCGATCACGAGTCGAGCCTGCGTCACCTGATGCGGGTCGCCGCCGGGCTCGAATCGCTCGTGCTCGGGGAAGACCAGATCCTCGGGCAGCTGAAGGACGCGGCCACGGTCGCCCGGGAGTCGGGCGGGCTCCGCGGCGGCGTGCTCGACGACGCGCTCCACAAGGCGTTTCACGTCGGCGAGCGCGCCCGCGCGGAGACGAGGATCAACGAGGGGTCCGTGTCGCTGGGCTCGGCCGCCGTCGAGCTGGCCCGGCGCGAGACCGACGTCGCGGGCGCGACGGCGCTTGTCGTCGGCGCCGGCGAGATGGGGACGCTCGCGGCGCGGGCGCTGGCCGCCTCCCCCGTCTCGCGGGTCGTCGTCGCCAACCGGACGCTGGCGGACGCCGAACACGTCGCCGCCGAGCTGGACGCCGCGGCGACCGCGATCGGGCTCGACGAGGTGCCCGCGCGGGCGGCCGACGCGGACGTGCTCATCGCCGCCACCGGCGCCGACGAGCCGATCCTCGGCGACGCGGCGTTCGCGGCGGCCGGCGAGACGCTGTGTATCGACCTGGGCCAGCCCCGCGACGTGGTGCCGGACGCGGGCGGCGACGACGTCGCCGTCCGCGACATCGACGACCTCGAGAGCGTCACCGGCGAGACCCACGAGCGCCGCGAGGCGGCCAAGCTGGAGGCTCAGGGGGAGCTGACCGACCGACAGCGTGAGACGGTCGCCGGCCTCGCGGACGCGCTCGTCGGCCAGCTGCTGGCGGCGCCGACGAAGAGCCTCCGGGAGGCGGCCGCCGAGGACGACTGGACCACGATCCACACCGCGATGCAGCTGTTCGACCCCGAGTTCGACGACTCCCCCCCGATACCGGACGTCGCGGGCCCGCCGGACGGCGCCGAGAGCCCGTCGGAGGTGCCGAGCCACGTGCTCGACCGTCTCACCGACGACTGACCGCATTCGGGTAGTTTCCGCGCGTCGGTCGGTGCATTCTACCCGTCCCGTATTCGGGGAAAGCGTGATATGCGATGGCATCACAGACCTATCCATGCAGACCACGGGTCGAGCCGTCGGCCGGCTCTCGACCGCGCCGGTCGAGGAGGGGGTGGAGTCGCTCTGTCGGGCGGCCGCGTGCGACAACCCCGACGTCGCCGCCGGGCTCGCGGTGCTGGGGCTGACCGCGGCGTTTCTGCTCGCCGTCGGGGCGGTGCTCGCGCGCCTCGACGGGGCGCGCGAGGCGGACATCGAGGCCGGGGAGGTCGCCCGGGCGACGCCGAGGGCCGCGGGGACGGACGCACTGGCGACCCCCGCCGGCGGCTCCGGCGCCGACGACGCGGGGCTCGCCGAGACGCGTCGGGCGTACCGAGAGACGGTGATGGCGACCCCACACTACGAGGAGGAGTACGACGAGACCCTCACGGAGAACGTCGCCGAGGAGTTCTCCGGCGCGGTCGCGGGCGCGCTCGTCGAGAAGGGGGGCGCGCTGACGCCGGCGTTACAGGCGACGCTTGCCGGCGGCGCCGAGCGGGCGCGCCGTCAGCGCACGGAGCTGCTCTCCCGACTGGAGACCGAGGAGTCGTCGCTGGAGGACGCCCGGGGGACGCTCGCGTCGGCGGTCGAGGCGGCCGAGCGGACGGTCGAACGCGACCTCGCGTACGCGGGCTACTCGGACATCGTCGGCGAGTACGAGCGGCTGGAGTGGCACGAACGGCGCGTGGAGACGGTGCTGTCCGACCGACAGGGTCGGGTCCACGACGAGGAGAGCGAGCGCCGCTACTGGTTCGAGTACCTCTACGACTCCCTCCCGTCGCCGTACCCGGTGTTGTCCGCGGGCACGGAGACGCTCTCGCTGCTGTCGGAGGCGAAGGCGTCGCTCACGGCCGCCGCGAGCGAGCGCTGAGGCCGGCCGGGCCGCTCGCGCCCGCGACGCCCGGGGTACGCTTTTCACGCGGGCGACCCAGCGTTCGACCATGGCAGACGTGCTCGACGCCGACGAGGTCGCCGCCGAATCGCCCGAGGGCTGGAGCCACGACGCGGACGCCGACGAGATCGCACGCACCTTCGAGTTCGACTCGTACCTGGCCGGCGTCGGCTTCGCGTCCGCCGCCGGGGGGCTCGCAGAGGAGGCGTTCCATCACCCGACCATCACGGTCGAGTGGCGCGAGGTGGAGGTGCGGCTCACCACCCACGACGCCGGCGGCGTCACCACGAAGGACATCGATCTCGCCGAGCGGCTGAACGGGATCGCCGACTGAGGCGATGGAGGCGTCGTACGTGTTCCGGGTCCGGTTCACCCTCTCGCCGCGACGCGCACGGATCGACCCGGAGACGTTCGAGACGACGCTGCGGATCCCCGCGGCGTCCCCCGGAGAGGAGGGGTGGCTGCTGTTCCGCGACGCGCTGTGGCGCGGGGAGGCGAACGACGGCGACCACGCCCGACGGCTCTGTGCCGACCGCCTCCCGGCGGGCGTCGACGTGCTGTCGGCGACGTTCCGGGAGTTCGAGACCGACGAGCGGTACCTCGACGCGCTCCGCGAGGCCGTCGCCGACGACCTCGCCGCCTTCCGGGCGGACTCGGTCAGGGAGGCGCTCCACAAGTACCTCGGCTCGTCGATCCGCGTGCGGTCGGGCGACGCCGACTCGGACCCCGGACCGGACGGATAGGTGCCGCTTACGCCCGCGACCGCCGGTCGGGCGACGCCGAGTTAGGCGTCGACCTCGGGGGCGTTATCGGGCGAACACCTAAACGGGAACCCGCCCAACGAACGGGTCCGCGAATGGTCCCCGAATCGTACGACTTCTGGCTGTTCGACCTCGACGGGACGCTCGTCGACGCCGAGTGGTCGTACACCCGCGAGGTGTTCGACCGGGTCGGCGACCGAATCGGCTACGAGTTCTCCGACCGGGAGGCGGAACTGCTGTGGCACGGGCTCACGGGCGCCCGCGACCCGCTCCTCCGGGAGTGGGGGCTCGACCCGACGGCGTTCTGGCCGGCGTTCCACGCCGTCGAGGAGCCGCCCGAGCGCGCGTCGGCGACGTTCCTCCATCCCGACGCCGAACGCCTGCTGGCCGACCTCGAACGCCGCGACGCCCCGCTCGGGCTGGTCACCCACTGCGCCGAGTTCCTCGCGAGCCCCGTCATCGACGGGCTCGACATCGGGGAACGGTTCGACACGATCCTGTCGTGTACCGACGAGACGGGCTGGAAGCCCGACCCCGGTCCCCTCGAGTTGGCGATGGCCGACCTGGACGTCGACTCGACGACCGAACGGGGCGTGTACGTCGGCGACGGCGCCAGCGACGTGGGCGCGGCGTGGAACGCCGGCCTCGACGCCGTCCACGTGGAGCGCCACGGCCACGAGGCGCGCGGCCGCTGCGTCCGCGCCGACCACCGGGTCGAGAGCTTCGACGAACTCCCGCGCACCCGCGAGGCCGACGGGGACGCGCGCGTCGGCTCCGTCGACGCGAGCCGGGTCGAGGTGGGCGACCTCACCGACTGAGGGCGGCGACCGCGCGTCGGCCCGGAACCCGGTCGCTCGCTGCCGTTCGCGGGTCGCGTCCGCTCCGTTCACGGATCGCGCTCGCTCCGTTCGCGGGTCGCGTCCGCTCCCCGCTCATATCGAGGCCTCCCTTCGGTCGGCCTCGCACTGCTCACACCGAGGCCTTCCTTCGGTCGGCCTCGCACCGCTCACACCGAGGCCTTCCTCCGGTCGGCCTCGCACCGCTCACATCGAGGCTTCCCTTCGGTCAGCCTCGCACTGCTCACTCCGGCTCGCCGATCGTGGGTGGAGCGGCACGGGACCGCTCCGCCGTCCGTCCGAGGCCTCGGTCGCTCGCGTCGCTCGGGGTCCGCCGGTCATGGGCGGAGCGGCACGGGACCGCTCCGCCGTCCATCCGAGGCTTCCCTTCGGTCAGCCTCGCACTGCTCACTCGGCCTCGCCGTCCCCGTGCACCCGCTCCCCCCGCAGCAGCCGCGACGCGATCGAGAACGTCTGCTCCCGGGACCGCCGCGTCGGGTAGTGGGCGGCCATGTACCGCGCGGCGGCGACCAGACAGTCCCGCCGCCGGGCGTCGTCGTCGCGGCGGTCGAACTGGCGACACGCCGCCTCGTACGCCTGGAACGTGTGGAAGCCCGTGTCCTCGACCAGCAGCGCGTTCCCCAGCTCGGCCGTCAGTCGGTCGGGGTCGCCGCCGGCCGCGAGGTAGTCGGCGACCGCGTCGCCCGCCTGCTGCACCCGTCCCTGCTGCTCGAACGCCGACCGAAGCTCCGCCAGCGCGGCCTCCGGGTCCGCGTCGGGGTCGCCCGTCGCCTCCGGCGCCGGCGGGGTGTTGAGGAAGCGGTCGAGGTAGACGTTGACGGCGGCGTCGAAGACGCCCCGGTACAGCGCCGTCGTGTCGGTTCGCTCGGCCGCCCGGTGGACCGCGTTCGCGAACGTGAAGGTGTGATGCACGGTGTTCCAGTCGTCGAACTCGTTGCTCGTGGCGAACAGCGCCACGCGCCGCGCGGCCGCGAACGCGACCGCGCCCGCCAGCTCCTCGACGGTCGCGCCGTCTTCGATCGCCGTCTCCAGCGCGTCGAACACCGTCTCCGGGTCCGCAGCGTGGAGCCGCTCGGTGAAGTCGTCCGGCTCCGTCCACGACTTCCCGTCGCCGTCGGCGACCAGCTCGTCGAGCCGGTCGAACCGCTCGGCGCACATCCCGGCGAGGTCGACCGGCTGGCGCCAGGAGGCGGTCTCCTCGGCGCGCGCGGCGGTCGCGAGCCCGCGCACGAGCGACGCCAGCACGTCGGCCGTCCGCTCGTCGTCGTCCCAGCCGACCAGGTCCAGCGCCTCCGTCGCCTTGTTGACGTAGTCGAGGGCGTGGCCCGCGTCGAGGTAGCGGTGGTCGGTCGCGGCCGTCACGAGCAGTTCGGTCAGCCGCTCGGGGCCGTACCCCGACGCGACGGCCGTGCGGAGCACGCGCTCGGCGCCGTCGGGGTCGCGGACCTCGACGTTCTCGCGGAACCACGACAGCAGGCGGTCGAACGACACGTCGGTCGCGGAGAACGCGTCCTGGTCGAACTTCGGCGGCTCGCCGTCGCAGTCGCCCGCGACCTCGACGAGCCCCTGGTACAGCGCGCGCCTGCGGTCCTGCTCGTCCAGCGTGGGGAGGCGGTTCGCTAGCGCCGTCAGGACGGTCAGCCCCGGGCCCCACCCGTCGGCGCGGTTGCGCACGCCGAAGCGGACGCCGCGCTCCACGACGGCCTCGGGGTCGACGCCGGCGTTCGGCAGCCCGACCGCCGCCTTCGCCAGCACCAGCCGGAGGTTCTGCTCCAGCCCGTCGTCCAGCCGCCCGCGCCAGTGGACCGCGGGCGGCTCCGAGCGCCGGGGCTTCGGGGAGACGTACACCGTCGCCTCGCCGGCCTCGCCGCGCTCCTCCAGCGCGTCGACGCTCGCCGCGTTCCCGTCGGCGTCGCGTATCTCCGTCGGGTAGGTGTCGACGTCGTCGGCCCACGGGTCGAACGTGTCGCCGCAGGAGAGCTCGAACCGGGCGTGGTGCCAGTGGCAGGTGAGCACGCCCTCGTCGACGCTCCCCTCCGTCAGGGGGAACCCCATGTGCGGGCACCTGTTGTTCACCGCGCGCACCTCGCCCTCGTGGTGGAACACCGCGATCGGGGTGCCGTCGACGGCCGTCAGCGCGCGTCCCTCCTCGCGGAGCGTATCGAGGTCGACCGCCTCGCTGTACCCGTCGTCGTGGCCGGTGTTGTCGACTACCATACGTCACGCGACGGCACGGACCGAGAAGAGGGTTCTCGGAACCCCGTTTCTGTATGGCTGTAGACAGTTCCCGAGTTCGGTGCGATCGACCGGTTCGGATCGGCTCCCGAGGAGGGGCGTTCGCCTCGCTCCCGCCGTGACCGCCGCGTTCGCTCCGTCTCAGTCGGCGTTCACGGCCGTCCGCTCGCGGCCGTCGGCCATCGCGAGCACCTCGTCGAAAAAGCCCAGCGAGTCGTGCGGTCCCGGGTTCGCCTCGGGGTGGTACTGCCGGGTGACGACGTCCCCCTCGACGCTCCGGAGCCCCTCGGCGGTGTCGTCGTTGACGTTCACCTGCGTCACCTCCAGTTCGCCCGGGTCGGCGACGGAGTAGCCGTGGTTCTGGGTCGTCATCACGACCCGCCCCGTCTCCAGGTCGCGCACGGGCTGGTTGACGCCGCGGTGGCCGAACGCCATCTTCTCCGTCTCGCCGCCGAACGCCCGGGCGACGATCTGCTGGCCGAGACAGATGCCCGCGAGCGGCACCTCCCCGGCGAACGTCTCCACCAGCGCCGTCGCCGACTCGAAGTTCGCGGGGTCGCCCGGCCCGTTCGAGACGAACAGGACGTCCGGGTCGAGGTCGGCGACCGTCTCCCCGTCCACGTCGTACGGGAGGACGTGGACGTCCGCGCCGCGCTCGGCCAGCGAGGAGGCGATCGATCCTTTCATCCCGCAGTCGACGAGCGCGACGTCGTACTCGCCGCCGCCCTCGACGGTGTACGGCTCGTCCGTCGACACCTGCTTGCCGATGTCGAGGTGGTCCGACATGGCGACGCAGTCGTCGAGCTGGGCCTTCGCGTCCTCGGGCGTCGCCCCCGGCCCGGCGGCGATGCCGCAGGCCATCGCGCCCTCCTCGCGCACGCTCGTCACCAGCTCGCGCGTGTCGAGGTGGTCGACCGCGGGCACGCCCTCCCGCTCCAGCCACCCGGCCACGTCCTCGGTCATCTCGCGGGCGATTGCCGCGTTGGGGTGGACGCGGTCGGACTCGAACCGCTCGTCTCGGACGCCGTAGTTGCCGATCAGGGGGTACGAGAACGTGAGCACCTGCTCCTCGTAGGAGGGGTCGGTCAGCGACTCCTCGTAGCCGGTGTACGCGGTCGTGAACACCAGTTCACCGCGTGCGGTGCCTGGCGCGCGGGCGCGTGCCTCGAACACGCGGCCGTCGGCCAGGGCGACGTAGGCGTCCGACATTACGAGATACACACCGCGGGACGGAACATAAGTGCGTCGTTCGAAGATACGTTACGAAATTCGTAATCCCTTTGCGTCGTGTCCGGCAACGGCGTGCATGGACGACCTCGACCGGCGCATCCTCAACCTGTTGCGACGGGACGCCCGGACGCCGTACACGGAGATCGCAGAGCGGGTGGGAACCAGCGAGGGAACGGTGCGCAACCGCGTCGACCGCATGACCGAGGAGGGCGTCATCGAGCGGTTCACCGTGACGACGCGCACGGGGAACGTGAAGGCGATGGTGGAGATCTCCGTCGACATGAACGTCAACACCGACGCCGTCTCCGAGCGCCTCGCCGACTGGGAGGAGGTCGACTTCGTCTGGCAGGTGTCGGGCCAGGAGGACGTCGTCCTCATCGTCGACTGCGTCGACACCCGCGCGGTGAACGACCTGATCACGCGCGCCCGCGAACTCGACGAGATCGAGGGGACGAAGACGCGGCTCATCCTCGACGAACGGCTCGGGTGATCCCGGCGGCCGTTTCGCTCGCGCTCGATCCTCGGTCGGCCTGCGGGGTCGGACTCTCGCCGCTCCGTCGCCGCCTCCCTCGACGGCTTCCGCCGTCGGCCGCCCCGACACCCCTCATCCCGCCGCCGGCTACGCAGACGCCTCCCGCTCGCGGAGCCGTCGCCTGACGCGGTGGACGGTCGTGTAGCCGCGGTCGAGGGCCCGATGGACCGGCCCGAGGTCGGAGACGGGCGAGACGCGGCCCGCGCGGACCGCCTCGACCACGTCGGCCGGCGCGAGGCTGTCGGCCTCGACGGCCGTGTACACCCGACCGACCTCGACGGGGTAGTGGGCGTCGCTTCCCCCGACGAGCGGCAGCCCCAGTCGGTCGGCCAACTCCCTCGCCCGGACGTCGTGTTCGGGGTTCTTCCCGTTCAGCTCCACCGCGTCGAAGTCGGCGCCGGAGCCGCGAGCGGTCCCCTTCCGGAACGGGTGCGCGAGGATCGCCGCACAGCCGCGCTCGTGGGCGGCGTCGACGAGCTCCTCGGGCGTCCGCCGACCCGGCACCGTCCGCCGGGGCGGGTCCGGCCCGACGACGACGACGTGGCCCCGCGACGTCGACACCTCGATGCCGGGCACGGTCGGGAACCCGACGTCGTCGTCGTACGCGTAGTCGTGGTTGGTCACGGCGACGGCGTCGAGTCCGCGCCCCCGACCGACGAGCGCGTTGAGGCGGAGCCCGACGGGGTCGTACGGTGTCGACCGTCCGGCGAACCCGTGGAAGAACCGGCTATGGCTGTGGAGGTCGACGGCGAACTCGGGCACGTTCGGTCGGTCGGGCCGTCACGACTTTGCAGTTGCGGGCGAGATCCCACGTATGACCCGGCGCGTCCTCGTCCGGAACCCCGAGAGCGGCGACCGCGAGGCCGGCGAGCGGGCCGTCGCGATGGCCCGCGAGCGGGGGTACGAGATACGGACCACGGAGGAGGCCGGCGACGAGGTGCGGATGGCCCGCGAGGCCGCGACCGACGGCGCCGACGCGGTCGTCGCCTGCGGCGGCGACGGGACGGTCAACGGCGTCGTCCGGGGAGTCCTCGGGGCGGGACGCCTCGACGAGGTCGCCCTCGGCGTCGTCCCGGCGGGGACGGGCAACGACTTCGCCGAGAACGTCGGCGTCGCCGACGTGGAGGCCGGACTCGACGCCGTCGACGCCGGCGAGACCCGACGGATCGACCTCGGGATCGTCGAGGCGCCGGGAGCGGGAGCCGACGAGTCGGCCGCGGCGGCCGGGGGGGACGCGACCCGGCGCCCGTTCCTCAACTCCTGTGTCGGCGGGCTGACCGCCGAGGCGGGCGCGCGGCCGGAGTCGTCGCTGAAGCAACGGATGGGCGTGCTCGCCTACGTGCTGACGACGCTCCAGCACACGCGCAGCTTCGAGGGGCTGGAGCTGACGGTTCGGGCGGGCGAGGAGCGCGACCCCGTCTGGTCGGGCGAGGCCGTGCTGCTGGTGGTCGGCAACGCGCGGAACCTCCCGGGGCAGCCGGCGAACGTCGAGGACGGGGAGCTTGACGTCGTGGTCGTCGAGCGAGCCCCGGCGACCGACTTCCTGGCGGCCGGGGCGGTCGACCGGGTGTTCGGCGGGGAGACGCCGTACCTCTCCCGGTTCCGGACCCCGTCGCTCGTCGTCGAGGCGGGCCGCCCTCGGCAGTTCTCCCTCGACGGCGAGCTGCTGAAGCGGCGGCGGATCGCGGCCACGACGCTGGAGCGGAGCGTGACGTTCGCGGTCGGCGAGGGGTACGAGCCGCCCCCCGACTGGCACCCGTCGGGAGGCGACGGACCGGACTGATCGCGACCGACCGAGCTGATCGGGAGCAACCGACCGAGCCGATCGGCGGGTCGACCCACACGGAGCGGTCATGGTTCGGCCTCACGCACGAGGCCGTATGAGCACGGACGGCGCCGGCGCCAGCGACGCCGGGGCGACCGACGAGCCGGAGCACGCGAACGCGATGCAGGACGTAATCGCCGTCGACGGCGACGACGACCCGCGGGGGACGGTCAACCGGCTGGAGGCTCACACCGGCGACGGGATCCGCCATCGGGCGTTCACCTGTCTCGTGTTCGACGGCGACGGGCGGCTCCTGCTGGGCCAGCGCGCCCCCGGCAAGCGGCTGTGGGGGACGTACTGGGACGGCACGGTCGCCTCCCACCCGGTCGAGGGACAGACCCAGCGGGACGCGACCCGGCGGCGCCTGGAGGAGGAGCTGGGCGTCACCCCCGACCAGTACGGCGACATCCGGCTCACGGACAAGTTCGAGTACAAGCGCTACTTCGAGAACGCGGGCCTGGAGTGGGAGGTGTGTTCGGTGCTGAAGGTGACGCTCGCGGACGCCACGCTCGACCCCGACGAGGAGGAGATCGCCGGCCTGCTGTGGGCCGACTACGAGCACCTCCACGAGCACCCCGAGTGGTACCGTCAACTGCGCCTCTGCCCGTGGTTCGAGATCGCGATGCGGCGCGACTTCGAGTAGCGCCGACCGAGTGATCGTCCGAGCCGACACCCGACCGTGACCGACGACCGACTGCTCCTCCCGGACGGCGTGCGCGCGACCCTCCACGAGCGCCGCGCGGCCGACGCGCCGGCGGAGGTGTGCGGCGTCCTGCTGGGCGAGCGCGCCGCGGGCGACGGCGTCGGCGTCGGGGACGACGCGTCGGCCGACCGCGTCGCCGCGGCGGTCCCCGTCGAGAACGTCGCGGGCGACCCCGAGCGGCGCTACGAGCTCGACCCCGCCGGCACCGTCGCGGCGCTCGACGACGGCGAGGACCGGGGGCTGGCGCCGGTCGGCTTCTACCACAGCCACCCGCGCGGTCCGGCCGACCCCTCGGCGACGGACCGCGACCGGGCGGCGTGGACGGGGTACGTCTACTGCATCGTCGCGCCCGGCGAACTCGGCGCGTACCGCTGGATCGGCGAGGCGTTCCGGCCGCTCCGGGTCGAAACGCCGTAGTCCCCCGGTCGCCTACCGCGGGTATGACCGACCGCGACGCCGACGCGACGGCCGCCCCGGACGCCCGCGCCGACGGCGGGACCGCGCCCGCGAACGCGCCCGAGCCGGAACTGTACGACGACCTCTCGGGCCAGGTCGCGCTCGTCACCGGCGCGAACCGCGGCATCGGGCGGGCGATCGCGAGCGACCTCGCGGAGCTGGGCGCGACCGTCTACGCGGGCGTTCGCAGCGTCGCCTACGACCTCCCCGACGAGTTCGAGCGGGTCCTCCTCGACGTGAGCCAGGAGGGCGACGTCCAGGAGGCGCTCAACCGGATCGGCGAGTCGGAGGACGGCCTCGACGTCCTCGTCAACAACGCCGCCGTCGGCCACTTCGGCGAGCCGCTCCACGAGGAGCGCACCGCCCACATCGACCACACGGTGTCGGTGAACCTCCGCGGGCCGATGCTGCTTTGCAAGTACGCGATCCCGCCGCTGCTGACGACGGAGACGCCGCGGATCGTCAACGTCTCCTCGGGGATGGGCGCGCTCGGCGAGGGGCAGTCGGGCGGCTCGCCCGCCTACCGGGTGAGCAAGACCGGGCTCAACGGGCTCACGAGATATCTCCACGGCGAGTACGCCGACGAGGGGCTGATCGCCAACTCCGTGTGTCCGGGGTGGGTCCACACCGAGATGGGCGGCGCGGAGGCGCCCCGGACGCCCGAGCGGGGCGCGGAGACGCCGACGTGGCTCGCCCGGTTCCGGTCGGGGCCGGGCGGCCGGTTCTGGCGCGACCGCGAGGTCATCGACTGGTAGCCGTCGGCCGCCGTCGCGGCTACGGCGGGAGGCGGTCGCGGTCCTCCCCCAGCTCCTCCTCCGTGACGCCGTAGCCGTCACGCGCCGGCGGTCGGCAGAAGCTCGGGTGAGCCGTGCTCGCTGCATCGCGGCGGCGGCTCCGCGGGCGGCGTCGCCGGCGCCGTGGCGCCTCCTGCCGGCCGTTCCGGCGGTATCAAACCGTTTATACCGCCCGACCGGAAATTCCGATGTATGCCGAGAGAGCAGAAACAGGTCCGCGAACTGCAGGAGGGGAGCTACGTGATGATGGACGACAGTCCCTGCGAGATCAACGCCTACAGCACCGCGAAGCCGGGCAAACACGGCAGCGCGAAGGCCCGGATCGAGGGGAAGGGCGTGTTCGACGAGCGGAAGCGGTCGCTCTCCCAGCCGGTCGACGCGAAGGTGTGGGTGCCGATCATCCGCCGGAAGCAGGGCCAGGTCGTCAGCATGGACGGCGACGAGGTGCAGGTGATGGACCTCGACAGCTACGACACGTTCACCATGATCGCGCCGGAGAACGAGTCGTTCACCCCCGACGACAACATCGAGTTCCTCGAGTACGAGGGCCAGCGGAAGGTCGTCTGATCGCCGATGGCGTTCCCCGGCGCGACCGCCGAGCGCGACGCCGCCGACTACGTCCTGACGGGCGCCCCGCTCGACGCGACGACGACGTTCCAGCCGGGAGCGCGGTTCGGCCCCGAACGCGTCCGTCGCTTCGCCGCGACGTACGACGACTACGACCGACGCACCGACCGTCTCTTCTCCGATCTGGGCGTCCACGACGCGGGCGACGTTCCCGCGTGGGACGCCGTCGACGACTACCTCGATCACCTGACCGCCGAGCTCCGCGCGGCGACCATCGACGACGCCGTCCCGCTGCTCATGGGTGGTGAACACACCGTCACGTGGGCGGGTGTGCGCGCGACCGACCCGGACGTGCTCGTCGCGGTCGACGCGCACCTCGACCTGCGCGACGCCTACGACGGCAACCCCCTGAACCACGCCTGCGTCGTCCGGCGGTGTCTCGACGGGTACGGGAGTGTCGCCGCCGCCGCCGATGTCGACGCCGACGCCGCGGCCGACACCGACGAGTACCCCACCGTCGACGAGGTCGTAGTGCTCGGCGCCCGCACCGGCTCGCCGACGGAGTGGGAGCGCGCCGACGCCCCGGACGTGACGGTCGTCGCTCCCGAGGACGTGACCGACTGGACGGACGCGTTCGACGGCGTCGGCGACCGCGACATCTACCTCTCGGTCGATATCGACGGCGCCGACCCCGGCTTCGCGCCCGGCACCGGGACGATGGAGCCGTTCGGCCTCTCGCCGCGGGAGATGCGCGACGCCGTGCGCGCGGTGGCTCCCCACTGCGTCGGCGTCGACGCCGTCGAGGTGAACGACCGCGACGACGGCCAGGCGGCGGCGCTGGCCGGGAAGCTCCTCCGCGAGGCGGTGTACGCCCACGCCGACGCCCGGTAGCGGGGGCCGCCGGCGCCCGCGCGCCGGATATACGTTCGTGGACGCCGTACCGTCGCGGCGATGGGACTCCTCGACGACAGGCTCCTGTGGCTCTCCGCGCTCGGGACGCTCCTCTCGGGCACCCTCCTGCTCGCGGTCGTCGGCTACCTGGCGCTGGTCGTCTACACCGGGCTCGCGGCGGGCGGCCCGCTCGTCGAGACGCTCGTCGGCGTCGCGGTCCCCGTGCTGGCGGCGGTCGCGACGCTGACGACCGTCCTCGTCGGGTCGGTCGTCGGGGTCGGCTACGCGCTCGCGCGCAACGCCTCGCTCCCCCGAAGCGAGCGCCTGGCTCGCCTCGCCGAGCGGGTCGAGGCCGAGCACTCCGCCGCGCGGACCCTCGGGCTCTCGGAACTCCTGTCGCCGCCGGAGCCGACGCCCGAGGAGCGGGAGGCGGACGCGCTCGCGGCGCTGAAACGGCGGTACGTCGACGGCGAGCTCACGGAGGCCGAGTTCGAGCGGAGGGTCGACCGGCTCGTGGCCACCGAGTCGGTCGACGAGCTCGTCCCCGTTCCCGCTGCGGCCCCGCTTCGGCCCCGCTTCCGACGACGGGGTGGACGGCCCCGATCCCGCGTCCAGTCCGCGTCCAGTCCACGTCCAGTCCACGTCCGGTCCGCGCCCAGCCCGCGTCCCGTCCGCGTCGCGCCGCCTACATATCCCCGGACGACGAACGACGGCGTATGCGACGTTCCGACCTCTTGGACCGACTCGACGAGCGGCTCCGAACCGACGCGTACGCCGACCTCGACGCCTCGGCGAACGGCCTCCAGGTCGGCGATCGTGAAGGAGAGGTGGAGACGGTCGCGTTCGCCGTCGACGCCGTCGAGGCGACCGTCGAGGCGGCGGTCGACTCCGGCGCCGACGCGCTCGTCACCCATCACGGCGTCGTGTGGGGCGGGCTCGACCGCGTGACCGGCCGCGAGTACGACCGGATCGCGCCGCTGGTCGCGAACGACGTGGCGCTGTACGTCTCGCACCTCCCGCTGGACGGCCACCCCGAACTGGGCAACGCCGCCGGCGTCGCTGACGCGCTCGGGCTGGTCGACCGCGAGCCGTTCGGCGAGCTCGGGCCGGAGTACGTCGGTCGTCGCGGCGTCGCCCCCGACGGCTACACGGCCGAGGCGCTCGCGGACGTGCTGGAGGCCGAACTCGACCACGGCGGCGAGGGGGTGCGGACGCTCGCGTTCGGTCCCGACGTCATCGAGGAGGTGGCCGTCCTCACCGGCAGCGGGAGCGACTGGCTGCGCGAGGCCGAGGCACTGGGCGTCGACGCGCTCGTCACCGGCGAGGCGAAGGGGAAGCTCTACCACGAGGCGCGGGAGGCGGGCGTGAGCGTGTTCCTCGCGGGCCACTACGCGACCGAGACGTTCGGCGTCCGCGCGCTGCGGTCGCTGGTCGAGGAGTGGGGGCCGGAGACGAAGTACATCGACCACCCGACGGGGCTGTAGGCGTCACGACGCGGTCGCCGCCGGGCGGCGCGCCCGCGGAACCGCGCGGTTGAAGCCTCCCCCGACCGCACCCCCGACAATGAGCGACGAGGGCAACGAGGGGAGCGACGACCACGACCACGGCGCCGACGAGGGGCGGGAACCGCCGGCCCGCGAGGCGTTCGACCACGACCCGCTCGGCCACGCGCGGGTCCGCGGCGGCATGACCGTCGCCGAACTGGTCGAGCAGTACGGCCGCGCCGGCATCGGCGCCGAGTCCGTCCACGAGGCGGCGGACGTGCTCTCGACGATGTGGGCCGACGACGACTGCACCGTCTTCCTCTCGCTGGCGGGCGCGATGGTGCCGACGGGGATGCGCCGCGTCGTCGCCGACCTGATCCGCGACGGCTACGTCGACGCGCTCGTGACGACGGGGGCGAACCTCACCCACGACGCCATCGAGGCCATCGGCGGCAAACACCACCACGGCGAGCGACGGCAGGCGGGCAAGAGCCTGCGCGAACACGACGAACAGCTCCGCGACGAGGAGGTCGACCGCATCTACAACGTCTACCTCCCCCAGGAGCACTTCGCCGAGTTCGAGTCACACCTCCGCGAGGCGGTGTTCCCGCCGCTGTCCGAGCACGAGGGCGCCGTCTCCATCGCCGAGCTGTGCGCCGAGCTGGGCCGGGCGAACGCCGCGGTGAACGAGCGCGAGGACGTCGCCGAGGGGCCGGGCGTCGCCGCCGCGGCGTACGAACACGACGTGCCGGTCTACTGTCCGGCGGTACAGGACTCGGTGCTGGGGCTGCAGGCGTGGATGTACGCCCAGACGTCCGACCTGACGCTCGACGCGCTGGCGGACATGACGCCGCTGACGGACCTCGCGTTCGACGCCGACGCGGCCGGCTGTTTCCTCGTCGGCGGCGGCGTCCCGAAGAACTTCACCCTCCAGACGATGCTGGTGACGCCGCGGGCGTACGACTACGCCGTGCAGGTGACGATGGACCCGGAGGCGACCGGCGGGCTCTCCGGGGCGACGCTGGAGGAGGCGCGCTCGTGGGGGAAGCTGGAGCGGGACGCCGAGAACGCCTCCGTCCACGGCGACGCGACGGTGTTTCTCCCGCTGCTGGTGTCGGCGGCACGCGAACGGGTCGAGGCCGCGTAGTCGACTGGTAGCCGGCTACCCGGTCGGCGGTTCGTCCTCTACGTGTCGTCGAAGCGATTCCGGGGAGTCGAACCCCCTGCCACAGTCGTGGCAGAAGAGGCGGTCGGAGCCGGTGAGACTCATGCGTATCATCATCACAGGAACACCGTGTTGTTAAACGCGGCGACTGCCGTCAACGTTTACCGAGTCGCGAGTAGTCGTCGGGCACCGGCGCGGTCAGGAGTGTCGCGGTCGGTCGCCGCTCGTGTGACGTCGCCCGGGGAGTCCGTCGAGCAGTCCGTCGGGGAGGGCGTTGCGCACGCCCGCCAGGAACGGACCCGGGTCATCGAGCGCGAGGTAGTCGAAGCGGGGCTCCCGTGCGATCGACGACGCGATCGCCCAGACGGTCCCGGGCACCGATGGGCGGGCCACGTGCGGGGAGTCCTCGGCGAGCACGCTCCGGAGGTAGCCCAGCTCGCCGTGGAGCATGTGGGTGCCGACGCCCAGGTCGTAGTCGTGGTCGATCTCGTCGGCCCGCCCCGTCGCGGCCAGCCAGTAGTAGCACGGGTAGTCCGCGCCGGCCCGCACCGTCGAGGGAAGCGACTGCCACATCCTGGGGTTGATCTCCGTGAGGACGTACTCGCCGGTGTCGGCGTCGCGCATGTACTCGATGCAGGCGAGCCCGTGCCAGTCCAAGTGGTCGAGCAGCGTCCGCCCGACCCGCTCCAGCTCCTCGTCGTGGATCGACCGGCGGTAGACGCCGCCGCCGCCGGTGTAGGAGTTCCCCCGGATCTGTCGGTGCTGGAACGTCGCCAGCGGCTCCCCGTGGTCGTACAGCCCGGTGAACATGTACTCGCCGTCGCTGTGGACGAACTCCTGGACGATCGGGTCGTGGCGCATCGACCGCCGGACCGCGGCGACGTCGGGCGGCTCCCCGGGCTCGACGTGGACGACGTCTTTCACCACGTCGATGTCGTCCGGACCGAGGTCGTCGAGGTACGTGTCGACGAGGACGTTGTACCGGGACTTGATCAGCAGGTCCTCGTCCCACTCGTCCACGTCGGCGAGCCGCCGCGTCTCCGGCACCGGAACGCCCGCGTCCTCCGCGGCGGTCGCGAGGCGGTACCGGTCGGCCACCGTCTCCAGCTGGTCGATCGTGGGCACCACCAGCGAGACGTGCGCCGCGAACTCGTCGGCGTACCGCGACAGCACGTAGGCGTCCTCCGGCCGGACCGGGATCACCGTCCGCACGCGGTCGCGCTCGGCCAGCTCCAGCAGCGCGTCCCGGTACGCGAGCAGCCCGTCCCGCGGGTCCGGCAGGCTCGCCGTCCCCGCGCAGTAGCGCGACGCCGCCGCGGGGACCCCCTCCTTGTCGGAGGCGACGACCGCGCCGATCCCCCGGCGAGCCAGCGACCGGAGGCACGTGTAGCTCGAGGCGTCGTGTCCCGTCGGAATCAGCGCGCGGTCTCTCGCGCGCCGGGCGGACTCCATAGTATCTCTGCCGTTACACGGGACCGAGATTAGTATGCGCAGCGAACACCGAGTATCACGGAGCTAACCGGTCCGTCCGACGCCGCCGGCGACGGCCGCGGGCGGCGCGTCGCGGGATACGCCGCGGTCGACCGCCCCGCCGCGATCGACTGCCCCGTCGCCGTGGGATCCGCCGAACTCACCAGGGGCGGGCGGTGACCGGGTCGGGGCACGGGCCGAGTTCCTCCCTTCGCCGCTCGCGGGCGACGCCTCCGCGGTCGCCGACCCGTTCGCTTCCTGGATCACGTACCGCCGTCCGACCATCGGGTCGAGCAGGCTGTCGACGGGCGCGCGGTCGTCGCGGAGGACGGGCACGTCGTCGGTCGGGGGTTCGTCGCCGTACGTGCGTATCTCGTCGGCGAGGTCGATGCCCACGTCGCGCCGCCGGTTGCGCGCGAGCAGCTCCGCCTCCGTGAGGCGTGTGTCATCCTTCGTGGCGATCACCTCGACGTTCTGTACGACGCCGCCGCCGACGGTCGGGAACCCGTACACCTGCCCGAACACGCGGTCCATCGTCCGGTACTCCGCGCGGTAGAACTTCGAGGCGGGCCCCGTCGGCGCCGAGACGACGTTGGCGAACAGGACCCGTTCGTCTCCCGGAGGAACTGCCGCCCGTCGCCGACGTGGACGTTCAGACGCTCAGACTCTTTCAACCCGAAGTACTCCTCGGCGGTCGCCACCACCGCCGGGTCGATCTCGACGACGTCGACGGTGACGTTTCCGTAGTCGTTCACGAACCGCTTGGGGCCGGTGAAGCCGCCGCCGCCGACGAACAGCACGCGGTCGATCTCCTCGGGATCGTCGACGAACAGGAGCGGGAGGTGGAAGTAGCGCGTGTACCCGAACACGTGGCGGTTCGGATCCGACAGGTCCATCGCGCTGTGACGCTGGCCGTCGAGGTACAGCGTCCGGGTGTCGCCCAGGTCGACCACCCGCAGCTCCTGGTACGGCGTCTGCGTCTCGTGGACGACCTCGCCTTCGACGCCGTAGCCGGCCGCGCCGGTGGCCGCCGCGGCGACGAGCAACATCGACGCCGAGCGACGGGATGAGGAGGTAGGTCGTCGCGAACGCGCCGACGATGCTGCCGACGGTCCCGAGCATGTACACGTGGCCGGAGGCCTCGCCGAGCCCCTCCTTCGCCGACAGCTCCGCGGCGTACGGGCTGACGTAGCCGAGGAGGTACGTCGGCGGGCCAAAGAGCAGCACGACCGCCGGCAGCGACGCCGCCCGACCGGGCAGCGGGAACCCCGCGCTCGCGCGCAGGAGGAGGTCGCCGACGAGGATCAGCCCCGCGACGTACGCGGCCGTGAGGAGGAACACCCGGGCGAGTCGGCCGGTCGTCGCCCGCTCGGCGGCCCGCTTCCCGCCGCGGTGGTAGCCGTAGCCGAGCGCGGCGAGGAACACGCCGATGATCGTCCCCCAGGTGTAGATGCTGCTGCCGAACTGTGGGGCGATCATCCGCCCGGCGAGGATCTCCAATCCCATGCTCGCCACGCCGGAGACGAACACCGCCGTCTCGGCCCGGCTCAGTCGGAGGGCGTCGAGCGACCGGCGCGAACCCATTACCCGAGCCACGGGACGGACGGTCATAACTGTTGGACGACGCCGCATCCCGGACCGCGCCGGACGTGTCGCGCGAGGAGAAACGCACTTGCGTCCCCGCGGGGTAGGGACGGACGGCCGATGACGAGGTCACCGCTCCGAGCCGGGGTGGCACCCGCGCGATGTGGAGCCCTATGAGTGCCGAGGCCAGCTTTCTATCGATAGGTCTGCGAGGAGAAGTGAACGAGCGTGGGAGAATCGTGTCTACTGCCCTCTGAGAAAGGACAGTCGTCACTCGCGGTCGAACGGAGTACACTCCGAGAGGTCACATAGGCCATCTCTTCGTCAATACGGGCCCGTCCTTCCGTACTAACTTACAACAGTGGGACTCGGTCTGCTCAGACCATTGGTTCGAGCAAAGCTACTACTCGGCATCGAACTCGATCAGTTACCATAGCTCTCGTGTGTTTCCCTCGTATCCCCGGGGGAGACCACCAGTTCCTCGCACTAATCAGGATAGCGGACACATAACGGGACGGCGTATGGAGTTCACCGACGGGGAGGTTGTCATCGATAAACCGCCCAGCGACCTCGACAGACTGATGCTGGAGGTCGGCACCGTTCTTGATGACACCGGCATCGAATACTCCGTCGTGAGCGGGTACGTGGCCGTGCGGTCGCTCGCGTGCGACTGAAGCCATCGACGATCGCGGACCGGTTCGCCGAGGGAACGGCCGACGAGCCGGCGAAGCGACTCCAGGAGGCGGGCTGCTGGGGCTCGGCAATGCCACTCGACGATCTATATGAAACGTCGGCCGGCGACCTCCCGGCCCGTATCGGCCCTCGTTCTCTCCGCCGCTCCCTCCCACGCTGTTCCCCGCCCACGGGCGCCGGACGCCACGACACCACGACTCGTCGACGCGAGCCGCACCGGTCGCGGACGGGTACACCGTTTTCACCCTCCCGTCCGAACCCACACACATGGAGACCCGACCCCTCGGCGATACCGGCCACGAGAGCTCGATCCTTACCTTCGGCGCGATCGCGTTGGATCCGCTCGACCAGGCCGACGCGAACGACCTGGCGGAGATGGTGCTGGACGCCGGCGTCAACCACGTCGACGTCGCGCCGTCGTACGGCGACGCCGAGACGAAGCTCGCGCCGACGCTCGCCGACCGACGCGAGGAAGTGTTCCTCGGCTGCAAAACGCAGGAGCGCTCCTACTACGGCGCGTGGGGGTCGCTGGAGCGGTCGTTGGACCGCCTCGGCGTCGACTCGATCGACCTCTACCAGTTCCACGCGGTGACCCGCTACGACGAACTCGACGCCATCGCGGGCGAGGCGACCCGCGAGCGCGGGGAGGGGAACCGCGGCGGCGCGCTCCAAGCGTTCCGGGAGGCCGAAGCGGAGGGCCTGATCGACCACGTCGGGCTGACGAGCCACGGTGACCCGAGCGTGATCCGGAGCGCCATCGACCGGATCCCGGAACTCGAAACCGTCATGTTCCCGTACAACGCCACCCTCGACGCCCGCGACGGTCCCGAGCACGACTACCGGTCGGTCCTCGAACTCGCGCGCGAGCGGGGGCTCGGCACCCTCTGTATCAAGGCGTTCGCGAGGGGGCCGTGGCCCGACGACCTCCCCGAGACGGAGCGCCCCTACGACACCTGGTACGAGCCGTACGACGACCCGGACGACATCGAGGCCTGCCTCCGGTACGCCCTCTCGCAGGGGATGACGACGCTCCCGAGCTCCGGCGACCCGGAGCTCGTCCCGGCGATGCTGGAGGCGGCGCGGCGCTTCGAGACGCTGCCGGACGACGAACAGGCCGAGCTCCTGGCCGAGCGGGCGGACGACGACTCCCCCGTTCCGGCGCCGTAACACGGTCCCGAGTCGACTGCCGACGACGGCGGGCTCGCCGCCGTCCCCGACTCGTCGGCCCGGTT
Organism: Halobacteriales archaeon QS_6_71_20; assembly: GCA_003020945.1. GTDB lineage: Archaea > Halobacteriota > Halobacteria > Halobacteriales > Haloferacaceae > Halobaculum. Next base: position 38,565 of record PXRU01000031.1, read on the forward strand.
CCAACGCGTCTGTCACAGTGGCAACAGTATTTGCGCGGGCGCCCGTATCCCCGGCCGCATCACGATGCTACGCCCAATCCTGAGCGGATCGACCGAGGCGTCGGAGTCGGAGTCGGAGTCGGAATCGGAAACGGAGTCGGGGTCGTCCGGCATCTCCGGCGCCGACATGGACGAACAGCTTCTGAACGCAGTGACGGAGGCGATCACGGGCTCGAACGACAAGGTCGTCGAGATCCGTCCGGCGAGACAGTCGGACGGCGGCGGGCGGCGACTCCCGCTGCTGGTGCTGCTCGCCGGCATGGTCGCGGTCGCCTACTGGCTGCGAGCCGCGGACGACTCGCCGGAGGCGCTACGGACCGCGACCCACGAGATCGCCGACCGCACGGAGCTGGTGTCCGAACGGACCGCCGAGCGGATCCAGGCGGGCGGCGAGACGCTCGCCGACCGCGTCGAGGAGGGGTCACAGAAGGCTAGCGAGGCCGTCGAGGAGAAGTCACAGAAGGCCGGCGAAGCAGTGGAGGAAGGCGGCGAGCGCGCGGCCGAGCGTGCGGCGACGGCCGGCGAGGAGGTCGTCGGCGACGGGTCTTCGGACGGCGGGTCGACGGAAGCCGAGTCCGTCGAGGGCGAGGAGTCCGACGGCGGGGACGGCGACGAGGACTCCACCGGACTGTCGGGCCGCTGACCCGGGGACCGCCGGACGCGCCGCGGAGCGAGTGACGTCCGTCCGGTTCCCGCGACGGCCGCCGCCCGCCGCCGGCGGGAGCGAGGATCGATCACCGATCGTCGGTCGACGGACCGCGCCGCTGCGTTCCTTCGTCGCTCCCCGGGTCGGTGGCGTGCCCGCCGACCCACGACTCCGATCCCGAATATGTGACGATATCGGCCGTTACAGAGGCTGTAAACCGGCTTACTGGTCGCTGCTTGCTGCTGCGCCCCGCAGGCTTAGGTATCAACGGGGCGAGAATCGTTACCACATGACGAACGGCTCTGACCTGTCCGACGAGTCGGGAGAGCGGACCGTGTACACCGACCGAACCGAGGTCCGACGGTGGGCCGACGAGAACGACGCCGTCCCGGTACGGCACGACACCGACGAGGAGGCGCCCCCGGACCTGGTCCGCCGCGACGAGATGCGCGAGCACCACCGGGAGCACGACTGGGACGAGTTCCTCAGGGAGTTCGACGAGCTGGAGCTGGCGCTCGTCCACGACCCGGAATCGGGCGGCGGTCACCGGCTCGTCCCTCGCGCCGACTTGAGCGAGGAGCGGCGGACGGCCGACGACGCCGTCGCGGAGGAACTCCTCGAGGGCGGGACCGTCGAGACGGAGGTCACCGAGCGCGAGGTCGTCGAGACGGAGGTCGTCGAGGAGGCGACCATCGAGAGCGAGGTCGTCGGCAGCGAGGTCGTCCACAGCGAGGTGGTCGACACGGAGGTGGTCGACGAGGAGATCGTCGACATGTGGGTCGTCGACGAGACCGAGGCGGCGGTCACGGACGCGGACGGCCGGACGCCGCTGAGCGGCGGCCAGCGGATCGAGATCGAGGAGCGCGGCGGCGTCGTCCTCGATATCGACGAGGAGCGCGCCGAGATCGTCGAGGAGATCGAGGAGACGGTCATCGAGAGCCGGGTCCTCGACAGGGACGTCGAGGAGACGACCCGCTCGGGCGAGGAGTCGATCGACATCGACATCGACGTCGCGGGCGTCCACGAGCACATCGAGGGGTCCGGCCTCGTCGACACGGACGCCGACGCGGTGATCGGGGAGCGCCACATCCGGACGGAGTTCGAGGAGGACGACCGCGCGACGTCGACGATCAGCGAGGCGCGGACGGTCGAGAACAGGGTCGCGGAGCGCAAGACCGTTCTCGCCGGGATCGACGACGTCGACGTCGGGGACCGCCGGGTCGTGAGCGAGACCGTCCTCGACACGGAGGTCCTTGAGTCCGAGGCCGACCGTCGCGCCGGCTTCGACGACGACCGGCACGCAGGAGACGGTCCGTCGACGGGCGAGGCGACGGCCTCCGGGACGGCCGGCGAGTCGATGGCGGACGAGACGACCGACGAGCCGACCGCCGGCGGGGCCACGGCCGACGGCACGGTGACGGACCAGGAGATGTCGGGCGGGACCGGCTCCACCGACCCGGAGCCGAGCGGGACCGCCCCCGGCAGGACATCACGGACGGATGCGTCCCCGACCGAAAGGCGGACGACGGCCTCCGGGACGGCGGGCGAGGAGCCCCCGATCGACTGGGAGGGGTCGAAGGGCACCTCCGAGCGGCTCATGGGACGGGACGTCGAGACGGTCGAGGGGGAGACGATCGGGATCGTCTCCGACGTCGACGAGACCGACCGACTCATCTACGTCGACGAGGACCCCGGGCTCACCGACCGGCTCAAGGCGAACCTCCGCTGGGGGGACGACGAGGACGCGCTGGTGCTCACGGACGACCACGTTCGGGGGCTCGAAGTCGGCCGGATCGTGGTGAGCGCCCACCAGTCGACCTGAGTCCCGCGACGACCTCGAACGGACTCCTCGCCACCCGGCGGCCGCGAACGAACCCCCTTCTCCTCCAAGACCTCGAACGGATCCCGACTGCCGACGGTGAGGCGACGGCGAGGCGACCCCGGAACTTGGATCACAGTCGAGGGTCGACCGGCCGAACCGCCGGCGTGATCCTGCCGGGTCGCTGTAACCCTGACCGTGGTTTTGTCCCAGGACGCCGTCGTTCCCGGGTAGAGACGATCACGCCCGACGAGATGTCGTTCTCGGTCCGAAGTGTCGTCGTCGGAGCCGTCGCGGTGTTCCTATCGGGGGCGTCGGTCGCCGCGGGAGTCGTCGCTCCGGCGTACGCCCGGGGCGTCACAGCGCTGCTGCTCGCCGGCTGTATGGCCGGGGCCACCCGGCTCGCCGTCGCGACGGTACACCTGGAAGGGATTCACTTCGAGATTTTCCTCGATATACGTGATCTCGTCGCCGACCTCTTCGGCGGCCGCGTCGACGGGGGCGACGAGACGGTGCTGCTGGAGGACCTGGAGCTGGCGTGTCGCCTCCAGCGCGCCGGCGGCACGGTCCGCGTCGGCCCCGGCATCGCCACACGGGAGACCACCCTAACGTGACTCCGCGCGGTGGCACCGACGGAAGCGGTGGACCCGCGGGGGGATGCAGATCGCCCGTCGTTCGCTTGTACTACGGCTCACACCGTCGCCTGACGGCGACAATATGACTCGCTTCTCGGAGAACTCGTTCCCCAGCGACGGCGTCGCGGCCCCGTCGGTCCGACCGCCTTCACGGGGTCGCCGAACCGACCGGGCGCCGTCACCGGCGGGTGTGTTCCGCCGAGGTCGCCCCGACGGAGCGTGTCGCCGGCGCGTCCGTCACGGGACGCCGACCGTCGGCGCCCGCGACGCTGTCGTTCGCGGCGTCGGTGCGCGGGTTACTGCTCCGGAGTCCCGGGCGTCTCGGTTCCGCTCTCGTTGCCCGCGGCTCCGTCGGCCTCGTCACCGTCGTCGCCAGGGGCCGTCTCGTTTCCGTCGGCACCGGGAGCCGTCTCGTTTCCGTCGGCACCGGGCGTCCCGGCTTCGTCACCGTCGTCGCCGGGGGCCGTCTCGTTTCCGTCGTCGCCGGGCGTTCCGGCTCCCTCACCGGGAGCCGTCTCGTTCCCCTCGGCTCCGCGCTCCTCGCCCGGGAGCACTATCTCCGTCGTCGCGTCGGGCGTGAGCGCGATCTGGAACGAGGAGTCGGTCACGTTGTCAGCCTGTGCGGCGTCGTCGGTCCCGGTCTCGTTGCCGATATCCGACTCGTTGTTCGCCTCGCTCTCGTTGTCGGTCTCGGTTTCGTTGCCGATCTCCGATCCGTCGTCAGTCTCGTTGTCCGTCTCGGTCTCGTTGCCGATCTCCGTCTCGTTGGCGTCGCCGTCATCGGCGGCGCCCTCGAGGAAGCCGACCGCGTACGCGGTGTAGGCGGTCCCCTCCTCCAGCGAGACGTCGACCGTCGTCAGGACGGAGCCGTTGTTGTTCTCGGTCGCCTCCCTGATCTCGAGGGTGTATTCGCCCTCGGGGACGGTCACGTAGTCGGTGACGTCGCCGTTGGAGACGTTCTCCGCGATGGCGGCGTCGGACCCCTCGACGGTGATGTCGACGTTCGGCGCGTCCGGCGAGAGGTGCGCCACGGCGACGGCGGCCTCACCGTCCTCCGGGGCGAGCGCGTCGTCGCGGATGAAAAGCGGCGAGAACGGCTGCTCCGCGTCCTCGCTCACCTGCCCGCTGGCGGCGACCGTCGCAAGGCGAGGTAGTCGGAGGTCTCGCCCAGTTCGAGGCCGCTCACGACCGTCTCACCATCGACGGCCACGTCGACCGCCGGCGCGTCGGCCGACGCGTGTACGACGCGGAGATACGACGTCTGTTGTGTGTCCGGTCCCTCGTCCTGTGCGTCCTCCTGAAGCGTCGCCTCGGCGGCCCCGGGGACCCCTCCGAGGGCCGCCCCGCTGAGGACGACGCTCCCCACGAGTATCATCACGAGCGCTGCCGCGACTGTGCCTGTTGGTGGATCTCGCATCGCACTGTGTCGACATGTGAAGACAACTGTTTGTTATGCACCGATGGGCGTTCTACGGCCCGTTGCGGACTGCTGAGCCGGTTTCGTAATAGGTACGTACGCTGACCGGTCGAGAGAACGGTAGCCCGAACCGGACCCCGACGCCCGATGCGGGTAATGGCGGAGGTTCGCTCGGAAAGCGGCCGTTTCGACCCCGGACGGCCGGCCCGACCGCGGGCCGGAGAACCCGGGAACGACGCGACGCCCGCTCAGGCCGGCTCCTCGGTCTCGGTGCTGTCGGACTCGTTGCCCGCGCCGGCGCCATCGGACTCGTTACCCGAACCGGCACCGTCGGACTCGTTACCCGAACCGGCTCCCTCGTCGCTGGTCTCGGTGCCCTCGTCGCCGGTTTCGGTTCCGTCGTCGCCGGTCTCGGTGCCCTCGTCGCCGGTGCCCGTGTCGGCGGTCGACCCGCCGGAGTCGACGGTGACGATCAGCTCGAACGGCGCGTCCGCCATGCCACCCGCATCGCCGGTGGCGCCGCCGGACTCGTTGCCGGTGCCGCCAGAGTCGTTGCCGGCACCGCCGGAGTCGTTGCCCACGCCGCCGGTTTCGTTGTCGGCGCCGCCGGAGTCGTTACCCGCGCCGGACTCGTTACCGGTGGCGCCGCCGCCGACGCCGTCCGCGCCGCCCATGCCCTGGGCGTAGCCCGCGGCGAACGCCGTCGACACCGTTCCGCCGTCGAACGTCACGTTCGCGGTGGCGAGGGGGACCTGGGTTCCCGGCGTGCCGCTGGGGGCGCCAGAGCCGACGTCGGACTCGTTGCTGGTGCCGGTGTCGGACTCGTTACCCGCACCGACGTCGGACTCGTTGCCGGTGCCGGTTTCGTTGCCCGTAGTGGACTCGTTGCCCGCACCCCCGCCGGGCGCGGCGCCCTCGGCGGGAGTGACCCGCAGCACGTACCCGCCGGCGTCGACGTCGGCGTAGTCGCTCGCCTCGCCGAACTCGACGCTGTCGACCAGCGTCTCGGTCTCCTGGCCGGTCGTTCCGCCCGCGCCGCCGGCGCCGGTGTCGGACTCGTTGCCCGCGGTGGATTCGTTGCCGGCGGTGTCGGACTCGTTGCCGGTGGTGTCGCCGTCCTCCCCGGTCGCGACGCTCTCCGTCTCCGTCCCGGTCTCGTTGCCGACGCCGTCGGAGTCGTTGCCCGTGCCACCGGACTCGTTGCCGGCGCCGCCGGACTCGCCGGCCGCCCCGGCGCCCTCGCCCGTCGGTTGGGCCGATACGCTGACCGCGGGCGCGTCGGGCGAGGTGTGCACCACGCGCACGGACGCCGTCTCGTCGTCCGGCGGCTCGACCTCGTCCTCCAGGGTTTCGACCGAGAACTCCTGGTTCTCCCCGGAGGCCTCGCCCAGCGCGGCGACGGTGAACGCGCCGTTCTGGAGGTCGATCTCCTCGTCGAACACCGCCTCCTCCTCCCCGGTGGCGGTGACCGTCACCGAGTAGCTGGCCGGTTCGAGCACGTAGTACTGGCTCACCGTGCCGTACCCGACATCGCTCAGGATCTCGCTACCCGCGTCGGTCCCGGTGTCTCCGCCGGCGCCGGCCTCCGTCTCGGTTTCGCCGCCGGCCCCGACCTCGGTCTCGGTGTCGGTCCCGGCTCCGACGTCGCCCTCGGTCTCCGTTCCGGCACCGGCGCCGGCCTCGGTCTCGGTGTCGGTTCCAGCGCCCGCCTCGTCGCCTTCGTCGGCTCCGGCGGCGTCGCCGCCGGGTGCGACCGACACGTCGACGTTCGGCGCGTCCGGCGAGAGGTGCGCGACGCGGACGACCGCCATGCCGTCCGCGACGGCTCCCGCCGGGTCGTCGGTCGGTTCGGGCTCCATGGCCTGTCCCGCCTGTTCGCCCGGCGTGTCCTCTCCCGGGGTCGAGTCCCCGACCTGGGGTTCCGTCTCGTCTGTCACGTTCGTCGTGTTGTTCCCGTTCGCGCCGCAGCCCGCGAGCCCGGCGCCGACCGCGACGCCGAGGACAGCGGTGAACCGCCGCCGTGACACGTCTCGTTGAGTCATGCGGACTCACCGTCTCCCGACTCCCGTTTTGTTATGCGTCGTGACCGCTCTCAACACGTTCACGTTACGCTCGGGGGACGCGCGCGCCGTCACGCCGGGATCGTGTCTCTCGTTGCCACACCCGGAACCGGTCGATTCCCCGAGTAGGCCAAGCCGATCGGTTCGACGCCGCAGTAAGTCGTCCGTACATCGGCGGCGGCCGCGCGGTCCTCGATCGAGACCGGGTGTGTCCGGCGGTCATCCCGACGGAGGGGAGGGAGGCTGACGGTCAGCCGGTCGCGACGATCTCGATCACGTCGCGGTGCTCCAGGACAGTGTCGACGCCGACCAGCCGGCCGACCGGCAGTCGACCCCGTCGTCGATGTTGAGTTCCAACTCCGGCGCGAGCACCGTCCGTTCGATCCCCGTCTTCCTCGTCCCGAGCGCCGAGAGCCGTTCGGCCAGCACCGTCCCGATACCCCTCCCGTCGGTCGATATCGGCGGCACCACGACACGGACTCTCTCGGAAGCCCTATACGTAGAACTGCCCTCCCGATCCCATGAACTACGCCGACGCGCTCGACCGAGCCTACGACGAGCTGCCCGAGACCCCCGCCGAGGCGGGCGACCGCCTGGACGTCCCCGACCCCGAGGGACAGACCGACGGGGCGTTCACCCGGCTCACGAACCTCTCGGCCATCGCCGACGCGCTCTCCCGGGACGCCGAACAGCTCCACAGCGCCATCCAGCGCCAGCTCGGGACGAACGGCCAGTACGAGGAGGGCGTCGCCCGCTACAACGGCTCCTTCTCGATCGCCGACTTCGAGGGCGCCATCGACGAGTACATCGCGGAGTTCGTCACCTGCTCGGAGTGTGGCCTCCCCGACACCGTACTCAAGACGGAGGACGGCGTCCGGATGCTCCGCTGTCAGGCGTGTGGCGCGTTCCGCCCCGTCCAGAAGCGCTCCTCGGCGGCCAGCTCCGGGTCGCAGGGCCCCGAGATCGAGGAGGGGAAGACGTACGAGCTGGAGATCACCGACACCGGCCGCAAGGGGGACGGCGTCGCCGAGAAGGGGAACTTCACCGTGTTCGTCTCCGGCGCACAGGAGGGCCAGACCGTCCAGGCGTACGTCCACAACACCTCGGGCGACCTCGCGTTCGCCCGCCTCACCTGACCCGACGGCCCGCCGCGGCGCTCCCGCGACCGACCGCCGTTCGATCTCTCAGCGCCGACAGTCGGGACGCAACGTACTTGCCACGGAGCACCCGTCAACGCGTATGGCGCGGCTCGATCTCTCGGACGGCTTCGGCGTCCACGACTCCCGGAGCGGACTGAAGCTCCGGCGGCAGGACGCCGGATCGATGACGCTGACCGACCGCGAGGGGCTGGACTGCCCCGCCTGCGGCGAGGCGTTCGAGCGGCTGTTCGTCGGCGACGACGAGACGGCGACGTTCGCGTCCGCGCCGACCAGTCCGATCTATCCCGCGCGGACCGACGAGCGGCTGCTCGTGTTGGCATACCGAGCGGGGGCGCACGCTCGGCGGCTTGGCGCCGACACCGCCAAGGGGCGTGTCACGCCTCGGGCTCGAACTCCAGGGCGACGGAGTTGATGCAGAAGCGCTCGCCGGTCGGCTCGGGGCCGTCCTGGAACACGTGGCCGAGGTGGCCGTCGCAGGTCGCGCAGTTCACCTCGACGCGGGACATCCCGTGGCGGTCGTCCTCCGCCAGGGTCACCGTCGACTCCTCGGCCGCGTAGAAGCTCGGCCAGCCGCAGCCGGAGTCGTACTTCGTCTCGGAGTCGAAGAGCACGGTGCCGCAGCCGGCACACTCGTACACGCCGTCGTCGTCGCGGTCGACGTGCTCGCCGGAGAAGCGCGCCTCCGTGCCGCGCTCGCGGAGGATCTCGTACTCCTCGTCGCTCAGTCGCTCGCGCCACTCCGCGTCGCTGTCGGGCAGGTCGACGTCCTCGGACGTCGCGTCGGCGGGATCGCTCATGGCCGAACGTAGCGGTCCGAGCGGTATGAACCCACCGGGGGGCCGCACTCCCGCGGCCGAGACCCGTACTCCTGCGGCGAGGGAGCGTCCCCTCGCGACCGAGGGCGCGCCGTGATCCCGTGGTCAATATAGTGCGACGTAAGCCGCCCTCGGCGGACACTCTCACTCGCCACCCGGGAGTTCACTCCGGGAACAGCTCCTCCTCCCGGTCGATCCCGTCGATCCGCTCGTGGTCCTCGGGGTCCAGCTCCAGCGCCGCCGCTTCGAGGTTCCCCCGGAGGTGCGCCTCGCTCGACGCCTTCGGGACCGTGACGACGCCCTCCTTGGCGGT
>PXRU01000032.1 GCA_003020945.1 Halobacteriales archaeon QS_6_71_20
AAGAGGGGTGGAAGTGCCGGAAGTGCTGCTTTGACTGCGACATAAGAGGTGCCCCAAAGCGCCGCGAGTAACACGAATAGCCCGGTCGCCGAGCGCGCTATCACCATCAGCGATGACCAGCGCTGATCAACGACTCTCCCGCCGCGAGTGCCTCGTTCCACCGTTCGTCGGCGCGTGCTTCCGCGAGGGTCAGTGGTGGCTCAGGAGCCGGGTCGCGCTCATTGATCGATCGGTGCCACCACTTGACGTCGTACCAGGACCCGTCTTTGTAGCCGACGTCTTCGTAGATGCCGACTGGTTCGAAACCCATCGATTCGTGAAAACCGACGCTGGCCGGATTCGGTAGTGTCGCTCCTGCATAGACGTTGTAAAATCCCTGGAGGCGTAGGATTTCGAACAGGGAGGTGTAGAGACCGCGAGCGATCCCTCTTCGGTGACTGTCTTCGCGAACATACACCGAACTATCGACACACCACTGATAGGCTTCTCGGGTCCGGTGTGGTCCAGCATACGCGTATCCGAGAACAGCTCCATCGTCCTCGTACACTAACCAGGGAAGGTGTGGATGATCGTTCTCGATCCGCTCACCCATCTCATCAGCAGTCGGCGGAGTTGACTCGAAAGAGATGGGTGTATCTCGAACGTACGGGGCATAGATATCTTTAACTTCTTCAGCGTCTTCCGCGGTTGCCACCCTGATCGTCGAGCTCATGTCCGATTGTTTAGTCACATCAACAAGTGTTTTCCGGCACGCTCTTACGAAGGAGATTGTTGGTGGCGGTAGCGTGGTTCGGTTCGAGCTCGTAGACATCTCGATCGGACCGCTGAGAGTAACCTGCCGCCCTCCCCGAGCTAGCTCACCTCGAAACAAAATCGCCCGACGGCGTCCACCGACAATGTGCTTCCCGAGAGCGACTCCAGTTAGAGATACGCCTCCTCGACGTGCTCGGATTCCAGCAGCCCCTGTCCGGTATCCTCGACGACGATCTCCCCGTTCTCCAGCAGGTACGCCCGCTCGGCCAGCGAGAGCGCGCGGTGGACGTGCTGCTCGATGACGAGGACGGTCACCTCCTCGCTGATCTCCTCGATCTTCTCGAACATCCGGGTGGTTATCTGCGGGGCCAGCCCCTCGCTCGGCTCGTCGAGCGCGAGGATCTCCGGTTCAGCCATCAGCCCGCGGGCGATGGCGAGCATCTGCTGTTCGCCGCCCGACAGCGAGCCCGCGCGCTGGCCCTTGCGCTCCTCAAGCACGGGGAACAGGTCGTACATCTCCGCGAGGTTCCCCGCCAGGGCGTCGCGTCTGGTGTACGCGCCCATCTCCAGGTTCTCCTCGACGGTCATCTCGCCGAAGAGGTTGCGCTCCTCGGAGACGTGAACGAACCCCTTGCGGACGATGTCGGACGGCTCCAGCGTGCCGACGTCGTCGCCCCACAGCGTCACGCGCCCGTCGTCGATCGGGTGGAGGCCCGACAGCACCCGCAACAGCGTGGACTTCCCCGCGCCGTTGGGACCGACGATGGCGACGACGCCGTCGTCCTCCGAGAACGTGACCGAGAGGTCCCACAGCACCTGGATCCCGCCGTAGGAGGCCTCGATCTCCTCGGCGTCGATCATGCCTCCTCACCCAGGTACGCCTCGACGACCTCCGCGTCGTTGCGGATCGCCTCGGGGCTGTTCTCGGCTATCTTACGGCCGCTGTTCAGGACGATGACGCGGTCGGCGACGCCCATGATGGCGTCCATGATGTGTTCGATCCAGAAGACGGAGACGCCGCGCTCGTCGCGGATGCGCCCGATGGTCCCGGTGAGCTCGTCGATCTCCCCGGGGGTGAGCCCGCTCGCGATCTCGTCGAGGAGGACGAGCTTCGGGTCGGCCGCCAGCGCCCGGGCCAGTTCGAGTTGCTTCTTCTGGGCTATGGGGAGCGATCCCGCTGTCACCTCCGCCCTGTCGTCGAGCCCGATGAACTCCAGGGCGTCGCGGCCGCGCTCGCGCGCCTCCGCCCGCGAGAGCGAGTCCCCCGAGCCGAACAACGCTCCCGCGGCGGCGTTGTCGAGGACGGTCATCTCGTCGAACACCCGCACGATCTGGAACGTGCGGACGACGCCGGCGCGGGCGATCTCGTGGGTCTCGAGATCGACGAGGTTCCGCCCGTCGAACTCGATGACGGCCCCCGGCTCGGGGTCGAGGATCCCGGTGATGGTGTTGAACAGCGTCGTCTTCCCGGCGCCGTTCGGGCCGATCAGCCCGACGATCTCGCCGTCGTCGATCTCGAAATCGACGTCGTCGACGGCGATCAGGCCGCCGAAGTTCTTGGTCACGTCGTCGACGTCCAACATCGTTATGTGGTGACGTACCCCTCCGAGTATAAATCCTCCCCGCGCGGCGAGCGCCACGAGGACGGGGCACTCCCGAGGTCCCGCCGGCGGGCGCTCCGCCGGATGGGACCGACCGAACGGCGGTCGCCTCGGGGTCGACACCGGCACCGACCTCGGCGGCGAGCCCGTACCGCCTCCCGGGGGGACCCGGCGGGCGCGGCACCTGACGGGACGATACCGGATCCCGACGGGTTTTGTCGGCGGTGTGCGATGCGGGGGTATGGTGGAACTGCTCCGGCACGAGGTCCGGTTCGGCGAGCTCTCCTTCGGGCCGCTGATGCACAACGCGACGTGGTTCGACCTCCTGATCGAGGCGACCGAGGAGCTGTCGTACGAGTTGGGCTACACCGTCGAGGAGATCGTCGCGGCCGGCGGCGTGCCGTACGCGCCGGTGGCGATCCACGCAGAACTGGCGGAGTACCCACGGTACGAGGACACGGTCGTCGTCGACGCCGAACCCGTCTCCGTCGGCGACAACCACGTCCAGTTCCGCTACCGGTTCGGGCGGGCGAGCGACGGGGCGACGTTCGGCACCGCGACGATGGTTCAGGCGACGATCACGCCGGAGGGAGCCGCCGAGTCCGTCTCCGAGGAGCTCCGACGGGAGCTGGAGTCGCTCGCGAGCGACGACGGGGAGCCGGTCGAGATCGCCGCCCGCAGCCCCGGCGGCGACGGTCCCCGGCTCGAACGCGATGTCGTCTTCAGGACGCCACACATCGAGGCGGCGGGGCTGGGCTACTTCGAGGACTACGCGCGGGAGCTGTCGATCTGCCTGGAGGAGTTCCTCGCGGAGCGCGGCCGCTCGATGGGGTCGCTGACCGACGGGACGTACCCGTTCGTCCCGGTCGGGTGGGACTGCACGCTGGAGCGGTCGATCCGGTTCGAGGACGAGATCGGCGTCGTCGGCCGCGTGCTCGACGCGGACGAGCGGTCCGTCGAGATCGCCTACGAGCTCCGGCGGCCGGCGACCGACGACGTCTGCATCAGGGCCGACCTCACGTACGGCTGTTTCGACGGCGAGGGGGCCCGGGTAGCCTTCCCGCGAGAGGCGCTCGCGGCCGTCGGCGCCGACTGACGACCCGGATCCGGCGGCGGTAGCCGGCGCGTGCTCTCTCGTCGTCTCGCGGACCCGCCGCGCCGCGGCCCGCGGGCGCGTGCCCCGCCACCCAGGAACGTTATATGGTCACACGGAGAACCGGGAGTCGATGTCCGATCCCGACTTCGACACCGTCTCCTGGAGCTTCGACGACGAGCGCGGCGTCGCCGAGGTGACGCTCGACCGACCCGACGCGATGAACGCCATCGACGAGCGGATGCAGCGGGAGGTCATCGAGGTGTTCGACCGACTCGAGGCGCTCGACGACGAGGCCGACGGCGTCGCCGTCAGCGCGGTAGTGCTCGACCACGCCGGCGACCGGGCGTTCAGCAGCGGCCTCGACCTCACCGAGATGGAGGGGCTGGAGACCCACGACGACCGGAAGCTCGTTCCGGACCTGTTCTGCGAGGCGACCGACGCCATCGAGTCGTACGACGCGCCCGTGATCGCGAAGGTCGACGGGCTCTGTCTGGGCGGCGGGTTCGAGTTCGCCGTCGCCTGCGACTTCCGCCACGCCAGCGAGGGCAGCACGTTCGGCCAGCCCGAGGTGAACTTCGGGCTGCTCCCCGGCGGGGGCGCCGCCCAGCGCCTCTCGACGATCGTCGGCGTGAGCGAGGCCAAGGAGCTGTGCATGACCGGCAAGCGGATCGACGCGGCGGAGGCGCTGGAGCTTGGCGCGCTCAACGGCGTCCACCCGTCCGACGAACTCGACGCGGCCGTCGACGAGTTCGCCGACACGCTCGCGAGCAAGCCGCCGCTGGCGCTGCGCGGGATCAAGGACGCCGCCAACGAGACCCGGCAGACCGGCTACGAGGAGGCGCTCGATTACGGCGGGCACATCTGGGTGTCGCTGTCGCAGACGGAGGACTTCGCCGAGGGGATGGCCGCCCACGCCGAGGACCGCGAGCCGGAGTACGTCGGTCGATAGCCGGCGGGTCGACGTCACGGGAGCCGGCCGGCCGCGCCGCTACGGGTTCGAGTTCGATTCGATCTTGAGATCGGACATCGGCTTCCCGATGCAGGTCAGCACGTACCCGTCCTCCTGTTCGGACGGCGCGAGGAACATCCCCTCGGTCTGGTCGACCTCGCCGCCCTCCTCGCGCTTGGCACAGCAGACGCCACAGATCCCCCGTCGACACCGATACGGAAGCTGCAGTCCCATCTCCTCGGCGACGTCGAGGATCGACTTGTGCTCGGGCACCTGAACCGTGACGTCCTCCTCGACGAACTCCACCTCGTACGTCTCCCCCATCAGTCGATCCTCCCCTCGAAGGCGTGCTTCACGGGGGACAGCCCCAGCTCCCGAAGCGCCGCCGTGGCCTCCTCGTCGCCCTCGATGGCGTCGATCCGGTAGAAGTCGACCTCGCGGGGAGGTTCGTCGAGCCAGTCCTCCGCGGCCTCGAGCAGCGCGCGGCCGACGCCCGCCTCCCTCGCCCGCTCGCGGACGTACATCCCGTGGATCTGTCCGTGTCGGTCGAGCTGGAAGATCGGATGCTCGCCGACGATCCGCACCTCCATCACGCCGACGTAGTCGCCGTCGCCGTCCTCCGCCAGCAACACTACGCTGTACTTCGAGTCGACCAACTGGTTCTCGAAGTACGACAGCCAGTGGTCGTCGGCGCCGGCCTTGGCGCTGTACCGGTCGTTGAACCCCGAGAGATGGCTCGTGAACTCGTGCCAGAGGTCGAGCAGGGCGTCGCCCTCCTCCAGCGTCGCCTCGCGAACGGTGATCTCCATGCGGGCGTAGCTGGACCCTCGCGAGTATTAAAGCCTCGGAGCGGCCGAACCGGCGTCAGCGGCCGGTTTCCGGCCGCCTCGACTCCCCGAACTTGATCCGCTCGAACGGCGTCTCACAGAAGTTGCAGTAGTACTGGCTCTTCGAGATCTCCGGGCCGAAGTCGGAGTCTTTCACGACGTCCGTCGAGTCGCAGAACGGGCACGAGAGCTGTCCCTCCGGCGCCTCCCGTTCCCCCGGCGCCTCCGCCTCCCGGTCGTCGGTGGCGTCGGAGCTCATCTGACCGCGAACTCCTCGTTTCCGGTGCCCCGGATCGAGTCGAGCACGTCGGCGCCGATGCCGCCGCCGGCGACCCGTCGGCGCCGCTCGTCCCACTCCTCCAGCGCCACCGGGTCGGGGTCGGGCACCGTCACTGCCGTCCCCTCGACGATCCCCTCCAGGTGGTCGAGGAAGGCGCCGCGCAGCTCCGCGGCCGAGCGGTCGGTGAAGCCGGCGGTCACCAGCGGGTCCGTGTCGTCGTCGTACGCCGCGGGCCCGATGAACGTGAGCACGTCCGGCAGCGACTCAGCCAGCGCGGCCCGGAACGCCTCGGGCTCGGCGTCCGCGAGGTGTTCGAGCCAGCCGTCGTGGAAGTCGAAGTGGGAGTACTCCTCCTCGCTCATCTTCTCCGTCAGCCCGGCGAAGTCGTCGTGGACGATGGCGTCGAACATGAGGTGGGCCGCCCGGTCGGTCAGCCCGAACCGCACCTCGAACCGCGTCCAGTCGGGCGCCGGCTCGTCCGTGGTCGCGGCGTTGTGGAACTCCTCGCGCTCGCGGTCGCTGCGGAGCCGGTCGCCGTCGAGACCCTGCCCCTCCAGTTGGAGGAAGAACTGCCGCACCTGGCCGTACTCGTCCTGGGTGAGGCTGAACAGCGCGATGTTGTCCTGGATGTTCGGCCCGATGAACGCCTGCTCGGCGTACCAGTGCGACAGCATGAGCTTCGTGTCGGCGATCGCCTGCACGTAGTCGACCGCCTCGGGGGGCCACCCGTCGCTCACACCAGCTCACCCGCCCCGATCGCCTCGGTCACGTCGCCGGTCACCCGAACGAGGTCTTCCCGCTTCACGAGCACCATGACCGACCAGTCCTCCTCGTCGTAGGTGGTGTCGGCGTAGTTGCGCGCCAGCTTGTCGGAGGGGGCCTCGACGCTGCCGATGTGCTTCAGGTCGTCGCCCGCGCTGACCCGGGCTAAGACCTCGTAGGTCATATCGCCGTCCCCGACTCCCGCAGCTTCCGTTGGACGTCCTCGTCGAGACGGTCCTTCGACCAGACGGGGTCCCAGACCACCTCGATCTCCACGTCCTCGACCTCCTCGACGCTCAGGAGACAGTGGGTGACGTCCTCCTGGATCATCTGGTAGGCCGGACAGCCCATGCACGGGTACGTCATGTCGACCGTCACGTCGCCGTCGTCGTAGCGGACGTCGTAGATCATCCCCATCTCCACCAGGCTGACGGGGATGTGTGGGTCCATGACGTCGGCGTCGATGCGGTCGACGAGCCGGCGCTCCAGCTCGGAGACGTCCTGGCTGGGGTCGGCTCCCGACCCGGTTACGCGTACGTTCTGTGTGCTCATTGTGGTGTGTTCGTGGTCACGGGGTTCAGGCCGGCTCGTCGATGACGCCGTCGTACAGCTCGCCGGTCTGGATCATCTCGACGTAGTCGTCGCGGGCGGGACCGCCGCTGCGCCACCGCTCGAGGACGTCGTCCCACGACACGGGGTCGTCGAAGTGCCACGTCTTCTCCGCGTCGCTGAACGCGACGGGGAACTCGAACTCCAGCACGTACTCGTCGGCGTCCTCGTCGTAGTGGGCGGGCACGTCGACGTCGTGCTCCTCACACAGTGGGACGACGTGGCCCATCCACTCCTGGCGGAGTTCGTCGTTCGTGAGCCCCTTGATCCCGTAGTCGAGCTGCTCGGTGTGGGTCTTCTGGTCGTCCGGGAAGCCGAACAGCTCCAGCCCCATCGGGAACAGCCAGTCGACGGCGTCCTGCACCTTCCGTTTCGTTCGGCCGTCCTTGGTGGCGAGCCGGCGGAACCACGTCTCGCCGTGACGGATGTGGAACTGCTCTTCCTTCTCGACTTTCAGCAGCGCCCGCTTCCACGGGGCGTAGGAGGTGTTCTCGTAGATGTCCGACAGCAGCGTGAGCCCCGCGCGGTCGAGGAACGCGTGGAAGACGGTCTGCTCGGCGAAGTCGTCGAGGTACATCTCGAAGGCGTACGCGGAGTGCCACTCGTGGGGCTCGCGCTCGTACAGGTACTCGTCGACGTCCTCGCCGAGGTTGTCGAGCAGCCGCAGCGAGATGTACGAGTGGCCGACCTCGTCCTGGATCGTCGAGAGCTCGGCGTTGCGGGCGTCGAGGCTCGGCGCGTTCATCGCCTGCTCGAACAGCGCCGGCGCGCTCATCAGCTCGATGTCCGCGTTCACCTTCAGCGGCAACGTGACCGCCTCCCTGTAGCCGGGCGTCATCTCCTCGACGGACTCGATCATCTTGCCGTTCTGGATCTGCCGCTTGAGTTTCTCCTCGCTTTCCGGTGGAGTCTTCGCTGCCATACTGTTCGTGGCAACGACACCCAAGCATAAAAAACCACGTACCGGCCGCTCGCGGCCTGAGACCGTCGTGAGCGTCGGAATCCGGGATCGGTCGTTCGAGTATCTCTGTCGACGTCGCGCGCTCAGCGGCGGAGGTAGCCGCCGTCGACGTGGACGACCTCGCCGGTCACCCACCCGGCGGCGTCGGACGCCAGCAGCGCGACCACGTCGGCGACCTCGCCCGGCTCGCCGACGCGTTCCAGCGCGTACGACTCCGCGATGGCCGCCTCGTGTTCGTCGAGCCAGTCGGCCGTGACGGGGGTCCGAACGGTTCCGGGGGAGACGCAGTTGACTCGGATGCCCTCGGGGCCGACCTCCTTGGCGAGCGTCTTCGTGAAGGAGACGTTCGCCGCCTTCGCGGCGCCGTACACCGAAAGCCCCGGGTCGTTCCCGCGGTAGGAGCCGCTGGCGAAGTTGACGATCGACCCGCTCTCCCGCGCCAGCATGGTCGGGAGCACCGCGTGGCTGCAGTTGAGCGTCCCGTACAGCGCGACGCCGATCACCGTCTCCCACCCGTCCGGCTCGGAGTCGGCGAACCGCTCGTTCCGCGGGACGCCGGCGTTGTTCACCAGCACGTCTATCGGACCGAGTTCGTCGGCGACCGCCTCGATCATCGCCTCCGCCTCCGGATACGAGGAGACGTCGGTGTCCACCGCGACCGCGTCGACGCCGAAGTCGGCCTCCAGCGAGCGGGCGGTCTCGCGTGCCCCCTCGGCGTCCACGTCCGCGACGGCGACGTCGGCGCCCAGCGACGCGACCGTCTCGCCGATCGCCGTGCCGATCCCCCCCGCGCCGCCCGTGACGCAGACGACCTCGTCGTCGAACCCGATCCGGTCCAGGAGGCTTCCTCGGTCCATGCCGGGTGTCACCTCTCGCAACGCGCAGTTATATCCAGCGCTCGACCGGGTCTCCGGCCGACCGTCGACTCCGGACGACCGTCCGCGCCCACTCACGATTGTCCGAACAGGACTCGTGACTGTTCGAACGAGGCAGTCTCCGACGGATCGCCACCCATTACCGACCAGCGACAGTGGCGGACATCGTCGAGGACCGGGGACTCGTGTTCGATATATTCGGACATCAGATCGTCGCTGCGGTGGTACGCCCTCTGTCGGGCCTTCCACGACGGACTGCCGCGGATATATCTCTCCCTACGTCGCGGTTCGGCCGACGATCCGGCCTCGATCGGAGGCAATCATTACACTACTAGTTTTGTAACACTGAAGCGACGAGCCTGTCAGACATATTCGTATTTCGTTCGAGACGGAGTCGGGACACCATCCCCGGACCGTCGGGAGGTGTCGGCGGGGCGGTCCATCAGTCGCGCGGATGGTGTCCGCGACGGACCGAGCGCCGATGGGGTCGCGTCCGGGACGGCGGACGGAGTGTGACGCCGGACCTGTCGGTAGATCAGAATATCTCGATCGGTTTTATCCGTCCCGGGTCGTTCGGTCCGGTATGGCCGGCGACACGAGCGCGCTGAAGACGGTGCTGCGGGCGTTCGCCGTGATCGACGTGTTGGAGCGGAAGCGCTCGGCCGGGCCGTCCGCGGTCGCCGCGGAACTGGACGTCAGCAGGGCCACCGCCCACGACTACCTGACGACGCTGGAGGAGACCGGCTACGTCGTCAACGACGGCGGCTCCTACCGGGTCGGCTACCGGTTCCTCGGCCTGGGAAGCCGGGTGAAGCATCGGAGCGTCCTGTTCAACGCGGCGCGCGCGCCGCTGCGGAAGCTCTCCGAGGAGACGGGGGACCTCTGCCAGGTCGGGATCGAGGAGGACGGCGAGTGGGTCCTGCTCCACAACGACGGCGACACCTCGACCGTGGACATGGGGACGTACCCGGGGCTGCGGTTCCCGATTCACACGCAGGCGGCCGGGAAGGCCATGCTCGCGTACCTCCCGGACGGGCGGGTCGAGGAGGTCGTCGCCGCCCGCGGGCTGGAGCCGGTGACCGAGCACACGATCACCGACCCCGACGAGCTGCGGGCGGAGCTGGACCGGATCCGGGAGGACGGCTACGCCGTCGACAGCGACCAGCAGGAGGTGGGCGTGAGCATCTTCGCGGCGCCGATCCTCGTGCAGGGGGAGATCGTCGGCACGGTGTCGGTCGCGTGTCCGACCGGCCGCCTCCAGAGCGACGACTACCGACGGTCGCGGGTCCGATCGGTAGTCGAGACCGCCGACGAGGTGTCGCTGAACTACCGGTACAGTCAGTAGTGACGCCGCGGTCGCGCTCGACGCCTCCGGGACCACAATAGCTATGTTCTCCGTCCGGTTCGTATCGAGTAGCCAACCATGAGTAGTGCTACCGAGGAGTCAGTGCTGATCGCCGGCGCGGGGCCGACGGGCATGTCGACGGCGCTCGCGCTCGAAGCCCGCGGCGTCCCCGCGACGATCCTGGAGGCGGAGCCGGAGGACCGCGACCGGTCGGGGAGCCGCGCGATCTACGTCCACGGCACCACGCTGCGGACGCTCGAGAGGGTCCACCCGGGGCTGGCCCACGACCTCGTCGAGGAGGGGCTGGTGTGGCCGACCAGGCGGACGATGTGGCGCGGCAAGAAGGTGTTCGAGCGCACGTACGACAACCCGGGCGGCCACGGCGAGATCCCCCACTTCTCCAGCATCCCGCAGGAGACCACCGAGGAGTACATGCTCGACGCGCTCGCGGAGGCCGGCGTCGAGGTCCACTGGGACTGTGCGGTCGAGGGCGTCGAGTCGAGCGAGGACGGCGTGCGCGTCGAGACGAGCGACGGTCGCGAGTGGGACGCCGAGTACCTCGTCGGCGCCGACGGCGGCGGCTCGACCGTCCGCGAGGAGATCGGCGCGAGCTTCGAGGGCGACCAGTCGGAGAACTCCTTCATCATCGCCGACATCGACGAGGTGGAGGACGACCCCTGGCCCCTGGAGCGGCTGTTCCACTACGACGACCCCAGCGTCGGCGGGCGGAACGTTCTCCTCGTGCCGTTCACGGGCGGGTGGCGCCTCGACATCCAGTGTCACGAGGACGACGACCCCGAGGAGCTCATCGAGGACGAGCGGATGCGGGAGTTCGTCCGCACCGTGATGGGCGAGCGGTACGAGGAGAACGTCACCTGGGTGTCAAGCTACAAGTTCCTCCAGGTGATGGCCGACACCTTCGTCGACGACCACCGGCGCGTCCTCCTCGCGGGGGAGGCGGCCCACCTGCTCGCGCCGTTCGGCGCCCGCGGGATGAACTCCGGCATCGCCGACGCCGACGAGGCCGCAAGCGCCGTCGCCGCGGCGATCGATGCGAACCGACCGACCGCCCGCGACGAGATCGAGCTGTACGCCGCGCGCCGGGAGAGGGCGGCCGAGTACAACCTCGAGGCCGCGGGGACCGCCCTGGAGTACCTCCAGGGGGACAACCCGATCACGAACCGCCGGAAGGAGGCCGCCGCGGCGCTGGCCGACTGCTTCGAGCCCGCCGGGGAGTACCTCGACGACGCGCCGTACGGCCCCCACACGGCGCCGCCGATCGTGACGACCGGCAACTACTGACCCTTCCGGCCCGGCTTCCGAGGTTCGAACTCCGACACGACCGAACGGACCCCTTTCGGGGTTCCTCATCGCGACGGTCGCCTGCTGTCTCGTTCGTTCACGGCGAACGAAACGCCGCGAGGATCGGAGCTATACACCACCGCGTCCGGAGTAAACGCCTGCTTGAACCGCTATGTCCCGAGCAATATCGGGTTTCGTGGATCTTTCGCTCCTATCGAACGATGTCCGCGCGGATCGACGGGTCCCGCGGAGGCATGGCCATCTACCGTCGGGTGCGGCCGTCGCATCGAGTCGGAACCCGTTCCACCGCCGTCAGTTACAGCCCTATTGTCGTAATTCTACCCGTGATCAGGGTTCCGTGTTCGTCGCTGTCGAACGGCAGACCTCGTCGGCCGACGACGTGGCGAACTGCGTCCCGAGAACGTGGTTCACGGCCGACGCCGCAAACGTTAGGGGGTCGCCCCACGCTGACTGTTCGCATGGGACCGGAACCGGGCGGGACTGGGGGGGTTAAGTCGGACGAGACGCTGTTCGCCATCGTCGAACACCTCCGGGACCTGGGCGGGGCCGGGGTGACGGAGTTGGCCGACGAGTTGGGGCTGGCCAAGAGCACCGTCCACGGCCACCTCTCGTCGCTGCGGGCGCACGGCTTCGTCGTCCGGCGGGACGGCGCCTACCACCTCGGTCTGGAGCTGTTCGGCTACGGGCAGCACGTCCGCGCCGACCGGGCGGTGTACGACGCGGCGCTCCCGGTGTTGGACGACCTCGCCGCGGAGACGGGCGAGACGACGTGGCTGTTGGTCCACGAGCGCGGACGGGCGATGGTGCTCGACGGGCGGGCGACGGGGTCGGAGATCAACGTCAACTCGCTGATCGGGACGTGGGCGAACATGCACGCGAACTCGGGCGGCAAGGCGATCATGGCACACCTTCCGGAGGCGGACGTCGATCGGATCGTCGACCGGCACGGGCTCCCCGCGATGACGGACGCGACCATCACCGACCGCGACCGTCTGGACGCCGAACTGTCTCGGATCCGGGAGCGCGGGTTCGCGCTGAACATGGGCGAGGACCTCCGCGGGATCCACGCGGCTGCCGTCCCGCTGCTGTCCGACGACGAGGTGCAGGGTGCCCTCGCGGTCGCGGGACCCGCCCATCGGATGGACCGCGAGCGCTGTGCCGGCGAGATCGCCGACAGCCTCCGTGCCGCGGCCGACGACGTGGAGGTGAGCCTCGCCTACAAGTGACTCCCGTCCGCGCGGCCGGGACGCAGAGCCGGAGTGTGAAACCGGTACACGGCGATCCGACGGCGGTGTCACGACGGAAGGATTCATTAGAGGTGGGAGGCGTTCACACGGCACGAGAGCCATGAGAGTTGTCGACTCCTTCCGGCGGAGCGTCCGGTGTCACGGCGCGGCCCCCGCGGTCCGCACCGACGACGGTCGGGAGCGCTCCTACGCGGAGTTGGACGAGCGGAGCACCCGCCTGGCGGCCGCGGTCGAGGCCCGGGTCGACGACGGACCCCTGGCCAGTCTCGGGGTCAACGGCCCGGAGATGGTCGAGTCGATGGTCGCCGGCCACAAGCGCGGGGCGCCGACCGTCCAGCTTCCCTTCCGGGCGAAGCCCGCGGAGCTGGTCCGGATGTGCGAGGCGGCCGACGTCGAGGTGCTCCTGTTCGACGACGCGAAGGCGGGGACGGCGCACGCGATGCTGGACCGCGGGAGCTTCGAGGCCGCCGTCCACGCCGGCGACGCGGACGTCGACGTCGCGGGCGTCGCGTCCTACGAGGACGTCCTCGCCGACGCCGACCCGTCGCTCGACCCCGAACTCCCGCGCGACGGCGACGTGAGTGTCTTCTACACCAGCGGGACGACCAGCCTGCCGAAGGCGGTACCGTTCGACGGCGAGCAGCTCTGGTACGGCGGGATCCAGGGCGTGATGGAACACGGGATCGACCGGTCGGACGTGGGGCTGCTCGCGACGCCGTGGTACCACATGGTCTCAAGCGACGCGTGGATCTACCCGCACCTGATCGCCGGCGCGACGGTGCTGATCCAGTCGGACTTCGAGCCCACGGACACCCTGGAGCTGGTGGAGGAACACGAGGCGACCGGCCTGCTCGCGGTGCCGACGCAGCTCACCGCGCTGAACGACGTCCAGGCGGAGGCGGGCTACGACACGGAGTCGCTGTCGTACGTGCGGACGGGCGGGTCCGTCGTCGGCGAGCGCCTCGTCGAGCGGACCCACGAACACCTCTCCGAGCGCCTGTGTAACACCTACGGCATGACCGAGGCGGGACCGAACCTCTCGTTCGCCCGCCCCGAGGACCAGCTCGACCACCCCGGCACGATCGGGACGGAGGCACACACCTACGAGCTGCGCGTCGTCGAGACGGCGCCCATCGCCGAGGACCCGGACCCGGAGGCGACCGTCGACCCCGGCGAGCAGGGGGAGATCGTCGCCCGCGGCCCCGGGATGGCCGACGGGTACATCGACAACCCCGAGGCGGAGGCGAAGTCGTTCTTCGGCGAGTGGCTCCGCACCCGCGACGTCGCCGAGGTCGACGAGGACGGCTACCTCTACATCGTCGACCGGGTCGACAACATGTTCCAAAGCGGCGGGGAGAACGTCTACCCCGTCGAGGTGGAGCACGCGCTCGAAGGGC
This sequence comes from Halobacteriales archaeon QS_6_71_20, assembly GCA_003020945.1. Lineage (GTDB taxonomy): Archaea > Halobacteriota > Halobacteria > Halobacteriales > Haloferacaceae > Halobaculum. Next base: position 14,026 of record PXRU01000032.1, read on the forward strand.
ACGACGCCGTCCGGGAGGCGTTCGTCTACGGCGAGGACGACGACCACTGGGGGAAGGTCGTCTCGGCGGTCGTCGTCGTCGACGAGGGGGTCGCCGTCGACGGCGACGACCTCGACGACTACTGCCGCGCGGAGACGGACCTGGCGAACTTCAAACGCCCCCGAAACTACACAGTCCGGCCCCCGTCGGCGTCGATCCCGCGGACCAGCACGGGCAAGATCAAACGCGACGCCGTCATCGACGAACTCGGCGGCTGATCACGGGGACGGCCAGTGGCGACGGCAGCCGGCGCTCGGCTGTCGGTGCGGGTGACAGCTCACAGGAACAGCACGAACACGAGGATCTGCAGCGGGAGCAGAACCACGAGCGTCGCCAGCGAGCACACTGTCGCCATGCGAACCACCTCGCCGGTGTCGGCCATGTCGAGCCCGACCATGGCCACGAGCACCGCCGACTGGTACGGGAAGAAGTACGAGATGAGCGACACCGCCTCCACCATCGCGACGGGGAGGAGGGGGACGCCGGCGTCGCGGGCGAACGACACCACCACCGGCGTGAGCACGCTGGCGACCGCCAGCCCCTCCATTACGAACGTCAGCGCGACCGAGACGACGGAGACGGCCGCCAGTACCAGGGGGAGCCCGGCGTCGGCCGGCACCGCCGACAGCATCGCGCCGGCGGCGACGTCGGTGAAGGCGGTACGCTGGAGCCCCTCGGCGATCGCGAAGACGGCGCCCAGGAAGAACGCGATCGAGAAGTCGGCGTCGCCGACCGCCTCGGCGTCCACGACGCCGACGCCGGGGAGGAACACGAGGACGGCGACGACGAGCGCGCCGTACAGCGGGTGGAGCCCGTGGAGGAAGTCGGTGGCCCAGATCCCGACGCCGACGAGCAGGAACGCGAGCATCCGCCGCTCGGCGCCGTCGGCCGCGCGGTCGGGGACCGCGGCGTCGGCCGCCAGCGCGTCGGCGTCGGTCGGTCGGTACAGGAGGTACGCGACCGCGACGACGACGGCCGACCGGCCGACGGTCATCACTGGGCCGAGCCAGGCGAGCCATTCCACCCAGCCGATCGACAGCCCGGCTGCCGAGTCGACGATCCCCGTGACGATGATGTTACCCAGCGACCCCGTGAGCACGCCCGCGGCGCCGTAGAAGGTGACGAACACCGGTCCGAGGAACAGGCCCACACGGGCGCGCCGGTCGGTGAACCGCCTCCCCGCGGAGACGGTGATCGGCCCGAGGATCAGCACCCGGACGAGCGCGGAGGGGACGAGGAAGACGAACGCGGCCCCGACGGCCGAGAAGGCGACGAGCAGGTAGCGGTACGACGCTCGGGCGTCGTCGCGTGCGGCCGCGGGCAGTCGGCGGAGCGCGCGCCGCTCGACCAGGCGCGCGAGCCCGCTCCGTCGCGTCGCCTCGCCGATGAGGATGCCCGACAGGACGAGCCACGTCGCCGGCGACCGGAAGCCCACAAGCGCCAGCTCCGTCGAGAACGCGACGCCGACGAGCCCGATCCCGACGACGCCGGTGAGCCACGGCGGGACGGGCGTGCCGACCCACAGCGCGATACAGAACGCCGTGATCGCCAGCATCCGCGCGGCATCGGCCGGCAGCGGCGCGGCCGCGAGGACCGCGACCGCCGCGGCGACGCCGACCGGGAGCGAGAGCCACGCGGGGTCGACCGACCGGACCCCGTCGACCGACGGGGCTGGGCTGTCGGGCATCGTCGTGTGGGTCCGCGCGCCCCCCGGCCACAATAACCCTTCCCCGGGGGTAGGTCCCGGCGTCGAGGGAGTCGAGGCGACTGCACGGGCAGTCGAAGGGAGAGCGAGGTTCCCGCCCGGGTAGTCGACGAGAGCGGGGCCGAGGTTCGAGATCGGGGAAAACGATATCCGGGGCCCGCGGAAACCACCGATCGTGAACCTACAGCGCCTGTTCGACCCCGACACCATCGCCGTCGTCGGGGCGTCGACGGACGAGGACAAGATCGGCTACGAGGCCATGGCCAACGCCGTCGGCTTCGACGGGACGGCGTACCCGGTCAACCCCTCGGCCGAGGGGAGCGTCCTCGGCGAGGCGTTCGTCGAGTCGGTCGGCGATATCGACGAGCGGGTCGACCTCGCGCTGCTTTGCGTGCCCGGGCCGGTGGTGCCGGAGGTCCTCGAGGAGTGCGGCGAGGCCGACATCGGCGGGGCGGTCATCTACGCCGGCGGCTTCGCGGAGGCCGGCGACGACGGACGGGAGCTCCAGGCGGCGGTCGTCGACATCGCGGACGCCCACGACGTCGCGCTGCTCGGGCCGAACACGAGCGGCTTCGTCGTGCCCGGCGAGGGGCTGCTGTGCTCGTTCGCCGGCGGGGTGGAGCGGGTCCCCGCCGGCGACGTGGCGGCGATCGCCCAGTCCGGGGGGATCGCCCACGACCTCGCGTTCCGCGCGACGCGGGAGGGGTACGGGCTCTCGGCGATGGTCGGGTTGGGCAACCGCGCGAACGTCGGCTTCGAGGAGGCGATCGCGTACTTCGACGGCCACGACGACACCGACGCGATCGCGCTCCACGTGGAGGGGACCGACGACGCGCGGAGCCTGCTCGAGACGTGCCGGGCCGTCGAGACGCCGGTGGTCGCGTACAAGGTCGGGCAGTCCGACGTCGGCGAGTTCGCCGAGTCGCACACGGGGGCGCTCACCGGCGACCACGACCTCTACCTCGCCGGCTTCGAGCAGTACGGCGTCCCGACCGTCGACTCGACGGCCGCGCTCCTGGACGCCGGCGTCGCGCTGGCGACGGAGCCCGAGCTGACCGGCGGCGACGTCGGCGTCGTCACCGCACAGGCGGGGCCGGGGATCGTCATCGCCGACCGACTCCAGCGGGCGGGCGCGACCCTGCCGGAACTCGGCCCGGAGACGCGGGAGCGCATCGACGGGATCCTCCCGGGGATCACCTTCTCGGGGAACCCGGTCGACACCGGCCGGCCGATGCCGGAGTTCGGCGACGTCGTCGAGGCGGTCGCGACCGACGACGCCGTCGACGTGGTGGTGGTGTACGAGCTGTTCGAGGAGGCGCTCGGCTTCCCGGTCGAGGCGCTCGACGGCCTCCATGAAACCGCGGACACGCCGGTGTTGTTCGTCTCCGAGGGGCCGCCCGACTCGATGGCCGCCGAGGTGGCTGCGCTGCGCGAGGCGGGCGTACCCGTCTACTTCCAGCCCGAGCGGGGCGCGGAGGCGGCGGCGACGCTCGCGCGGTACGCCGAGATCCGCAAATCCGAGGACGAGGACGGGGTCGCCGCCGGCTCCGCGGCGGACACGGGGGGCGGCAGATGACCGACGACACAGGCTCGGACCCGATCGCGACCGCGCGCGAGGAGGGGCGGACGACGCTGACCGAGGCGGAGTCGAAGTCGCTGCTGCGCGAGGCGGGCGTCGAGACGACGGCGTTCGCCGTCGCCGCCGACGCGGACGGCGCGGCGGCCGCCGCCGAGACGGTCGGGTTCCCGGTCGTGCTGAAGGTGTCGTCGCCGGCGGTGACGCACAAAAGCGAGTGGGGCGGCGGCGCCGGGGTCGCCGTCGGGCTGGAGACGGCCGAGGCCGTCCGCGGCGCGGCCGAACGGGTCCTGACGGAGGCCGAGGCCGCGGGGGTCGAGGCGGACCTGCTCGTCGAGGAACTGCGCGACACGGACGGGGGAACCGAGGTGATCGTCGGCGGGCTGCGCGACCCCTCGTTCGGCCCGGTCGTCCTCGCCGGGCTGGGAGGCGTCTTCGCCGAGGTGTTCGAGGACACGGGCCACCGGCTCGCGCCCGTCGACCGTGCGGAGGCTCGGGCGGCGATCGAGGAGCTTCAGGCCGCCGAACTGCTCGGCGGGTACCGCGGGGGCGACGCCGCCGACGTCGACGCGCTCGCGGACGTCGTCGCCGCCGTCGGCGATCTGGTGGTCGCCCGCGAGGCTGTCGTCGAGGTGGACGTCAACCCGGTGCTCGTGACCGGCGAGGGCGCGGTCGCGCTTGACGCGCTCGTGGTGCTCGACGACGGGGAGGGCCGGGATGAGTGACGGCTTCGAGCGCGTGTGGACGGTCCGGTTCTCCGACGCGGACCCGTTCGGCATCGCCCACTACCCGCGGATCGTGGACGCGCTGCACGAGACGTCGGACGTGTTCATGCAGGAGATCGGCTTCCCGTTCTGGGAGCTGACGGAGGACGGGTACGGCCTGCCGCTGGTCGAGATCGACTTCGAGTTCGAGCGGCCGGTCGAGGCCGGCGACGACGTGACCGTGTCGCTGGTGCCGGACGTCGGCGACCGCAGCGTCCGGTTCGACTACGTCGCCCGGCTGGACGGCGAGGTCGCCTTCTCCGGGTACGAACAGCGCGTCTGTGCCGAGCGGGGCGGCGGCTCGCGGCCGGTCCCGGACGACCTCCGCGCGGCGCTGTCGCGGTACACCGAGTGAGCGACCGCCCGTCGGCCCCGGCGACGCGGTCGGTGCGGACGGTACGTTTTTGATTCCGGTCTCGAATGACCCCGTATGGCCGAGTTCGACAACCCGTACGCCGAGGAGAGCCCGTTCGTTCGCGCGCACTTCGACTGTTCCGACTGCGGGGGGAAGCTGTGGGAGTACGCCATTCAGGGGCAGATGGTGTGTGAGGACTGTCGGTCCGTGTTCCACACGGCCGACGTGTTCGAGGCGCAGGCGGACGCCTGAAGTCGGAAACATCCGGGGGCGTGAACCCCGGCAGCCTGGGAGCGTCGGCCGGCCGATCCCTCCAGTAGACTTATGATCGATCTCCCACAATCTCGGGGTATGGCCCAGCAAGAGCCGGAGGAGCTCCTGGAGCTGAGTACGGACACTCGGGAGCTGCTCGAGACGAACGACCTCCGTCCCCTCTGGGAGGTGGAGGAGGACTTCGGGACCACGTACGACGACCTGGAGGCGGACGTCTGGGAGTGGGATGACATCCAGGCGTCGATCGACGGGATCGAGGCGGACGTGCCGATCGCGGAGCTGCCGCCGGGGTTCCAGCGGCGCGTCGCCGTCCCGATCAACAGCGCCCTCGGCACCGCCGTCTCCAACACCATCTACGTCGGCGTGCAGACCGTCTCGCCCGGCGAGACCGCGCCCTCGCACCGACACGGGGCGAACGCGCTCCGCTACACGATCGACGGGAGCGAGGAGATGAAGACGGTCGTCGCGGGCGAGGAGTTCCCGATGGAGGACAACGACCTCATCACCACCCCGCAGTGGGAGTGGCACGACCACGTCAACGAGTCCGACGAGACGGCCGCCTGGCTCGACGTGCTCGACCTCCCGCTGATGCTCGACTCGATGAACGCGAGCAACGTGTTCGAGAACCACGAACTGGAGCGCCAGCCGGTGACGAAAACGCAGGGCTACTGGGACTCCCAGTACGGTCGCGGCCGGCCGGCCGACGAGCGCGACCACGGCTCCATTCCGGGGCCGTTCGAGGGGACCCGCGAGCCGACGCCGCCGTACCGCTTCGGCTGGGACGAGATGGAGGAGACGCTGCGCCAACGCGCCGACAACGACGACCCCGACCCCCACGACGGCTACTCGATGGCGTACGTCAACCCCGCCACCGGGGCCGACCCCCTGTTCCCGACGATGTCGTTCCGGGCACAGCTGCTGAACGAGGGGCCGACCGACCCCCACTTCCACAACGCGGTGGAGGTGTACTTCGTCATCGAGGGCGAGGGCGCGACCCACGTCGACGGCGAGGCGCTGGAGTGGAGTCGGTGGGACATCTTCGTCGTGCCGCCGGACGCGACCCACCACCACGCGCCCGACGACGAGGCGGTGCTGCTGGGCATGAGCGACCGCCCCGTCTTCGAGGCGTTCAACTTCTACGCCGAGGCCGAGCCCTCCTCCTGACCGGCATCCGGAGGGTCCGGCTCCACGCTCCCGGCCGGCGAGGTCCGCCGAACGACGGCCGACGACCGGCGGTCGGCGGCGCTTCTCCGGTCGCGTGATCCGGTGTCGTCTACCGCGCCGTACGATGGCTTTATTCTCTCCGCCGTTCATCTACGAGCGAACGGGATGGCCGAACGAGAACCCAGCGAGAGTCCGACCGGCCCACAGGCCGGCCGGATCTCGCAGGCCGACATCGAGGTCGGACGGGCCCGGATCGTCCGGCCGGACGGCAGTCACGACGCCGACGCCGTCCCGGACCTCGACGACCAACAGTTGCAGGATCTCTACCGGTGGATGGTCCTCGAACGGACGTTCGACGAGCGGATGGTGAGTCTCCAGCGTCGGGGCGAACTCGGCACCTACGCCTCCGGGCGGGGGCAGGAGGCGAGCATCGTCGGGTCGGGATACGCCCTGGAGGGCGACGACTGGTTGTTGGGGACGGGCCGGGAAGCCGCCGCGATGCTCCTCCGGGGCGTGTCGATCCGGGATCTCGTCTTGTTCTGGCGGGGCGTCGGGGACGCCGCGAAGTTCATGGCCGAGGAGAACGCCATGATCGCCATCTCCATCGGCTCGCAGCTTCCCATGACGACGGGTGCCGCGTGGGGGATGGCCCTCGACGACGCGGAGTCGGTCGTCGCGGCGTACTTCGGCGACGGCGCCACCAGTACGGGCACGTTCCACGAGGCGCTGAACTTCGCCGGCGTGCTGGGCGTGCCGGCGGTGTTCTTCTGTCAGAACAACCAGTACGCCATCTCGACGCCCTTCGAGAAGCAGACCCGCGCAGGGACGCTCGCCCAGCGGGCGGTCGGCTACGGCATCGAGGGGATCCGCGTCGACGGCAACGACGTCCTCGCGGTCTACGAGGCGATGCGGGAGGCCCGCGCCCTCGCCCGGGGAGGGACGCCGGCGTTCGTCGAGTCGGTGACCTACCGGATGGACGCCCACACGACCAGCGACGACCCGACGCGGTACCGCGACGAGTCGGAGGTCGAGGAGTGGGAGCGGCGGGACCCGATCGACCGCTACGAGGCGTTTCTCCGGTCGAAGGGGCTGTTCGGCGAGGTCGACCGCGAGGGGATCGTCGAGGAGGTAGAAGCGGAGTTCAGGGCCGGACTCGAGGCCGCCGACGACTACCCCGAAGGCGACGTCGAGGCGGTGTTCGAGTATCTCTACGCCGAGCTCCCGCCGAACCTGGAGGAGCAGCTCGCGGCGTTCGAGGCGCTCCTCGAGGAGCGCCCCGAGATCAACGACTACATCGAGCGGCGCCCCAAGGGGTAATCGTGCAGGCGACCATCGTCACCGCGATCAACGACGCGCTGCACACCGCGATGGCGGCGGACGACCGCGTGGTCACGTTGGGGGAGGACGTCGCCGAGAGCGGCGGGGTCTTCCGGGCGACCGAGGGGCTGAAAGAGGAGTTCGGCGACGAGCGGGTGGTCGACACGCCGCTTTCGGAGATCGCCATCGTCGGCGGGGCGGTCGGACTGGCCGTCTACGGCTACCGCCCGGTCGCGGAGATCCAGTTCTCGGGGTTTCTCCCGCCGGCGTTCGACCAACTGGTGACTCACGCCAGTCGGATCCGCTGGCGGACCCGAGGAACCTGGAGCGTGCCCATGGTCGTGCGGATGCCCTACGGCGGCGGAGTGCGGGCGCTGGAACACCACTCCGAGAGCCTCGAAGGAGCCTACAGCCACGTTCCGGGACTGAAGGTGGTCGTTCCCTCGACGCCGCGGGACGCCAAGGGACTGCTGCTGGCGGCCGTCCGCGATCCGGACCCCGTCCTGTTTATGGAACCGAAGCGCGTCTACCGCTCGTTCCGCGAGGAGGTCCCCGAGGGCGACGTCGAGGAACCGATCGCTGAGGCGGCCGTCCGCCGCGAGGGCGAGGCCGTCACCGTCGTCTCGTGGGGGGCGATGATGGAGCCGACGACCGCTGCGGTCGAGCGACTGGGCGTCGACGCCGAGGTGATCGATCTCCGAACGATCGCCCCGATGGACACCGAGACGGTCGTCGGGTCGGTCGAGAAGACCGGCCGGTGTGTCGTCGTCCACGAGGGCCCTCGCACCGGCGGGGTGGGGGCGGAGGTCGTCGCCCGGATCAACGACGACGCGCTCATGTACCTGGAAGCGCCCGTCGAGCGGGTGACCGGCTTCGACGTCCCCGTGCCGATGCTGGCGATGGAGGACTACTACCTCCCGAATCCGCCCCGAGTGGCGGCGGGGATCGAACGCGTGCTCTCCGTGTAACGGGGAAGTACTTTTAGACCCCCGCTGCTAGCCACTCGGTATCATGGGGCACGATTACAGTAGACGTCGGTTCCTCGCGTCGAGCGTCGCGGCCGGCGCCGGGGTGTCGGCGCTTTCAGGCTGTCTCGGGACGGGCGGCGGCGGAACGACCGCCAGTATCGGGCTGGCGTTCACCGTTCCGATCGAGAACCTCGGGTCGCTGTTCGACGTTCCCGAGGTCAGGGAACAGCTCGACAACCTCGGCGCCGAGTACGAACTCGAAGTGAGCCGCAACTCGAGCACTCCGGACACGTTGAACCAGATGGCGTCCGGCGAGATCGACCTCGGACTGCTGGCGTCGGTCAGTTACGCGTCCGCGGTCCGTCAGGAGGCGGTTCCGGGGAACATCTCGATAGTCGCCACCGACTTCTGGGACGCCCACTCCGACTACTACGGGTTCACCGTCTACTCCGACAGCGGCTCCGAGATCACAGATCCCGAGGACCTGGAGGGTCGAAAGCTCGGCGTCAACGCGACGGGGACGGGGATCCACGCCGTCTACGCAAAGAAGCTCGAGGATGTCGGCCTCGATCCCGGCTCCGACGTGGAGTTCGTCGAGCTCGACTTCCCGGCGTTCCCCTCCGCGATCAAGGACGGCCGCATCGACGCGGGTATCTTTCCGGCCCTGTTCGCCGTTCAGGCCCGCGAGGAGGGATTCACCGAGGTGTTCACGAGCCAAAGCGCCTGGGAGGAGGCCTACCCTTTCGCGTACAGTTGTGCCTCGCAGGACTCCCTGGACGAGAAGTCCGACGCGTTCGAGGCCTGGGGGGAAAGACTACGTCCAGCTCGTCGAGTACGTCTACGACAACCGCTCGGAGGTCGTCCCGGCTGCCGCCTCGCATTTCGACCTCCCGGAGGAACTGATCGACGCGTTCTTCCTGACGGAGGGGGACTACTTCCGGGAGGAGATCCGGACCGACTTCGAACGACTCCAGGCCGTAGTCGACGAGATGGTGGCTCTCGGATTCATCGAGGAAGGGTTCGACGTCGAGGAGTACGCCACGAACGACTACCTACCCGAGTAGCGTCATGCGACGGGACACCGCGCGTCGACGACGGCCGCGACCGGGAGCCGGCGGGTGTCGCCGAGGAAACCGCACATGACCGACGGTCGCGTCACCGTCTCGAACCTGAAGAAGGTCTACGGCGAGGCCGACGAGGGCGAGTTCCTAAGTGTCGTCGGGCCGAGCGGTTGCGGCAAGAGCACGCTGCTGTATCTCATCGCCGGCTTCCTCGACCCGACGTCGGGAACCGTCGCCGTGGACGGCGAGCCGATCGACGGTCCGGGCACCGATCGCGGCGTCGTCTTCCAGGACTACGCGCTCTTCCCTTGGCGAACGGTCGAGGGGAACACGACCTACGGCCTCGAGGAGGCCGGCGTTCCCGAGTCCGAGCGCGAGGCCATCGCCGAGCGGTACATCGAGATGATGGACCTCGACGGGTTCGAGGAGAAGTACCCCGAGGAGCTGTCCGGGGGGATGAGACAACGCGTCTCGCTGGCTCGAACGCTCGCGTACGACCCCGCTATCCTGCTCATGGACGAGCCGTTCGGAGCACTCGATCGACCCCTGCGGGAGTCGCTGCAGGACCACCTGCTCGACATCTGGCGGGACCTCGAGAAGACGGTCGTGTTCATCACACACGACGTCGAGGAGGCGGTGTACCTCTCTGAGCGGGTGCTCATTATGACTCGTCATCCGGGGACGAAGAAAGCGATGACCGAGGTCGACCTCGACCGGTCGAAGGGCCGCGAGGCGATCGTCACCTCCGACGCGTTCACGAGGACGAAAAACGCCGTCTGGCGGTCGCTTCGAGAGGAGACGGAAACGGGGACGGAGGCGAGATAGATGGCCAACGCCGACGTACCGCTGTCGACGGACCCGCTCCCGGGGGTCCTCCGCGCCCCGGCGGCGATCGTCGTCCAGTGGCTGCCGCTGGGAGTCGTCACGGCGCTGTGGGAACTCGCGAGCGGCCGGGTCGTCGATCGCGCCGTCCTCCCGTCGCCGGTGACCGTCGCGGGCGCGATCGGCGATCTGATCGCGACCGGCGAGGTCGTCCCACACCTTACAGTCTCGCTGATCCGGGTCGCGATCGGACTCGGTTCGAGCGTCGCTGTCGGCGTCGCCCTCGGCGTCGGAATGGCACGGTCGAAGCCCGTCGAGGACTTCTTCGACGCGTTCCTGACGATGACCTACCCCGTTCCGAAGACGGCGCTGGTCCCGCTGGCGATCCTCGGGCTCGGCGTCGGAACCGAGGCGACGGTTTCGATCGTCTTTCTCGCCTGCTTACTGCCCGTCGTGTTGAACGCTTACAACGCCGCCGGCGACGTCGACCGGAACCTCGTCTGGTCGGCCCGGATGATGGGCACGGGCGAGCGCCGCGTCCTCTGGAAGGTCGTGGTTCCGGCGACGGTCCCGGAGATCGTGACGGGTATCCGGCAGGCCATCCCGATCGCGTTCGTCGCGCTCGTGAGCGCCGAACTCGTCGCGTCGAACCGCGGGATCGGCCATCTCATCCTCTCGGCCGGACAGCTCGGCAACTACCCGAGGATGTTCGCCGCCATCGTCGTCATCTCGGCCGTGGCATACGTCGCCGTCAGGTGGTTCGAGCTTCTCTGTGACCGGGTGATCGCATGGACGTAGCGGCCGCTCGCCGGCCCGACCGGACCGATCTCGTCCGAGCGGGCAAGTCCGTCTACTCGCTGGTCGCCGTGCTCGCCCTCTGGGAGCTGGTCACCCAGTTCGGACTCGTCCACTACTACTTCCTGCCGCCGCTGTCGGACGTCCTCGGCCGGTTCGTCGAACTGACGCTGTCGGGCGAACTCCCCTACCACGCGTACCTGACGCTGCGCCGCGCGTTCGCCGGCCTGTTCGTCGCGACCGTCTTCGGGGTGACCGTGGGCGTCCTCTCGGCCCGCAACGCCCTCGTCGACTGGTTCTTCGATCCGCTCATCAAGATCGGCTACCCCGTCCCGATAATCGCGCTCATCCCCGTGTTCATGCTCTGGTTCGGGATCGGCGACCTCTCGAAGGTCGTCATGGTCGCGGTGGGGGCGTTCTGGCCGATCGCGGTCAACGCCCGCGAGAGCACAGCGACCGGCGTCTCCTCCGGAGAGTCGTCCTGCCGGCGGCCGCGCCCGGGATCATCACCGGGATCCAGATCGCCCTCCCGCTGTCGTTGATCATCACCTTCGTCTTCGAGATGGTCGCCGGCGGAGGCGGCCTCGGCGCGCTCGAGATCCGGGGCGTCCGGTCGTTCGAGTCGACGCAGACTTACGCCGCTATCATCGCGGTCATGCTCATCGGCATGACGCTGGACCGCGGGCTCCGGATCGTTCGGGGGCGGCTCCTCGGGTGGACCTGATCCGTCCGCTACCGGCGGATCACGGCCGTGAGCGGCGGGGAGCACGATAGCACCGACCGCTGTGTTCGCTCAGTGCCGACGGTCACGGCCGGGCGGTCACACGCGATCGAGAAAGGCGCGCCGTGACCGTCTATCTCCGACGGATCACTCCTGTCCGCCCTTCTCGACGTCGACGTCCCCGAACTTCACGTCGCGCTCGGTCACGTCGACGGTCATCGAGCCGACGCCCTCGATCTCGGCGTCGATCGTGTCGCCGTCGCTCAGTTGGCTGACGCCCTCGGGCGTCCCGGTCGTGATCACGTCGCCGGCCTCGACCGTCGCGCCCAGCGAGGCGTACTGCACCACGTCCGCGCAGGTGTACACCATGTCGCCGGTGTTCTCCCGCTGGCGGGTCTCGCCGTTGAGCCGTAGCTCCATCTCCAGGTCCTGCGGGTCGTCGATCTCGTCGGCGGTGACGACGCACGGCCCGACGACGGTGAACGTGTCGTACGACTTCCGGTTCGAGCGGTCCTGGTCGCCGCGCACGGAGATGTCCAGCAGGATCGTGTAGCCGAAGACGTGGTCCCACGCCTCCTCGGCGTCGACGTCCTTCACGTCGCTGTCCATCACGAACGCGAGTTCGACCTCGTGGTCGGTCCGGCGGTCCGAGAACGGGAGCACGACGCCGTCGTCGGGGCCCACGACGCTGGAGGGCGCCTTCAGGAAGTAGCCCTTGTCCTCGATAGAGAACCACTCCTCGGTGGTGATGTCGCGGTCGGAAAGCGCCTCCTCGATGTGGTTCTCGTAGTTGAGCGGCGCGGCGATCACCTTCCCCGGCCGGTGGACCGGCGAGCCGAGCGTCACCTCCGAGCGGTCGTGGTCGGGCGACTCGTCGGCGTACTCGCCGGCGTCGTAGTCGCCGCGGATGTACGTCTGGAGCGGGTCGTGCGACTCGATGCCCAGGCGGTCGGTCAGGTCGACGACGCCGTCGTCGGCTGTCAGGAGGCCCAGTCGGTCCCCGTTGAAACGGACGAACTTCACACGGGTACGTGCGTCGAAGAGCAGTATAAAAGGTCCCATTGCGGCGCCGGGGCCCGGAGCGTCGGGGCCGTCGCCTCGGCCCGTGGCGGGGGCGCGACGACCGTGTCGTTCGGTGACACGTACCGGAGAAAAGATCCGGCTTCAGCCGCACTATTGCCACACGCCAGGGAGACACGGGTATGGACCCGGATCTGTCCCCGGACGCGGACTGGAGCGAGCTGTACGTCGACGGCGAGTGGCGCGAGGCCGCCGGCGGCGACACGATCGCCGTCGAGGACCCCTCGACGCGGGAGACGTTCGCCCACGTCGCCCGCGCGACCGAGGCCGACGTCGACGACGCCTACGAGGCCGCGGCGGCCGCACAGGCCGAGTGGAGCGAGGCGCCGCCCGCCCGCCGGAGCGAGGTGGTACGGGAGCTGCTGGAGCTGCTGGAGGAGCACGACGAGGAGACGGTCCGGCTGCTCGCCGTCGAGGCCGGCGGCGTCCCGGCCGCGATGGGCGGCACCTCCGTTCACCTCGCGGCCGACCAGGCGGCGGAGGCGGTGACGATCCCCCGCCGGATGAAGGGCGAACACGCCGCCTCCAACATCCCCGGCAAGGAGAACCTCGTGCAGCGCGAGCCGGCGGGCGTGGTGACGGTCATCTCGCCGTGGAACTTCCCGCTGAACCTCTCGATGCGGGCGGTCGCGCCCGCCGTCGCCGCGGGCAACGCGGTCGTGCTCAAGCCCGCGACGAACACGCCGATCACGGGCGGGCTGCTGTTCGCGAAGCTGTTCGAGGCGGCCGGACTGCCGCCGGGCGTCGTCAACGTCGTCACCGGGCGCGGCTCGGAGATCGGCGACCGGGTCGCGAGCCACCCCGAAAGCGACGTCGTCGCGTTCACGGGGTCGACGCCGGTGGGGCGCCGGGTCGCCTCGAAGGCCGCCGAGAACCTCGCGACGCCCGCGATGGAGCTGGGCGGCAACAACGTCCACCTCGTCACCGAGGACGCGGACCTCGAACAGGCGGTCGACGCCGCCGTCTTCGGCTCGTTCGTGCACCAGGGGCAGGTGTGCATCTCGATCAACCGCCACCTCGTGCAGGAGTCGGTGTACGACGAGTACGTCGAGCGCCTCACCGAGCGCGCCGAGTCGCTGCCGGCGGGGTCGGCCCACGAGGAGGGCGTGGTCGTCGGCCCCATCGTCGACGAGTCACAGCGCGACGAGATGCTGGAGTACGTCGACGAGACGATCGACGCCGGCGCGACGCTGGAGACGGGCGGCCACACCGTCGACTGCGACGGCGTCGACGACTCCCTCGTCGTCGCGCCGACGGTCCTCTCAGACGTGACCAACGGGATGTCGGCCGCCTGCTTCGAGCACTTCGGCCCCATCGCCCCCGTCATCCCGTTCTCGGACGTCGACGAGGCGGTCGAGCTGGCCAACGACACCGAGTACGGCCTCTCGGGGTCGGTCCACGCGGGCGACGTCGGCGCCGGCAAGCGTATCGCCGACCGCCTCGACACCGGCATGGTCCACGTGAACGACCAACCGGTCAACGACGAGGCGCACGTCGCGTTCAGCGGTACCGGCGCCTCCGGGATGGGCGGCTACAACAGCGAGGAGTTCCTGAACGAGGTCACCGAGACCAAGTGGATCTCCCTCCAGCACGAGCCGCGCGAGTACCCGTTCTGATCGACGGCCGACCGTCGCTCGGGCGACGGCCGTCGGAGCGGCGGGCCGTCGCCGTGTCCTCGCGGGACGCTCGCGGCCGACCCGCGGCCGCTCACTCCTCGATGTCGAGCTGTGTGGCGACCCAGTGGTCCCGGGCGGCCATCACCATCGCCTCCTCGTCGTCGAAGTCGGTGTGGTCGGCGACGAACGCGTCCCACGCGCCGTCGGGGACCAGCTCCAGCTCCGCCGCCGACTCCGCCGGCGAGGGGCTGGCGGCGACCAGCTCGTCGAATGTCCCGAACTCGGTGTGCTCGCTCACGAACGCGTCGTCGAACACGTCGGCGACGTCGATCTCCCCGGACCGGGGGGCCCCGGCCGCGCGCTCGCGGAGCTCCGCCGCGGACTCCGGTCGCTCCGACAGGTCGTCCTGTAGCGTCATACCGGCATCTCACGGCCGTTCGGGCTTAAATCCCCGCGCCGGGCGGTCACCCCGGTGACGGTTCGACAGGTGAAATTCGCAGTATCGTTCGTTATAGATACGACGCCTTGCTGATGTATCTCGCCGGAGAAAGCACCGGCTTCTACAAGTGCGTTTCCGTTCGCGGGCGACGCCGGGCGCGGTGACCTCCTCGCCGGGGCCGCCGAAGCGTCCGGGATCCCGACAGTGAGGAGTTTATGAGCGCGGGCGTTCCACGGGCGACCATGTCCGACGGGTCGCCCGGGGAGACGCCGGACCCGACGCGGAGCAAGGTCGGTCGGCTCATTGACGAACACAGTATGGACGGCGTCGGGGAGGAACTGGAGCGGCGATGGCTCGGCCGGGGCCACGACGAACAGAGCCTCCGGAGCCTCGCCGACTGGTTCAACGAGCGACTGGTCGCCCGACGGCTCGATCGTGCGGGGCGGAGCCCGCTCGACGGCGAAGCCGGGAACCTCTACCGCCTGCTGACCGACGACGACGTCGGCGCCGGCGCCCGGGTCGACGCGGAGGCGACGCTTGAGCGCGTCGGGATCGATCCGGAGACGCTCGACGACGAGTTCGTCTCCCATCAGGCGGTCCATAC
This sequence comes from Halobacteriales archaeon QS_6_71_20, assembly GCA_003020945.1. Taxonomy (GTDB): domain Archaea; phylum Halobacteriota; class Halobacteria; order Halobacteriales; family Haloferacaceae; genus Halobaculum. Next base: position 29,325 of record PXRU01000032.1, read on the forward strand.
CTATCTCCGGGAGTACCGCGGCGTCTCGAAGGACACCTCCCCGGAGGACCGAGCCGAGCGCGTGCGGACGACGATCCAGCGGCTTCGGAACCGACTGGTCGCCGTCGTGGAGAACGGCCTCTCGACGCTGGTCGACACCGGCCGGCTCACCCTCGGCCGGTTTGACGTGTTCGTCGAGGTGCGGGTGTTCTGTTCGGACTGCGACAGCTCGCTGTCGGTGACCGAGCTGCTCGACGAGAGGGGGTGCGACTGTGCCGCCGACGACTGACCCCCCGTGCGCGCACAGACGCGGCGCTTAACTTCCGCGGGATCGACGGGCGAACGATGAGTGGCCAGCGGTCGATGTCCGGGCGGGTTCGGGTTCGCGTCAGGAACGTCGGCGGGATCGACGAGGCCACGGTCGCGTTCGACGACGGCGTGACCGTGCTCGCCGGTCGGAACGCGACGAACCGCACGTCGTTCCTCCGGGCGACGATGGCGGCGCTGGGCAGCGACGACACCTCGCTGAAGGGCGACGCCGACGAGGGACGCGTCGAGCTCGACGTCGACGGGGAGACGTACACCCGGCGGCTGTCGCGCCGGGACGGCGACGGCGGCGTCGACTTCGACGGCGAGCCGTACCTCGACGACAGCGAGACGGCGGACCTGTTCGCGTTCCTCCTGGAGCGCAACGAGGCCCGCGAGGCCGTCCGCCGCGGGGGCGACCTCCGCGATATCATCATGCGACCGGTCGACACGCGGTCGATCCGCGCGGAGATCGACGAGCTCGCCGCCCGCAAGCGGGAGCTCGACGACCGGCTCGACGAGCTGGAGACGCTGCGGGCGCGGCTGCCCGACCTCGAACGCGAGCGGACGCGGCTGCGCGAGGCGATCGCCGACACCGAGGCCGAGCTGTCGGAGACGGAGGAGACGATCGCCGAGATGGACGCCTCCGTCGAGGAGGCGGCCGGGGAGGACGACGAGCTGGACCGCACGCTGTCACGGCTCGGGGAGGTACGGTCGGACCTGGAGGAGGTGAGATACGACGTCGACTCGGAGACGCGCGGCATCGACGCGCTCGCGGACGAACACGACGAGCTCTCCGAGCGCGCGGCGGCGCTCGACCCCGTCGAGGACGACGCCGAGGAACGCATCGAGGCCCGGCTGGACGAGCTTCGGCGCGAACACGAGGAGCTGCAGTCGGTCGTCTCGGAGCTGCAGAGCGTGATCCGCTACAACGAGGAGCTGCTGTCGGGCACCGGGAGCGAGGTCGCCGAGGCGCTCCGCGGCGACGACCACGGCCACGACCACGGCGACGGCTCGCCGACGGACCTGCTGGTCGACGGCGACGGCGACGGCGCGGCGGTCGTCTGCTGGACGTGCGGGACGTCGGTCGACCGCGGCGCGATCGAGGGGACGCTCGACCGACTGCGCTCGCTGCGCTCGCGCAAGCGCGACCGGATCCGGGAGGTCGACGACCGGATCGAGTCGCTGGAGGCGGAGCGCTCCGACGTCGAGCAGCGCCGCGCCGAGCGCGAGCGCGTCCGGCGGGAGCTCGATCGGGTCGAGCGGGAGCGCGAGCGCCGCGAGCGGCGCCGCACGGAGCTCCGGGAGCGCCGCGAGGAGCTCGAGGACCGCGTCGAGGAGCTCGAAGCCCGCGTCGAGGAGCTGGAGCGGGAGGGCCGAAGCGAGCTGCTCGACCGGCACCGCGAGGCCAACGAACTGGAGTTCGAGCTCGGCCGGCTGGAGGACGAACTCGCGGACGTCGACGAGGAGATCGTCGACGTCGAGGCGGAGCTCGACGCCGAGGAGTCGGTGACCGCCGAGCGCGAGCGCGTCGCCGAGGAGCTGGCCGACCTGCGGACCCGCATCGCCCGCACGGAGACGGACGCCGTGGAGCGGTTCAACGACCACATGGACGAGGTGCTCGACGTGCTGGAGTACGACAACCTCGACCGGATCTGGATCGAGCGCGTCGCCCGGGACGGCCCGGAGGGGCGCTTCGACCTCCACGTCGTGCGCAGCACCGACGACGGGACGTCGTACGAGGACGTGGTCGACCACCTCTCGGAGAGCGAGCGGGAGGTGACGGGGCTGGTGTTCGCGCTGGCGGGGTATCTCGTCCACGAGGTGTACGAGTCGATGCCGTTCCTGCTGTTGGACTCCCTGGAGGCGATCGACTCCGAGCGGATCGCGGCGCTCGTGGAGTATCTCGCGGCGTACGCCGACTACCCGGTGGTCGCGCTGCTGCCCGAGGACGAGCGGGCGCTAGACGACGAGCACGAGCGCATTAGGGAGATCTGATCGCGTCGGAACCGGCCGACGCCCGCGACCGTCGGGGCGACGGGGAGAACGCAAGCCTCTTGTTTAGGTCGGCCCGACCGGGTTCGAGATGCGATTGAGCCGCCGCGACGCGCTCGCCGCCCTCGTCGCCGGCGGCGTCGGCTCCCTCGCCGGCTGTGGCGCGCCGACCGCCCGGTCGTCGCCGTCGAGCCGGGAGGCGGCCGGCGACGCGGCGGAGACGCCCGTCGGCGACCACGAACTGGCGACGCTCGTCGCCGTCGCGGAGGCCGTCTACCCCTCCGAGGTCGAGGGCGTCGGGGAGTTCGTCCGGACGTACACCGGCAGTCGCGTGGAGGGGGCAGGTTCGTACGCCCGCGGCGTCGCCGAGGCGGTCGGGACGCTCGACGACTACGCCGCGGAGTTCCACGACATCGAGTACGCGTCGCTCCCGGCGTCGACGCGACGCGAGACGCTGGAGTACATGAGCGTCGACGACGTGGCGCCGGACCCGGACGGGACCGAGGCCCAGCGGGTGCGACACTACCTCGTGAACGAACTGCTGTACGCGCTGTACACGTCGCCGACGGGCGCGTCGCTGGCCGGACTGGAGAACCCCCCGGGCCACCCCGGCGGGACGCGTTCGTACCGGGAGGGGCCGGACGCATGAGCGCCGGCGGCGCCGACGGGGGCGAGGCGGTCGACCGAACGCCGTCCGAGCGGGTCGACGTCTGCGTCGTCGGCGCGGGGCCCGCCGGCGCGATCGTCGCGGCGGAGCTGTCGGCCGCCGGTCACGACGTGGTCGTCCTCGACGCGGGGCCGCGGTTCGACCCCGAGGACCGCCCCGAGCGCATGGAGCGACACCTCCGCCCCGGCGTCGACCGGGCGGTGTGGGACACGGGCGGGGAGCGCGACACCTTCAGCGCCAGCGGCGACCGACACTACCCGCTCGACGCCGCCCGGGTGAAGGGGATCGGCGGGAGCACGCTCCACTGGCAGGCGATGGTGATGCGGCTGCACGAGCAGGACTTCCGGCTGGACTCGTCGGTCGGCCTCGGGGACGACTGGCCGATCGACTACGCGGACCTGCGGCCGTACTACGCCCGTGCCGAGGCGGAACTGTCGGTCGCGGGCGCCTCCGACAACCCGTTCGCGCCGCCGCGCGAGCGCCCCCACCCGCTTCCGGCGTTCCCGCCGTCGTACAGCGACTCGCTGTTCGCGGAGGCGTGCGAGGCGGTCGGGCTGGCGACCCACTCGGTGCCGAACGCGCGCAACTCCGAGCCGACCGACGAGGCGGGCGCCTGCGTCGGCTACGGCACCTGCAAGCCGGTGTGTCCCTCGGGCGCGAAGTACGACGCCACGCGACACGTCGCCGCCGCCGAGGCCGACGGCGCCCGCGTGCTCGACCGGGTGCCGGTCCAGCGGCTCGTCCACGACGCCGACGGCGACCGCGTCACCCACGCCGTGTACGCGACGCCGGACGGCGAGGAACACCGGCAGGAAGCCCGGGAGTTCGTCGTCGCCGCCGGCGGCGTGGAGACCCCCCGGCTCCTTCTCCTCTCGCGCAGCGAGTCGTACCCCGACGGCCTCGCCAACTCCTCGGGGCTGGTGGGGCGGTACTTCATGGACCACCTGTTCGCGGGGATGGGCGGCACGCTTGAGGAGCCGACGCGCCAGAAGCACGTCGGCTTCAACACGACGGAAAGCCACCAGTTCTACGACCGCCCGGACGACTCGCGGACGGCGTTCAAGCTGGAGTTGCTCAACTACGCGGGGCCCGCGCCCGCCGACGTCGCGCTGTCGGCGGACAGCTTCGGCGACGAACTGCTCGCGGAGGTCCGCGAGGGGTACGGCACGCACGTGGCGATGGGCGCGCTCGTGGAGCAGCTCCCCCGCAGGGAGAACCGCATCCGGCTCGACCCCTCCCGCACCGACGACCGCGGCAACCCGGTGCCGGACGTGGTGTGGAGCCTCGACGGGACGACGCGGCGGACCATCGAGCGGGCCAACGAGGTCCAACGGGCGGTGCTCGAGGAGCTCGGCGCCGACATCGGGTGGACGGTCGGCCCGGAGAACACCGGCCCGGCGTACCACCACATGGGGACGACCCGGATGGGGACCGACCCCGCCGAGAGCGTCGTGACCCCGCAGCTGCGGACCCACGACCTCGACAACCTCACGCTCTCGGGCAGCTCCGTGTTCGTCACCGGCGGGGCGATGAACCCGACGCTCACCATCGCGGCGCTGTCGCTGAAGGCGGCCGAACACGTCGACGAGCGGCTCTGAGCGTCCGCGCTCCGGCGTCCGGCGGCGCGGCGCGAAGGGGTTTCGGCCGCCCGAAACATCGACAGTCTTTAGGGAGCCCTAATCGTTCGTCGGGACAATGAGTTCGTCCCAGGATATCTGCGTCGTCATCCCGACGATCCGGGAACACGAGTGTCTCCGGGCGTACGTCGACAACGCCCGCGAACACGGCTTCGACACCGACCGGCTGTTCTTCGTGCTCGTAACCGAGGACTTCTGTGACGTCGACGCGATGCGTGCGATGCTGGCCGAGGAGGGCGTCGACGGGGCCGTTTTCGACGGGAGCGCGCGCGACCGGTGGTTCGCCGAACACGACGCCGCGGAGTTCTCGCACCTGGTACCGGCCGCCAGTCACGCACAGACCTCCTTCGGGCTGCTGTACATGTGGGCCCACGAGCGCTTCGAGTACGGCGTCTTCATCGACGACGACACGCTCCCCCACGACGACGCGGACTTCTTCGGGACGCACATGGAGAACCTGGCCCACGAGGGACCGGTCGAGTCGGTCGGCTCCGACGAGTCCTGGGTGAACGTTCTCTACCAGAGCGACACGGACCTGTACCCCCGCGGCTACCCCTACGCGGCGATGGACGAGACCGTCGAGACGGACACCGAACACGTCGACAGCGTCGTCGCCTCCCAGGGGCTGTGGACGAACGTGCCCGACCTCGACGCCGTCCGCATCCTGATGGACGGCGACCTGCGGGGGCAGGCGCGGACCCGGACCGTCGCCGACGACTTCCGGCGCGACTTCGTCGCCGCGGACGGCGAGTACCTCACCGTCTGCTCGATGAACCTCGCGTTCCGCCGGGAGGTGATCCCGGCGTTCTACCAGCTGCCGATGGACGACAACGAGTGGGACGTCGGCCGCTTCGACGACATCTGGTCGGGGCTGTTCCTCAAGCGCGCGGCGGACGTGCTCGGCAAGCGGGTGTACAACGGCGGCCCGCTGTGTGAGCACAACAAGGCGCCCCGCTCCACGTTCGACGACCTCGCCAACGAGGTCGCGGGGCTGGAGCTGAACGAACACGTCTGGGAGGTGATCGACGGCGTCGCCGACGACGCCGACTCCTTCACGGCGGCGTTCGCGGAGATGGCCGACGCGCTCGCCGAGGGCGACTTCTCCGAGTGGAACAACGGCGCCTTCCTCAACCACTGCGGGGAGTACATGCGCGACTGGCTGGACTGCCTCGACCGCGTCGAGGGCGCGGCGACGCCCGCGGCCGCCGAGTCCCCGGAGGTGCCGGCCGATGACTGATGACACGAACGACGACACCACGGACGGACGGCGGACGTGTCGCCGACGCCGGGTGCTCGCCGGACTGGGCGCCGCCGGCGTCGCCGGACTGGCCGGCTGTAACGGCGTCGGCGACGACGGCACCGAAACCGGGACCGAGAGCGGCAACGGCACCGCGACCGGGACCGCCGGCAACGAGGACGCCATCGGCGCGGCGTTCGACGACTTCCGCGGCTCCGGGCCGCTCGCCGAGGGTCGGTCCGACGTCGGCGGCACCCGGATCGCCGACCTGCCGAACCTCTCGGGCGAGCTGACGATCTACCTCGGCGGCGGCGAGGGCGGCCTCTACCGCGACCTGATCGCGCGGTTCCGGGAGATCTACCCCGACTTCGAGCCGAAGCTGCGGGAGTCGGCCACCTCCGACGCCGCGAACACCCTGATCAACGAGGGGTCGGCGACGCCGGCGGACGTGTTCTGGTCGGTCGACGCCGGCTCGCTGTCGGCGGTCGCGGACGAGGGGCTGACCGCGACGCTGCCCGGCGAGGTCGTCGAGGCGGTGCCCGAGGAGTTCCACCCGGACGACCGCTGGGTCGGGACGGCAGGTCGCGCCCGCGCAGTGCCGTACAACACGTCGGAGCTCTCCGACGGCGACGTGCCCGACAGCGTGATGTCGTTCCCGGAGTCGGAGGCGCTGGCGAACGCGGTCGGGTGGGCGCCCACCTACGGCGCGTTCCAGGCGTTCGTCACGGCGATGCGGCTCGTCGAGGGGGAGGAGGCGACCCGCGAGTGGCTCCGGGGGATGCTCGATGCGGGCGTCGCCGAGTACAACAACGAGTTCCTCGTCTCCAACGCCGTCGCCGACGGCGGGCTCGGGGCGGGCTTCGCGAACCACTACTACGCGCTCCGGGTGCAGGCGGCGCGGCCGGACGCGCCGGTGGATCTTGCGTTCACCGGCGGCGACGCGGGCGCGCTGATCAACGCCGCCGGCGCCGAGGTGCTGTCGGCCAGCGAGAACACGGAGTCGGCGTTCGCGTTCGTCCGACACCTCCTGTCGGCGGAGGCCCAGGAGTTCTTCGCCACCCGGACGTACGCGTACCCGATGGTCGCGGAGATCCCGCCGGTCGGCGGCCTCCCGCCGATCGACGAGCTGAACCCGCCCAGCGTCGACCTGACCGAGCTGTCGAACATCCAGCCGACCCTCGAACTCATGCGCGACGTGGGGGGGCTGTGATGGGGACGACGGGCTGAGATGGCCGGCGAGGGCGTCGGTCGGGTCCGCGGGCTGGTCGTCGACGGGGACGGCCTCGACGCTGTCGGTCGCCGACGCCGTCTCGCTGCTGGCGTCGGGGACGACGACCGAGGTGCTCGCCAACAGCGTCGCGCTCGTCGGCCTCGTCACCGCGGCCTCGGTCGCGCTAGGCGTCCCGCTTGCGGTGTTGACGGTCCAGACGGACCTCCCGTTCCGTCGGTTCTGGACGGTGGTGGCGGCGCTCCCGCTGGTCGTCCCGAGCTACATCGGCGCGTTCGCGTACGTGTCGGCGTTCGGGCCCAGCGGCGCCCTCCCGGACCTGCTGACGCGGTACGGGGTGGGCGCCGTGACCCCCCACCTCCCGACGGTGTACGGCCTGGGCGGGACGGCGCTCGTGTTGACGCTGTTCACGTACCCGTACGTCTTCCTCACGACGCGGGCGTCGCTGCTGTCGTTCGACACCACGCAGCTGGAGGCGGCGCGGACGCTGAACCACTCGTACCCGGCGGCGTTCCGCCGGGTGATCCTGCCGCAGATCGCGCCGGGGGTCACCGCGGGCGCGCTGCTGGTCGCGCTGTACACGCTCTCGGACTTCGGCACGCCGGCGATCATGCGGTTCGACGTGTTCACGCGGGTCATCTACGTGGAGCTGAACAGCTTCGGGGTCGGCCGCGCGAACGCGACGCTGCTGTCGATCCAGCTGCTCGCGGTGACGGCCGTGATCCTCTCGCTCGAATCCCGCGTCAGCGGCAGCGCCGCGGCCGGCTACGGGACGCCCTCCTCGGCGGAGTCGGTCGTCTCGCTGGGGCGGCTCCGCGGGGTCGCGGCGCTGCTCCCGGCGCTGGTGAGCCTGTTCACGCTCGTGCTTCCGGTCGGCATCCTCACGATGTGGCTGCTGCGCTCGGGACCGGGGTACAGCGGCGGCGGGCTCGCGTTCCGGCCGGAGTTCGCCGCCAACTCGGTGTACGTCGCGGTCCTCGCGGCCGCGGCGACGGTGCTTTTCGCGCTGCCGGTGGCGTACTACGCGGGGCGGTCGGACTCGGCGCTGGCGACGTTCGCCGAGCGCGCGACGTATCTGGGTTACGCGATGCCGGGCGTGGTGCTGGGGCTCGCGCTGGTGTTCTTCTCCAGCCAGTGGCTCCGCGACGCCGTGGGCGCGGGCGCCGCCCGGCTCGTCTACCAGTCGCTCCCGCTGCTCGTGTTCGCGTACGTCGTCCGGTTCCTGCCGCAGGCCGTCGGCGCGACCCGCTCGTCGGTGCTGGGCGTCGACCGCGACCTCGTCGGCGCGGCCCGCCTCCTGGGCGAGTCGGCCGGCGGGGCGTTCAGGCGGGTGACGCTCCCGCTCATCTCCCCGGGACTGGTCGCCGGAGCGGCGCTCGTGTTCCTCACGACGATGAAGGAGCTCGACACGACGCTCATCCTGCATCCGACAGGGTTTACAACGATAGTGACCTACATCTGGCGAGTTCAGGAGGCCGGGTACTACGGCCGCGCCGCGCTGCCGGCGCTGGTGTTGGTCGCGGTCTCCGGTCTCTCGATGCTGCCGCTACTCAAGGGAAACGACGATGCCTGACGACGCACACCCCCGGGACGGCGACGCCAGCACCCCCGAACGCAGCGACGCCGCCGACGCCGCGCCGGCGACCGACGGCGGCGCCGCGGTGGGCGACGCCGAGTGGGACGCGGCTGCGGAGCGGGGCGCCGTCGTCGGCGAGTCGACCGGCGGACGCGGCGTCGGCGACCCCGACGGCGACGTGGTGTTGCGGCTGGCGGACGTCGTCAAGCGCTACGGCTCCGAGACGGCCGTCTCGGGGCTCGACCTCACCGTGCGGGAGGGGGAGCTCGTCACGCTGCTTGGTCCCTCGGGCTGCGGGAAGACGACGACCCTCCGAATGATCGCGGGGCTCGAGGCGCCCACGGAGGGGACGATCGCCGTCGGCGACGACGTCGTCGCCGGCGACGGCGCGGTGACGCCCCCGGAGGAGCGCGACGTGGGGCTCGTGTTCCAGGAGTTCGCGCTGTTCCCGCATCTCACCGTCGCCGAGAACGTCGCCTTCGGGCTGGAGGAGCCGGACTCGCCCGACGCCGACAGGCGGGTGGAGACCCTGCTGGAGCTGGTGGGGCTGGCGGAGTACGGCGACCGCTCGCCCGCCGACCTCTCGGGGGGGCAGCGTCAGCGGGTCGCGCTCGCGCGCTCGCTGGCGCCGGAGCCGGACGTCCTGCTGCTGGACGAGCCGTTCTCGAACCTCGACGTGAGCCTCCGCGTCCGGATGCGCGAGGAGGTGAAGCGCATCCTCGAGGAGGCGGGCGTCACCGCCGTCTCGGTCACCCACGACCAGGAGGAGGCGCTGTCGCTGTCCGACCGGGTCGCCGTCGTCAACGACGGCCGGATCGAGCAGGTGGGCGAGCCGGGCGAGGTGTTCGAGCACCCCACCTCGCGGTTCGTCGCCTCCTTCCTCGGCCAGGCGAGCTTCCTCTCGGCCAGGATCGGCGAGGGGGGCGTCGAGACGGTCGTCGGCTCCTACGACCGCGACCTGCTGAAGGGACTGGGCGACGGCTACGTCGGGAGTCGGGTCGACGTGCTCGTCCGCCCCGACGACCTCCGGGCGACGCCGGTCGCCGAGGGCGACGCCGACGGGGAGGTCGTCCGCAGACAGTACACCGGCCCCTCGTTCGTCTACCACGTGAGGCTCCACGACGGAACGGTGCTGTGCTGTCTCCACAACCACACCGAGGAGTTCGAGGTGGGCGAGCCGGTCGCGGTCACGCTGGTCGCCGACCACGCGCTGGCGTGGTACCCCGCGGCGTAGATGGCCGACCGGTCGGCTCCGGACGACGGGCACGAGTCCGCGACGACCCCGGACGGGACGGCCGGCGCGAGTTCGGACGGCGCCGTCGAGCGCCTCGCCGACGGGGCGCCCGCGCCCGTCGCCGCGTGGCTCGACATGGGCCGGGTCGCGGCGCTCCTGCTGGCCGCCATCGGCGCCGCGGTCGCGCTCGTCGTGGCCGGCGAGCTGTTCCCGCTGCGCTCCCTGAACCACGACGAGGGCGTCTACCTCCAGCAGGCCGAGCTGCTGCTGTCGGGGCGGCTGTTCCTCCGGCCGCCGGTCGAGGACGCCTTCCGGCCGTGGTTCTTCGTGGAGAGTTCCCGCGGCCTCTACCCGAAGTACGCCCCGCTTCCGGCCGCCGTGTTCGCCGTCGGGAAGCTCCTCGGGGGGTACGCCGTCGCGCTCGCCGGCGTCGCGGCCGCGTTAGTCGCCGGCACCGTCGCGCTCGGCCGCGAGCTGTTCGACGCCCGGGTGGGCGCGCTCGCGGGCGCGCTCCTGATCGCGACGCCGCTTTTCGTCGTCCACTCGGGGCTGTACCTCCCGTACGCGCTCACGACGGCGCTGAACGTGGCGTTCGCCGTCGCGTACCTCCGCGGCGAGCGCCGGGGCGACCGCCGCGACGCGGCGTGGGCCGGTCTCGCGGTCGGGTCGGCGTTCTTCGCGCGGCCCTACACCGCCGTGCTGTTCGCGCTCCCGTTCGTCGCGCACGCGGTCGTCACGCTCGGGGCCTCGGGCGCGTGGCGGGTCCCGCTCGGGGCGGCGGCCGTCGGCGACGACCGCGTCACGGGCGCGGCGAGCGCCTCCGGCGCCGCGGCTCGCGGGCTGTTCGTCCGGCGGGTCGTCACCGGCGCGCTGGGGGCCGCGGGCGTCGCGGCGGCGTTCGCGTACAACGCCGTCGTGACGGGCGACCCGACGGTGTTCCCGTATCTCGCGTTCGCGCCGGAGGACGGCGTCGGCTTCGGCTACCGCGAGATCCTCGGCCACGGGGTGGCGTACACACCGGAACTCGGGCTCCGGGCGAGCCGGCTGGTGCTGGGTCGGCTGTTCACCGAGTGGGTGGTCGCCGGGACGCTCGGCACCGCGGCGGCCGCCGTCGGCGTGGTCGTGGCGCTGGCGGCCCTCGACCGCCGCCACGCGGTCGCGGACGGCGACGACGGAGGGACCGACGGCGCGGACGACGGGCGCGTCGACCGGGGCGACGCCCGCGTCCGGCGGGGGCTGCTCGCGGCGACGGTCGCGACCGTCGCCGCCGGCAACGTCGCCTTCTGGGGGAACTACAACGTCCTCGGCGACCTCGCGCGGCCGGACGACGGGCTGATCCACTACCTCGGCCCCCTCTACCACTACGACCTGATCGTCCCGGCGGCGGTGTTCGCGGCCGTCGCGTGCACGACGGTCACCGGGAGGCTCGTCGCCGTCGGCGGCGCGGTCGCGCGTCGCCGACGGCGGCCGTCCGCGAGGCAGGGTCGCGCGCTGGCGACGGTCCTCCTGCTGGTCGCGGCGGCGATCGCGGGCGGCGTCGCCGTCGGCGCGGTCCAGGAGCCCGTAGAGCGTAACGCGGCGGTGACGGCGGAGCTGCGCGCCGGCTACGGGCCGCTCGTCGCCGGCGACGACGCGGGCGCGGGCGTGCCCCCGGACTCCGTGGTGTTCCTCCCGACGCCGTACGGGCCGTGGCTCAACCACCCGTTCCAGGCGCTGCGCAACGACCCCGACCACGGCGGCGACCGGGTGTACGCGCTGTCCGGGACGCGGGAGCTCGCGGTCGCCCGGACGTACCCGGAGCGGGACCTCTACCGCTACGTGTTTGCCGGCTCGTGGGTGCCGACAGACGACTCCACGGTCAGGGGGGGCGTCCGCGAGGTCGAGCGGGTCGCCGGCGAGCGCGTCCGCCTGAACGCGACGCTCGGCCGGCCCGAGGGCGTCGAGCGCACGACGGTGCGCGTGACGGGCGAGCGCGGGTCGGCGTACCTCGTCGCGACCGACGGCGGCGGGCCGCTCTCGCTGTCGCTGGTCGTCGAGGGCGACGAGCTCCGGGCGTCCGGCGAGCAACTCGCCGTCGGCGGTGGTGGAGACGGAAACGGCGGCGACAGGGACAGCGGAGACGCCGGAGGCGACGACGGCGATGCGGACCACGCCACCCTCCGGCTGAACGACATCGACGAGATCGAGGTGGAGGTGTTCGTCGCCACCGGGCCGGCCGGCGGCTACAGCTACCGCCTCTCGTTCCCGGTGGAGCGGGTCGACGGGACGGTGCACGCGCTGTCGGCGACGGCCGAGCGCTGTCCGGTGCCGACGCGGTGTGTCCCCGACGGCGTGGGGGAGACGCCGCCGGACCGCGGGATCGACGTGACGTTCTCGAACGGGACGGCGTGACGACCGCACCCCTCGGTCGGGGCTCCGCGTGCCGCGCTCGACGGCGGCGTCACCGAAGCCGTCGGAGCCGCTCCTCGATGCACACCTTCAGGATCGACTTGCCGATCTCGGCGCCCCCGGAGAGGGGGTCGAGCTTCGTCTCCCCGAGTCGCTCGTCGTACGCGATGGGCTCTTGGCGGACGCGGCGGCCGCGCATCGCCGGCCGGACGAGCAGTTCGGCGGAGAGGCCGGTGTTCTCGGTCCACCGGATCGACTCGACCACGCCCTCGTGGTACGCGCGCATCCCCGTCGTCACGTCGTGGAGGCGCTCGCCGCCCAGCGCGCTCGCCGTCGCCGCGAACAGCCGGTTGCCCAGCCGGTTCAGCGGCGGCATCGTCTCGGCGCCGCGATAGAGCCGGTCGCCGCTGACCACGTCGAACCCCTCGTTCACCAGCTCCAGGAAGTCGGGGATCCGCTCCATCGGGTACGTTCCGTCGCAGTCCGTCGTGACCCGCACCGGGTTCGACGCCTCCAGCAGGGCGCGCCGCACCGCCGCGCCGTACCCCCTCGGCGGCTGGTCGACGACGCGGGCTCCCCTCTCGCGGGCGATCTCCGGCGTCTCGTCGTCGGAGCCGTCGACGACGACGACCTCCGCCCGTCCGTCCGTGGCCGCGTCGACGTCATCGAGCACCGGCCCGATCGCCGCCGCCTCGTTGTACGCGCCCATGACGACGCTCACGTCGTCGAGCCCGTACGACCGTTCGTCCATGTCGGTGGCTGCCGCCGCACGTTTTTAGGCTTGCCGAAAGCGTCCGCCGCCGTCAGAAGAACGGGACGAACCGGAAGGTGAGGAACGCACCGATCGTCGAGATGAGCGGGACGACGTTCTGCATGAGGACGACGCGGGCGGTCGTCGCCGGGTCGAACAGCTCGCCGGGCGTGGGGACGTCCGCGGGGTCCTCCTCCCCGGCGGGCAGGGCGGACCCGCCGTCGCCGTCGGTCGCGAGCGCGTCGGCCGACGGGGGGGGCGTCTCCTCGGTCTCGCCGCTTACCGCCTCGGACACCGTGATCGGCCGGGTCGCCCGCCCCCAGCCGAGGCCCACGACCGACATGGTCGCGATGACGACGAAGCTGGCGGGGATGCCGATGAACGAGAGGAACACGACCAGCGCCGCGCTGACGGAGGCGACGACGATGGCGGCCGTCAGCGGGAGCTCCGTGATGTCGCTGCCCATCGTCTCCAGCGTCCGGCGGGCGATCGTGAACGAGCCGACGGCGACCGCGACCCCGCCGAGGACGATCCCGAGGTTCATCTCCAGGACGCCCGCGCCGACCAGCGGCGCGATCGCGTTGGCGATGTTGGAGGTGCCGGATCTGAACGCCATCAGACAGCCGATCGCGACGACCGCGCCGACGCCGACGACCTCCCGCCGGCCGGAGTCCTCGTGGACGCCGACGCTCGGCAGCCCCCCGCCGGACCGGTCGACGGCGACCACCGGGCCGTCGCTGTCCTCGATGTTCACCAGGCCGTCGAGCCGGGAGTAGAAGTAGCGGCCGATCACGAGCGACACCCAGAAGCCGATGACGGGCGCGACGATCCACCAGACGACGATCCCGCCCATCACCCCCCAGTCGAGCGCGCCCTTCGCGACGCCGAGGCCGGCGATCGCCCCTACGGCCGTCATCGACGTGGAGGCGGGGACGCCGAAGACGTTGCCGACGAACAGCGCCAGCCCGATGAAGAACAACACGCCGATGCTCGTCGTGAGGGTGAACACGCCGGGCTGAGAGACGAGGTCGGAGCCGAGCGTGTCGACGACCCGGCGGCCGATCGTCCACGCGCCGACGAAGAAGAACAGGGACATCAGCGCCGCGGCCGTCGACTTCGACACCGCGCCCGCGCCGACTGCGGGTCCGAACGCCGGCCCCGTGGTCGACCCGCCGATGTTGTACCCGACGAACATCGCCACGAGCAGCCCGACGGGAAGGAGCGCAGCTACCATATCACCGGTACTGATCCCCCGGGCGTTAAGACGGTTGTTCTCCCGCTCGCGGGTCGCGGGTCCGGGATCGCTGTCGGCTCAGGGGGCCCCGGTCAGTTCGGTCCGGTGGCGTCGGCGCGCGCGTCGGTCCCGTCGGACTCGGCTCCGTCCCCGGGGTCGTCGGCACCGTCTCCTCCACCGACTTCTCGACGGCCTCGCCCACCGTCTCCTCGACGGCCCGCTCGACGGACTCGCCGACCGCCTCGTCCACCTTCTCGCCGACCGTCTCCTCCACCGACTGCTCCACCGTCTCCTCCACCGACTGCTCCACCGTCTCCTCCACCGACTGCTCCACCGTCTCTTCTACCGACTCCTCCACGGACTCCTCTACTGTTTCCTCCACCGACTTCTCCACCGTCTCCTCCACAGACTTCTCTACCGTCTCCTCCACGGACTTCTCTACCGTTTCCTCCACCGACTCCTCCACTGTCTCCTCGACCGTCTCCTCGACGGACTTCTCGACTGTCTCCTCCACCGATTGCTCTACGGTGTCGCCGACCGTCTCCTCGACCGTGTCGCCCACCCGCTCCTCTACCGTCTCCTCCACGGACTCGTCGACCGACTGCTCCACCGTCTGTTCGACCGTTCGCTGGACCTCGCTGGTCATCCAGTTCGGGTCGAACCGCGACATCTTCCAGACGATGTGGATGACGAACGAGACGATGACGCCGAGGCCGAACGCGACGCCGACGGACGTGCCGACGACCAGGATGAGGCCGACCGACAGCGCGATGAGCAGTCCGTATGTCAGGTCGATGATCGAGTCGACGCGGTTCGGGTTCATCGGCGGTCACCGCGACCGGTCGCCGTGGTCCCGTCCCTGTTCGACCGCGGTCGTCGGCCCCGTCGCTCGGGGTCGTGTGCGTGCATACCCTCCGTGGTCGCCGGGGGCGTTTAAACTCGCGTATCGCCGTCCGTGCCCTGCGGCGACTGAACCCGTCGCGTGCAGTCGCCGGGAGTCGGCACGGTCGTACCTCGTCCCTCGACGGGAGGACGAGCGTGACGCGGTTCCGAACGTCGAACGAGTCGAGCCGAAGCGTGCTTCGGGCGGCCGCGGCGGGCGGTCCCACCGAACGGCCGTGTAGCAGTCGGTGTTATGTCGGCCGAGACCGAGGTCGGGAATCCCGGTGTCGCGGCGACGCCGACCGCGAGATCGGTCGCAGTGACGCCGAGCGCGACCCCGGCGGCAGCGAGCGTCGGGTCGCGGAGCGCGAACGGCGAGCGAACTCGCCTGTATGTCCTATTCGTCGCTCGGAGGAGGAGGACGGTCCGGCGGCGGTTCGGCGCCGGCATCCGAACGACACCTCGATCGGAGGCACCTACCGCGAGACTCGCCCGTGGGTCGACGTGAGTGCGGCGAGCAGCCGGGTCGACGGGTCGCTACCGGCGTCGGCATCCGTCCCGAGTGAAGTCTACGGAGTCCCGGGCGTTGGGCAAGCGCATGCCGCGAGAAAACACGTCCCGAGTCCCGCTGCCGAGGGTTCGAGAACGGCGACCTGCTCGGTCGTCGAACGTACGGTCGCGGTCGTCACCCGTCCGTGGAGGAGGAGGTCCGGAGCACGATCCGTGTCGCTCGAATGTCTTCGAGGATAGCCCCGAACCCACCCACGCTGTACTCCGTGCCTTCGGCGTCCAGGAGTATCGTTGCGCGTCCGGTGAACACGTCGTTTTCACCGTCCGTGCCGCTCGGATCGTCCGGCGAGATGACGTCGGTTATCTGCCCGTGGATCTCCCGCTGTGTGTCCTGTCTGATGTCGAAACCGTAGACGGTGGCGGAAACCGTCTCGTCACCGTCGAGTCGGTCCGATACGTCCCGTATACAGCGCCGTATCTCCGTGTATTCGGACGCCCCTCGGTTCGTCGAGTCGGAGTGGATCGTCTCCCAGTTCTCCCACAGCGCGTTCTGATAGAACCAGTACAGCATCGAGGACATGGCTTGGTCGTTGATCATGAGGCCGTAGCTGTCCACCGGGCTCTGCCTGAGTCCGAAGTAAGCGTCCTCGCCGTCTATCAGCACGATAAACGGCGCAGTGCTGTGTCGTAGCTTGACCTCCGATGCGGTCTCCTCGAAGTACCTGTCGACGTCCTCGATGTCGAAACGGAAGGCGTCGGACTCTTTGATCGATAGCTTGATATGAACGTCGTCGGCTCTCGCACGTCGGAGCTCGTCGATCAGGTCGATGTAGACTCGAACGTCGACGGACAGCTGGATGCTGTTTTCGGCGTGCTGGATACGGTCCGCGGCGTGGTCGACGACGTGGTCGAAATCGCCGAACACGCTGATCTTGTGCTGTCCGATCGGCGGCTCCTCCCAGATGGAACCGATCCGCTCCGCGGCGGACTCCAGCCTGTCCGCCTGTTCGGTCAGTTCGTTCTGGATGACCGACGGATCGCGGATGCGCGCCCGGATCGACTCCTCCTCGTACGTTTCGATGTACCCCTCGTTATCCAGCTTGTTGAGTATGTCGTAGATGCGGGGCTGTGGCACCGAGCAGCTGTCCAGCAGCTCGCTGACGGTGGCCTCCTGCAGCCACAGCAAACTGACGAAAACGTCGGCCTGATATCCTGAGAGTCCGCTCTCCTCGAGAACGGACTGAAGCGATTCCTGATCCATGGCTCGGCGTTCGATCCTTCGAGTTAAATAGTATTGTACCACGCTCGTAGTAAGTACAACTATTCTCCGTTTGGCCGCCGGATCACGCGCATGAGCGTCGAGCCGAACATCCTCCTGCTCCTCACCGATCAAGAGCGATACGACGTGATCAGCGGCTGTCGGTCGCACGTCGCGACGCCGAACCTCGATCGGTTGTCCTCGGAGGGGATGACGTTCGAACGCGCGTACACTCCCGTCGGGATCTGTACGAGCGCGCGTGCGTCGCTGCTGACCGGGCTCTACCCTCACAACCACGGAATGCTCAACAACTGTCACGAGCCCGACGCCATCGAGGAGGACCTGTCGCCGGAGCTCCCGACGTTCGGGACGCTGCTCGCGGATCGCGGCTACCAGAACACCTACGCGGGGAAGTGGCACGTCGGTCGGAACCGAACCCCGGCGGACTTCGGGTTCGAGTACATCGGCGGCGGCGACGGCGGCCACGAGAGCACGGACAGCGACTTCCGACAGTATCAGCGCGACCTGGGCGTGTCCCCCGGCGAAGCGGAGATCAGGGACCCGATATACACGGATCAACGGAGGGAGCCGACGCTGATCGCCGGCGAGACGACGATGCCGAAGGAGGCGACCCGAACGTACTACGTCGCCGAGCGGACGATCGAGCGGCTCGAGCGGGGTGCGGGGGCGGACCGGCCGTTGTTTCACCGGACGGACTTCGTGGGCCCGCACCACCCGTATCTCGTCCCGGAGCCGTACGCGTCGATGTACGACCCGGCCGACATCGAGCGTTGGGGGAACTTCGACGAGACGTTCGACGGGAAGCCGCGCGCTCACGAGCAGTTCCTCGGGTACCGGGGCGTCGCGGACATGGACTGGGAGACGTGGGCGGAGGCGGCGAGCAAGTACTTCGGCTTCGTCACGTTCATCGACGAGCAGATCGGTCGCATCCTCGACGCCGTCGACACGTATCTCGACGACGAGACGGTCGTCGTTCACACGTCGGACCACGGCGACCTCACCGGGAGCCACCGGCAGTTCAACAAGGGACCCATGATGTACGAGGAAGTGTACCACATCCCGCTGCTGGTTCGGTGGCCCGGGACCGTAGAGCCCGGATCGACGTGTACGGAGTTCGTCCGACTCCTCGATCTGATGCCGACGTTTCTCGAGATGGGTGGCGTCGAGCCGACGATGGAGACCGACGGGCGGAGTCTCCTGCCGCTGCTACGGGGGAACACCCCGACGGAGTGGCCCGAGTCGGTGTACGCGGAGTATCACGGCGAGGAGTTCGGTCTCTACTCTCAGCGGATGGTCCGCACCGACCGGTACAAGTACGTTCACAACGCGCCCGACACCAACGAGCTCTACGACCTCGACAGGGATCCCGACGAACTGCACAACCGTATCGACCACCCGGAGTACCGGTCGGTCCGGGACCGCCTCGAAGCGACCCTCATCGAGTGGATGACCGAGACCGACGACCCCATAACGAGGTGGACACGGAAGGCGCTCACGAGCGGGGAGCCCGCGAGGCCCGCTCCGAAGTAGCCGGTAGCCGGTGACGGCCTCCTCGCGCTGAAGCGCGGGGGTGGAGCGCCCGGCACCGCGGCAGACGACGAGCCGCCTCGCGGACACGGGCCGTTTTATATCGATCGTACAACGGTCGTGGTAGTATAGTATAATAGGAACAATGATTACATTGACCCGTATGTACTCAGGCCGAACTGACAGTTCCGAGCGAGCGGGGCGTTCGACCGGAGTCTCTCGACGACGGTTCGTGGCCACGGCGGGCGCGACGGGTGTCGCCGGGCTCGCCGGCTGCTCGGGCGGGTCCGACGGAGGGACCACGGGTACGGTGACCGGCGACGGGAGTGATGGCTCCGAGGGGTCGGTGACACTGCAGTGGGCGGCGAGCTCACAGGAGAAGGACGTGTCCGACCAGATCGTCGAGGCGTTGCGAGACGCGGGGATGCCGGACCGGATCGACATCAGCTTCCTGGCCGGCGGCAACGTCTCCAACGACCGCCGGTCGCAGTACAACCGCTGGCTCTCCGCGGACCGTGCGAAGCCCGACCTCCTCCGCATGGACAGCGGATGGACCATCCCGTTCATCGCGCGCGAACAGCTCATGAACCTCAGCGAGTCGCTCGGTGACGAGTTCACCACGCGGGTCGGTGAGGACTACTTCGACATGGCCGTCAACACCGCCTCCGACAGGGACGGTGCGCTGTACGCGCTTCCGCTCTGGGTCGGCCTCCCGACGATGCTCTACCGGAAGGATCTGGTCGAGTCGGCCGGGTACAGTCCGGAAAGCGAGAACTGGGCCACGGAGTCGATCTCGTGGGAGACGTTCTCCCACGTGACGAGAGACGTCCTCGACGAGAACGACGACCTGGACTACGGGTACACCTTCCAGGCGTCGGATTACGAGGGACTCTCCTGCTGTAACTTCAACGAGTTCATGACCAGCTGGGGCGGAGCGTACTTCGGGAACCCCGAGGAGCACCTGTTCGGCCCGGTGGGGGACCGTCCGGTGACGGTCGACGACCCGCAGGTCGTCGACGCGGTCCGGATGGTCCGCACGTTCATCAACGGGGACGACGACGAGCATTCGCTGGACGGGTACGCCGGCGACATCTCCCCCGACGCGGTGCTGCAGTGGACGGAGCCTACGTCCGCGAAGCCGTTCACGAACGGAAACGCCGTCATGCTTCGTAACTGGCCGTACTTCGTGAACGTCAACGGATCGCCCGAGAACTTCGGGGAGGACCTCGGCGTGATGCCGATCCCGTACGGCATGCAGTCGAGCGACGCCGAGTATCCGTCGACCGGCGGTCCCGTGGCCGCGCTCGGCGGATGGCATCTGGCGGCGAACCCGAACACCGAACACGAGTCCGCGGTCCTCGAAGTGATGAAGGCCGCATCGAAGGACAGCTTCAACCTCGCGCTGTTCGACATCCTCGGCCAGATCCCGCCGAAACCCGCGGCCCTCGACCGGGAGGAGGCACGCGACATTCCGGTGATGGGACGCTATCTGGACACGCTCAAGGTCGCCGGAGAGAACGCGATCCCGCGGCCGGTGACGTCGGTCTGGCCGGACCAGTCCACACAGATCTATCAGGCCGTCAACGGAACCCTCGGACAGGAGCAGCCTCCCGAGGCGGCGCTGTCCGATCTCAGCGAGACGCTGACGCAGATCGAGAACAGTCTGTGAGGCGCCCGAGCGAGTACCGATGATCCTGAACTACCTCTCGCCGGTCGTCTCCCCGGTCACGTACCGGATCGAGCGTCTGTCGCCGACGCAGTTCGCGTACCTGCTGGTGCTCCCGGTTCTGTTGATCATGTCGGTCGTCGCGTTCTGGCCGCTGCTCAGGACCTTCGAGATCTCGCTGCACTCGGACCAGCTGACCGGAGCGACGGCGGTCGGCGAGTTCGTCGGGCTGCGGAACTACGTCGCGTTGTTCTCCGGGGACAGAGCCGCCGTGATGCCACAGCCGTTCCTCAACGTGGAGGAGCCGCTGAGCAGTAGCCTCATCGTCACCTTCCTGTTCGCCATCGTCAGCGTCGCCATCGAGACGGTACTGGGGTTCGGGCAGGCGATCGTGTTGGATCAGGACTTCCGCGGTCGACGATGGGTCCGGACGGCGATCCTCATCCCGTGGGCGGTCCCGATCGTCATCCAGGGAATGATCTTCTTTCTCATGTTCTCTCCGGGGATCGGGTTCGCGGTCGAACCGCTCCACCAGCTGGGACTGTTCTCGCTGACGCCGCTCAACGACACCGGCAGTTCCCTCGCGATCATCGTCGTCGCCGACGTCTGGAAGACGACGCCGTTCATGGCGCTGCTCATACTCGCCGGGCTCCAGAGCATCGACAGACAGCTCTACGACGTGGCGAGGATGTCGGGCGCGTCCCGGTGGCAGCAGTTCAAGACGATCACGTTCCCGTTGGTGCTGCCGTCGGTGCTCGTCGCGATGCTGTTCCGCAGCATCGCGGCCCTCCGCGTGTTCGGTCTCATCGAGACGGTTTCGAGCTGTAGCACGGTCCCGTCACTGTCGTGTATGGTCGTCTCGACGTTCAACTCACAGCGGTTCGGAACCTCCGCGGCCATCGCCTTCGTGACGGCGGGCGTCATCGGGATCGCGGTCTCGATCTACATCGCCAAGTTCGCCAGATCCGAGCGGGGTGCGGTCTGAATGGCCTCCGAGACGTCGTCGGGCGGCCCGGGACAGAACGTCTTACAGCGGTGGGCCGAGCGGTCCATCCGGAACCCGGAGCGCGTCTACAGGGCGATGTTCTACGTCGCGGCCGTCTTCTTCCTGTTCACAACCCTGTTCCCGTTCTACTGGCTCGTCGTCCTCGCGGTGACCCCGAACGACCTGATCGTGAACATGGGACTCGCGCCGAGAGGCTTCAACGTCGAGGCGTTCGTGACGCTGTTCGAGCGGCTGCCGCTCCACCGCTACATGCTGAACAGTTTCATCATCGCGATGATCACGACCTGTATCGTCCTCGTGCTCGGAAGCCTCGCCGGGTACGCGTTCGGACGGATCGAGTTCAAGGGTCGTCGGCCGCTGATGCTCGCCGTCCTCGCGGTCTCGTATTTCCCGCCCGCGGCGTTCCTGCTTCCGCTTTTCCGGCTGTTCACCGGCAACGTGAGCCTCTTCGGGGTATCGAGCCCGGTCGTGTTCAACACGCCGGGTGCGCTCGTGACGCCGATGACGGCACTGTTCATGCCGCTGTCGATCTTTATCCTGACGACGTTCTACAGTCAGATCCCCGACGGACTCGAGGACGCCGCCCGGGTCGAGGGGACCACTCGGCTGGGAGCGCTGTTCCGGGTCATCGTGCCCCTCTCGGCGCCGGGCGTCGCCACCGCGGGGATCATGACGTTCATCTCCGTGTACAACGAGTTCTTCTTCTCGTTTATGATGACCGACGGACAGGTGTCGAACTGGGCGCCGATAGTCTTCGGGATCCTCGGGTACCAGGGGCAGTATTCGCAGTTCTACAACCTCATGGCGGCCGCGAGCATCGTCGGCGTGTTGCCGGTCGTGATCCTCGTGATCGTCGCACAGGAACGGATCGTCAGCGGGCTGACCTCGGGAGCACTCAAGGAGTGACGTACTTCGTCGGAGATGCTCCTCGCGGGACGTATCGCCGATTTCAACGGGGTCGAGCGCCGTCTCGCGATACTGGTCGGGGGAGGGGCCTCGTGCGGACGGGTCGCGAGCTCGATGACCGGCCTCGGCTGCCGCCAGCAGGCTGGCGGCCAGTTCGAGGTGCTCGTCCGCCGGGTCCCGAATAGTCGCATCCGGGTCCCGTCGCCTCGACGGCCGCCCGCTTCCCGGTCGGCGGCGACTCCGCGGCCGCGAGGTCGGCGAACTCGTCGGCGTCCTCCGGCTCCGTGGCGGCCGTGTCGTCCGGGTTCGCGCCCATCATGCTCCGAGCCTCCGTACGCGTGCGGAAGGCGAGTTCGGTCGGCTCCCGGCGCGACGGCGCGCTCACGCCTCCTCGACCGTCGGCGTCGAGAACAGCGTCTCGAACACCTTCCGCTGGCCCTTCCGGAGGTGTTGATGGAAGGTCGGCGCAGCGACGCCGATCGACTCGGCGACCTCCTCGCCGGTCCTGTCCCGGGGCCACTCGAAGAACCCGGAGTGGTGGGCGACCTCAAGCGCGGTCCGCTGGCGGTCGGTGAGCGCCGTCACGAGGCTCCGACCGACCGTGTCCGTGTCGTGTCTGTCGGGGGAGATCTGCCGACGACGGAGCATCTCGGCCGGGGAGTACACCTCCCGGATCCGCTTCACCAGCTCCCGGACATCGGCGGTGGGCGGGAGACGGACCGACATCTCGAGGGTTCCGTCCTCGATCACCGCCCTGTGGACGTGGCCGCCCCGGGAGGCGATCGCCGAGACGATCGGCGGGCTGGAGACGCGGAGCTCGAAGCGAACCGGGTCGCCGTCGGACTGTGCGGTGAGCTCCTCCCAGTTGGGGTGCGTCTCGACGTTCTCGGCCATCGCGTCGAACGTCGCCGCCGACGCGGTCCCGTACAGCAGATGTTCGTCGTCGCCGACGGCGACCGTGTTCTCGAAGAGCATCTTGCCGTCGATGTCGCCGAAGCCGTCGATCGGCTCGAAGACGTTCTCACACCGGATGTCGACCTCGACCAGCTCGTCGCTCATCAGCGCCTGTTTCCGGTCGGCCGCGGCGATCGCGTGGCCGGCGACCTCGCCGAGCTGTGCGATCATCCGCCGCTCCTGCGGGGCGAACGCGTTCGGTCGCTCCGTGTACACGTTCAACACCGCGTACACCGTCCCTTCGTGGACGATCGGTACCGCGGCCGACGCGCGGAAGCCGTACTCCTCGATCGTAGACCGCCACGGGTCGTGGCGGTCGTCGGCCCGGATGTCCGTCGCGACCTGCACCTCCCCGGTTCTGAAGGCCCGCCCCGTGGGACCGTTGCCGCGCTCGTCGTCCGGGTCGAAGGTGATCGACACGTCGTCGAGGTAGCCCTCGACGCCGGCCTGCGCCTGCGGCGTCACCCGCCGTGACCCGGTTTCGACCTCGCCGATCCACGCGAACGAGTACGAGTCCGTCTCGGCGAGCCGCTCGCAGACGGTCGCCTCGATCTCCGCGCGCGTCGACTGGTCGATGACGGCGGTGGTGACGTCCCGGACTACCTGGTTGAGGCTGTTCACCGCGGCCAGCTGCTGTCGCTGCTGGACGAGCTGGTGTTCCCGCTGGTGTCGTTCGATCGCCGCCGCGAGCACGTTCGCGACCGACTGGAGGAACGTGGCGTCGTGGTCGGAGAACTCCCTGCGGTCGGGGTCGTGCGTCCCGAGGATCCCCCAGGGGTCGGACTCGGGACCGATCACCGTGCTGATCCCGCTGGTGACGTCGTGGCTGGTGAGCAGTTCCGGGCCGCTGAACCGGCGTTCCGTCCCGAGGTCCTCGACGATGACCGGCCCGTCGGTCGCCAGCGTGTGGGCCGCCTGGGAGTCCTCGTCGACGGCCGATACCGTCGCCTCGCCGACGATCCCGTCGTCCCAGCCCACGCCCTGGCGGAGGTGAAGCCGGTCGTCGTCGACGTCCAGATCCAACACCTTACAGTACTCGGTGTCGAGCGTCTCCGAGACGAGCTCCACGGCCTCGCCCAGCAGCGCGTCCAGGTTCAGGTCCTCCAGCGCCCGTCGCCCGAGCTCCGAGATCGCCGCCTGTTGGCTGACCCGGCTCCGGAGCTCCCGCTCGCGGCGCACTCGCTCGGTGATCTCCTGAGACATGCCGAGCGCGGCGAACACCTCGCCGTCGTCGTCGCGGACCGGCGCGAAGCGGTACTGGTAGATCCGGTCGTCGACCGAGTCGACGAACTCCGTCGACTCGCCGTCCAGCGCCGTCTCGTAGCCGGGGATCACCACGTCCGCGATCCGGTCGGGGAGCGAGTCGGAGAGCGGCTCGCCCTCGAACACCGGCCGGGAGAGTCCGGTGTCGCCCTCCAACGAGCCGCCGAACGTCGTGTAGCGAAGCTCCTCGTCGACGAGCGCGACGACCCCGTTGGGGAAGTGTTCCGTGATCGCCCGGAGCCTGCTCTCCTTCCGGCGGAGCTCCGTCTCGCGCTCCCGTCGTTCGGTGACGGCCCTGAAGTACACCGAGATCCCCGTCTCCGAGGGGTAGATGTTGCTCTCGAACCACTCTTCGGCCGGTTCGAAGTAGCTCTCGACGACGACCGGCGCCTGGCGCTCTCGGGCCTCTAGAAGCCCCGCCTCGAGTTCGGGCGCCAGGTCGACCGCCTCGCGGACGTTCCGACCCACCGTCGCGAACCGGTCCAGCCCGAGCAGCGACGTCGCGCGGTCGTTGATGAACGTGAACCGGAGCTCGTCGTCGAGGGCGTAGAAGCCGTCCGAGATCCGGTCGAACACCTCGTCGAGTTCGGCGCCGAGCTCGTGGCCCGGGCGGCCCCGCCCCGACCTTCCGGGCCGCCTCCGTGCGTCCCGTCCGATGCCGGTGAAGCCGTCCAGCTCCCCGTCCTCGTCGTGCAGGGGCCCGCACGTGAACTCGTACGGGATCTCCGCCCCGTCGGCCGTCACCAGCGGGAGCTCGAACGTCACGCTCTCCGGCCGGTCGGTGACGCGCTCCATGACGGCCCGGACCTCCGATCTGGCGGGTTCAGGGACCAGCTCGTCGGGTCGCATCCCCTCGATCTCCGCGTCCGTGTACCCCGTCACCTCGGCGAGTCGGTCGTTCCACCGGACGAGCTCGCCGTCGGCGTCGAACGTGTACACGAGGTCGCGCCGGGAGTCGAACTGACCGATGTCGAGGCCGCG
The DNA here is from genome assembly GCA_003020945.1 of Halobacteriales archaeon QS_6_71_20. GTDB lineage: Archaea > Halobacteriota > Halobacteria > Halobacteriales > Haloferacaceae > Halobaculum. The sequence goes on from PXRU01000032.1 coordinate 54,531, forward strand.
TCCTCCGGCGGGATCTGCCTCGGCCGCGCGACGGTCGGTCAGGTCGCGGAGGACCGCCGTGTAGCCGACCACGTCGCCGTCCGTCCGGACGGCCGAGACCGTGACGGCCGCCCGGAAGCGCGAGCCGTCCGGGCGCAGTCGTCGCCCCTCCTCCCGGACGGTCCCCAGTTCGGCGGCCGCGCGCAGCGTTCGCTCGGTGACTCCCTCGTCCCGGTCGGCGGGCGTGTGGAACCGGGAGAAGTGTCCGCCGACGACTGTTCCGGCGTCGTCGCTCTCGTCCCACCCGTCGGCGGCGTTCCACGCTCGGACGGTGCCGCCGGGGTCGAGCGCGAGCACCGCGTACTCCTCGGCCGTCTCGACCAGCGCCCGGAGCTGTCGGTCGCGAACGGCCCCCCTCCCCGACGTCGTGGTGTCGGCGCCGTCGTCCGCCCGAGCCGTGTCGCCGACGCCGGCGCCGTCGCCGGACGGAGGTCGCCACCAGACGCGGGCGTTCGCGCCCACCTTCTTCGTCCGGAGTCGGCCCGCCTCGACGAGTCGCTCCAGGCGTGCGTAGGCGGTTCGGCGACCGACGCCCAGTTCCTCGGCCACCTCCGGCGTCGTTCTCGGCTCCCCCGACTCGACGAACGGCCGTATCGTCTCCCGGAGCGACTCCCCTGGCGTGTTCCCTCGCATGGGATCGGCCTGCGCCGTCCGGGACAAAGACAGTTCCGTCGACGGAACTCAATTCGGCGAGAGCGTGACGGAATCCGGTAGCCAATCGCGAACCGACCGGCCGGATCGCCCGGGGACGTTCAGGTGTCCCAGATCGGAGAAGCCCGACCGTACCCCCTAAACAGTTTTACTACACGCTCATGCACGCTTGGCGCCACGAACACCTACCGGCCTAGCCCGGAACACCCACAATGACCCCGACTAACGTCGATATAGCCGAGGATTACACGGTAACGACCGATCTACCCGCCGGAGAGCGGTACGAGCTCCTCGAATCCGACCGGCGCCGGATCGCGCTTCGCGTCCTGAAGCGGCGTCGGTCGCCCGTCGAGCTCTCGACCGTCGCCGAGGCCGTCGCCTCCTCCGAGGAGGGGGTCGACGCCCGCGACGACGAGGCGGTGTCGCACGTGGCCGTCTCGCTTCACCACCGCCATCTCCCGAAGATGGACGATCTCGGCGTGATCGACTACGACCCCCGGTCGAACCGGGTCACCGAGGTGTGGTGATCTCGCGCGGGTCGCGTCGTCGCGGCCCGCCCGGGTGAGCCCGGGACCCCGGAGCGGCGACGGAGCGGCCCGACCCGAAGCCCGTCCGTGCCGCCCGGACGGAGTGCGGGACCGCGTCGGCGTCCGCACGGCCGTGGCATGTGATCGACCGTCGCTCTCGCCAAGGCGCGGTCCCGTTCTCCGCCGCTCCGTCCGAGCCGGCGCCCCGGTCCGCGGTCCCCGACGGGGCGTGTGCCCTCCGGACGGTCGTTCCGACCTCGCCGGCGAACCGAGTCGGAGCGTCAATCGAACCGACAGACGACGGCGTCCTCGACGCGAACCGTGCTCGACTCGTCACCCGACTCCCGCTCGCGCGGGTCGGCGGTCGCCACGTCCTCGCCCGAGAGCAGATCCGTCGACACGACCCGCCCGTCGAGGGCGACCGTCGCGGGCTCGTCGCCGAAGTTGAGCACGACCGCGAGACGTTCCGCCTCGGTCGCGCGGACGACCGCCGTCCGCGTCCGGGTCGGAGGACTCGGGCGACACCCGAGTCGGCGAACCGCCGACACCGGCGACCGGCCCCGGGTCGTCCGGGCGTCCGTGGGCCACCCGGCACCCGGGGACACGTTGTCGCGTCCGCGTTCAGGAGGAGGAGACTGATGAGCGCTCGGTTCGGGCCGGGCGGGCGAACGGGCACAGTCACTCGACGGCCCGCTGGAGCCCGATCCAGTTCACGACGGTGCCGCCGTCGTCCGTCACGGGGACGATCGACACCCGGTTGCGGAACGTCGTCCCGTCCGCGCGGTAGTTCGTCAGCGTGACCGTCGCCCGGTTCCACGCCGACAGCGCCGCGGCCAGCGTCGCGACCGGCTCCGACTCCGTCGCCTCCCCCTGCAACAGTCGGAGGTTGTGACCCCGAAGCTCGTCGAGCGCGTAGCCCGTCAGCTCCCGGAACGTCCGGTCGGCGTACACCAGGGGGTTGTCCGCGTACGCCGGCCCGGTCAGCGTGATCCCCAACGGCGAGCCGTCGAGTACCCGTATCCGCCGGATCAGCGCCCGCTCGCGGCCGCCGATGCCGCCGCGGTCGTTGTCGAGGTCGTCGAAGTCGCCGAAGTCGTCGTCGGGAGCGGGCTCGCCGTCCGCGAGCCGTGTCGCCCGGCCGGCGTCGTACTCGTCGGCGTCGAGCACCGACGGGAAGCGCGCGCGGAAGCGCTCGTCGTCGAGGCGAAGCAGGTCGGCGATCTCGTCGCGTGAGGCCATCGGGTCCGAGGCCCCGTCGGGACGCCGGCGCAAAACCACTGTCGGCGTCGGAGGTCGCCGTGTTTCTCGCACCTCTCGAACCTCTGTCCCCGCCGTACCTCTCGCACGTCCGTCGCGCCCTTCGCATCTGCCGAGCCTGGCGTCTGCTGCGTTTCTCACACGCCCGCCGCGCTCTCCGCGCCCGCCCGCGTCCGAAGGTTGAAACGCCGACCCGGCGTTCCGTGCGGTATGTTCACAGGATTCACCGACGAACGGGTCGACGTGGGCGACGCGGAGCTTCGCGTCCGGCGCGCCGGCGACGGGCCGCCGCTGCTGCTCGTCCACGGCTACCCGGAGACGCACGCGATGTGGCACGAACTCGCCCCCGCGCTGGCGGAGGAGTTCGCGGTCGTCTGCCCCGACCTCCGCGGCTACGGCGACAGCCGGGGGCCGGCCGACCCGGAGACGGCGGACTACTCGAACCGCGCGATGGCGAGCGACCTGACGGCGCTCATGACGGAGTTGGGCCACGACCGGTTCCGGCTCGTCGGCCACGACCGGGGCGCCCGCGTCGGCTACCGGCTGGCGCTCGACTCCCCGGAGCGGGTCGAGCGCCTCGCGGTCCTGGACGTGGTTCCGACGCTCGAGACGTTCGAACTGATGGACTACGAGTACGCCGAGCGGATGTACCACTGGCTGTTCCTCGCCCAGGAGTACCCCGTCCCGGAGACGCTCATCGGCGCCGCGCCGACGTTCTACCTCGATCACCTTCTGGAGCGTTGGAGCGTCACGACGGACGACTTCGAGGAGGCGGCGACGGCCGAGTACCGCCGCTGTTTCTCCCGTCCGTCGGTGATCCGGGCGAGCTGTGCCGACTACCGCGCCGGACTCCGGGTCGACATGGTACACGACCGGGAGTCGCGGGCGGCGGGCGACCGGATCGAGGCGCCGCTGCTCGTGCTGTGGGGGACGGGGTCGGGGACGGTGTCGTTCGACCCGGCGGAGATCTGGCGGGAGTGGGCGACCGACGTGCGCGGCCGGGGTATCGACTGCGGCCATTTCCTCCCGGAGGAGGCGCCCGCGAAGACGCTGGCGACCCTCGAACGGTTCCTCTGACCCGACCCTTGGATCGTCATGCGGTTTTGTGTGCCCGGCTCCGGTAAGGCCGCCTTTCCCCGATCTAAGTGAAGTGTTACATTGTATATATGTAGGAGGGATACGGTATGACCGACGGACCCGGCCCGGTCCACGAACTCAAGCGGTGGGGAACGATCGCGAGGCGGGTGTACACGCGCCGGCTCCGGGAGCGCGTCCGGGACTGCTCGGCGTCGCCGTTCCCGTTCAGCGAGTTCCGGTCGATCCTCGACGACTACGACGACGACGTGATCTTCGTCCACGTCGGTCTGAGCGACGTCAGCGCCGCGTTCGGCGACGACTCCTACGACCGGGTCTGCTCGGAGCTGCGGCGCCAGTTCGACAGCGTCCTCGTCCCCGGGTTCACGCCCAGCTTCAGGTCGTCGGGCGTGTACCACAAGCGGTACTCCCGGCCGCAGGTGGGCCTGTTTCCGGTCCTGTTCATGGACGACGCCGACTACCGGACCGACGACCCGCTCCACTCGATCCAGGTCGCCGGCGACTACCGGTTCGACGGCTGCGACCACCACGACACGTTCGGCGAGGACGGCTGTTACGCCCGGCTCGACGACGACAACGTCCTCATCGCTAACATCGGCACCGACCGGCTCGTCTCGACGCAGTTCCACTACGTCTCCGTCCGGGCGGATCCGCCGTATCAGGCGTCGAGCTCCCACGCCGGCGAGATCTACTACGACGACGAGCGACACGGCGGGGTCGAGCAGCGCAACGACACCTTCACCTCGACGTACACCTGGAACCGCTGGAAGCTGGAACGCCGGCTCGCCGACGAGGGGGTGCTCGACCGACGGGACAGACACGGGCTGAAGCTGTCGCTGTTCAGAGCCAGGGACATGCGGACCGCGCTGGAGCCGGCGATCGAACGGGACCCCTACTACATGGTCGCGTGAGCGCCACGGCGTCGCCGTCATCCGGCCGCGCCGGGTCGCGTGGCCCGAGCGCGACCCCTCACTCGGGGGAGACGTCGACGTCGCCCTCCCCCGCCCCCTCGGCCGCCGAGAACTCGCGTCTGTTCTTCGCCGCCAGGGTGACGAACAGGAGCAACCCCGCCGCCCGGAGGGTAAGGTCGAGCACCAGCGGGTCCATCGAGACCGCGATCCCGGCCAGGCCGAGGAGGTCGATCGCCGCCGTCGAGAGCAGCGCCGGCGCCATCAACAGTAGGGAGCTGAACGCGAAGCCCGCGCGCTCGCTGCGGTCGACGCCCGTGTACAGCGTGCCGATGACGGTCGCCCCGAGCGCGATCACGCCCAGGAAGACGCCGACGACGGGGACGATGACCTCCGGCACCGAGTACGAGGGCTCCGCGAGGTCCGCGAACTCGACGACGCGGTAGCGCTCCCGGACCGGCAGGTCGGCGGCGCCGGCCCGCTCCCGTAGCAGGACGATCCCCGGGGCGAGCACGAACGCGAACGGCACGATCGCCTTGTTGAGCGACAGCGAGAACGCCTTCACGCCCGTCTCGAACGGCTCCGACTTGGCGACCCCGCTGGCGGCGTAGGCCGCGACCGCCACCGGCGGCGTGATGTCGGCGATGACGCCGAAGTAGAGGATGAACAGGTGCGCGGCCAGCAGGGGAATGCCGAACTCGACCAGCGGCGTCGCCAGCATCGAGATGAGGATGATGTAGGTGACGGTCGTGGGCATCCCCATCCCGAGAACGATGCTCGCGACGGCCGTCACCAGCAACATCACGACGATCGAGCCGCCCGACAGCGCCAGCAGGAGGGCGGTGAGGTTCGGCCCCAGCCCGGAGACGCTGATCACGCCGGGGATGATGCCGGCGGCGGCGACCGCGACGACGACCGGTACCGCCGTCCGGGCGCCCTCCTCCATCGACGTCACCACGAACGTGCCCACCCGGAACAGCTGGTTGTCGCCGAGGTCGCGCCCGGTCCGCGACCCCGCCGACTCCGCCCTGTCCTGGACGATCGGGTTGAGGTCGAGCACGGCCGAGCGGACGTCCGTGTGGACGAGCATCGTCACCACCCCCGCGAGGATCGCGTACCACCCGATCCGGCCGAGCAGCACCGACGCCGCACGGGTGGCTCCCATGCCCGCGCCCCCGTCGCCCGCCACCAGCGCCGTCACCGGGACGCCGGCGACGACGTGACTGGCGAACTCGGCACCCACGATCGCCGCCAGCAGACCGAACAGGGTGAGCCTGGTGTCGTCGCTGTACGCGGCGATCACCGTGATCAGCGCGACGAGCGCGACGAGCGTGAACCACGCCGACCGCGACACCGACAGCCGCTCGACGATGAGGTAGTACAACAGCAGCAGGATCGGGACGAGATAGAACCAGCCCCGTTTCATGTGGGCGCCCAGCGGGGCCGTCTCGACGTCGTCGAGGCCGCCGATCCCCTGCTGGACCGCCTTGAGGTGGACCATCACCCAGACGCCGAAGAAGAAGACGATCGCCGGGATCGTCGCGAGGACGATGATCTCCGCGAACGGCGTCGCCGTGTACTGGACCATGAGAAACGCCGCCGCCCCCATCACCGGCGGGAGGATCTGCCCGCCCGACGACGCCGACGACTCGACGGCGCCCGCGAACTCCGGCGAGTAGCCCGAGCGCTTCATCAGCGGGATCGTGAACGCGCCGGTGGTCACCGTGTTCGCGATCGACGACCCCGAGATCGTCCCCATGAAGCCGCTCGCGAGGATGCTCGCCTTCGCCGGGCCGCCCTTCCGCTTGCCGGTGGCGGCGTACGCGAGGTCGATGAACCACTGGCCCGCGCCGCTCATCTCCAGGAACGAGCCGAAGAGGATGAAGATGTAGATAAAGCTCACCGAGACGGTCACCGGGATGCCGAACACGCCGTTCTCGGTGTTGTACCAGAGGTTCTGCACGATGTCCGGCCACGTCAGCTCCGGGATGGCGAGCAGCCCCAGGAGCGGCGTGTCCGTGCTGATGAGGTACCCCCAGCGCGCGTAGACGATGAACGTGGCCACGATGACCATCAGCGGGAGGCCGAGCGTCCGCCGGGTCGCTTCGAGCACCAACAGGACGCCGGCGACGCCCAGGATCATCGCGTACGAGTAGTCGCCGACGAGCGGGACGCCCCCGAGGAGGGGGTCGAGGAACGGGTACACGCCGGTGATCGGCCGCCCCGATTCGAGGCCGAACACGCGCATATCCCGGATCTCCGAGAACTCCGTCAGGAAGTAGACGGCCGAGAGGACCGACGTGACGATACACGCCACGTCGAACGGCGTGACCCGGCTGCGGTCGGGGTCGACGAACGCCCACCGGGCGCCGCGACGCAGCCCCGCGAACGCGCGCGACGCCGGGTTGTCCGTCCCGAGACGGTCGGCGACTCCCCCCACCGCTCGACCGAGTCCGCGGGAGATGAGCCCCTCGCCCATGCTGGCGGGAAACAGCAGGAAGGTGAGCACCAGCGCGAACGCCACGTGGACCGCGTTCGCCTGGAGGAGTTGCAGCGACACCCGGACGTCGGCGGCGAACGGGACCCAGATCGTGAACGTGAAGCTCCGCGCGGCGAGGTACAGCTGAAACAGCGAGAACAGGATCCCGATCGCGGAGACGGCGAGGGCCGCGACCCCCGTCAGCGACCGCCGGCGCTCGATCTCGTCGATGAGCTCCTCGGCCTCCTCCCTGGACAGTTCCTCCGTGTTCGCTCCCGTCGGGTCGTCCGGTCCGTCGTCACTCGTGTCGGTGGAGTTCATGTGAACAGGTCCGTCAGGCTCCGTCGTTCGATCCGGATGCGGACGTCGGAGGCGTTCGTCGCCGCGACGAGGTCGTACCGTCGTCCGTCTATCAGCAGTGCGTGTCCCGCGATCCGTCCGGGCGAAACCAGCAGGGAGTCGAGCTCGGCGATCGGCTCCGCCGGCTCGTACACGAACGTCCCGTCGACGGTCCGCACGTCGGCCCCCGACGGGAGCCCCCACCCGTACGACTCGAACTCCATCCGCGTGTTGACGAGCGTCCGCCCGTCCACGCGATACTCGTCGTACACGCGGGACTGCTCGACGCTGTGCATGTACTCCAGCGCGACCGTGCTGCCGTCATCGACCTCCTGGGTGACGTACCGCTCGCCCGTGTCGACGTCCTCGACGACGAGGACGAGTCCCGTCGGCGCCGCGGCCGCGACGCTCGCGAGCGCCACCGCGACCGCGACGGCCGCCGCTGCCGCCGCGATCGCGCGTCGCCGTCGGGCGGTCGTTTCTCCGATCACTGGATCGATACGTGTGAGGCTTCAGTCGTTACCGCGGTCGTCGGACCGGCACCGGGGGTGCTCCCCCCGGTCGCTCGGGTCGGTTTACTCCCCGAAGTACGCCGACGCGCCCTGGTGGAGCTCGATCGACATGCCGTCCTGTGCGCTGTCGGCGCCGATGAAGTCGGTCTTGATCGACAGCTCGTCCACGTTGTCGAAGACGGCCGCCGTGACCGTCTCGACGGTGTCCGCGGAGACGCCGGCGTGTGTGGCGACCATCGCCTGCACGGCGACCGTCTCGATGTCCTCTTCGAGGCCGCTGTACGTCCCGCCGGGAATGGTGTCGTCCGCGAACCACGAGGCCGCGTCCTTCACCGTCTCGCGGTCGTCGCCCTCGATCGAGACTATGTGGATGTCGTTCGTGTTCGCCAGGTCCTCGATGGCGCCGACCGGCCACCCCCCGACGACGAACGCGGCGTCGATGTCGCCGTTCGCGAGCTGTTCGGACGCCTGCGAGAAGCCGGCGTTCTGTTCGTTGTAGTCGGAGACCCCGACGGCCTCGAGGATCTGGTTGGCGTTGACCTGGGTGCCCGACCCGAGGTCGCCGGTGTTGATCGTGGCGCCGCTGAGGTCCCCGAGGGTCTCGATGCCGGTGTCCTGCAGCGTGACGACCGTGATCGTCTCGGGGTACAGCGTCGCGACCCCCTGGAGGTTGTCGATCGGGTTGTCCTGGAACGTGTCGATCCCCGTCCCGTTCTTCGCGAAGTACGCGATGTCGTTCTGGATCAGCGCGAAGTCGGCCGACTCGCTCGACAGGCTCCCGACGTTCTCGACGCTCGCACCCGTCGACTGGACGTTCAGCGAGAAGTCGGTGTTCTCCTCGACGATCGTCTTGAACTCGTTCGACAGCGGGTAGTACGTCCCGCCGGTGCCGCCGGCGTGCCAGCTCAGACGGTTGCTCGATCCGTCCCCGCCGCCGTCGGCCGTGGTGTCGCCGTCGCCGCCGGACGCGGTGCCGTCGCTCTCCCCGCCGTCGCCGTTTCCGCTACAGCCGGCAAGCGCCGCGATGCCGGCGACGCCGGTGATACCGGCCGCCTCGAGGAATCGTCGTCGTGTCCGTTCGGAAGACATACTGGATCGGTATCACACGACCTGGGGTTATATTTCTGGCCATATACTGTCCGTTTTCGATCATATCGTCGCTCGCCGTCTACGTCTGGTTACGGCTGGCTGCGTTGACCAGAAGTCGTCTCTTACCCCGTCCGACTACGAACTATTCGGTTTTCATAGGATTTCGTATATCGTCGCCGGGAAGACCCGTGGTTCACTGGGCGGGCTCCCGGTCCCCGCGGTCGAACCGGGTTCTCGTCGCCCGTGGTGAGGTCGAAGGGTCCGCTCGGTGTCACCGCGTCAGACGGGGATGTTCGTGTCGGAACTGACGGGAGGCGCGAAGCTGACGAGAGGCGCGAAGCTGATGGGAGGCGACGGGCAGGCGAGAGGCGAGTCGGTCGAGTTCGATCACGGCTCGACCGACGGTGAACCGGCGCGATCTGAGCGTCAGGTCCGGCTGCGCGCGACGTATTCCCGCCGGGGATCGCCGCATGTCGGTGGGACCGCCGGCGCCGCCGACGGTTCCAGCCGGCAGTCACTCGTGTCGGTGACGCTCCACTCCGACTTCGGCCAGCGGTCGTTCGCACCGATGACGTTCCACCCCGACTCCGGTCGGCGGTTATTCGTACTGGTGACGCTCCACTCTGTCGATGACGTCCGCGAACGCGACGTTCTGTTTCACGCTGGTGACGCGGATCCGGACCCGCTCTCCCTTCTCGGTGTCGGGGACGATGATGACGTAGCCGCGGTCGACGCGGGCGATCCCGTCGCCCTGGTCGCCGATCCCCTCGATGTCGACCGTGACCTCGTCGCCGCGGTCGACCGGCGGCTCCGGCTCTCCCGCCGCCGCGTCGGCGCGGTCGCCGGACGACGACCCGGTGGACCGGTCCGCACCGTCGCTCCGTCGGTGGGGTCCGCTCCCGGAGCCGTCGCTCCCGCTTGAACGGTTCCGAGCTCCCGATCCGTCGTCCGCCACGGCGCCATCGGAGGAGCGACCGTCGCCGGCGCCCACGTCCGACAGCACCGCGACACGGTACGTCGCCCCCTCCGAGAGGGTGTCGAGATCGACCTCCCGGTCGGGAACCTCGATGACGTACGAGCCGTTCCGCTCCGCGATCACCGCACTGAATACACAACGAAGATCCTCTGATATCTCCATTCCTTCGTATTACTTACCTCGGGGTTGTTAACACTATGTGAACTGGACATCCAGGAAACTCGGAACGTCTCCGGAGTGCCCGTCGAGCCTCGGACGTCGCTCGGTGGCGTCGTGAATTCGATGGACGTGCGCTCGGTGCGGTCGTGGATCCGACCGACAGTGGGCACGGAACGAACGAGAACAACGGACACGGTGGTGTCGGTTCCGGCCGCATCGAGCGGGTTGGCGACGGCGGAGGGCCGCCGTGCCGCCGAGCGCGATGATCCACGAGGCGCGCACCAACCACGGTGGACCGGAGCACGGTCCGTGGTTCACTCCTGGAGTAGACCTCGTGGCCTACTACCGGAGTGGGCCACGGTTCGCCGACCCGTTCGACGGTCGCCTCGGGAACTGCGGACGTCGTGGTGTGATGTAACACGGTATGGCGAGGCCGGGGTCGTATGGGCCGCTTTACTGAGACACTGAACGGGTGAGCGGTGAATCGAGTCGCGTACACCGGTCGGGAAGATGACGCCCGAGCCTCGGTCGAACACACACCACTGTGTCCGCTGTTCCCGCCCCGTCGGGTCGGCGGCACGTCACGCCACGGACGACGGAGCGTCGAACCGGGACTCCGTCTCCGGGTCCGACCTGCCGTCGGTCGCCATGGAGCCTCGGAAGAACGGCGGACACGGTGGTGTTCGTTCGGCGGATTCGACGGCGATCCGGGAACGATCCGGTGTCGGGATCGGAACCCCGTTCGATGAGTTCGGTCCGATGGGCCAGTCCGGCGGAGTCGAAGGGAAGTCGCTGATCGGTGTCCCGACCAAGGACCGGTGACCCGACTCGGGAGCGAAAGAGCGTCGTGGCCGGGGTCGGAGGACGGGGGATCGAGCACCCAGTACGGTGGTGCGGCCGGGGACGTCGACGACACCCCACGATGTCCGCTGTTCTACGGCGGTCGTGTCCCGGCGGAACGGGTTTACTGCGGACATCGTGGTGTCGGTCGGAAGAGGCGACGACGGAGGATCACGGAACGTCCGTCATAGAGTCGGACGACGGGAGTCTGCCGGTCGGACAGTCGTGTCCGCGGGTCGGCTACCCTCTCCCCCCACTCTGTCCGCTGTTCCGGCGAATCGATGCCCCCGGGGGGCGGGGGAGCGCGCTGTTTTCACCTTACCTTTCCCGTGTTAAACTATATATGATCGTTCTACGGACTAGCTCTAACGTGTCGGTAATAAATCCTCCGGAGTATAGGAGAGGTCCGACCGGCAGGGGGAGGGGGCCACCGTTTCTCCCACAACTGCGGACAAAGTGGGGTGGGTGTGTTCGCCCGACGTTTTAAGTCAAGCCGGAACGGCGGAAACGGCGGACACTCCGGACGCGGTGGTTTTATATCCCTACCGTCCGACCGTGGCCCAAGAGCAATGGGGATGTTCGAGCGCGACACCGACATCTACCGCGACCGCGACGCGCTTCGGGAGGACTACCAGCCCGAGCAGCTCGTCGGCCGCGACGAGGAGCTCGACACCTACCGCGCCGCTCTCCAGCCCGTGATCAACGGCGAGCAGCCGAACAACGTGTTCCTCTACGGCAAAACCGGCGTCGGAAAGACCGCCGCTACGCGCTACCTGCTTCAGCATCTCCGGGAGGACGCCGCACAGTACGACGATATCGAGCTCACGGTCACCGCGCTCAACTGCGACGGGCTCACCTCCTCCTACCAGGTCGCCACGCGACTGGTGAACGAGTTCCGGGACGACACCGAGCAGATCTCGACGACCGGCTATCCGCGCGCGAGCGTGTACGAGATGTTGTGGAACGAGCTCGACGACTGCGCCGGCACGATCCTCATCGTCCTCGACGAAGTCGACCACGTCGAGGACGACTCCATCCTCTACCAGCTCCCCCGTGCCCGTGCGAACGGGAACCTCTCGACCGCGAAGATCGGCATCGTCGGCATCTCGAACGACTTCTCGTTCCGGGACGACCTCTCGCCGAAGGTCCGCTCCTCGCTGTGTGAACAGGAGATCCACTTCCCGGCCTACGACGCCACCGACCTCCAGAAGATCCTCGAACAGCGCGTCGAGGTCGCGTTCCACGGCGGCGTCCTCGACCCCGGCGTCATCCCGCTGTGTGCGGCGTACGGCGCGAAAGACGCCGGCGACGCCCGACAGTCGATCGACCTGCTGATGAAGGCCGGCGACCTCGCCCGCGACGACGACACCGAGCGCGTCACCGAGGACCACGTCGAGCGCGGCCGCCGCGCGCTGGAGCGCGGCCGAATCAAGGAGGGGATCACCGGCCTCACACAGCACGGGCACCTCGTTCTCTACGCGCTGCTCACGCTCGATCTGGAGGACGAGGCTCCCGTCCGGTCTCGCGACGTCCGTCCCCGATACACCCGCTTCGCGGAGATGGCCGACCGCGACCCGCTGGTCCCCCGCCGCATGCGCGATCACCTCTCGGAGCTGGCGATGCTCGGCATCATCTCGGTCACCGAGCGCAACGAGGGTCGCCGCGGGGGCACCTATCGGGAGTACGCCCTCGACATGGACGTCGACCTCCTCCTCGACGCCATGGCCGACACCGTCGAGGACGTCGGCGTCCACCGGTCCGTCCAGGACTTCCTCATCGAGGAGCCGGCCGACGACATGACGGACGCCCGCGTCACCGACTTCGCGTCCGACGGGTGACCGACCGACCGTCCCTCCCGGACGAACTGCGGACACGGTGGGGTCGCTCATCATCGACCCGCTCATCATCGACCGAACCGATCGTCCATCCTCCGACAACGGCGGACATCGTGGTGTCGGTCGACCCGGTCGGAACAGCGGACGCGCGGTATCCCGGCGTCGGCGGCGGAACAACGGCGGACACGGTGGGGGTCACGCCGGCCCACGTCGGCCGGACGTCCGTCGTAGGCATCCAGCCGTGGCCACAGGACCCGGTCGCGGCCGTGGGAACCCGACCGCGGACGGAACCGACAGGTACCAGGAGCACGTGGACGGAGGTATGGACGAGGTCACGGACGACTCGCGACGGGTTCCGGCACGGTGGCTCAACCTCCTGGAGCTCGTCCTCGACGAGGGGATCGAACGGGACGGCGGGATCGAACTGTCGGCCGAGGAGCTCCGGGTCGACGTCCCGCTCTCGTTCGGGGAGGGGGGAACGACCGCCGAGTGGGGGCTCGACGGCTCCGTCACCGTCGAGACCGAGGGGACTCGCGGGACGCTGGCCGAGTGGTACCACCTCCACCGCGAGTCGCTGCCGAGTCCCGGGTCGAACGGCACCGGAGGGCCAGTCCGGGGCGACGACGCGGATGGGCCTGACAGCTGAACGAGGGTACTGTCACTCCCTCACGACGCACCCCCTCCGGCGAGTGTCCGAGGGCTTCCCCGCCACTGACAGTCGGCATCGTCGAGGAACATCGTCGTGGATCGAGCGAATCGGATCCGTCCGACCGGATCGAAATCCGGAGAACTGACACGACGGATCGCGGCGCAACGACTCGGTCGGCGATCCGAGTGAATCAGTCGGCGTCCGAGTGGGATGGATCAGCCGGTGTCCGGAGGATTATATCGTCCGCGCGCGACGGTGTCGTATGCTCGCTTCAGGCGACCCGGCCCCGGCAGTGACGGCCCGCAACCACCACGGCGAATCGGTCACCCCCGATTTCGAGGGGCCGACGGTCGTCTACTTCTACCCGAAGGACTTCACCGGCGGCTGCACGATCGAGGCCAACGACTTCCAGGACGCGCTGCCGGAGTTCCGCGAGGTCGGGATCGCGGTGTACGGCGTCTCGATGGACGACGCCGAGAGTCACCCCGAGTTCGCACGGGAGGAGGGACTCGAGTTCGACCTCCTCGCCGACCCCGACGGGGAGGTCGCGGCGGCGTTCGGCCTCGACACCGACGAGGGGTACACCGACCGCCGGACGTTCGTCCTCACGGACGGCGAGGTCGGCGCGGTGTACGACCCCGAACTCGCAGATCCCTCGGGCCACGCTCGCGAGGTCCTGGACGATACGCGAACCGAGTTCGTCAGCGGAGCGTAGCCCGGATACGAACGGCCGCGGCCGCCGTCCCGATCACCGCTACGCCTCGGCCTCGGGATCGGCGTCTCCGGAGCCGAGCGGCTCCGATTCGAGCGAGTAGACGCGCTTGCGGGCGTCGCGCAGACAGACCGACTCCGTGACGAGTCCGGCGTCCTCGAGCCGCCCCAGCGCCGTTCGAACCGTCCTCGCCGACAGCGCGGTCTCCTCGACCAACTCCGTTTGCGTTCGCTCGTCGCCGCGGTTGAGTACGAAGTGAACGAGTTTGGCGCTCGGCGGCATGTCCGCGAACACGTCCGACCGGCCAGGGTCGCTCTCGGCTGTCGATTCCGACTCGGTCCCCGTCGCGTTCGCCTCGGTAGATGTCCGGTTGTATGCTGTCATAGTCGTGGAGAACTACGGTCGTGACGACGTCCATTGTCGCCACAGGTCAACTTGAGATCCGTACGTGCGCCGGTGACTTACGAGTTTCCGGGCGTGCGCGTCACCCAGTTACACCGATGTCACTGCCTGGGGTGGGTGTTCGCCACGACGTGGGAACCGATGTCGTCGGGCACCACGAACCGCGGTTTGAGCGCCGCGGGAAGTCGAGACTCCGGCGGGTTTCGAGATGGTCATGATGCGTAGCCTGGCCGAGCCAGTGATCGAAAGCAACTCCAGATCAGCGAGCAGCGGGTCGAAACTGTTTGCGCCGACCGAAGTCGATGCCCGCTTCTATCAAGACGCGGCGACGTTCTACGTTACGGTTATTATCTGCTTTGGTCTGGTACAGCAACTTTATTATAATTGCATGCAGAATTAGCAAACCGGAGATGGCACACATTCACCTCGGAGAAGGGTCGTTCCCGTTGTGGGCACTGGTACTCTGGACGCTGCTCGGCGTCGGACTGATCGGTGCCGTGGTCTACCGGGTTCGGAAGGGCGGTATCGAGACACACCAGATCGCGCTTGCGGGCGTCGGTGCGGCCGCGAGTTTCGCGATCTTCCAGCTGAATATCCCCGTCTGGGGTGGCATCCACATGAACCTCACCGGCCTCGTGGGGATCCTCGCGGGGCCGCTGCTCGGGGTGCTCATCGCGCTGGTCGTGAACGTCTTCTCGGCGGCGCTCGGCCACGGTGCGGTCGGCCTGCTCGGCGCGAATACCCTCGTCAACGCGAGCGAAGCCATCGTCGCCTACTACGCGTTCAGAACCCTGATGAGAACGGACTGGGACGTTTTCCCCGCCGGCGCCGGCGCGGCGACGCTCGGCCTCTCGGCAGGCGCGTTCCTGATGGGAGCGATCATCGTCGTCAGCGGCGTGAACGGGAGCGCGCTCCCTCGCGGTGATCTGACGATCGCGGTCGCCGGTCTCGTCGGCCTCAACCTCGGCGTCGCCGTCATCGAGGGCATCTTGACGGGCTTCGTCGTTCGGTTCCTCGCCTCCGTCCGTCCCGACCTCGTCGGCCTCGCCGGCCGTGATACGCGGGAAGAGCCGACCGGGGTGACCGCCTGATGCGGCGCTGGAAGCAGTACGGCGGACTCCTCGGTCTGTTCGCCGCCTTTCTCGCCGCCGGTTACTGGGGCTTCAGCGTGACCGGCGGTGCCCTGCCGTGGGCGAAGCGCTCCGCGCGGACACTCCAGCGCGGTGTGCAGGAGGGCGGCGGTTCGCTCGTCGATCTCGGCCGCGGTATCGTGGTGGCCGGCCCCGTTCGGAAGGGCGGGCTGATGCTCGAGTTCGGCGCGCTCGTCCTCGTGCTAACAGGTCTCGGTGTCAGGCTGTACGTCTACGTCGACCGTTACGGCGGCCTCGAGGACGGCGAACGCCCGGCCCAGTAACCGTGACGACGCTCTCGAACCACGTTCCCGATCCGCGGCTCATCACGGCGTTCGCCGAGCAGCGGGACGGGCCGTTACACCGCGTCAATCCATGGACGAAGGTCGGCGTCGTCGGCGCTCTCGTCCTCGCGGTTACGGTGCTCGACCGGCTTGCGCTGCTGGCCGGACTGTACGGAGCCGTTCTCGTCGTCTACGGGCTGGCGAGGCTACCGTATCGACGGCTCGCCGGCTGGTACACGCTCCCGGCGTTGTTCATCGTCTCGGTCGCCGGGCCGCTGGCGTTTCTCGAACCGGGGACGCCGGTCGGTGGCGCGCTCTCGACACCGCTCGGCGACCTCTCGGTTACGTGGGCAGGGCTCGTGCTCTTTGCCGAGCTCAGCTGTCGATCACTCGCGGTGGTCACGTTTGTCCTGACAGCGTCGATGACGACCAAGTATGCCGACGTGGCGTACGTGCTCGGGCGTTTGCTCCCGCGACCGGTCGACCAGATCGCCCTCTTGACCTATCGGTTCACGTTCGTCATGCTTGAGATCCTCGAGGACTTGGTGAAAGCCGCGCTCTCTCGGGGTGGGAACCTCTCGGAGTTCTGGTCGAACAAACGGCTGTACGCGAGAATCCTCGGCATGACGATGCTGTCGGCCATCGAGCAGTCCGAACGGCTCGTCACGTCGATGGAAGCTCGTGGCTACGACGGCGACATCACGCTGTACGGCGACGTCTCGCGGCCACCGGTTCACGAGCTGTTGGTCGTGATCGGTTCCTACGTCGCTACCGTCGGATACGCAGCCGTAGCGGTCTACGGGGTGGGATCGTGAGTCGAGACGACCCGCCGCTGGTCGACCTCCAGTGTGAGGCCCACACGTATCCCGACGGGACGGTCGGCATGCACGATGTCGACTTCTCGGTGTACCCCGACGAGGTCGTCGCCTTGATCGGCGGCAACGGTGCCGGGAAGTCGACGCTGCTGGAACACCTGAACGCGATGCTCGTTCCCGACGACGGCGAACTCGTCGTCGACGGCACGCCGATCACCGAGGACAGCAAAGCACACGCACGGAAGGAAGTCGGCTTCGTCTTTCAGGACGCCGATACGCAGCTCGTCGCGCCCACGGTCCTGGACGACGTGATGTTCGGCCTCCAGAACGACGGCGTGCCGGGTGACGAAGCGAGAGAACGCGCTCGTGAGGCGCTCGCAACCGTCGACGCGAGTCACCTCGAAGACCGGATCCCGCACTATCTGAGCGGCGGCGAGAAACGGCTCGTCGGCCTCGCCGGCGTGCTGGTGCTCGACCCGAGCGTGATCGTACTGGACGAGCCCCTCGCAGGGCTCGACCCCGAGCGGTCCCGACTGATCGCCGACCGGATCGAACGGATCCATCAGGACGGCATCAGCGTCGCCCTATCGACGCACGACCTCGACTTCGCCGCGACGGTCGCGGATCGAGTCTGTGTGATGGCCGACGGCAACGTCGTCAGGAGCGGGACGCCACGAGAGGTGTTCTACGACGACACACTGTTGACGGAGGCGAGCCTCCACCCGCCGAGTGCAGTTCGGGTGGCTCGCGATGCAGGGCTCGGGGCAACGGCACAGCCAGTGACGCAGGCGGACCTCGTATCACTCCTCACAGGGACCGACGACTCGGAAACCGCACGTAGACCCTCGCCCGATGGCGACGGACACGACTGAGAGCCTTCCTCGGTATCGCGCCGCTCCCCCAGCAGTTCAGGACCATCGAGCGCCACAGATAGATATAGCGATATATAATATACAAATGTGCCACCTGGATCGCCCAATGAGTAGGCTAGACGGTGCCACGAAAATCCGGCGGGGTAAACGGCTATCGACCCCAGTACGTCTTCCCCGGTCCACGGGGTCGACGGCACCCACCGCTGTCGGCATTATCACCGTTCATAAAAGGTCACGAATCGTGACGGATATCGTGATAGCCGGGGCGACCCCGCCTCGCCGCGGCACTGTTCGCCCGGAAGAACGGCCCCGACGCCACCGTTCTCGACACCGACGGGACCCGGATGCACGCGGCTCACCTGTTCGGCTACCCCGGAATCGGTTCACAGGACAGCTCGGCGTTCATCGATGCCCTCCGCGACTGGGTCGACAGCTCCGGTGTCGACCGCCCGCAGGGGACCGGAGCGATCGGCGTAACCGTGACCGACGACGGGTTCCGCGTCGACACCGAGGCGGCTCCGGTCGTGGGGCTATCTCGTGTCACGACGGGCGCGAACGGGGGCCTCGCAAAAACACTCGGCTGCGAGTTCGACAGCGACGCCGTCGACATCGGCTTGTCGAAGGGGACCAGCGTCGAGAGCGCGTACGCGACTGGCGCGATGACGGGGGCGAGGAGTGGTAGGCCGTGATTTCTATCGGCCACGGAGCCGCGGCCGCCCTCGACGCCCTCATCAACAGCGGGGCGAGCACTTCCATGACTTCGACGTCCCCGCCGACGCCGACGAGGTATTCACTAGAATCGGGGAGTGACCCGGCCGGCCGAACGGTCCATCCCCCGTTTGTCCGTTCGGCCCGATTCTCTCGGCTCCTGTACAGTCCCCGGAGCACAGTTACCGGAACAGTACCGGTTCCAGGTCACTTAGCTATCTCAGATGAGATAGCTCAGGCACCTATTGTACATGTTTCCTTCCTCGCCCCGAGTAACCTCATCCTACAACCGGTATCGCGGCTGGCGGTACGCGCGGGCTATCGCACCTGAGGTAGCTACTTCCAGATGACGTAGCTACCTCAGCTACGGTGCGTGGCTTGGGCATCTCAGATGTCTTGCGCACCTTCATGTAGGGCGAGCCTAAATCGGGGTCGCGAGGGGCCGTCCGACCCCCGTCGACAGACACACCGGAGACGACCGGTGAGATAGCTACGATAGGTGGCTGAGGTGAGGCACCTATCTCGGCTATCGTGTCCGGACGGGGTGGTTCGGTCGGGGCCGACGCAGGTGACACCATGACAGACAACGAAACCGGATCCCGAGCCGTCGCAGTCGGCGTACTCAAGGGCGGGTTCGCCAAGACGACGACCGCGATCAACCTCGCACGCGAGCTGTCGTACCGCAACGAGTCCGCGCTCGTCGTCGACCTGGACGACAACGGACACATGACCCAGAACCTCGGCTTCACCGAGGCGTACGAGTCCGGGACCAACCACGTCTTCGACGTGCTGTTGGACGAGGCGGACCCGCGGGAGGTCATCGTCAACGTCGTCGATGGGCTCGACCTGTTCCCGGCACACCGGGACTTGGAGGACGTACAGACGCAGCTGAAGAACGCGATGGGCGGGTCGACACGGCTGAACGCCCGCGTGATCGAGCCGCTCCTCGGGGACGAGTACGACTACGTCGTCGTCGACTGTCCGGCGAACCAGGGGAAGCTGAACGAGAACGCGCTGTACGCCACGAACAACCTGATCATCCCGGTCCGACCCGAGACGGGGTACGACTCGGGCATCCATAACACGGTCAACCGGCTCGTAAAGGAGGCTCGCCAGTATTTCGAACTCGACATCCTTGCGGTCGTCCCGTCGGGGCTGTCACAGCGGCTCGACCAGGACCGCCGCGACCGCGCGTTGTTGGAGGAGATCAACTCGATGGAGATCGCCGACTCGGTCGTCCCGAACTTCTGTCGACTCACCGCCGACGACTGGGCCGCGATCGACGAGGGCCGCTACGACGACCCGCTCCCGGGGATCCGCCACCGCTCGGCGATCGACGACGCCAACGACGCCGGCCTCCCGCTGCGGGAGTACGACGCCGGCTGCGACCAGCTCTCCTGTTACGACGAGCTCGCCCGCATCGTCGAGCGGGGACGGGTCGTGCGAGACGAGTCGGGGGAGGAGGTGGCTCCCTGATGGCGTTCGACGACCTCGACCGTGCCGAGCAGTCCGAGCCGGATCGCTCCGACTCGGTCGACGATGCCGCCCAGTCGGAATCCGATCCAGTTCGGACGTACGCTGACGAGCGTAGCGACGAGAGCGGGTCGCCGAACCCCGCCGAACCCGGTGCCCGCTCCGGGAACGATGCCGACTCGGGAGCCGCGGACGCGGGGTCGGGCGGCGCCACTCCGTCGGATCCGGCGTTCGGATTCGAGGCGGCGAAACAGCGTCCCCTGTACGCCAGACAGGAGGCGTGGGACGCCTTCGAGGACGCGCTCGCGATCGAGGTGGAGGCGACGCTCCGCGGCAACGACGTCCGGGACGCGCCCAAGCGGGAGCTCCACGACGCGGCGCTGCGCGTGCTGGCGGACCACGCCGACGAGGTCGCCGACCGCGTGCTTGAGGCCCGCGGCGTCGACCGCTGACCGGCGGAGCCGTACACCTCATGTCGATATATCGTTCCGGTGGCGGTCGGGCGACTCTGCCGAGATAGCACATACAAACAGATATAAACGTCCGGTAGCAAGTGCTGCCACCGAACACATCGGTTCTGTTTCGACGAGCCGCGATCAGACGACGGGATCCGGACCGAGCGACACCGCGCCGGGGTCCCGCCACACGTTCGGGACCGATGTCCCCTACCCGTTCGAATCCAGCTATGAGACCGCTCATTCACTCAGCGCCTACGGATAGCGAGGCCAGCTTACACGCATATGGACAGCACTGAGACGACGGAGCCGATCGACGAGGTCCGCGCCGAGATCGAGGCGGAGGTCCCGGACGAACTCGGGGTCTCCCGGGTGACGTTCGAGGGGCCGCGGATCGTCGTGTACACGGACGACCCGAGGGAGTTCGCCGAGCGCGACGGTCTGGTCAGGAGGCTCGCCAGCAAGCTCCGCAACCGGATCACTGTCCGTCCGGCGGCCGGGACGCAGTCGAGCCGGGCGGAGGCGGAGTCGACGATCGGCGACCTGATCCCCGAGGAGGCCGGGATCACCAACCTCGAGTTCTACCCGACGACGGGGGAGGTGCTCATCGAGGCCGAGAAGCCGGGGCTGGTGATCGGCCGCCGCGCGAGCACGCTCCGGGAGATCACTCAGGCAGTCGGGTGGACGCCGGACGTCGTCCGGACGCCGCCGATGGAGTCCTCGACGGTCGACAACGTGCGGAACTTCCTGCTGCAGGAGCGGGACGACCGTCGGGCGTTCCTCGAGCGCGTCGGCGACGAGATCCACCGCGACGTCGAGGAGCCGGAGTGGGTCCGGCTGACGACGCTCGGCTGCTGTCGCGAGGTCGGCCGCGCGAGCTTCGTGTTGGCCACCCCCGAGACGCGCATCCTCGTGGACTGCGGGGACAAGCCCGGCGCCGAGGGCGAGGTGCCGTACCTCCAGGTGCCGGAGGCGAACCCGATCGCGGACCTGGACGCGGTCATCCTCACCCACGCCCACCTCGACCACAGCGCGCTGTTGCCGATCCTGTTCAAGTACGGCTACGACGGGCCGATCTACACGACTCAGCCCACCCGGGATCTGATGGGGCTGCTCCAGCTCGACTACCTCGACGTCGCCGCCAAGGAGGGCCGCACGCCGCCGTACACCAGCGAGATGGTCCGCAAGGAGCTGAAGCGGACCATCGCCGTCGACTACGGCGACGTGACCGACATCGCGCCGGACGTGAAGCTCACGTTCCACAACGCCGGTCACATCCTCGGCAGCGCCGTCACCCACCTCCACATCGGCGACGGGTTCCACAACGTCGTCTTCTCCGGCGACATCCGCAACGCCGACACGCGCCTGTTCAACGGCGCATCGAACGACTTCCCCCGTGTGGAGACGCTCGTGATGGAGTCGACGTACGGCCGTCGGGGGGACACCCAGACCGACCAGGCGGACTCCGAGGAGACGCTGATCGAGCGCATCCGGGAGACGCACGACAGGGGCGGCAAGGTCGTCATCCCCGCGTTCGCGGTCGGGCGGTCGCAGGAGCTCATGCTGGTGCTCGAAGAGGCGATGCGGGAGGACCGCCTGCCGACGATGCCGATCTACCTCGACGGGATGATCCGCGAGGCGACGGCGATCCACACGGCGTATCCGGAGTTCCTCCGGGACGGCCTCCGCGACCGGATCCTCCACAAGGACGAGAACCCGTTCCTCGCCGACCAGTTCCAGCAGGTCGACGGGGGCCACGAGATGCGCGAGGAGATCGCCGCCGGCGAGCAGTGCGTGGTCCTCTCCACCTCCGGGATGGTCACCGGCGGGCCGATCATGTCCTGGCTCAAGCTGCTGGGCGGCGACCCGGAGAACTCGCTGGTGTTCGTCGGCTACCAGGCGGAGGGGACGCTCGGGCGCCGGATCCAGAACGGCCGCCGCGAGGTCCCGTTCAGCGACCGCGGGAGCCAAAGCGAGCAGCTGACGCTGCGGCTCGACGTGGACTCGGTCAGCGGCTTCTCCGGTCACGCCGACCGGAACGGGCTGGAGGAGTTCGTCGGGACGATGAACCCCCGGCCGGAGGAGGTGCTGTGCGTCCACGGCGACGAGACGGCCACCGACCAGTTCTCCTCCGGACTGTACCAGGAGTTCGGGATGCGGACGGTCGCGCCGCGGAACCTGGAGACGTTCCGGTTCGACTGACGCCCGAGCCACCGGGAAGTCGGCGGCCTCAGGCGCTCGACGAACGGCCCCGATCCCTTCAGTCCGGACAGTCCCGTCCAGTACCTGTTCTCCGTGTCGGAACCGGCTCACACACCGATTCTTCCGGTCGGCGACGTTCGATACGATAGCCAGACAAGTCGGCTATTTTACCTATTCTACCTATCTCGGTTCGAGACGCCCGAACGCCGATCCTCCGCTACTGTCCCCGGACACTCATTCGGCGGGAGTCCCTGGGTGAAGTATGGACCGACGGGAGATCCGGCGGGCGTGGGACGCGGTGGCGGAAACGTACGCCGAGCGCCGCGACCCGACCGGCTCGGACGCGGCACTGATCGACGACCTCCGCGACGCGCTTCCGGCCGACGCCACGGTGGTGGACGTGGGCTGTGGCGACGGCGCGCGCACGCTCGCGAACCTCCCGCCGGACAGCGTCGGCGTCGACGTCTCCGGGGCCGGGCTGGACCTCGCCCGCGAGGCCGTGCCCGACGCGTGCCTCCTCCAGGGGGAGATGACCGCGCTCCCGGTCGCCGCGGGCGTCGCGGACGCGGTCACCGCCTACCACGCGGTGTTTCACGTCCCGCGAGCGGAGCAGCCGGCGGCGTATCGGGAGTTCGCGCGCGTCCTCCGACCCGGCGGCCGCCTGCTGATGACGCTCCCGGGCGGCCGGTTCGAGACGGTCCGGTCGGGGTGGATGGGCGGCCGGATGTTCTTCTCGGCGCCCGGTCGCGAGGAGACGCTGCGGCAGCTTCGGGCGGCCGGCTTCGCGGTCGACCGGACCGTCACCGCGGACGACCCGCTCGGGAGCGGGACGGAGTTCGTGTTCGCCACCGCCGGCGAGTGAGCGCCCGGGCGGTCGCGGCCGGTCGGGAGCCGGGGGCGGACGCATATCGCCGCTGCCCCGGGGTTGAAGCCTCCCAGGCCCCCAGTGCGTGTATGTCGAGCCAGGACCGGGAGTGGGACGAGGCGGCGGTCAGATCGCTGCACGGCGACCTCGCGGAGCTGCACGGTGCGGTCGGGGAAAGCGACGCGCACGGCGCCGACAGCGAGGCGGAGCCGGGCGAGGGCGTCCGGCAGCTGCTGACGACGATCCTCTCGCAGAACGTCGCCGACGAGAACACCGCCCGCGCGTCCGAGAGCCTCTTCGCCACGTACGAGGACTTCCGCGCGATCGAGGACGCGCCCCACGACGAGCTCGCCGAGACGATCCGCGTCGCCGGGCTCCCCGACACGAAGGCGACGCGGATCCAGCGCGCGCTGTCGTCGGTGCGCGAGGAGACCGGCGGCGCCTACTCGCTGGCGTTCCTCGACGCGATGGCGACCGACGAGGCGAAGGCGTGGCTCACCGACATCAAGGGCGTCGGGCCGAAGACGGCAAGCGTCGTGCTCAACTTCCACTTCGGCAAGCCGACGATGGCGGTCGACACCCACGTCGAGCGCGTCTCGAAGCGCTTCGGCCTCGTCCCCGACTCGGCATCGAACGCCCGGGCGCACGACGTGCTCGACGCGGCGGTCCCGGACGAGCTGATCTACCCGCTCCACGTCCTGCTCATCGAGCACGGGCGGACGTACTGCTCGGCGCGGAGCCCTGACTGTGACAACCCCGTCTGCGAGCGCTACTGCGACTGCGACGGCTGCTGATCGAGGGACGATCGTTGACAGGCGACTGTCGACAGCTGACCGCCCACGGAGGCCGCGTCGCCGTCCGCGCCGGACTGCGACTCGTCCACACACCTCGACCAGCTTTTATACGACGGCGTGACACCGAGCGGACACGATGCTTGAGATTCCGCTTCCGACCCGCCTCGCCTCGCGGTAGGTCGTTCGCCCACCCCGTTCGGGGTCGCCGGGACCCCGCCGGCGTGACGGCGGGCGGCCGAACGCCGAGGTCGCTCGCGTCGCCCGCTCACCGTCACCCCCGTCACGTCACAGATGTACGTCCCCGGTCCCCGACCGACCGCCGAGCCGCACGCTCACCGCCATCCCCGGTCGCCGGCAGCCGTCGCCGCGACCGCGCTGGTCCCCGTCGCGCTGCTGGTCGCCGCCCACCACCCCGCGCTGTCGCTGGGCGTCGTCCTCGGCGCGGTCGCCCGGCGGGTCGCCGACGCCGCGAGCCGGCGGCTGCGTCCGTTCGTCGCTCGACGGAGCGGTCCGCCGAGCGCCTGACCGCCGCCCGCCGGTTTCCGCGCGACGCTCCCCGCTCGACGAGGTCGGCCCTCCGACGGCTCCGGACACGGTCCTGCCGACTCGGAACCGCGGGTACACTCTTGTGTCGAGGCGTCGAACCCTCGACCAGTGACCGACGAGTGAGACGACCGTCGTCCGAACGAACCCGGCTCGCGACGGGCGGCCGCCGGGGCCGACCTGGACGAACCGAGCGCTCACGCCGCCGGCCCG
The DNA here is from genome assembly GCA_003020945.1 of Halobacteriales archaeon QS_6_71_20. Taxonomy (GTDB): domain Archaea; phylum Halobacteriota; class Halobacteria; order Halobacteriales; family Haloferacaceae; genus Halobaculum. The sequence goes on from PXRU01000032.1 coordinate 79,354, forward strand.
CACGCGAGGTGGAGCGTGAGTGACGCCGCGGGGTCGCTCGCGGGGCTGTTCGACCCCGACCGCGTCGCGGTCGTCGGCGCGACCGAGCGGGAGGGCTCCGTCGGGCGGGCGGTGACCGCGAACCTGCTCGACGGCTTCGACGGGAGCGTCGTCCCGGTGAACCCGAACCGCGACGCGGTGCTCGGCGAGCAGTGCGTCGCGTCGGTGGCCGACGCCGACCCGGACCTCGCGGTGGTGGCGGTGCCGCCGGAGCACGTGGTCGACGTGGTCCGGGAGTGTGGCGAGGCCGCCGTCCGCGACGTGGTCGTGCTCACCGCCGGCTTCGGGGAGACGGGAGCCGAGGGCGCGGGCCGCGAGCGCCGCCTCCGCGAGGCCGCCGCCGAGCACGATCTGCGGCTCGTCGGCCCGAACAGCCTCGGCGTCATGTCCAGCCCGCCGGGCCTGAACGCGACGTTCGGCCCGGACGCGCCGCCGGCGGGCGGGGTGTCGTTCATGAGCCAGTCCGGCGCGTTCGTCACGGCCGTCGTCGATTGGGCCGCGGAGGCCGGCCTCGGCTTCAAGAACGTCGTCTCGCTGGGCAACAAAGCCGTCCTCGACGAGACGGACCTCGTCCGCTCGTGGGGCGACGACCCCGGGACCGACGTGGTGGTCGGCTACCTAGAGAGCATCGACGACGGGCGCGGGTTCGTCGACGCCGCCCGCGAGGCGACCGACGACACGCCCGTCGCCGTCGTCAAGTCGGGTCGCACGGACGCGGGCGCGCAGGCCGCCTCCAGCCACACGGGCGCCATCGCCGGCTCCGACCGGGCGTACGAGGCCGGTCTCGACGCCGCGGGCGTGCTCCGCGCCGATTCGGTACAGGAGCTGTTCGACGCCGCGCGGGCGCTCTCGGGCGGCGTCGTGCCGGCGTCCGACGGCGTCGCCGTCGTGACGAACGCGGGCGGCCCGGGCGTGATGGCGACCGACGCCGTCGGCGACGCCGAGCGCCTCCGTCTCGCCAGCTTCGCGGACGGGACAGTCGAGCGGCTCGCGGCCGACCTCCCGGCGGAGGCGAACGTGTACAACCCGGTCGACGTGATCGGCGACGCGGGCGTCGACCGCTACCGCGACGCGCTCGACGCCGCGCTGGCGGACCCGGACGTGGGCTCGGCGGTCGTGATCACCGCGCCCACGGCCACGCTCGATTTCGCCGAACTGGGCGACGCCGTCGCCGACGCCGCCGAGGAACACGGCGTCCCGCTGGCGGCGTGTCTGATGGGCGGCGGTCGCCTGACGGCCGCCCGCGACGCGCTCCGCGAGCGCGGGGTGCCCTCCTACTTCGACCCCGCCCGCGCGGCCGGCGGACTCGGATCGCTCATGGAGTACGGCGAGGTGCGGGGGCGGTCGTACCCCGAGCCCGAGCCCGTGGACGCCGACCGCGACCGCGTCCGGGAGGTCCTCGCGTCCGTCGAGGAGCGGCCCGACAACCGCCTCGGGGTCGAGGCGATGGGGATCCTCGACGCCTACGGGGTCCCGACGCCCGAGGGCGCCGTCGTCGACGACCCGACGGAGGCCGAGCGGGTCGCCGAGGGGATCGGCGAGGCGGTCGTCATGAAGATCGTCAGCCCCGACATCCTCCACAAGTCCGACATCGGCGGCGTGAAGGTGGGCGTCCCGGTCGCCGAGGTCGCCGACGCCTACGAGGACCTCGTCGCCCGCGCCCGGAGCTACCAGCCGGACGCGACGGTCCTCGGCGTGCAGGTGCAGGAGACGGTCGACCTCGACGCGGGCGTGGAGACCATCGTCGGCAGCCACCGCGACCCGCAGTTCGGCCCGCTGATCATGTTCGGGCTGGGCGGCGTGTTCGTCGAGGTCATGGAGGACACGACGTTCCGCCTCGCGCCCGTCGGGAGCGCCGAGGCCGAGGACATGACCGCCGATATCGACGCGGCGCCGCTGCTGCGGGGCGCTCGCGGCCGGGACCCGGTCGACCTCGACGCCGTGGTCGACGCGGTCCGGCGCGTCTCGCGGCTGGTCGCCGACTTCCCGAGCGTCGTGGAGCTTGACGTCAACCCCCTGGTCGCGACGCCCGACGGGGTCCGGGCCGTCGACCTCCGCCTCACCGTCGACCCCGAGGAGCTGGACTCATGAACCCGTTACTCGTCACATCGACCGCCGAGGGCACCGGCAAGACCGCCGTCACGCTTGCGCTCGCGCGCATCGCCGCCGACCGCGGGCGCGACGTCGGCTACATGAAACCGACGGGGACCCGCCTCCAGAGCGTCGTGGGGAAGACGCTCGACGAGGACCCCATGCTCGCCCGGGAGCTGCTCGGGACCGACGCCGAGATGCACGAGATGGAGCCGGTCGTCTACTCCCCGACGTTCATCGAGGGGGCGATCCGCGGCCGGGAGGACGTCGACGAGCTCCACGACCGCGTCCGCGAGGCGTTCGACGGGCTCGCGGAGGGGACGGACGCGATGTTCGTCGAGGGGGGCGGCGACGTCCATACCGGCGGCGTCGTCGACCTGACCGACCCCGACGTGGCGCGATTGCTGGACGCGGACGTGGTGCTCGTCGCCGAGTACGGCGCGCCCGGCGACGTGGACGACCTGTTGACGGCCGTCGACGCCGTCGGCGACCGGCTCGCGGGCGTGCTGTTCAACCGGGTCGCCGACGCCGTCCGCGACGACGTGGAGGCGGACGTCGCGCCGTTCCTCCGGGCGCGCGGCCACGAGACGGTCGGCGTCCTCCCGGAGGTGGCGGAGCTGTCGGGCGTCCGCGTGTCGACGCTGGCGGACGAACTCGGCGCCGACGTGCTCGTCGAGGGGGACGACGCCGCGCTCGTCCAGCGGTTCCTCGTCGGCGCGATGGGCGCCGAGGAGGCGCTGCGTCGCTTCCGCCGCAGCCGCGACGCGGCGGTGATCACCGGCGGCGACCGGTCGGACATCGCCACCGCGGCCGTCGAGGCCAACAGCGTCCGCTGTCTCGTCCTGACGGGGGGGCACCGACCGCCGGGCTCCGTCCTCGGCACGGCCGAGGAGGCTGGCCTGCCCGTGCTGTCGGTGACGGGGGACACCCGCTCGACGGTGGACCGCGCGGAGGACGTGGTGCGCGGCGGCCGAACGCGGGACGCCCGGACCGTCGAGCTGATGCGCGACCTGCTGGAGACGCACGCCGACGTGACGGCGCTGCTGGGCGACGGGTCGGCCGAGTAGGCCGTCGGAGCCGTCGCTCGGATCGGTCGTCTCGGCGGGGTCGGCTCCTCGTCTCGGTCCGCCAGTAACGCTCCTCGTCTCGATCCGTCAGTAACGCTCCCCGTCCCGGTCCGCCGGCGACGGCCGTCCGGTCGTCCTCGTGCGGGCGGTGGGAGCATCGGGGTGTCGCGGCGGCGCCGACGGAACCGGACTCGTCGGTCGGTCAGTCCTCGACGGGAACGGACTCGACGGCCTCGTACTTCCGCTCGAACCCGTCGATGAGCTGTCCCATCTTCGCGTACCAGTCGTTGAGCGTCCGCTGGAGGTCGTCGGCGACCTTCGAGGGGTCGGCCGGGAAGTAGACGTGGTAGTACCCGCCCTGGTCGTAGTTGACCTGTGTCTTGCGGATGACGCCCGACTGGAGCAGCCGCTGGACGGACCGGTAGGCCGTGGACCGCTCGCGGTCGACGGCGTCGGCGACCTCGTCGACGGTGAGCGGCTCCTCCGACTCGACGAGCAGCCGGAAGCACTCCTTGTCGAGTCGTCGCAGTCCGTAGAAGCAGTCCAGAACCCCCTCACACTCCATCTCCCGCTGTAGTTGGTCGACAAGCGATTCCGGCATTGTGTCGTTCGGCTGTAACGACCTGTCGATGATAACGCTTGTGCGTGCGACTGACATACGCCGTCCGGTCCGGGTCGGTCCGGTCCCGCGTCGCCGCGGAAAGTTTTACAATCCCACTTGTGCTCGAACAAGCTGCATTGACAATGACGACGACGGACACGGTCCACGGTCGACTGGCGCTCGCGCGGACGAACCTCTCCCCGGCACAGGCGGCGGCGACGCTGCTGTCGGTCGCCGCGCTCGGGTTCACGCTGCTGCTGTTGGGGGAGCCGACGGCGCACGAGGCGATGCACAACTTCCGCCACGCCGCCGGGATCGTCTGCCACTGAGATGCTCGTCGAGTACCTCGTCCGGGGGGTGAAAGCCGGCGCCGTCGCGGGGGTGGCGTTCGGGCTGTTCGTCGCGCTCGTGGCGAACCCGCTCGTCGGCTTCGCCGACGACCGCGCCCACGCCGCCGGCGCGGACGGCGACCACGTCGCCGACCACGGGGGCGGGGACGGGCTGCCGGCGGCCGTGACCGACGCCGTCAGCGTGGCATCGGGTGCGCTGTGGGGGCTGTTCCTCGGCGCGGCCGGCTTCGGGGTCGCGTTCTACCTGTTGGAGCCGATCGTCCCGGGACGTGCCGGCGTCGACAGCTACGTGTTCGGCCTCGCGGGGTTCCTCACGGTGTCGGGAGCGCCGTGGCTCGTGTTGCCGCCGACGGTCCCGGGCGTCGAGCGCGCGCTCGACCCCACGATGGGGTCGCTGCTGTACGTCGGGCTGGTCCTCGCCGGCGGGGTCGCGTGCGTCGCCGGCATGGCCGCGTACGACCGACTCCGGCCCGAGTGGAGTCGCTCGGCGGCGACGCTCGCGGCGACCGCCCCGTACGGACTGCTGGTCGTCGCCGCGGCGGCGGCGCCCACCGACGGGCTCGCGACCGCGACCGAGTCGGCCCTGGAGCCGGCGCTCGCGAGCGGGCTGGTCGGAGTGGTGGTGTTCGGCCAGGCGCTGGTGTGGCTGCTGCTGGCCGCCGTCCACGCCCGACTGCGCGACGACGCGCGGCCGACCGACCGGCCGGACGGCTCCGGGCTCCCGGACGGCGCGCCCGCGGGAGAGCGATGAGGGAGCGAACCGCGGAGGTGGCCGAGAGCGGGTTCCGCGACCACGTGCTCGTCTGCACGAACGCCCGCGACTCGGAGTACGCGGCGTGTGCGGAGGCCCACGGCGACGAGGTGCTCGACGCGGTGACGGCTTGGCTGAAGGAGCGCGGCGTCTTCTGGTCGGCGGTCCACGTCGCCGAGACGAGCTGTCTGGGGCTGTGCAGCGCCGACGGCACCGCGGTCGCGATCCACCCCCGCGGACGCTGGTACTCCGACGTCGTGCCCGGGGACGTCCCGGACCTGCTGTCGGGGGCGTTCGGAGCCGACGCGACGAACCTCGGCTCTCAAGCTGGCTTGTCCTAACCCAATCCAAATTGTTATTACGACGGGTTCGCCTTGTGGGAGTGATGCCTCGGATACCGTCGACACGCCTCCCACACGACGCGAAGGCCGGGCCGACGAAGCCGGAAGTGCGGGCGGTGACGCTCTCGAAGCTGGGGCTCACCCCCGACGACCACTTCGTCGAGGTCGGCTCCTGCACCGGCGCCGTGACGATCGAGGCCGCGCGCCGGGCGGGGCGGGTCACCGCGCTCGAACGGAAGCCCGAGCGGCTGGACGTGACGCGCCGGAACCTCGCCGCCAACGACGTCGACGACGCCGCGGTGGAATTGGTCGAGGCGGAGGCACCCGCGGGGCTGCCCGACGACGCCGACGCGCTGTTCCTCGGCGGCTCGCGCAACTTCGAGGACGTGCTCGACCACGCGGTCGAGACGGGCGTCGACCGGGTCGTGATGAACGTCTCCCGGCTGGAGGTGGCGGGACGGGCCGTCGACGCGTTCCGCGAGCGCGACGTCCTCGACGAGGTCGCCCAGTTCCAGGTGAGCCACGGCTACGAGCTGGCCGGCGCCACGAGCTTCGACGCCGAGAACCCGGTGTATCTCGTCGCCGGCGGGGCCGCCGTCGGGAGGGGCGACGACGAACGCGCGACCGAGACGGTCGCGGGGGGCGGGGCGTGACGCTGTACGGCGTCGGCCTCGGTCCGGGCGCATCGGACCTGATCACGCTGCGGGGACGGCGCGTGCTGGAGTCCGCCGACACCGTCTACACCCCGGGTCGGCTCTCGCGGGCGGTCGCGGTCGAGCACGTCCCCGAGTCGCGGCTGGGCGATCTCGACTTCCCGATGACGCGCGATCCCGAGGAGCTTCGTCGGGCGTGGCGGGAGGCCGCCGACGCGGTCGCGGGCGGTGAAGACGGTGCCCGGGGTCTCGGCGACGACCGCGTTCACGACCGCGCTCGGCGTCGAGGTGGAGGCCGGCGCGGGGCTGGCGCTCCGGGAGGCCGACGCCGGGCGGTCGCCGACCGGCCCCGACCGGATGGTGCTTTTCAAGGTGACCGACGCGCCGGCGACCCACGCGGGGCTCGTCGAGGCGGGCTACGAGGTGACGTACGGCCGGCGGCTGTTCATGGAGGCCGGCGAGACGGTCGTCACCGACGACCCCCACGAGATCGACGAGCGCGACTACTACACGCTGGCGTACGCCCGCAGACCCGACGCGGGCGAGGAGCCGGCGACCGCGGCGTTCGCCGACGCCGACCCCGCGGCGACCGACGGGGGGACGGCCGGCGACGCGGGGGCCGACCAGTGACCGGCGACCTCCCCGAGCCGGCGACCGAGGTCGTCGACGACCGCGAGGGGATCCCCTTCGTGGGCGCCGGCCCGGGCGACCCCGGGCTGTTGACCGTCCGCGGTCGAGCGCTGCTTTCGGACGCTGACCTGGTCGTCCACGCCGGCTCGCTGGTGAACAGCGAGCTGCTCGACGCCTTCTGCGACCACGCCGAGCAGGTGAACTCCGTCGGGAAGGACCTGGAGGAGCTGATCCCGCTGATGCGGGACGCCCACGAGGCGGGGCGGACGGTCGTCAGACTCCACTCGGGCGACCCGTCGGTGTACGGCGCGGCCTTGGAGCAGATGGACGCGCTGGAGTCCGAGGGGATCGAGACGTACTTCGTCTCGGGCGTCACCGCCGCGTTCGCCGCGAGCGCGACGCTTGAGACCCAGTTGACGCTCAACGAGGTCGCGAACCACGTCGCGTTCACCCGGCCGCAGGGGAAGACGCTCGGCCCCGAGGAGGACCACATCACCGAGTTCGTGGAGATGGGCGACGTGACGACCTGCATCTACCTCGGTACCCACGCCGTCCGGGAGACGATGGAGCGCCTGCTGGACGACGGCGTCGACCCGGACACCCCCGTCGCGGTGGTGTATCACGCCTCCTGGCCCGACGAGGACGTGATCCGCGGCACCGTCGCGGATGTCGCCGACGCGGTCGAGGAGGCCGGCTACCGCGCCTCCGCGCTCGTCGTCATCGGCGAGGCGGTCACCGGCGGCGGCTACGAGCGCTCGTACCTGTACGGCGACTGGGCGAGCGGGAGCGAGGGCGAGCAGGAGGGAGAGGGCGGCGACGGGGACGCACGCGACGGCGGATCGGACGCGAGCACGGAGACGGACCCGAACGCGGAGTCGGGTACGGCCGAGACCGACGACTGACTCACGAACGACAGCGAGGACCACGACATGAGCACGGACGACGACACGACGGACGTATCGACCGACGACGCGGGCGGCTCGGACGCCGACTCCGGCGGCGCACACTGCTCGACGCCGGACTCCGACGGCGAGGTCGCCGAGACGCTCGGCGTCGTCACCTTCGAGCGCAAACGCGACACCGCAGAGGAGATCAGGGAGGGACTGGCCGACCGCTACGAGCGTATCGACCTCCTGGAGTACCACGGCGACGTGTTCGCGGAGCACTGGGGCGAGTACGACGTGTTCTGCGGGCTGATGGCGAGCGGGATCGCGATGCGCAAGACCGCCCCCCTGCTCGACGACAAGTGGGACGACTCCGCGGTCGTCGTCGTCGACGAGGAGTTGACGTGGGCGATCCCCCTCACGGGCGGCCACCACGGCGCCAACCAGGTGGCCGACGACCTCGCGTCGCTGGGGGCGGTACCCGCGATGACGACCGCCAGCGAGGCCGCGGGCAAGCAGGGGGTCGAGGAGCGCGCGAAGGCGCTGGACGCCCACGTCGTCAACGGCGACTCGACGGTCGCGACCAACCTCGCGGTGCTCGACGACGAGCTCGGCCCGGTCGAGCGGCTCGACGGCCCGCGGGCGGTGCTCGTCGGCGACGACGTGACCGTCCTGAAGCGCAACGGCGACCCAGAAGACGGCATCGTGCTCGGCACCGGCTCGGTCTCGGGCGCCGACGCCGAGCAGTTCGACGCCGCCTGGGCGCGCGCCCTCGACGAGGCCGACGCCGACTGGGGCGACGTGGAGTTCGTCGCCACCGGCAGCCGCAAGGCCGAGGAGCCGGGCCTGCTCGCGGCCGCCGAGGAGCGCGGCCTGGGCGTCGTGAGCTTCGAGAAGGAGACGCTGGAGAACCACGAGGGGCCGACGCCGTCCCGCTCGAAGGAGCTGATCGGCTGGCCGGGCATCTCGGAGGCCTCCGCCATCGCCGGCGGCCGCGAGCACGAGCTCGTGGTCGAGAAGATCGGATACGAGGACAGCGTCACCGTTGCGGTGGGGCGATGAGCGGCGACGCTGTACCCGGGTCGCCCCTCCCGGACTCCCGCGCGGCCGCCGGCGGCGACCCGGACGACGAGGCGCCAGACGACTACGGCACGCTGTCCGTCGTCGGCATCGGCCCGGGGCTTCCGGGCGAGCTGACGGAGCGCGCCCGCCGAGTCGTCGAGTCCGCCGATTGCGTGATCGCCTCGAACCTCTACCAGGCGTTCCTCCGCGACGACGGCACCCTGCCGCCCGAGGAGGAACAGGCGGCGGGCGAGCAGGAACTGGTCCGCTCATCGATGGGACGGCAGGTCGAACTGGCGCGGGAGGCGTTCGAGCGCGTCCGCGACGGCGAGGACGTCGCCCACGTCTCCGGGGGCGACCCGAACGTGTACGGGAAGTCGGACCTGCTGTTCACGATGGCCGAGGCCGAGGACGCGACGGACGTGCCGATCGAGATCGTCCCCGGCGTCACCGCGGGGCTGAGCCTCGCGGCGACGCTCGGCGCGCCGCTGTCGAACGACTTCTGTACGGTCTCGCTGTCGGACAAGTGGCGCGGCTGGGACGAGATCGAGGAGAAGCTCCACGCCGCGGCGACGGCGGACTTCGTGATCGTGTTGTACAACTGCTGGCGCGACTACGAGCGGGCGATCGAGGCGATTCAGGAGGCGCGCCACGACGACGTGCCCGTCGCCATCGTCAACGACGCCGGCCGGGGCGACGCCGGCCGCAACGTCGACGGCGAGACGTACACCCTGACGACGCTCGGCGAGGCGACCGAGCACGACGAGGAGGTCGGCGGGATGGGCACCTCCATCCTCGTCGGCACCCACGAGACCGAGGTCTGGGAGAACGACTACCGCGACTACCTCGTCACCCCGCGCGGCGGGCGTGACGTGGAGGACTTCTGACGACACCACACCACAATGAACGACGACACCACCTGCGGCGGTTCGACGGACGGGACGAACAGCACCGAAACCGAGACGGAGTCGAGCGGCTGCGGCGCGAAGACCGACGGCGGGACGGCCGCCGAGGCTGCCGAGGCCGACACGGGGTCCGCCGGGTCGTCGGCGTGCGGCGCCTCCTCGTCGAACACCTCCGAGGGTGACTCCGCGAGCGCCTGCGGCGGCGCCTCCAGCGACACGAAGGAGAAGGTGGACGCGAGCGTCGACGACTTCGAGGCGGACCCCGGACGGCTGGTCGCCGTCGGCCTCGGTCCGGGCCACGCGGACGGCATGACCGCACGCGCGAAGTCGACGCTCGCGGACGCCGAACACATTGTCGGCTACACCACCTACATCGACCTCATCCCCGACGGGATCACCGAGCAGGCGGACGAGCTGTACGACACGCCGATGTGCGGGGAGGTGTCCCGGACCGAGGAGGCGATCGACCGGGCGCTGGCCGGCAACGACGTGGCGATCGTCGGCTCGGGCGACCCGAACGTGTACGCCCTCGCCGGCCTCGCGCTGGAGATCCTCGAATCGAAGGGCGCGACCGCCTCGATGGTCGAGTTCGAGGTCGTCCCCGGGGTGCCGGCGGCGCAGTCCTGCGGCGCCCGGCTGGGCGCGCCGCTGGTGAACGACTCCGTGTCGGTGTCGCTGTCGGACCACCTCACGCCGATGGAGGAGATCGAGTCGCGGCTCCACGCCGTCGCCGGCGAGGGGTTCACGATCTCGATCTACAACCCCTGGAGCCGCAAGCGCCGCGAGAACTGGGAGACGGCCTGTGAGATCCTCCGGGAACACCGCGCGGACGACACGCCGGTCGGCATCGTCCACGGCGCCGGCCGCGAGGACGAGGCCGTCGAGCTCACGACGCTCGGCGAGCTGGAGTCGTACGGGGAGACGGACCTCGTGGACATGACGACGACCGTCGTCGTCGGCAACGAGGAGACGTACGTGTGGGACGACCGCATGGTCACCCCGCGCGGCTACGAGACGAAGTACGACTACTGAGATGAGCGAGCCAGCCAGCTACACGGTGACGGTCGACCGCGACGCCTGCGACGGCGTGTTCGCGTGTCTCGTCCGCGACCCCCGGTTCGTGGAGGCCGACGACGGCCTCGCGGGGATCGACGCCGCCGACGCGGAGTCGGTCGAGCGCGCCGACGCGAGCGTGACGGCGACGTTCGCGGACGACCGGATCGACGAGGCGCGGCAGGCCGCGGCGGCGTGCCCGCTCGACGCCATCGCGGTGACCCCCGCGGAGGGGGGTGCGGAATGAGCGAGTCGACCGGCCCCGACGCGGGGTCCGCCGCCGACGACGCGGTCCCGCTTCCGGACGCCCCCGACGACCTCCTCTCGGCGACCCCCGAGACGGCGTACCTCTGGGGGCGCGTCGCCGCCGACGGAGCGGTCGCGGACGGGACGGTGATCGTCCGCGTCGGCGACGCCGCGGCCCGACGAGTTCACGGTCACGGTCGAGACGCCCGCGGCCCGCCGGGCGGCGGCGGCGTTCGGCCTCCCAACCGACGGCGACGGCGCCGGCGGCTACCGGTTCTCGGCGCTTTCCGACCACCGCCGCCAGCTCCTCCGGGGGCTGATCGAGGGCTGCGGCACGGTGTGTTACAAGTCCGACGCGAACGCGGTCGGCATCTCGGTCGTTCACGACGACGAGGCGCTGCTTTCGACCGTCCGCGACCAGCTCGACGCCGCCCCGATCCACGCTCCGTACGGCGACCTGAACGAGTCCTCGTCGGGCGGCTACTGGTTCGGCGTCGACGACGACGCCGGCCCCGCGCTCGGCGAGTGGCTCTACGAGGGGAGCGACGAGTCGGGGCTGTTCGCGTCACAGCGACGACGAAAGACGCGAAAGAGCATCGAGCGCGTCCGCGAGGAGGGCGACGCCGGTGACGGGGGGCAGCCGTGAGCAGCGAGACCGCCCCGACGCCCTCGTCGCTCTCGGACGAGGCCGTACTGCTCGTGGGACACGGCTCCCGGCGCGAGAAGTCGAACGAGCAGGTGCGCACCCTCGCGGCCGATCTGGAGTCGCGGCTGGGCGTCCCTGTCGACGCGGGCTTCCTCGAACTCGCCTCGCCGGCCATCGACGAGGCGATCGCCGGGCTAGCGGACGCCGTCTCCCGGGTCTCGGTCGTCCACCTCTCGCTGTTCGCGGCCAGCCACGTGAAAAACGACGTCCCGCTGGCGGTGAAGCGCGCGCGGGCCGAACACCCCGACCTGGAGATCCGGAACGGCTCGCATCTCGGGGTCCACCCGGCGCTGATTGACCTGCTCGACGACCGCGCCGCGGCCGTGGAGCGCGAACTGGGCGTCGACCGCGCTGACGACGACGTGTCGGTCGTGGTGTGTGCCCGCGGCTCCTTGGACCCCGACGCGAACGCGGACGTCCACAAGCTCGCCCGACTGCTGTACGAGGGTCGGGCGTTCGACGACGTGCGCGCCACCTTCATCGGCGTGACCGAGCCGACGCTTGAGGAGACGCTCCACGCCGTCGCGCGCGAGCGCCCCGACGCCGTGGTCGTTCTGCCGTACATGCTCGGGGACGGCGTCCTCACCGGACGGATCAAGGAGGGCGCCGAGGAGTTCGACGACGAGTACCCGTACGTCGCGGCCGCGCCCGGGGAGCCGCTGGGCACCGACCCGCGCCTGCTCGACGTGCTCTCGGACCGCTGGCAGGAGGCCCGAACCGGCAGCGTCGAGATGTCGTGTGACACCTGCAAGTACAAGGTGGAGCTCGACGGCTACGAGGCCGACGAGGGCGGCGCCCGCGCGATGTTGCGCGCGCTGAACCACAGCGCGGCCCACGCCGACCGCGAGAACGTCGACGACGACCCGCACGCCCACGACGCTCCGGGCAACCACGTCGCGGTCTGCACCAATCAGACGTGTGCGGCCGCGGGGTCGGCCGCGGTGCTCGAACGCCTCCGGCAGGCCGTCCGCGACTCCGACGCCTGCGACGCGCGGGTCACCCGCACCTCCTGTCTCGACCAGTGCGGCGACGGGCCGATGGTGGCGGTGTACCCCGACGGCGTCTGGTACGGCGGCGTCGAGGAGACCGACGCCGACCGCATCGTCTCCTCGCATCTCGACCGCGAGCGCATCGTCTCGGAACTCGTCCACGACACGCTACAATGAGCTGTCTCGAACTCGAAGCGCTGCGACTCGGCATGATGAACGTCCTCGGCACCGACGACCGCGCCGCCCGCGAACACGCCGAGGCCGAGCTGGAGGGCGAACTGGAGGGTCCCATCGAGGGGCTCGCGACCGCGGAGACGCTCGACGAACTGGGTCGCCATCTCGACGCCGCGCTCGTGGACCTGGAGCGGGAGGTGGCGACGCTCGACGACGGCGACCCGGAGGCCGACTACGTCCGCGGCCGGCTCGTCGCCGTCCGCGACGCCGAACGGAGCCTCGACAGGCTCGCGAGCCACGGCGAGGGCCTCCTCGACGGACTCGGGGAGACGCACCACGACCTCCACGATGCCTTCCCCGTCGAGTAGCGAGGCCGGCGCCGACGACTCCGATCGCGGCCTCGCCGCCCACACGACCGTCTCGCTCGGGTCGGTCAACCCGTGCGGGTCGCGCCAGCGGGGCCGCCGCTCGGCGGTCGCGCTCACGGACCGCTCGGTCGTCGTCGGCACCGCTGGGGGCGACCTCCGGGCGTTCGACCGCGACCCCGCGCGGGCGGGAGACGCCGAGTCGCCCGGGGAGCCGGACGCGGCCGCCGACGCCCCACGCGCTCCGGAGCGGTGGCGCCTCGCAGGCGAGGAGCCGGTCGTCGCCCTTTCGCCGTTCGACGGCGGCGTGCTCGCGGGCACCCGCGGGGAGCGGGGTGTGGTCCGCCTCGTCGACGCCGACGGTGCCGAGCGCTGGCGGGTCGAGGCGGCCGACGACGTTGGAACGCCGACGAAGCAGACGCGCTTCCGGTACCCGTTCGTCGCGGCGCTCGCCACCCACGGGGACCGGGCGTACGCGGTCGCACGGCGGTACGAGCGGCGGGGCGCCGCCGGCGGGGCTGACACCGACGGCGACGCGTCCGGTGACGACGATGCCGGGAGCGCGCGGCGGTTCGAGAGCGTCGTGTACGCGCTCGAGGCCGACGGCACCGTCGCGTGGCGCCACGCGGCGCGCGCGTCCCCGATCGCGGCGGCGGCCGACGGCGACCGCGTCGCGGTCGCGTACAACCGGTGTCCCGAGCCCGACGCTCACGACGACGGACTGGTCGTGTTGGACCCGGGGTCGGGCGACGTTCGACTGCGGTGGGACCCCCGGCGCGCGCCGGACGCCCGCAGCGACGCGGACGCGACCAGGTCGGTCGGCGACGTGGCGCTCATGCCGGAGGGGTACGCGGTCGCGAGCCAAGCCGACTACCGCGGCTACCTCCTCGACCGGGCCGGGTCCGTCGCCGGCGCCGTCGACCTCGGCACGCCGGTCGAGCGCGAGACGGGCGACGGCTCCGACCGGGTGTACGCGTACCCCAACCACGTCCACGCGGGCGCGGACGGCGTCGCCTACGTCGTCGGGAACAGCTTCCCGACGGAGGGTCGCGAGACGCCGGCGCGACACCCGGCGGAACACACCGCGGTCGGCGTCGACCTCGGGGGCGACGAGCGCTGGCGCGCGGACGTCGGCGGCTTCGCGCACCACGTCGCCGCCGCCGGCGACGCGCTCGCGGTGCCGGTCGCACAGCACTTCCGCGACCGCGACCCCGCGGTCCACGGCGTCCGGCTGTTCGACGTGAACGCCGGCCGGCGGGCGTCGGTCGACACCGACGGCGTCGCGACGGCCGTCGCGGTCGACGGGACCGGGGCCGCGGCCGTGGAGGAGCCGGTCGCGTATCACGACGACGGAGCGGGCGAGCGCGGCGCGTACCGGCTCCACCGCTGGCGGCGCTGACCGGGGTCCGGCACCGCCCGTCCGCACTCGGCTCGACGCGGCGGCTCCGGCGATCAACTCCGGGGAGACCGAGGCGGCTCCGTGGAGGGCTGATCCGACGGCCCCGTGGAGGGCGATCCGGCGGTCCGTCCCCGATTCCGGGGGCCGACTACGGGTCCCGGGACGCGGGGTCGGCGGACCCGGCGAGCGCCCGGTCCACGCGCTCGGCCGACAGCGACGCCAGCGGGACGCGTTCCCCGCCGGTCGCCCCGACGAGCGCGGGGACGACGCCCTCGCGGTCGCCGGCGTCGACGACCAGCGTCCGGTCGGCGATGGCGCGGAGGCGGCGCCCGGCCTCGTCGACGGCCTCGGTAGGACGCTGTGTGCCGTTGGCGCCGCCGTCGGTGACGACGACCGCCAGCGACAGCTCCGGGTCGGCACGCGAGAGCACGTCGGCCGCGGCCGTCACGCCCGCCGACAGCGGGGTGCGGTCCCCCGTCGGCAGCTCCTTCAGGTGTCTCGCCGCGCGGCCCACGTCGTCGGTCGGAGGGAGCAACACCTCCGCGCCCTCGCCGGCGAACGCCACCAGCGCGACCTCGTCGCGGTGCTCGTAGGAGTCGCGCAGGAGGCCGACGGCGGCGCCCTTCGCCGCCCGCATCGGTCCCCGCATCGACGCGGAGGCGTCGACGGCGAAGCAGACGAGCGCGGACGCCTCGCCGGCGCGCACGGACCGGCGGAGGTCCCGCGACTCGACGGTCGGTGACCCCCGCCTCGCGGCCGCCCGGACGGAGGCG